>DASSKK010000022.1:0-39969 GCA_035690495.1 Nocardioidaceae bacterium | reverse complement strand
CCACCCCGAGCGGTTCGTCCGCAAGCCGCCCGAACCGCCACGACTGCCAGGAACGGTGTGGATCAACAAGCCAGAAGACAAGGAGATACCGACTCAGTAGTTACCTCAAGAACGTGTCTCAGAAAGGTTGACAGGTTCCGGGACGTTTCGCAGCTGTTGAGCAAGCAGCACAGCCAATCCGAGCACAGCAGACATGAGGAGCCGCACATCTCTCATGATGCGACGATCTGCCTCGACCGAGGTCCAAACAGCCAAGGCAGTCCACGGACCTCGACGCGATTCTACTGAACCGCCCTCATGTGTCGGTCGTCTTCGTTAGCCTCCGGTTATCGAGCCGGCGCCTGAATGAAGGGGACCAGATGCGAGGCATAGCCGTGATCGACCGGCAGTCGAACGCTGATCAGATCGCGGTCTGGGTCACCAACCGGGACGGTGACGGCACACAGGTGACGAACACGAACGCCGTGGTAATCGACGCCAACGCCGACCCAAACGCCGTCGAGAAGGTGCGGTCACTGACGCGCTGCTGCGTCGTGATGGCGACTGACGGCACCACGCTTGATGGCCTACCCATCGAAGGCAAGCCGCTGGCCGTAGCCGATGTCGCGGCCCTGCTCGAAGAAGTCGAAGCTCACCAAACCCGCATCCTCGACGCCATCACCGACTACAAGGGCCGGACACGATCCAAGGCCCTCACGGACCCGACGTTCCCACCCCTTCCGGTGCGTGAGCACTTCACGCCGAAGGAGGACACAGCAAGCCAGCGCGCCTTCACGACCGCCAACTTCATCGGCAGGGCGTGGCGCGCGTGGCTGTGCGCCGACGAGGAACGTCGTCGGCGCACCGTGCAGCCCAAGACCGGAAAGACGCCGTGGATCATGCCCGAGGACATGAACGCGGCCACGGTACCGGACTTCCCCGAGGATTTCGCGGGACGCCTGCACGAGCAGCCCTTGGTGTAACCGTGCTCGACTTCACCGCTATCGACTTCGAGACCGCCAACTCCTACCGGGGCTCGCCGTGCGCCGTCGGACTCGTCCGGGTCCGCAACGGCCAGCCGGTAGACGAGCGCCGCTGGCTGATTCGACCGCCTGAGCAGGTGGACTACTTCGACGGCTTCAACACGGTGCTGCATGGCATCGACGCCGAGATGGTTCGAGATGCCCCGCGATGGGACAACGTCCTGCCCGCCATCGTGGACTACATCGGTGACGACGTCGTGGTGGCTCACAATGCGGGCTTCGACATCGGCGTCATCCGCTACGCCTGCGCGGTGGACAACATCGAGTGGCCCGAAATGCAGTTCCTCTGCACTATGGTCATGGCGCGCCGAGCGCTCAGCCTGCCCACCTACCGGCTACCCTTCGTTGCGGAGTTGCTGGGCTTCGACATGGGCGATCACCATGACCCGCTGGCCGACGCGCACGGAGTAGTGGGCGTCGTGAGAGCTCTGGCGGAGGCAGCGGGAGTCACCGACCTCGCCGACCTCGCCGCAACCCACCACATGTCCATAGGGCGCATGAGCAACGGCATCTACACCGGCAGCGTCGCCATCGGCACCGGGGTCCGGAACTTCACGCCGATTGAGGTCAACACCAACGCCGACCCGGACGGCTACCTCTACGGGCGGGTCGTCGTGTTCACGGGTGCTCTGATGTCCATGACCCGCGACATCGCCCGGCACGAGTGCGCCCGTGTAGGAGCCACACCGGAGCAGAACACCACCAAACGGACCAACGTCCTCGTCGTCGGGGACATCAACCCTGCCGTCCTGCGCTCCGGCTCGAACGTGACCGGCAAGGCACGTCGGGCCTTCGAGTTGCAGGACAAGGGCCAAGCCATCGAGGTCATGACCGAGGACGACTTCGTGCGCTGCCTCGACGGCAAGCCGCTCGCTGACATCAGGGAGGTTGCCCAACTGTTTCCCGAGCCCGCGCCGGACCCGGCGACGAGCACCCCGCGCAAACGTGACCGCCTGCGCTCTGTCCCGCTCGACCAGCGGCCCCAGCCAACCCCACTCAAACCGCCGAAGCCGCCACGGCCTCTACGTCGTGAACGGGTGGCAACCGATCAGTTCTGCTCAGTGGACGGCTGCTCGAACAACGCAGCCTTCAAGACACGGAGCAAGCCGACCTACTGCGATGCCCACATCACGGTGATCCTGAGCAGAGGCGGCTTGGAGGCGTTGGAGACGTTCACTCGTCCCGACGACTGGCTGCTTACCCGCTGCCTGCAGTGCAGCAACGTCGGCCACTACCGCTTCGTCTACGTTCTCGACAACAACGCCGCCGACATCGCGACGTGCCGGGCGTGCTTCTGGCGCAAGTGGGCTGCACATCAACGCGCAGCCCTCGGTCCCTACGACGATCCCGAGCCGGTGCCCTACGAGAAGGCACAGACCATCGCGGAGGACCATGGCTACATCTACCTCGGGCCACTGACCAACCCCTCGCTGGCCTACGATCCCCACCGAACTGAGTGCCGTCGCTGC
The DNA here is from genome assembly GCA_035690495.1 of Nocardioidaceae bacterium. Lineage (GTDB taxonomy): Bacteria > Actinomycetota > Actinomycetes > Propionibacteriales > Nocardioidaceae > DASSKK01. Next base: position 37,478 of record DASSKK010000022.1, on the reverse strand, counting down.
GGGAAGATCAGCGCGGAGCGGCTGGGCGACATCTCGTTCGGCTGCACCTGCCAGCCACGCAAGAAGTAGCGGACTCGTCACAAGTCAGGCGGGAATCCGTCGGCGCAGGTCAGCGCGTATGCGGTACGTCGAGCTCAAAACCGATGCCCGGTTGGGGCTGGCTGGCCTCCTCCGACGGAGGGGTAGTCCCAAAGGCAGCGAGGCCGTTGCCCGTTTCGTGCAGGCCGGAGTCTCCGAGCGGTCACGTCCGTCGTCGGCGATGACCTCAGCATCGCCACGGGTGAGCAACACGGCTGACTGTCATCGTCATTCGTGCCCTCGGTCTGTTGCCAAGTACTGGCCGAGCGGTCACAGTGGCACCGTGCTCGCGTTGTACACTTACAAGTAGCGGTCGCCGCGCCTCTGAGACTGCACCTGATCGCTACACGCACAGCACCCCCATGGTGCACTCTGAGTGGCAGAGTCAAGCGTGTGAGCCTCGGGCATCAACCGGTCGGAAGGGTCCGGTCGGGGACGGGGAACCGTCGCTCCGGTGATGATCCGTACCATCCGGTCTCGGCGCGGTGACCGCATCAGGTCCACCCACGGCGAAGCCGCCGTAGCATGCGCCTTCGTTACCAGGGAAAGATCTCATCGTCCGCGATCGGCACGCCGTGCCGCCTGACGTTGTTTCTTCGCCTGCCGTTTCCGTTCCTTGTCCTTGTCCTGCTCCTCAATCACCAAGACACGGAATCTGCCCTGCGGCGTAGCACCCGCGAGGTTTTCGGATGCGAGTCTGCGCAGCGCGCGCTGTCTGGGGTTCGGGGCGTTCGGCAGGAGGCCCTTCCTGGCCCGTACACCGTTTCTCACGTTCTCCAAGATGCGGCGTTCGTAGCCGACCTTCTGGATGAACCCTTCGGTGCGACGCTTCTGCTGGGAGCCGCGCCGGCGGCGCTTCAACACCGACTGTGCGTTCTCTTGGAGATACCGGACCGCGGCCAGCGACTTGAACACGAGTTGGTCGGAACGGAACGCTTCGGTCTCCACCGGGTCGGGTTCCATGATGTTGTCGGCCAGAGCCTCTGAGAAACCGGTGGGGTCGGAAGCTTCGAGCGCTTCCAAGTCTCGAACGGCCGCGGCCACCAGCTCATTGGAAGGTTCAGTCTGACACTCGATCACGGTTGGAGTCCCTTCATCGCGCACTCGGCAATGTCTTGGTCGCAGGATTGATACTCATAAGTCTACGAGCCATGGCGACGGGTGATATGACACGGAGTCGTAGGTATGGGGCGCTCGCGTCCCTGAAGGATAGGTATGTGGGCGTCCGCCTGCGGAGGCTGCCGCGATGAGTCGCAGCCTTCACCGCAACACGTCACGGAGACGCAGCCTGTCTTCGAGCTCATCGGAGATCGCGATCGTGGCCAGGCACGCACGATTTGTGCTTGCGTAACTTCCGCGGGCCTGTTGGCGATGACATCTAATGTCATGGTCTCTATCGTCCGCACCGCCTCCGCGGCCCTGAACCAGCCGGATGCGCGTGCGGAGACGGCAGACTTCGGCCTAGCGTCGCTTACGAGGAAGCGGCCGCATGAGTCTGACCGGGTCCTCGTCCAGCCAGGTCGCGATTCGCTCCAGGCTGCGCAATGTGAGGTTGCGTTCGCCACGCTCGATGCCGCCCCAGTAGGTCCGATGAACGCCTATCATCTCGGCGAACTTCTCTTGGGACAGCCCACGGGCTTTGCGAATGCGGCGCAGGTTGGCGCCGACTCGTCGCTGAAGTTCGCCCTCCACCAGCGGAACAGTGGCGCGGCGCTACTCAAGGGTCTACAGACTGATGAGTAGCATCGATATGTGACCGCGGCTCGCGAGTCATCGGCCCCTGCTGCCATCGCGAGCCAACTGAGTGAGAGGGGATCGATCAGTCGTGAGCGACCAGCAGCCCATCGACCCGGAACTGGTGGCCTCCGGTTCTTGGGTCGGCGATGAGGAGCATCTGCACGTCTGGCGGGAGTTCGACGGCGACTACTGGTGGCTCACTGTCGTGCAGCAAGTCACGCATCGGGACGAACTTCGGTCGTCGGTCGAGTTCCAGTTCGATGGTGAGCAGGCGGCTTGGCTTGCTCACGTACTTGGTACGGAGCCCCGCAGTCGCCCAAAGCTAGAGCCGATAGCCTCGGCATTGCCGGTTCGCCCAGCCCCTACTCGGCGGGCACTCATCTCTCCCAGGGCGGCCATCGGCCTCACCATCGCGTTCGTCGTCTTATCCGCCGGCCAGTTGAGTCTGGTGTTCCTCCCGGAGGGCTCGCTATGGGGCCGCGTGATCAACTCGCTGACCTGGCTGACCGCGCTGGTGAGTATGACCTGCGGGTTTGCCTGGGGCGTGATCACCCGTCCTCATCGGAGAACCGCATCTGACGATCACGGCTCACCCCCAGGGGGCGCAGGCGGCGGACCGACCAGCGACCCCGCGCCGAACTGGTGACATCCGTGTGGCCGTGGCTCCCTTTCCGCCGCCCGCCCCGTATCCCCCGTCGGTTGTGGGTGTCGCAGCGCAATCGGTTCCTCGGCAACCGCCGCTATTACGCCGACGACTACGCCGGTCTGATCCTCGGAGCTACCGCCGATCGGCCACATATGACGCTCGCGGAGGCCACCGCGCCGGATGCGACCCCGATGGACCGTGTGACCCTGATCCGGCACGACATAGACGGCGATCTGGAGAACGCTCTCGCTATTGCACGTTGGGAAGCCCGGCACGGTGTCCGCTCGACGTTCTGTGTGTTGCACACGGCCTGGTATTACGGTCCCCGCAAGGATGGGCGGCTGGTCGGCCGGTATCGGGACATGTTCGACGCCCTGCACGAGATTCAGGACCTCGGCCACGAGGTCGCCTTGCACAACAATGTGATCGCGGAAGCGTTGCGCACCCGCACCGACCCGTACGACGTGCTCGCCCGAGAACTCCACGCCCTACGGTCCACCGGACTCAACATCACCGGTTCTGCCGCACATGGCGGCAAGCTGGCTCGCCGGATCGGGTTCCGCAACCTCGACCTGTTCACCGAGACCAGCCGCCACCCGCAGACGATCCGGTTCAAGGGGCACACGGTGCGAGTGGGCACACGATCCATGCACGACTTCGGGCTGGCATACGAGGGCTACGACATTCCACGCGACGCCTACATCACCGACACCGGCGGACAGGTCCGCATGGTTCCCGACCGGGCCGGTCGCGGCCGACACCGCCACGAAACCCCCGACCTGCGGTATGGGCATGTGACCGCAATCCTCGCCCACCCGTCACGGTGGAACCTTGACGAACAAGCCCCACCCGGACAACGTCGTGTCTCCTACGAGGCCCTGATGAGCGCCCCAACGCATCCGGATAGCGATCCCAAGTGAGCCGCGCAAACCCCATGCGCCGATGGACAGTTGTCAACACTGCGTTACGTGCCCGGGCTCGAGTCCCATCACGAGTGCGCAGTGACCGTCGCGCTGCCCCCCACTCGCTCCCACTGAGCGCCAAGGCCGAACAGGCCGGATGGAGCCTCGACCGGGCACTGACGATGTTCCTCGACGACGTGGACGCCTGTGTGGACATGCCGGCCAGTACCCCGTGCGTTGCCTTCCTGTCCGATGAGGACGACAGCCCTATACACGCCCTGTTGACCGACACCGCGGACGTGCACGTCTTTGAGGCAGCGAACCCCGACAGGCACATCGCCCTGACCGCCGAGGCTCCCTTCGACGTGATCGTGGACGACACCAATGGGTCGGACAGCGACCGCGCCGACCTGTTCCGAACCGCGTTCTTGCACCTGCGCCGTGGCGGCGCCTACCTGATCCGTGACGCCGACACCGATGACACGAGCGACGACACCGGCCTGGCCGCCTTGCTGGGGTCGCTGACACAGGAACGACTCAAACCCCCGATCGACAACAAGCCCCGCGGCGCCGAAGCGGACCGGCGTCGTCTCGCCGCCGCCATAGGTGAGTTGACGATCCGAGGCCGACATGTGTTGGTCACCAGCCGGGTCACCGCCCGCGCGAAACTCCGCGACGAGCAGACCGGCGAGTTTCTGCGGCGACGCGGCCCCACGGCAGGGGACACCGTTTCGACACGGCCCGGTGTGGACTTCGCGTCACGTGCGACCGTCCGCGAGTCCGGGTCTGGCGGCGGCCGTCCGCTCCCGACCGGCTATGACGCGCCGAAGATGTCGCTACGGACCTACCGGAACGTGACCTGTGCCCCCGGCCAGGTCGCCTGGCAAGGCAACGTGATCCTCCCCGACACGTTCCGCCACAACCAGCGGCCGTCCCTCAACAACCGGCATCTGCGCCGGCTCACCCCCTTGTTCGCAGCCACCCCGAAAGCAGCGTCGGTCGAACACCTGGCCGGCGCCTACTTCTACCTCGACTCCGAGTTTCGCGGCCACTTCGGGCACGCCATCACCGAACAACTGTCCCGCCTGTGGGCCTGGCGGACGGCGAAAGCGGCCGAACCCGACCTCAAGGCCCTACTGCTGGTCAAGAACCGGGAACTCGCACAGTGGGAACTCGACTTGTACGCGGCCGCAGGTGTTCCGGCCGATGACGTGGTGGTTCGCCGTGATGATGTGACTGTGGAACGGCTGTACGCCGCCACCCCGATGTTCTCCCAACCCGACTACGTACACCTCGAGATCGAACGGGTGTGGCGACAGGTCAGCGACCGGCTCGCCGTCCACGCAGAGGACCGTGAGCGGCCCCGGAAGTTCTTCTGCGCCCGACGTGGCACGAAAAGACCCTGCCGCAACGCCGAAGATGTAGAGGACCTGTTCGCCGCCCATGGGTTCGACGTGGTGCATCCGGAGGACTACCCACTCGCCGAACAGGCAGCGATGTTCCGGCACGCGGACGTGATCGGTGGCTACGCCGGCAGCGCCTTGTTCAACACGTGCCTATCCGTCAACCCGAAACATGTGGTGATGGTGTCCTCGGAGTCCTACCACGCCCAAAACGAGTACATGGTCGCCTCAGTCCTGAAACATCGCCTCGACATCGCATGGTGCGAAGCCGACCTCAAACCCACCGGGCGAGGCTTCAACAAGGCCGTGTTCCACTCACCGTTCACCTTCAACATGGACCGTGAAGGCGCCTGGCTGCAAGGCATTCTCTCCTCGCTGCCGTAGCACCCACCTGCGGACACCCAATGGTGCGCAACGTCCGTTCCCGCGATGGAGAAGAAGTCCTGGCCCCGCGGCGCGCGCACACGAAGCGATTGGCACCCGCCCACCGCTTTCCACTCAGCTGTCGCCGGAGACCGACAGCGCGCCCGTCGCAGCAGCCGACTGCAAGACCGCGCGAACCGTTGACGCATGCCAGCGCGCACCACCCTGCGCAGTGGGCACCTCATCCGCATTGAGGTTGTCGGCGATCTTCGCCAACGACATACCTTCCGCGCGTGCTGCGACGATGCGGTCCAGCGTCTCCAGAGAAACTCCACTCGGCCGACCCAGGCGCACGCCTGCGGCACGACGCGCCGCCAGAGCATCCCTGGTTCGCTGGCCGATGATCCTGCGTTCCCACTGCGCCGCCGAAGCCATCACAGACGCCAAGAACTCACCCGCCGGGGTGGACAGGTCGATCCCGAGGTCGAGGGCCACCAAGTTCCAGCCGACATCTTGGGCACGCTGCATCAGCCCAGCGAAATCCAGCAACGACCGGGAGAGACGGTCAAGCTTCGAGACGACGAGGGTGCCCGCTTCGCCAGTCTCAACTGCGCGAAGAGCGTCCGTGAGGGCCGGTCGCCCGTCCAGCGACTTGCCGGAGGCGCCGGCATCGGTGAAGACCTCGACGAGTTGCCAGCCCCGGCGCTCGACCTCGGCGTTGATGGCTGCCTTCTGGGCATCGAGACCTGCGCCGGAGGATGCCTGCTCATCGGTGGAAACTCGCACGTACCCGACCGCAAGGGTTGGGTCTCCGGGTCGCTTCTTGGTGCGTGCCATGACTCCACCATACACCAAACGGTCGTTTGATGTATACAACGCCATTGAAGCACCTGCTCCCAGGACCTGTGTTACCGCCATCGACCGACGGGCAATGCCGCGATGCCAGATCGACCTGTGCGAAACCAAACCGATAAGCCGCACTCTTGAGCCCTTGACTGGGTGGTTGGTCAGCGCATACTGCAAGGCATGCCCAAGTCACGATTCCGCAGAGAGCTGTTCGGCAACCGCGAGGAGCGCAACGCAGCGAAGACCGAGCGCCTCGAAGCCCGCGCCGCCAACACGGCGCGCTTCAAGGAGAAGAACGCGCAGATCGACGCCGACCGCGCACAGACGATGGCACAACTCGCGGGCCTCGACACCGCTGGGGCGTTGTTCGTCGGGGAGTCGCACGAGGAGGGCCGCAACGCCGTCGTCGCGCTGTTTCCTAACCGGGTCGAACGACGCAAGGCCCGCAAGTTCAGCAGCCTCTCATCCGCCGGGCAGGAGGTCGAGGTGACGCCGATCTCTCGGGTGTCGTCGGTTGCCACCGAGAAGGACGGCCCGCTGCGCACCAAGGTCATCGTCTACGCCTCCGGCAACACCATCGAGTTCCGGTTCGCCCACCGGCAGGCCGCCGACTTCCGCGATGCGCTGACCGGCCTGCTGACCTGAGATCAGCCCGCATCGTAATGGCATGACGCCATCGGTGCCCACCGGTGCGCAGCCCAGTTTCCGTTGCCGTCAATATGGCAGCGTCGGCATAAGAAGTTCCCCACGTACGCGCGCGAATGGGCGAAGCCCCAAAAACCTCCCCCAGACCCCCGCGCTAGCCAAGTTCCCGAGTCCGCCGGCGGCGACACAAACAGACCTGGTTCAATGCAGCGCTACACCGTAGTGGCGTAGACGAAATGCCCGTTACCGGGGGTAAGGAACTCCACCAGCGTCGCCTTATAGGTTGCCGGGCCGTCGTAGTCCATTGGACCCATTATGGGTATGGAAGCGTCAGGGAAGGCGATAGCGAGAAGCGGTCGCTTAATGATGTGATGATCGACAGCATCACTCGGCGGTGCCGATGCGTGAGGGTCACGGTCCCCAAACCCAGGCACAGTGACCACGACTCTCGCAACCGTAGGTGTTGCCGCATCATGCGTTGGCATCGGCAGACTGCCCCGCGCCAATGAGATCGCCTCGGTCGCGGTAAGCGAACCCTTGAAAGCTTGCTTAGCCGCGTCGCTGGCTTGGTCCGCCGGCTTGACGATTACCCCGTCACGATGGAGCGCCTTCACCACGGCCGCTGGCAACGCATCCTGGACGTCGGGGCCTGAACTTCCGCTGGCGGCGACGCCGTACCAAGTCAGAGCAAGCAGCGGTATGGCTATAACCGCCGTTACGCTCACACTCCGCCGCCCGACACCGCTAACTCGCATGGCTGCCTCCGCTCTAAAGCATCAGTCTCCGCCCCTGATCGCAATGGATCGCATATGCAAGGTTAACGACTCTAAAGCCGTGCCACCCCAAACGTCTAGGCAACGGGCTTCCCGCGCCTGCTACCTGCAAGCCCCCTTGACAGCCAAGCTGTCGATGTCGGCGCGGGAGCCTAATGTCGGGCCATGCCACCTGACCGCGACTCCACGACCAGTCACCATCGCCCGACGGTGGTTGCCGAGAACGCGCGCCAGTCCATCGACGACCTCGTAGCAGACGCGCTGCGCTATCGCGGCAGCAAGCAGTACCGCGACTTGCTCGCATTCATGGGCCGGTTCCGTCACTACTCCCCATTCAACGCGCTGCTGGTGCACCTACAGATCGGCGGCGGTGCCTTCGTGGCGCCGGCGAGTCGCTGGCGGTCGAAGTACGGGCGTCGCATCGTGCCAGGGGCGCGGCCCATCGTGCTCATGCAGCCCTTCGGGCCGATCATGCTGGTGTTCGACGTGGCGCAGACCGAACCGGACTCCGACGCCCCCAACCTTCCCGATGGAATCGTCAAACCCTTCGCGATGCCGCCGATGCAGTCCTTAGAGCCCGCCCTCGGCTGGCTGGTCGAGAACGCCAAGGCCGACGGCGTGCGAGTGTCTCTTGTAGATGCGGGGTCTCAGTCGGCGGGCTGCATTCGACGTACTGCTCTCGGGCCAGTCCAGCACGTTGCGGTCAAACGGCGGCCCCCTGAGTCCGTCGAAGTACCCGTCCGCTTCGAAGTGGAGATCAACCGAGCACTGCCGGCGACCGAGACGTATGCCACGATCGCCCATGAGCTGGCGCACCTGTTCTGCGGTCACCTCGGCAGTCGGAAGCCCGACTGGTGGCCCCATCGACTCGCCGTACCCGAACCCGTCACCGAGTTCGAAGCCGAGTCCGCCGCCTACATCGCCTGCCTCCGCCTCGACGACTCGGCCCGAGTGCCGCCACACCTAGAGCAGTACCTCGGCACCCAGCCGCAAGTACCCGACGGTGTGAGTCTTGAGCGGATAGCCGCAGCCGCCGGAAGGGTCATAGAAATGTCAGAAGGCTGGCTGAAGCCCAGATTGCCCGACATGCCCACGCCCACAGACGCCTAGTCGTCGTCCCCAACCCCATCGGACGTTCTCCTGTCGGGCATGAGCGCTCGGAGAGCAATCAGCGCACCCTCAAGTCGCTGAGCCATGCCCGCCCCCGCCGTCAGTTCGCCCGACTCAATGGCCACCAGGAGGTCTCGCAGCTGGGCCGCCACGGTCGCAAGGTCTTGAGTACTCAGCCCATCGGGCTCGCCGGAGCTGGCCGCCGCTGGGGGCTTCGACGGTTCGTTCGTCATCCGGAATCATCGCCTACGCGCGTGAGCATCGAAGACCCAGAAACGTTCCCCAGAACCGTAGCAATGGTGGAATGACGAAGATTGTGACGCTTCTCCGTCTGTGACTGCGCTGGTCATGTCCGGTTCACTCTCTCACGCCCCGGCACGTTCCTGGTCGGTGTCGGAGACTTGGCGCCGAGCAAGGGTTGCCCGACGTTCAGCCATGTCGGCGCCGCGATGGGTGACCCTAGCGCGGGCTTCAGCGAGCATGTCGGGCTCCACGTTGGCCCACCGCCGCCCGGTTGAGATGTGCGACACCATTGGCTGGGTGATTCCGTACCTCTTGGCGAGGCTCAGCTGCGACTCGCCGGCGTCGATACGGGCCTTGATGACGGCGACCGTCGCTTCGTCGAGTTTGCGCGGAACACTCACCCGGCCATGGCGACCCTTCCGATCCCGGTCGTGCATGTTGTCCGCTTGAGTGCCGATGGAGAGATGTGTCGGCTCGATGCAAAGTGGGGTATCACAGGAGTGCATGACGATCATGTGATCGGGAATGGATCGGCCATTCGCGAGTTCCCAAGCCACCCGGTGCACCTTGACCGTTCGGCCGTCCACGCACATGTGCCCGTACCCCCGCGACGGGACACCTTCCCAGAGCAGACAACCGGTCTCTGGGTCGGAGTGCGAACGCGCGGCAAGGCGATCTTCAAGCGGGAATCTTCGGGTCATCCTGAACGCTCCGACAACTTGTTCTCAACAGTGGTCGGACCGTCCCAAGAAGTAATCCCTTGTGTCGCGGGGTACGGAACCTTGCGCACAAGGTGGCTTCCATCCGGTTCACGCGGAAAGCCGAACGGCGGCGGCCACGTACGCATCGCCTTGCTGCCACGGTCGGGCGATATCCACAGGGGCTATCGCGCGGTCCTGAGCAGCGCATCCATGCCGCCGGACACCCGTCTGCCACCGAGGCGCCAGAAGCCCCTAGTCGTGTGAATCAGCTGCCTGCCGTTCATCTCCAGATGATGTTCCAACGTCTCTTCTCGAACCTGCTTCAGCAGGTACCGAGCGAATCCATCGACATCGCGGACAGGAGTCACATCAACACCCATGCCCCAACCGGCGGCCTGGGCCTTCTCAGACAGGAGTTCGGGATGAGGAACCGTCCCATGGGCAAGGGCGTGAAGGTGATGGTCATGCCCAGGCGCGCCTCCTCGGTTGCACTCGACCACGTACGCGGCCTCAAACCGGAAGAGACGCCGCAGATTCTGACGCACCTTGGTCCACACAGCATTGATCGCCGAGAACGCCGAACCCACCAAGGTGAACGTCAGCATGTGTGTCGGCTGCGACAGCCTGATGGCCTCCGCCGTCCGCCCCGCCTTGTGCCGCGCGCACGGCGTACATCCGTTCGCACCGCACATTTGCGGTTTCAACTCGCCGGTGGAGCGAATCAACCGCTCACCAACCCTGCGTGGACACCGGTATGGAGTTTGTCCACGAACCGTCGCACCTAGATCAAGAACAGTGTCCAGGCCGGGACGCTCGTCCCCGGAGACTTCATAGGTTTCAGCCGGCCTTTCGGTTCCGTGCTTCTCCGCCATCTTGGGCCACGAGTACGTCGCGTTGGGCTGGTGGGTTGCGTTGACGTTAAGAACGCCGGTAGACATGCTGGCTCCGTTCATCGGGAGCCGTCGCGGTTGATCTTGTCCGGATAGCCGCGGCGGCTCTGGCTGTGTCGGGAGCCGACGGTGCGCTGCAGCCGTACCTAAGGTCTATTTGTGGCCTAACCAAAGGTTTTCCGCTGAATACCCGCACGTGTCAGACACGGGCAGCTGTCGATCATTGACCGATACCGACCGAGAAGGCATGGGGGCGTTCCAACCCCGATTCAGCCCTACGCCGATGCAGGCTCGGAATGCGGCTTGGTCAGCCGCCTCCGCGCGGTCCGAGAGGTTGCTCGGGTTTCCGACGATTCGCCGCACGGCGTGATGGGGGGTCCATGGTTCACGAACTACGCCGTGGCGTTCAGGACACTGAAGTTCTACCATCCGGCACTGCGCAGCCTGTCCATCTCGGCCCTGCGAACGGCCCAAGAAATAAGGCGATTGAGGGTCCGTTTCGAAGAGCGACTTCATCAAGGTGACCGCCTCCACGAGTTCTACGTCCAGGCGTGATCGGCGCCGTCAGACACCAAAACTGAGCAACAAACGGCCTTCGACCCACCCCCCTTTGGCGGAGGCCGCCGGTAGAACTTGGTGGCGATCGGGTGAGCGAACCCAACACCAACAGAAAGTGAGCACAAAACAATGTCCCCAATGGGAAGCCCTCGCAATGAAGCACTTGCTGACTTCCGCACCGCCGCCGGACGGGTCGTCCGAACCGGCTCGTTCAGCAGTCTCGGAGAAGCAGCGAGGTCAGCACTGCGAATGATGTCCGATGCGAGTCGCGAGCAGTCGCTCACAGAGGAGAGGCACGTCCTGGCCGCCATACTCCTCGAGGCTCTCAAGCAGGAGCAGGACCGCAATCAGGGCTCGATGAAGTTGCTGGAGACCCGCTTCCACGTTGGAGGCGGGCGCTGCAAGTTGCTTCGTGACTGCGACAAGGACGACCTGGGTTCGATGATTGACGACAACGTCAACACAGTGGCCAGAGTCGATGCTGAGTTGGCAGTGATCGAGGCTGAGAAGTCGAGGCGCCGTTCGTTGGCGTCGTACTTGTCTGCACTGCCGTCATGAGAAGGGTCGTGACAACGCGATCGAGCCAAACGGCAACTCGATGTTGCCATCAAAGCAAACGGTATGGGCCGCCCAGGAACCGCCACTCAGCAAGCTGGAGGGTGCCCGCTACCTCGATGTCCCGCCTAGCGCTGCAACGGTGGCGGTACTGGGCCGCTGGTCCGAATGACGTTTCGGGTCGGAAGCGCACGCGCCCCCTGAGACGCCCCTCCGATGGCGCGTGAGCTGCGGCTACTGCTGCCAGTTCTGGCGCACATGCGAAGTCACAAGCACCGTGAAACCTGCCTTGGCGTACGTATCGCCGCCCTGACCGACAGCTGACAGCACCACGACGAAAGGCTGAAACCTGGCGATTCCCTTCTATGCGGCACACCGGCCGCATTGGTTTCAGCTACCCAGAGGAGGGGCCAACGTGCCCAGGTACATGCTCATCATTCCATTGCTCTTCATCGCCGTCGGTGCTGTGGTCGCCATTATCGCCGCCGCGAATATCGGCATCCTGTGAGGCCGCGACCGGTGAAGGGCAAACTGCTTACCACACAGAACGTAGCCGATTACCTCGGAGTCCCGGTGGCCACCATTTACCAGTGGAAGTACCTCGGCACTGGCCCCCGCGCGATCCGAGTCGGCCGACATCTCAGATTCCGACCCGGCGACGTTGAATCATGGTTGGACGCCAACAGCGACCGTGCGCCGGCATAGCCTGCTGCCATGGCACACATCACCAAACAGGCCAACGGCAGGTGGCGCGCCCGGTACCGGGACGTCAGCGGCCACGAACACTCCGCACGGTTCGACCGCAGGGTAGAGGCGCAAAGATGGCTGGACGAGGTGACCGCCTCGCTGGTGACTGGCACCTATGTGGACCCCAAGGCCGGTCGAGCCACGGTTGGTGAGCTCGCGCCCACATGGCTCAAGGTCAAGTCGAGCAAGAAGCCGAAAACGTACGCAGGTTATGTGAGCCTGTGCACCGGTCACGTGCTGCCTCGTTGGGGAAAAGTGCCGGTCGCCACCATCACCACCGCCGACGTTGAGGCATGGGTGGGAGAACTGACCGCCGACGGCTTGTCGGCGTCGCGCACTCGGCAGGCATATCTCGTGCTGCGTGGAGTGCTCGACACAGCGGTCAAAGCCCGACGGCTTGCCGTGAACCCTGCACAGGGAGTCGAACTGCCCAGCACGCCGCAGGGCAAACGGCGGTACCTCACGATCGCTGAGCTTGAGGCGCTTGCCGACGCGGCAGGCGACTACGGACTGTTAGTGCGTGTGCTCGGCTACTGCGGTCTCCGGTGGGGGGAGGCAGCCGAACTCAGGGTCGCCGATTGTGACCTCCTGCGTTCGAGGCTGATCGTGGAACGGTCGGTCGCCGATGTCGGCGGACGGCTCATGGTCGGCACCACCAAAGCGAACAAGCGGCGAGAGGTCCCGTTGACAGGGTTTCTTCGGGATGCACTCGCCGCACATCTCGCCGGCCGAGACCCATCCGCGCTCGTGTTCCAGGCACCCCGGGGCGGATACCTGCGGAACAGCAACTTCCGCCGCCGATCCTTCAATGCGGCGACCCATGCGGTCGGTCTCGACGGCCTGGTGCCACACGAACTCCGTCACACGGCGGCATCGCTGGCGATCCGTTCCGGCGCAAACATCAAAGTGGTTCAGACCATGATGGGTCACGCCTCGGCGACTATGACGTGGGACCGGTACGGTCATCTCTACGATGACGACCTCGATAGCGTTGCGAAGCGCTTGGATGCAGCCCATGCAGAGCACAAGCAACACTCTCGCGTCCAGTCTGCGTCCAACAACGGTCATGTGGTCGAGTTGGAAAGGGTCAGATAGCCTCTGACCTGGGATTTCATCTCTTGCCCTCGTAGCTCAGCTGGATAGAGCGTCGGACTTCTAATCCGATGGTCGCAGGTTCGAGTCCTGCCGGGGGCGCCGGCCATCATCGCAGGCCAGAGGCCTGTTCCCTTCTGATCCGCTACTGGTGGGACTTGGGGTGCCGAGGACGATCCCTCCCTGCTCCACGCTCATACCGCCATGGTATGATATCGGTATGTCGGTGCAGATGACGATCAGAGTGGACGAGGAGCTGGCCGCGTTTGTCGACCAGGCAGCGAAGGCGGGCGAAGGCAGCCGGGCGGACGTGATCAATCGTGCAATCAAGCGGGAGATTCGGCGACGCGCCGCGGAGCGAGACGCCCAGATCTACGCCGCCAGCAACGACCCCGACCTCGAGTCGGACGCATACGCGGCGTGGATGGCACGCAATGCCGGCGAAGTGTGGACGGACCTCGACTGATGCATCCGATCTGGCTGGCCCGACTGGACAAGACGCGGCCGGTGCTGGTGCTGACCCGCGAGGAGGTGAGGGCAGTACGCCGGTTCGTCACCGTCGCACCCATCACCAGCACGGTTCGAGGTCTGCGCAGCGAGGTGCCTGTCGGCCAGCGCAACGGCCTCGATCGCGACTCGGCGGTCAACCTGGACTCCATCGCGACTGTCGCACGAGACGCATTGGTGCGTCCCCTCGGCGCGTTGCTTGAGGCGCAGGAGCGCGACCTGACAAGGGCCTTCCACGAGACATTCGACCTGGAGGATTGAGCGCCGCCGCAGTCCCGTTCCACACCCCGGTGAGCGCCGGCCTGGTCGACGAGTTCGCGATCGCGGTGTCGCCCGTGCCGTTCGGCTCCGGATTCCATGCGGAGAGCGGGGTACGTTCCGGCCATGAGCGAGGAGCGGCTGGCGCCGTACCGCCGCAAGCGCGACTTCGAGCGCACGCCCGAGCCCTCGGGCGGCGCGAGCGTGCGCGGTGAGGAGGGCCTGCGGTTCGTCGTGCAACGGCATCGGGCGCGACGGCTGCACTACGACTTCCGCCTGGAGATGGACGGCGTGCTCGCGTCGTGGGCGGTGCCGAAGGGTCCGACGCTCGACCCGGCGGTGCGCCGGATGGCGATCCACGTAGAGGACCACCCGATCGAGTACGTCGACTTCGAGGGCGTGATCCCGCGCGGCGAGTACGGCGGCGGCGAGGTGATCGTCTGGGACCGCGGCACCTGGGAGCCGCACCGCACCAAGGACCCGGTGAAGGCGGTGGCCGACGGAGAACTCCACGCTGACCTGTACGGCGAGAGGTTGCGCGGCCGGTTCATCCTGGTGCGCACCGGCGACTCCTCGTCGGACCAGTGGCTGCTGATGCACAAGCACGACGAGTACGCCGTCGACGGCTGGGAGCCGGAGGACCACCCACGCTCGGTGACCAGCGGCCGCACCAACGACGAGGTGCAAGCGGGCCCGTCGTACGCCTGGCACGGAGACCGGCCGGCGGCGAGCGCCCGTGAGCGGATCGAGCCTTCGCCCGAGGACCTCGACGACACCGAGATCGCGGCGCTCGCCGATCTCGGCGCCGACGGCACCTGGCCTGTGCACGGCCGGAGGCTGCGCGTCACGAACCTCGACAAGGTGCTCTTCCCCGCCCGCGACGACGAGGAGCCGGTCACCAAGCGAGAGCTGCTGGCCTACACCGCGCGGATCGCGCCGGTCGTGCTGCCCTACCTGGAGGGCCGGGCGCTCAACCTGCACCGCTACCCCGACGGCGCGCACCGGCCGGGCTTCTGGCACAAGGAGCTGCCCGATCACGCTCCCACGTGGGTGCCACGCTGGGACAACCCGCTGGCCGACGAGGGTGAGACCGCGACGTACCTGGTCGCCGACGAGCCGGCCGCGCTGGTCTGGGCGGCCAACTTCGGGGCACTGGAGTGGCATCCCTGGACCTCGCGTAGGTCGCAGCCGGAGTGCCCGACGTACGCACTGTTCGACATCGACCCCGGCGAGGACACGGACTGGGAGGAGGTGCTCGTGCTCGCCCGGCTGCACCGCACGGCGTTCGAGCGGCTGGGCCTACGGGCGCAGCCGAAGGTCACCGGGCGGCGCGGCATCCAGATCTGGGTGTCGATCGAGACCGGCCCGACGTTCGAGGACACCCGCAAGTGGGTCGAGGGCGTGTCCCGCACGATCGGCAGGGTGGTGCCGGAGCTGGTCAGCTGGAAGTGGGAGAAGAAGGCACGGCGCGGGCGGGCGCGGCTGGACTTCACCCAGAACGCCATCAACAAGACGCTGGTCGCGCCGTACTCCCCGCGCCCGGCCGCGGGCGCCCCCGTGTCGATGCCGATCGGCTGGCACGAGCTGGACGACCCGGATCTGCGACCGGACCGCTGGACGATCCGTACGGCGCTCGACCGGCTGGCCGAGGCGGGCGACCCGTTCCGGGGTGTGCTGGTGCAGGACCAGAGCCTGCCGCCGTTCACGTGAGTGGCGGTCGACCTGTCAGGCGGGCTTGGTGGCGCGGATGATCGCGGCGTGCATGCCGTCCGCAGCGGCGTGGGTGAACGTGACCGACGCGTCGGTGAACCCGGCCGAAGCCAGGCCGTCCAGGTACTCGGTGCGGGACAGCGCGCCGGCGATGCAGCCGACATACGAACCGCGCTCGGCCCGATCAGCCGGGCTCAGCTGGTCCTCGGCGACCACGTCGCTGATGCCGATGCGGCCACCCGGCCGGAGCAGCCGGAACATCTCGGCGAGCACCGCGGGCTTGTCGACGGACAAGTTGATCACACAGTTGGAGATGACCACGTCCACGGCGGCGTCCGGCAGCGGGACGCTCTCGATCGTGCCCTCGAGGAACTCCACGTTGCGCGCGCCGGTCTTGGCCGCGTTGGACCTCGCCAGCTCGAGCATCTCGGCGGTCATGTCGACCCCGTAGGCGAAGCCATCCGGTCCGACGCGGCGCGCGGACAGCAGTACGTCGATCCCACCGCCGGAGCCCAGGTCGAGCACCCGCTCGCCACGATGCAGATCGGCGACCGCCAAGGGGTTGCCGCAGCCGAGGCTCGCCGCAAGCGCCTCGGCCGGCAGCGCAGCCTGCTCCTGCGGGTCGTAGAGCGCCGCGCCGAACCGGTCGTCGACCTGCACCGAGCCTGGTGCGCACGACCCGGCGGAGCAGCACCCGCCGACGCCTTCCGCCGCCTGGGTCGCAGCCGCGGCGTACCGGGCTCGGACCTGCTCGCGCAGCGACGTCTCTCCTGTGTTGGTCATCTCCCGCTCCTTCACATCGACACTCATCGATGTGAACCACTCTGCCGCACAGATCGACATCTGTCAATGTGTGGGAGAATGGTGGCATGAGTGCAGCCGTGTCCCCGCCCGACCCGTCGCGGGTGATCGCAGAGCTTGCGGACTGCTGCAGCCCGATCACGGGGTCGGCTCTCGACGCGGCCGCGGCCGAGCGTCTCGCCGCGGTGCTGAAGGCGCTCGCCGAGCCGACCCGGCTGCGGCTGGTCTCGCTGATCGCAGCGCACGACGGCGAGGCCTGTGTGTGCGAGCTCACCGATCCGGTCCACCTGTCCCAGCCGACCGTCTCGCACCATCTCAAGACGCTCGTCGATGCCGGGCTGCTCGAGCGGGAGCAGCGCGGCAAGTGGGCCTACTACCGCCTCGTCCCCGGTGCCTTGGACTCGCTGGCCGGCGTGTTCGCGCCGTGCGGTTGACGCTTGTCCGAACCGCTCGGTGAGGCAGTGAGCCTCGCTCGGCGGCGTCCCACCGTTCCGCCGGGCCGTCCCTAGACTGCGCGGGTGGAGCCGAGGCAGAGGCGGATGTGGGCGCTGTTCGCGGGAGGCTTCCTCGGACCGTTCGGCGGCGGCATCACCACCACGATGCTGCCCGAGATGGCCCACGGCGTGCACACCTCGGTGGACACCGTCGGTCTGGCGATCACCGTCTACATGGTCCCGTTCGCGCTGGTGATGCTCGTCTCCGGGTCGCTGGCCGAGCGCTGGGGACGCGGGCGCTCGCTGCGTGTCGCGTATGTCGTCTACGTGCTGGCGTCGCTCGGGGTGGCGGCCGCCCCCACGCTGGGGGCCGTGCTCGCCGCCCGCGGCCTGCAAGGGGTGGCGAACGCGTTCACCACGCCGGTGCTGATCGCCGTCCTGTCCGACATGCTCCCCGCCCGGCGGCTGGGTCGCACGCTGGGCGTCTTCGGCGCCTACCAGGCCGCCGGACAGGCGTTCTCGCCGTTCGTCGGCGGCCTGGCCGCCGACGTCGGCTGGCGGTGGGGCTTCGTCGCCTCGGCAGCGGTGGCGGCGGTGCTGGTGGTGACGACACCTGTCACCGAGGGAACCGGTCGCGGGCGGGCGGCGCCGGACCCGCGCAGCGTCCTGCGGCCAGGAGTGCTCGTCGGCAGCGCCGCGGCGGCGTTCGCCTACCTGACCAGCATGGGGCTGACCGTCCTCTCCGCACTGGTCGCCACGGACGTGTTCGGTGTCGGCCCGACCCTGCGCGGGCTCGTCGTCGCGTCGTACGGCGTGGCCGGCCTGCTGGCGGGGCCGGCGGCGGGGCGGCTGCTCGACTCGGTCGGGGTGCGTGCCGCCGGCGCCCTCCTCGGCCTGGGCATGGTCGTCGCCGCGGTCGTCTGCGGCTTCTCCCCGGTGGTGATCGTGCTCGTCGTCGGGCTGCTCATCGGGGGCGCCGCCAACACCGGGGTACGCGCGACGACCGCCTTGCTCGCCGTACGCACCTCGCCGGACAACCGCGGAGGCGCGGCGTCGTTCGTACTCGCCTTCCAGTTCATCGGTGCCGCGATCGCGCCGGCGCTGTGGCTGCCGCTCTACCAGTCCCACGGCACCCCCGTGCTGGCACTGGCGGGGATCGGCGCCCTGCTCGCGGCAGTGCTGCTCGCGGTCGCGCCACACTCCAGGTCCCAGGTGGCGGGCTAAACCTCGTCCGGCGGTCCCCTTCTGACGAGCTCGCGTTGGCCGCGCCGCCCACGAGCACGCTCGGCGTACCGCTATCGGTGCGGAAAACCACTGGACCGGGCCTCGGGCCGCTGACATGGTCGCGGCCATGGATCAAGAAGACATCTGGGGCCCCGAGACCGCCCAGCGCTACGACACGCCGGGCACCGAGATGTTCGCGCCGGAGGTGCTCGGGCCGACCGTCGACCGGCTCGCCGAGCTCGCCGGGGACGGCGCCGCTCTCGAGCTCGCCGTCGGCACGGGCCGGGTGGCGATCCCGCTGGCCGAGCGCGGGGTGCCGGTCACCGGCATCGAACTGTCCCGGCCCATGGTCGAGCAGCTGCGCACCAAGGCCGACGAGGCGACGCTTCCCGTGGTGGTCGGTGACATGGCCACCGTCCGCGCGCCCGGCGAATACGGCCTCGTCTACCTGGTGTTCAACACGATCTCGAACCTGCTCACCCAGTCCGAGCAGGTGCAGTGCTTCCGCAACGCCGCCCGCCATCTGTCTGCCGGCGGCAGGTTCGTGATCGAGCTGTGGGTCCCCGAGCTGCGCAAGCTGCCGCCGGGTCAGGATGCGGTGGTCTGGCACCATGAGCCGGGCTACCTCGGCCTCGACACGTACGACGTGCTCCATCAGCAAGTCGTCTCGCACCACTTCCACTTCGGCGACGGCGAGGGGGCCGAGCTCTCGCGTAGTCCGCACCGCTACATCTGGCCGGCCGAGCTCGACCTGATGGCACAGCTGGCCGACCTGGAGCTGGAGAGCCGAAGCGCGGACTGGAACGGTGCCGAGTTCACCGCAGACTCACGCTCGCACGTCTCGGTCTACCGGCAGGCCGTGTGAGGATGGGACATGGCCAGCACACTGGGATCGATCGTCCTGCACGTCGGCGACGTCACGCGCGCGGCGGAGTTGTTCTGCGTCGTGGAGTGACGTCAGCTGTAGCTACTGCGCCAGCAATGGCCGCGGGTCGAAGGTGACCCGGATGCGGGTGATCCGACCGTCCTCGACGTGTGTCCAGTTCGCGACCCGGACAGGGCGGCGCGTGGGCGGTGTGCAGGTCGAACCAGGTCAGCACGTCGGTGGCGTCGGTCATGGTGTGATCCTGCGATAGGTCACGGCTGGTAGGAACCCGGGTTCCAGACATGGGTGCTCACGCCGATCGCGTTCCAGGCGTTGATGGCCACGATCAGCGACACCAGGGCGGCGACCTCGTCGGGGCTGAACTCGCCGGCAACCGCGTCGTAGGCCCCCTGCGGGACGTGGTCGACGGCCATCAAGGTGACCGACTCGGTGAACGCGAGCGCGGCCATCTCGCGAGAGTCGAAGAACGCGGTGTCGCGCCAGGCAGTCAGGGCGTACAGCCGCTGCTCGGTCTCCCCGACTGCCCGCGCGTCCTTGGTGTGCATGTCGATGCAGTAGGCGCAGCCGTTCACCTGGGAGGCGCGGACCCGGACCAGCTCGCGCAGCCGGGGGTCGATCCCGACCCGGTCCAGCTCCTTGGTGGCGGCGTGGTCGAGCTGCTTCATCGCGCGGGAGAACTCGGCAGCGTGGGCGTTGAAGTCCAGCCGCACCGGGACCTCGGAGGGGTGGCTCACGGGGTGCGTGTCCTGGGTGTTCGTGGTGGTGGTCATGAGCACCACACTACCCGCGCACCGGCCCAGGGGTAAGGTCCACTTCCATGAGTGATTCGTGGGCCACTTCCGTCTCGGGTCTGGACCTGCACCTGGACCGCAGCGGCCCCCGCGTGCGCGCCGGACTGGAGGCGGCGCTGCGCGAGGCGATCCGCGAGGACCGCCTGGGGCCGGGCGTCAGGGTGCCGTCCTCGCGGACCCTGGCGGCCGACCTCGGCCTCGCCCGCAACACCGTCGCCGATGCCTACGGGCAGCTGGTCGCCGAGGGCTGGCTGATCGCCCGGCAGGGATCCGGCACCCGGGTGGCCGAGCGCGCGCCAGGGCTGGATGCCACCCCGGAGTCCGCACCCGATGCGCGCCGGCCCCGCTACGACATGAGGCCGGGAAGCCCCGATGTGTCGATGTTCCCGCGCCACGACTGGCTGGCTGCCGCCCGCAGAGCGGCGATGGTCGCGGCAGCCGAGACGCTCGGGTACGGCGACCCCCAGGGCTGCCCGGAGCTTCGGCAGGCGCTTGCCGGCTACCTGGCCCGGGTGCGGGGCGTGCACGCCGACCCGGGGCGCATCGTGATCTGCGCCGGGTTCACCCAAGGACTCGGCCTGCTCGCCCGAATCGTGCGCGGGTCGGGCGCCACCGGGCTGGCCATGGAGCCGTTCGGTCTCCCCGACCACCGTGCGATCGCCGCCGAGCACGGACTGCGCGTGCGGCCGACGGCCATCGACGAGCAAGGCGCAGTCACCGACCGTCTCACGCGCGCCGGTGGAGTGGTGCTCACCCCCGCGCACCAGTTCCCGCTCGGGATGGCGCTAGCTCCCGCGCGCCGTACCGCCGCGATCGACTGGGCGGCTGCGACCGGCGGGCTGGTCGTCGAGGACGACTACGACGGCGAGTTCCGCTACGACCGGCACCCGGTCGGTGCCATGCAGGCCCTCGCTCCCGACCGCGTCGTCTACGCCGGCACGGCGAGCAAGAGCCTGGCTCCCGGGCTCCGGCTGGGGTGGCTTGTGGTCCCCTCCTCTCTGGTCGACGACGTCGTCGCCGCCAAGCGGTTGGCGGACCACGGCACCAGCGTTCTCGCGCAGCTCACTCTCGCCGAGCTGGTCGACCGGGGCGGCTACGACCGGCAGGTACGCCGTGCCCGGCTGGCCTACCGGCGCCGCCGCGACCGGCTGGTGGCCGCCCTTGCCGAGCATGCACCGCGGGTGCGTGTTACCGGGATCGCCGCAGGCCTGCACGCGCTGCTCGAGCTCCCCGACGAGCTCGACGAACGCGTCCTCGTCGAGCTGGCCCGTGATCACGGCCTTGCTGTCGAGGGGCTCGGCGCCTACTCGGCCGTTCCCGGCACACCCACCAACGCGCTCGTCGTGGGCTACAGCACCCCGCCCGAGCACGCCTTCACCGCAGCGTTGGCGAGGCTGGTCGCCACGCTGGACGAAGCCGCGTCGTAGGCCACAATCGCTCTGCGGAAGGAGACTCGATGACCGAGGAAGGGCTGCTGATCTCGACGCGAGAGCTCGCGGCGCGACTCCACGCCGGCGACGAGCCGTTGCTGTGGGACGTGCGGTGGTCTGCAAAGGGGCCGCCGTCCCTCGAGCGCTACGAGGACGGCCACCTGCCCGGCGCGGCATTCGTCGAGCTCGACCACGACCTCGCCGCGCCACCCGGTGCGGCCGGCCGGCATCCGCTGCCGGGCACGGCGACGTTCCAGGCCACCGCGCGACGACTCGGCGTGCGCAACGACGTGGCGGTCGTGGTCTACGACCAGCGCGACGCGACCGCCGCCGCGCGGGCGTGGTGGATGCTGCGCTACTTCGGTCATCGCGAGGTCCTCGTGCTCGACGGCGGGTACGACGGCTGGGTCGCGGCCGGCGGCGACACCGAGACCGGTCCCCCGCCGCCCGTTGCGGCAGGCGACTTCGACGCCGTACCAGGCCGGATGCGGCTCATCGAGGTCGACGACGTGCCGGCAGTCGCCGGGCGGGGACGGCTCCTGGACTCGCGCCTCACGGAGAGGTACCGCGGGGAGGTGGAGCCCCTGGACCCGGTGGCCGGGCACATCCCGGGCGCGATCAGCGCACCCACCTTCGACAACAGCCTCCCGGACGGGAGGTTCCGGCCCGCCGGCGAGCTGCGCCAGCGGTTCGCGGCGCTCGGCGTGGCCGACCGGGCCGAGGTCGGCGCCTACTGCGGATCGGGCGTCACTGCGGCGCATCAGGTGCTGGCGCTGCGGCTCGCCGGCTTCGACGCAGGGTTGTACGCGGGCTCGTGGAGCGAGTGGATCGCCGACCCATCGCGGGGTGTCGCGACGGGTCCGTCCTGAGCCGAGGGCCAAAACCGTTCATGTGCGCGATCGTGGCCACTGATCCCGCGCCGAATACGGGCCGGAGTCGTTCATGTGCGCGATTCTGGCCCCGGAATCCCACGGCTGCCGCGAGCCGACAGCCACGCGCCGAGCAGCACCAGCACGATGCCGAGCAGCGACAGCGGCGCGATCGGCTCGCCGTACACCCCCAACCCGAGCAGGATCGCGACCACCGGGACAAGGTAGACGGTGACCGACGCGCGCGCAGAGCCGACCCGACCGACCAGGACCGTGAACGCGGCGAACGCGAGTCCGGTGCTGGCCACGCCGAGACCGGCCATCGCCGCGACGCTGCCGAGGCTGGGTGTGGAGTGGGTCAGTCCGATCACGCCGGCCGGGGTGTCCACGACGAGGGCCACGATCTGTGCTCGCCAGATCACCGGCAGCGGGCCGTTGCGGCCCTCGAGCGGCTCGGTCAGGTTGAACGCCACGCCGTACAGGAACGTGGCGAGCAGGACGAGCCCCAGCCCGAGGATGCCCGCACCGCCCCGGGCGGCGGGCAGGTTGACCGCGACGACCCCGATGAAGCCGATCAGCAGGCCGGCCAGCAGGGTGCCGACCGGAAGCCGCCGCGACCAGCCGGCGGCGATGGCGGCGGTGAAAAGCGGTGCGGCCCCGTTGATCATGCCGGCCACCGCGGAGGGGATCGACTGCTCGGCCAGCGGGAACAGCAGGAAGGGGACGGCCATCCAGCACACGCCCAGCACCGCGACGAGCGGCCAGTCGCGGCGGTTCCTCAGCGGCCTTCGCGACGAGGGGAAGGCCGCGAGCGTCGCGGTGCCGAACAGCAGTCGCAGCCACGCCACGGTGGTCGGCGCCAGGTCGACGATGCCGATCTTGATCAGCACGAATGACGACCCCCACATGGCCGCGACGGTCGCGAGCAGCAGCCAGTCGCGGACAGCGAACTGGGTGCTGCGCGCGGCGGCGGTCATCGATCGTCCTTCCGGGCCATGTGACCGATCGGTGCCCGGGATCGAGCCGGATCGCGGCCGAGTCCGGTCACATGGCGCCTAGGAGCCCGCGAGGTAGCCGTCGATCTCTCCGAGCAGCGACGCCTTGTCGGCCTCGGCCATGAAGGACGCGTGTACGGCGCTCCGCGCCAGCTCCGCGATCCCGGTCTCGTCGAGGCCGAGCAGCTGCGCGGCCACGTCGTACTCCCGGTTCAACGTCGTGCCGAACATCGGCGGGTCGTCGCTGTTGACGGTCACCAACACGCCCGCCTCCCTCATCACGCGGATCGGGTGCTCCTCGATCGCGCCGACCGCGCCGGTGGCGATGTTCGAGGTCGGGCAGACCTCGAGCGGGATCCGCCGGTCGGCGAGATGTGCCAGCAGCCGCTCGTCGAGGACGGCTGAGGTGCCGTGTCCGATCCGCTCCGCGCCGAGCTGCTCCACGGCGTCCCACACCGTCTGCGGTCCGGTGGTCTCGCCGGCGTGCGGCACGCTGTGCAGCCCGGCGGCGCGCGCCTTGTCGAAGAACGGCTTGAACTGCGGCCGGTCGACACCGACCTCCGGGCCGCCGAGTCCGAACCCGATCAGGGCATCCGGCGCATGGTCGAGTGCGTAGCCGAGGGTGGCCTCGGCCGCAGGCACCCCGAACTCGCCGGGGATGTCGAAGATCCAGCGCAGCCGCACATCGTGGTCGCGCTCGGCCGCGACGCGGGCGTCCTCGACGGCCTCCACGAACGCCTCGATCGGCACGCCCGCCTTCACCGAGGTGTACGGCGTGAGCGTCAGCTCGGCGTACCTGACGTGCTGGGCGGCCATGTCCGCCGCGACCTCGTAGGTCAGCAGTCGCACGTCCTCGGGCGTGCGCACCAGGTCGACGACGGCGAGGTAGACCTCGATGAAGTGCGCGAAGTCGCGGAACGTGTAGTACTCGCGCAACGCGTCGAGGTCGGAGGGCACGGTGCCTGGGTGGCGGGCGGCGAGCTCGGAGACGATCCGCGGCGAGGCGGAGCCGACCTGGTGCACGTGCAGCTCGGCCTTGGGAAGGGCGTCGATGAACCCGGAGAGCGGACCGGGCGTGCTGAGGTGAGCACGAGCAGCTGAGTCGGGCATGGCCGTCAGTCTGCCAAAAGCGTGTGTCGGTCCGGGTGCGCGGCCCCGACTCGGGGTACAAAGAGTGAGGCCCCGCAAAGTATGAGTTTGCGGGGCCTCACTGTGACCGAAGCGACGACTCCGATCTCACGGACAAGCCCGGCGATCCCTTGCCTGCGTCACCAGGCCGGCCGACGGATTGCTCCACGGCTTCGGATCTCGGTCTCCGCCCGATCCCGCCTGCGGGTCTCCCCGCCTGCGCGAGAGAAGTTCTATCGTTGCCGCGCGGCGTGCCGCAAGGGCTCAGGCCACAGTTTTTCGAGCAGTTTTCGGGCCTCCGGCGTGTCGCCGGAGACACGCCGTGCGCCTGCGAGTTATCCCCAACCCCCATCCCCAGAATCCACAGGCGAGGGTACGACGTACCCGCCGGTCGGGGTCGGTAGGCTCGCGGGCGTGAGCGACAAACTGGTGTGGATCGACTGTGAGATGACCGGCCTGGACCTGGGCGCCGACGCCTTGATCGAGGTGGCCGCGCTGGTCACCGACTTCGAGCTCAACGTGCTCGGCGACGGCGTCGACGTGGTCATCAAGCCGCCGCGGGAGTCGCTGGACCAGATGATCGAGTTCGTCCGCACCATGCACACCTCCTCCGGCCTGCTGGAGGAGCTCGACGCGGGCACCACCCTCGAGGATGCGGAGCGGCAGGTGCTCGACTACGTCAAGAAGCACTGCCCCGACGAGAGCCGCCCCCCGCTCGCGGGCAACACGGTGGCCACCGACCGTTCGTTCCTGGCCCGCGACATGCCCACGCTCGAGTCGTTCCTGCACTACCGGATCGTCGACGTCTCCTCGATCAAGGAGCTCGCCCGCCGGTGGTATCCCCGCACCTACTTCAACGCCCCGGCCAAGTCCGGCAACCACCGGGCGCTGGCCGACATCCGGGAGAGCATCGAGGAGCTGCGCTTCTACCGGGCCACCGTGTTCGTCGCTCCGCCGGGGCCCGACTCGGCGACCGCGAAGGCGATCGCGGTCGAGCACCGGGGCGCGTTGAGCGGCGGAGAGCCAGCCCCCACGTCCGGTCGGCCGGACGGCCGGGAACAGGTACACTGAACCCTGCTCCGGCTTCTCCGGCGCCCACGGTCGTGGGCTCGTGGGAGGCCGCGTTGCATGGTGGGCGTAGCTCAGTTGGTAGAGCGTCTGGTTGTGGTCCAGAAGGTCGCGGGTTCGAGCCCCGTCGTTCACCCCATTTCGTCAGGACGTCCAGGCCCGCCAGAGGGCGGCGTACTCGCCCTCGAGGGCAACCAGCTCGTCGTGGCTGCCGAGCTCGACGATGCGCCCGTCGATGACCACCGCGATCCGGTCCGCGTCGTGGGCGGTGTGCAGCCGGTGCGCGATGGCCACCACGGTCCGCCTCTCGAGCAGCGCGTTCATCGACCCCTCGAGGCTGCGCGCCGTGCGCGGGTCGATCAGCGACGTCGCCTCGTCGAGCACCAGCGTGTGCGGGTCGGCGATGATCAGCCGGGCCAGCGCGATCTGCTGCGCCTGCGCCGGAGTGAGGCCGGTGTTTCCCGCGCCGAGCACGGTGTCCAGCCCGGCCGGCAGCCGCCGCACCCACTCCCAGGCGCCGACCGTCTGCAGCGCCCCGATCACCGACTCGTCGGTGGAGTCCTCGCGGGCGAGCACGATGTTGTCGCGCACGCTGCCGACGAACACGTGGTGCTCCTGGGTGACCAGGGCGACCTCGGTGCGCAGCACCGGCAGCGGCAGCGACAGCAGGTCGACACCGCCGACTCGCGCCGAGCCGGTGCGTGGACCGTTGATCCCCGAGAGCAGCCGACCCAGCGTGGACTTGCCCGAGCCGCTGGGCCCGACGATCGCCAGGCGCTCGCCGACCCGGGGCGCGATGTCGATCCCGTGCAGGACGTCGTGGCCGCGCCGGTAGGCGAAGCGCAGGTCCTCCCCCACCAGATCCGGCCCGTCGGGCAGGTCCTTGCCGGCGACCCGGTCGGCAGGCACGGTCGCGATGCCGAGCAGCCGGCTCGTGGAAGCAGCCCCGACCTGGAGCCGGTCCACGGTCGAGATCAGCTGGTCCAGCGGCCCGGACAGCGCCTGCACGTAGAGCACCGCCGCGGTGATCTGGCCCACCGTCACCCAGCCGCGGGCGAACCCGTAGGCGCCGACGAACACGGTGATGGCACGCGGTGAGTTGAACACCACGTCGATGACGCCGAACAGCAGGTTGCGCAGCGTCATCGTGTAGCGCTCGGCCTGCGCGGAGACGGCGATGTCGTGGTCGCCGGCCCGCACCCGCAGGTCGGTGAGGCCCAGCGCCTCCACGGTGCGCGCGCCCTCGACGGTCTCGGTGAGCGTGGTGTTGATCGCCGAGTACGTCGCGCCCTCGTTGATGTAGCCCTTGGGGGCGTGGGACAGGTACCACCGCACCTGCCGGACAGAGGAGGCGATGACCAGCAGCGACGGGATCGCCAGCAACCACGAGTTGAGCAGCAGCGCGAACACCGACAGCGTCACGGTCAGCCCGGAGATCACCGCCATCGGCAGTCCGAACTGCACGGCGTTGCTCATGGTGGCGACGTCCCGCGTCACCCGGGTGACAAGGTCACCGGTGCTGGCACCCTCGACCCGGCCGAGAGGGAGCCGGAGGATCGTGCCCACGACGTACTCCCTCGCAGAGGCGAGCAGGTCCTGCCCGAACACCGCCGAGGTGCGTTGGGCCAGGAACGTCGACAGTCCCTGTGCGCAGACGATCAGCACGACCAGCAGCGCCAGGGAGTCCAGCGAGGCGAGGCTGGCTTGATGTCCGACGGTCCTGTCGATCAGGGCGCCGAGCAGACGGGGCACGACCAGGCCGGTGCCGGCGGCGACCGCGTTGAGCACGACCAGCCAGATCAACAGTCCGCGGCGGCTGCGCAGCAGGTCGCGCACGAAGCCCAGCACCGCGCGGTTGTCGGCGACCGGCCAGCCCCGTTCCGGGCTCCGGGTGCCGGCGTAGACCCGCTCGGCCCAGGAGCGTCGCTTATGGAACCGGTCGCGCAGCGCGGCCACTCGCTCGGCGAACGGCGCGTCCCCGGTCCCCTGCGGATGCCGCCGGTCGATGCCCGCAGGCCAGCCGTCGTCGACCGGTTCCGTCCGCTCGGCCCAGGTCGCCGCGGAGGTGGCCAGCATCGCGGTCTCGATGTCAGACATCGAGCGCCTCCATGCTCCGGTTGACCACGGCCCGGTAGTCCGGGTCGGTGTCGAGCAGCTGCTCGTGGGTGCCGGTGGCAACGACACTGCCGCCGGCGAGCAGCACCACGCGGTCGGCGTGGTGCAGCCACAGCGGCGACACCGTCGTCACGACGGTGGTCCGGCCCGTCCGTGCCCGGGCGACACGTTCGGAGATGCGGGTCTCGGTGTGCGCGTCGACGGCGGAGGTGGGCTCGACCAGCACCAGGACCGGCACGTCGGCGGCCAGCGCGCGGGCGAGCACGACGCGCTGGCGCTGCCCGCCGGACAGTCCGCGGCCGCGTTCGTCGATCCGGCCCTGCCATCCGCCGGGCAGCCCGTCGTAGACGTCCTCGGCGGCCGCCGTGTGCAGTGCGTGCTCGGCCTGCTTGCGGGTGAGCCGCCCGTGCGGGTCGACCGCCTGCTGCAGGGTTCCCGAGAACAGCTGGCTCCCGCTGTCGGAGACCAGCACGTGACGGCGTACGTCGGCCAGCCGGACGCTGTTCAGGTCGACACCGCCGATCCGGACTCCCCACGGCCGCGCGGCTCGCGCCTCGTCTCGGGCCGCCGCCCGTGCCCGAAGCGCTGCGCGCTCCGCACGGGAGCGCCGTCCGGCCCGACCGCCCCGGCCCGAGGACGGGTCGGCCGAGGCCGGATCACTGTCCGGCGGCAGGTAGCGACCGAGGCGGTCCGCCAGCGCTGCCGCCTCCTCCGGCACCGCGCTGACCACGACCGTGAGCAGTCCCGGCTCGGCGACGAACCCGGTCAGGGCGTCCTCGACCGCGGAGTCCTGCGGCAACGTCAGCGGTGCGTCGGGGTCGCGCCACGGCGGGACCTGCTCGAGCAGGGCGATGGCCTTGCGTGCGGAGACCACCGCACGGGTCCACTTCTGGGCGAACTCGAAGAACGTCCGGATCGGGGTGACCATGAACAGGCCGTAGCCGAGGAAGGACACCAGCTGGCCCACGGTGAGCCGGCCGGCCGTCACCTCCCGGGTTCCCAGCCAGATCAGCGCGACCAGGAACACCCCGGACAGCAGCACTCCGGTCGCCTCGACGGCGGCCTGCCAGATCCCCGCCGACACGCCCGCGGACCGCACCCGCTGAGACTGAGTGGTGTAGTTGCGGCCGAAGGTCCGCTCGCCGCCGATGCCGCGCAGGATGCGCAGCCCCGCGACGATGTCGGTGGCCATCGAGGTGAGCTCTGAGGAGCGGGTCCGCTCGAGCTGCTGACGGGCGTGCAACGGCCGTAGCATCGGCATCGCGACCGCGACGAGCACGGGCGCGGCGAGCAGCACCACCAGGCCGAGTGTCACGGACGTGCGCAGCACGATGAGCGTGACGACCACGTAGGCGATCAGCTGCGACCCGGCGCGCGCGAGGATCTCGGTCAGCGCGCCGAACTGGTCGGAGTCGGCCGAGGCTACGGACAGCACCTCACCGGTGGGCAGCCGACGAGGCAGGATGTGCCCGAGCTGCACCGACTTGCGGGTGACCAGCTTCGTGGTGCCGTAGAGGGCGATCAGCCAGCTGCGCACGACGGTGGTGTGCATGAGGATGCCTGCCCCGGCGCCGATCAGCGTCACTGCCAGCAGCAGCCCCGCCCAGAACAGCGTCCCCGACGCCGAGTGCGCCAGAATGCCGTGGTCGACGGCCTTGCCGAACAGCCACGGCCCGACCGTCATCGGCAGCTGCCAGACCGCACCGACGAGCGTCGCGAACGCGATCACCTGCCACTGCCGGGCCAGCAGCCACCGCAGGAAGGCCGTCGGCGTGCGCGTGTCCGGCTCATCCCCTGCCCTCGCGGCAGCAGTGAACGAGCCGACGTGCGGCGGGAAGTCGAGCATGGCCTCCGAAGGCTACCTACTGCGGCCCGGCCGACTCGACCGAATTTGGCCGTGCGGCCCGGTCAGCCCTCGACGACCTCGGTGGGCGCCCCGTGCACGGCCGGGATCTGGCCCATCTTGCCCTTCTGGAAGTCCTCGAAGGCCTGCATGACCTCGGCCCTGGTGTTCATCACGAACGGCCCGGCCCACGCGACCGGCTCGCGGATCGGGCGGCCGCCGAGCACCAGCACCTCCATGGTCGGGGTGCGCGACTCCTGCTTGTCCGCGGCCTGCACCGCGACCACGTCGCCGCGGCCGAGGACCGCGAGCTGCCCGGAGTGCAGCGGCCGCTGCTCGGTGCCGACGCTGCCGGACCCGGCGAGCACGTAGACCAAGGCGTTGAAGTCCGCGTTCCACGGCAGGTCGAACCGGGCGCCCGGGGCGAGGGTGGCGTGCACCATCGCCATCGGCGTGTGCGTGGACCCGGGTCCCTTGTGCCCGCCGACGTCGCCGGCGATCACGCGCACCAGGGTGCCCGCGTCCGCGGTGGTCAGCAGTCCGAGCTCGCTGGCCCGCAGGTCCTGGTAGCGCGGGGCCTCCCACTTCTGCTTGCGCGGGAGGTTCACCCACAGCTGGACCCCGTGGAACAGCCCGCCGGACGCAACCAGCCACTCCGGCGGCTTCTCGATGTGCAGGATCCCGCCGCCGGCGGTCATCCACTGGGTGTCCCCGTTGGTGATCGAGCCACCACCGCCGTTGCTGTCCTGGTGGTCGAAGACCCCGTCGAGCATGTACGTGACGGTCTCGAAGCCGCGGTGCGGGTGCCACGGCGTACCCTTCGGCTCGCCCGGGGCGTACTCCACCTCGCCCATCTGGTCCATGTGCACGAACGGGTCGAGCGCGGCCAGGTCGACTCCGGCGAAGGCACGGCGTACGGGGAAGCCTTCGCCCTCGAACCCGGTGGGCGCGGTCGTCACCGACAGGGTCGGTCGGACGGCGTCGCCGAGCCCGGGCGAGGCAAGACGGGGCAGCACGGTCAGGTCATCGACAGTGACGGCAGGCATCGGAACCTCCTGGGTCTTCTTGCGCCAGCACCCACCCCAACGGTAGTTGAAATCTAAATATTCCACCAGTCATGCCGCCGGGAAGGCGCCGTGACCGGTAGCGTGCCGTGCGTGAGCTCGGAGAACCTGCTGGAGAAGTACGACGCCGTGATCGTCGGCGGCGGCCACAACGGCCTGGTGGCGGCCACCTACCTGGCCAAGGCCGGCATGTCGATCCTGGTGCTCGAGCGGCTCCCGCACACCGGTGGCGCGGCGGTCAACGCCCGCGCCTTCCCCGGCATGCCCGCCCGGCTGTCCCGCTACTCCTACCTGGTCAGCCTGCTGCCCGACCAGATCGTCGACGACCTGGGCCTGGACTGCGAGTTCCGCTCGCGGACGGTCGCGTCGTACACCCCCACGATCCGCGACGGCCGCCCCGGCGGGCTGTTCGTGGAGCGCCAGGAGGGCTCGCGCACGGCGGAGTCGTTCCGGAAGCTGACCGGCGGGAACGAGGAGTACGACGCGTGGCGCACCTTCTACGGCGAGGTGTCGGCGTTCGCCGAGGCCGTGGCGCCCACGCTGCTCGAGCCGCTGCGGACCGCGCGCGAGCTGCAGGACCGGCTGGACCCCGTCACCTGGGACTACCTGGTGGAGAACCCGCTCGGTGAGGTGATCGAGGACCGGTTCCGCGACGACACCGTGCGCGGGGTGGTCGCCACCGACGCGCTGATCGGCACGTTCGCAGATCTCAACGACCCGAGGATGATCCAGAACCGCTGCTTCCTCTACCACCTGATCGGCAACGGCACCGGTGAGTGGCGGGTGCCCGTCGGCGGGATGGGCGCCGTCACGGACGCACTCGCCGTCGCAGCGCGCAACGCCGGAGCCACCCTGGTCACCGAGGCCGGGGTCAGCGGGATCGAGTCCGACGGCACGACCGCCGTCGTCACCTGGCACGACGGCAGCACCTGGCGGTCGGTGAGCTGCGACTGGGTGCTGTCCAACGTCGCACCGTGGGTGCTGCAGGTGCTGCTCGGCACCGATCCGGGGGAACGCCCCCAGGGATCGCAGCTGAAGGTGAACATGCTGCTGGAGCGGCTGCCCACGCTGAAGTCGGGTGCGACGGCCAAGGAGGCGTTCGCCGGGACCTTCCACGTCGGTGAGGACTACAGCGCACTGCACACTGCCTACCGGCAGGCTGCGAACGGTGCGCTGCCGGACCCGCAGCCCGGGGAGCTGTACTGCCACTCGTTGACCGACCCGTCGATCCTCGGGCCGCTTGCGGTGCAGGGCATGCACACGCTGACCTACTTCGGGGTGCACACTCCCGCGCGGCTGTTCGAGGGAAACGTGGAGGACCAGCGCGACGCCGCGGTCGGCCGGGCCCTGGACGCGATCAACGAGCACCTCGAGGAGCCGATCGAGTCGCTGCTGGCACTGGACTCCCACGGCCAGCCGTGCCTGGAGGCGAAGGCGCCGCAGGACGTCGACGAGGCACTCGCGATGCCCGGCGGGCACATCTTCCACGGCGACCTGACCTGGCCGTGGGCCCCTTCGCGCGGACGGCTCGAGACGCCGGCGCAGCGGTGGGGAGTGTCCACCGAGGTGGACAACATCGTGATGTGCGGCTCGGGCGCGCGCCGCGGAGGCGCGGTCAGCGGCATCGGCGGTCACAACGCCGCGCACGCGATCCTGGAGGCACGCGAGCGACACTGAGCCCCCCAAACCGTTGAGTTGCGCCTCGTTCTCCGTTGAGTTGCGCCTCGTTCTCCGTTGAGCAAGCCTGCGGAAACCGGACACAAGCCAGCCG
The DNA here is from genome assembly GCA_035690495.1 of Nocardioidaceae bacterium. Lineage (GTDB taxonomy): Bacteria > Actinomycetota > Actinomycetes > Propionibacteriales > Nocardioidaceae > DASSKK01. Next base: position 5,295 of record DASSKK010000022.1, on the reverse strand, counting down.
CCGGAGGTCGGCGTACACTCCGGCGGCCGGCGGCTCGAGGGGTCAGATCTGCCGTGGATGGATCAGCACGATCGGCCGGGTGGTCGGCTGCCGTGACCCGCCGGCGGGCTCGATCGTGATGGCGACGGTCGTACCGGCGGCCGGAAGCGGCATCGCCGCACCGGACGACAGGTCGCTGACCACCCCTGCCGAGGTGGCCGTGCCAGCGCGAACCGTCCAGAGCTGGTAGGTCTGCGCACTGCCCAAGGAGGGAAGCTGGTCGGTCTCGACGGCCATCTTCCCATTCTGCCGGGAGACGGCGACGGTGACCACACCACCGTTCGACGTGTGCGCCGTGCTGGTCTGCGCGTCACCGGCATGGAACACCCGGCTCGCGGCAGCGGACATCGTGGGCTGTTCGCCGCCGATCAGGTGCCCGATCCCGAACACCGCGGCGAGAACGATCACCACGACAGCCGCTGCGGCGGTGAGCAGTCGCGGCATCCAGCGGCGCGCCCGCGCGGTACTGATCCAGCGAACCTCGGGCGGCAGCTGCGGCTCCCGGCTCGCCGCAGCGAGCACGCGCGCCCGCAGTGCAGCCGGCGGCGTCGCGGTCTCGCTCGCTGCGAGCTCTGCCGCGGTGGCCTGAAGCTCGGCGACCTCGATGCGGCACGCCTGGCACTGCTCCAGGTGGGTCCGGAACGCCTCGACCTCCTCCTGGCCCAACGCATCGAGCGCGTAGGCGCCGGAGAGGGTGTGCAACTCCGTGTTCATCGGTTGCCCTCCAAGCAGTCCCGTAGACGGATCAGACCGTCTCGCATCCGTGTCTTGATGGTCGGGAGCGGTTTGTCCAGCAGGGTGGCCACCTCGCTGTAGGTGTAGCCGTTGAAGTAGGCCAGCCGCACCGACTCCAGCTGCAGGTCGGTCAGCGTGCCCAGACAGTTGCGCACCGCTCCGGCCTCCTCGGCGTTCACGATCGCGTCGGCCGGCTCGTCGTGGCTGATCTCGTCGGCCACCGCTTGGCTGTCCTGGCGGCGCTGCGCCTCGCTCCGTCGTACGGCGTCCACGGCCCGACGGTGCGCGATGGTGAGAATCCACGTCTTCGCCCGCCCGCGGGTCGCGTCGAAACGTGTGGCCTTCTTCCACACGTCGAGGAAGACCTCCTGGGTGACGTCCTCGGCGCGCGCCGGATCGCGCACGACACGCCGCGCCAGCCCGTAGACCGAGGCCGACGCCTCGTCGTACACCGCCTCGAACGCCTGCGCGTCGCCGCGCGCAACCTTGCCGAGGAGCTCGTCGAGATCGGCTCCGCCCTCGGAGGGCACGAGCCGAAGTCCCGGCTCACCCGCCATCACGTTCCTCCTGATCCCACTGGTCTGGTCGCAGTCCGCCCGTAGTTCGCCCGAGATCGGGGTCCGGATGGGTCGACGGTCGGAAATGTCTGGTCCATCCTGCCGGGGGTTTCCGTGGATGGCCACGGCGACAGGCACTTGCGTGAAGTCTCTGCAGAGCCTCCACCCCTGAGAGGCGAACCAGGCGCGCAAGTGCCCGTTCGTATGGTCGCCGCGATTTCGAGTCGCCCCCAGTGCGCTGCTAAAGTTCTCCGGCACGCGCCATTAGCTCAATTGGCAGAGCAGCTGACTCTTAATCAGCGGGTTCGGGGTTCGAGTCCCTGATGGCGCACAAAGCCCAGGTCAGCGGTACTGCGCGATGTTCCACATGTGACTCACATACGATTTACGTACAACTTATTTGGTAGGCTGTCGCTATGGGACGGCCACCGCTTCCCGTCGGGACGCACGGCAAGATCGGGTTCAGCGTCGAGCCCGGCCCGCCGCAACGGGTGCGGGCCAGGGTGCACTTTCGCGATCTGGACGGCGTGGTCCGGCAGGTGACGAAGTTCGGGCCGTCGAAGGCCGCTGCCGAGCGCGCGTTGAAGATCGCGCTGCGTGATCGGATCACCCCTGGCCAGTCCGACATCACCGCCGCGGCGAGTGTCGAGGTGTTGGCCCGGCGCTGGCTGGCCGAACTGCCCGCCGATCGGCGCGCCAGCACCCGGCAGACCTACCTCTACGCGCTGGACAACTACATCGTCCCGACGCTCGGCGCGCTGCGGGTCAGGGAGGTCGGGACACCCGCGGTCGACCGCGCGCTGAAGGAGATCAGCTCCCAGGCAGGCCCCGGAGCGGCGAAGACGGCCCGGTCAGTGCTGTCAGGGATGCTCCGACTGGCCGTCCGCCACGGCGCCATCAGCGCGAACCCGGTGCGCGAAGCGGCGCCGATACGTACTCCGCGCAAGTCTGCGGTCCACGCGCTGAGCAAGGACGAGGTCGACACGATGACGCGACTGCTGCACGCCCACGAGCGCGCCGTCGAGCTCGACATCCCCGACCTGGTCGACTTCATGCTCGCAACCGGCGTCCGCATCGGCGAAGCCCTCGCGGTCCGGTCCGGCACGAACACCGACGGTGAGGCGCTGCTCGACCTGGTGCACAACACCGTCGAGATCAACGCGACGATCGTTCGCATCAAGGGCAAGGGCCTGACCATCCAGGCCTGGCCGAAGACAGCGGCCGGCTGGCGCCGCCTGGCGCTTCCGCCGTACGCATCGAAGATCATCGAACGTCGCTCGCACGAGCCGCGACGGCCGGCACCTGGCGGCGTCGTGTTCGGATCACTGCTGGGTCATCTGCGCGACCCGTCCAACACCGCGGGTGATATTCGCGAGGTGCTTGACGGCATCGGGTGCCCGAAGTGCCAGGGACGCGGCTGGTTCGACTCGCCAGATGGAAAGCGTGCGCGTTGCGACGCCGGACCGTTCTCGTGGGTGACCTCGCACGTCTTCCGCAAGACGGTCGCCACCCGACTCGACGAGGCCGGTCTGTCGGCGCGTCAGATCGCCGATCAGCTGGGCCACGCCCATCCGTCGATCACCCAGGACGTCTATATGGGACGCAAGGTCGTCACCGCCGAGGCCGCGACGTTGCTCGACCGCAAACAGCACGGCGGGTCCGGACCGAGTGTCGACGCCGTCATGGACGGCTGACCCGCGGGGCTCTCGCACAGGTCCGGGCGTACCGCTCCTGCGTCGATGGCTTGAGGTGGGTCTGGTTGTCGAGCAGTCCGTCGCGCAGTCCCCCACCTTGGCCAGCGCGAGCACCGGATCGACGAAGGACGCCATGTCCGATTCGACCGTCGCCAAGTACCGCTCGGCATCGACGTTGCGGTCGAAGGTCTTGGTGCGCTGCTTGCCCTGACGGAGTCCGGTAGTGCGCCCGCCATGACATGCGGCCGTCGCGGCGAGGTCATCGCTTCTCGACGCAGACCATGTCTCATCCTGCTTGTTGCCGCCGACGGCCGGCCAGGCTCACGGCTTGCCTTGGGAACGACGGGACTGCTCTTCGAGCCAGAGGGCGACTTCGGTGTGCCAGTAGCGGACGGTGCGGCCGATGCGGAAGCTGCGGGGTCCGGCGCCGAGATGGCGCCAGTAGCGGAGGGTGGCGTCGGGGACGCGGAGCAGGTCGGCGACTTCTTTGAGGGTGAGCAGTTCGTCGTGGGCGTGGGGCAGGTCGGGCTGTTCGGCGTGTTGAGCGTTGCTCATCGGTGTTTCTCCTTGGGTAGTTGGCCGCGCCGGCGCGCTGGGCGAGGTCTCGATCGGTGTCTTCCCCGAAGGCCTGCAGACGGCGTCGAGTGGCCGCCTGTCAATCGTCCTCGCGAGGCGCACCAAATTGCGCCCGGGGGCGGCGCCCGTGGTGGGACGAGCACCGCTCGCCCGGTCCCTGGTCTAGTCGGGTCGGGGAGGCTGTTTGTGCAGGTCAGGCGCCGCCCGTGGCTGCCGCCCGGGGAAAAGTTCAAGCAACTTTCCGCCGGAGGGCTTGCGGAAGAGGTTCAGAAGCCGATTCCGGGTGCACCGCTGGATGTGGTGGGCTGGTGCGGCTCCAACGGTTCGGCCGGCCGCGGCAGCGCCCGGGGCACCCGGGGCGCTGCTGGGCGGGGCCGGGGCTGGTAGCGGCGGGTGGTGATTATGGCGCCGGGGCGTCGCGTTGGCTTGCTGGACGGCGAGTCTGGCGGCGTGGTCGGGTCCGAGGTCGGCGCGGTCCTGGCCAAAACACCTTGATCCACTGCCGCCGCGCCGTATCGGCGGTGTCGGCAACCAGTAGCGCACAGTGCCATCGGTCTTGCGGGCGAAGGCTGCTTCTAGGAAGAGGATCTGTTCGCCCGCCTGGAGGCGTCGGACGTACTCCTCGGGGTCGAGCGCGTCCGAGTCAGGGTTGGAGTGGATGGTCATCTGGTGCTCCTGAGGGTGGATGATTGTTATTGGCTTCTTCAACCGCTATAAGAGCGGCGAGTGGACACTCGTAGGTGTGTGCTGCCTCCACCAACGTGATCGGCCGGGGGCACCAAATCTCGCCCGTGGTGAGCCTGCCCGTTGCGCCAGGCTCCGCGCGGCGCCGCGTTCAGGACTCGTTGGCATCTCCCTTCAGGCTCACGTTCGTCTCTCGCAACAGGTGTCCTGCGGGGCCCGTCGGTGTCGTTGGCAGACCGCCCACACCTTCCAAGAGCAACCGCCCTGTGGTCGGATCGGACACCGCTGGACACCTTCTTTCGCCTGGGCACGTTCAGCGTCCGATGCCGGGCCCGCGGTCGGGCGAGGTGTACGTCGGTGCCAGCTCCCTCCGGTGCGGCTGCTGCCCGCGCTGACGACGCTTCTGTGCCTCATGTCGCGCCGCCGCCTGCTGCTGGGTCCGGTGGGTCTGCCATGTCTGTCGTTCGGCGTCGAGAGCGCCGGTGGGGAGAGCGCGGATCGCCTGCTCGCGGTGGAGCTTGTCGATGTGGCGCTCGAGACGGCCGAATTCGTCGATGACCGTGGCCAGCTCGTCGACACACTGGGCGAGCGCGGCCTCCGGGTGGCGTGTGTAACCGAGGCGACCGAAGGGCTTCAGCTCGTCGTAGACCGCCTGCTCGAGCTGCCGACGTGCCTGCTCGACGGCCTCATGCTGGTCACGGGCAGCGCCCTCCTCGGCACGGAGCACTCCCGCGTCAGGGTGGGCGCCCACAACCTGGCTGGTGACGTAGGCGTCGACGGCGTCGCTGACACGACGCCGGTAGAGCCCGGTGACGGCACGGGCCAGCTCGGCCGGGTCGTGGGGCAGGTCGGGGACGACGGACCGCCATTTTTCGGGCTCTCCTGACTGATCCGTGGGTCATGACCGGCCGGGGAGTACGGGTCGGTGGCCGCCGAGGTTGAGCATGGCCAGGGCGATGAGGGCCTCGGGTGAGCGGAAGCCGAACGCGATCCGGGTGATGAGGCGGATC
>DASSKK010000021.1:0-28949 GCA_035690495.1 Nocardioidaceae bacterium | reverse complement strand
TCATGCTCAAGTACTCCTCAGCAGCCTTTCCCGCCTGCTCGTTCCAGTCCGCGTGCACCGCGTCCGCAGCGAAAGACGCATCCGCCCTCGAGTAGCCCTCGTACTTCAACTGCTGGATGAGACCCGAGCGCGAAAACGCCGCCGTCGAGAGATAGTTCTCGGCGGTGTCCACCGCGTTCTTTTGTCCGACGGTCATGCCAGACGCACTCTCGTCGTCTGCAGCGGAGTCGTCGGCCGATGGGTCGTCGCTGGCGGTGGGTTCTGCGACGGCTTCGGCGTGAGCGGTCTCGTTGGCTGCGGCGGCGTTGGCAGAACTGTCGTCGCTGGCGGTGGTCTCGCTGACAGCGTTATTGGTCAAGGCATGGTCGGTGTCGGCGCTGGTCGATGCCGCCTCAGGCGACCCGCCATTGACGCTACCGACGATGACGCCAACGAGCACCAGGACGCCTATCCCGGTCAAGATCTTGTGACGGGCGAACCAGCGGCGCTTCTCCGGTGCCGGAGGCTGCGGGTCTTGCTGGGGGTAGTGCGAGGTCGCGTCAGACATGGCCGGGTACTGCCTCCTCTATGCGCTGTCAGCGACAGCTCGCTCGCTGACTGTGGAGATGGGTTGCGGCCCGTGAGTTGTTTGAGCACCCCCGTGACCTTTTGATGAGGTTACGCCCGTTTTGATCCGATGTTGGGCCCTTTCCAGAATCGATGCTCTTGGCAAGGGACTCAGTTCGCCCAGCGGCGTTCAGGATGCATCACGCGCCCTCAACGGGCTTAGGACTGCGAGCCGCCGTAAAGGGTGAGGCCCGCGAGCCATACGAACAGGCACTTACCGCACGTGAGCCGGCTCCCCACGCCTGGGCGGTCGCCGTGCATCCCTCGAGTGCCTGTCGGTATGGCTGGGCGCAAGCCCGGCCTCAGCCCTTGGTGCCGCTCAGCGACGACAGGCTGACCACATCCTTGGCCGGGGGCGCCTGCACGTGCACCGGCTTGCCCCAGTCGTCGGCGGAGATGTCGATGCCGGTGCCGGAGATGTTCATCTGCAGGCGGCGCATCAGGTTGTGCCGGTCGACCCACAGGTCGTAGGAGACCGTCTTGGGCGTCCCCGGTGGCTGCTTCTGACCGGTGGTCGCCTTCAACGCCTTCGCGCTGTCCAAGGTGAGCAGGTAGTGACCCATCGGCTCGCCGTCCACGCTCTCCACGCCGATGAAGTCCACCGACTTCAGTCCCGCCTCGAACCCGTCGAAGGTCCGTGAGGGACTCAGCTGGCCGCGGATCTGGCCGAGGTCCGGGCCGAGGGGATTGTTCGGGTCGCTCGCGTCGAACTTGACGAACTTGCCCGGCGGGGTCATCGGCGGTATCGCGATGTAGGCCGTGTCGCCCATGAAGCGCAGCTCGATGTCCCCGGTGCCCAGCTGAGGCACATGCATGGTCATCCGCATCGCCGGATGCGGACCGTAGCTGGCGTGTCCGTCGGCGGTCATCGACAGCCCCTTCGAGCTGATCTGCATCCGCATGTGCGCCGACTTGTGGGTCGCCAGCGCCTTCTGGAGGGCGGGCACGAGCGTCTTCGCGGACAAGTGCGAGACCTTGACCGTCTTCGGCGCCTTCGTCTTCGGCGTCGGTGAGGGCGGAGAGCTGGAGACCGCAGGCGCCTCCGAGGTGGCGGGGGTCGACGGTGCGCTGACGCTCGCCCCTGTCTGGGCCCGGGCATCCGCGTTGTCGCCGTTGCAGGCCGAGACGCCGAGCAGGGCGACGGCGACCAGTCCGCCGGCGGCGAGCCTGGCGGGCCGGGCGAGGCGCGCGGTCGGTCTCATGGATCCCCCTCGGGTCTGGGTGTGTGGAGCCAAGGCTAGACAAGAGTAGAGCGTCCGCCCCCCGCCGTCAGACCGTTCTCCACAGGCGCGCCGTGCTTGGATGAACACGACCGCCCTCTACGACCCGAGGAGGCACGCCGATGGCAGTTCCAGGACGCCCACCAGTCCCGGAGGGGGCACCTGCCGGCCTGGCCGGCACCGAGCTGTTCGCCGTGGACGCCTACCTGCGCAGCTTCGACGCGACCGTGACCGACGTCGACGCCGAGCAGGCCCGGGTCGCGCTGCGCCGTACGGCCTTCTACCCCGGCGGTGGCGGCCAGCCGCACGACCTCGGCACGCTTCGCTGGTCCGACGGGCAGGCACCGGTGACGAAGGTCGCCCGGGACCGCGAGACCGGGCTGATCTGGCACTGGCTCGAGGCGGCAGACGGAGGACTTCCTGATCCACAGACCGAGGTGGAGGGCAGCCTGGACTGGGACCGCAGGCACCTGACCATGCGCACGCACACCGCGCTGCACATCCTGTGCGGGGTGATGTGGGCCGACCACGGGGTCGCGGTGACCGGCGGCAACATGGAGCCCGGCAAGGGCCGCCTTGACTTTCCGCTGCCGTCGATGTCGGCGGAGTTCGGCCGCCGGGTCGAGACCCGGGTCAACGAGGAGATCGCCAAAGCGCACCGGATCCTGGTGGAGTTCGTCGGACGCGAGGTCGCCGACGAGGACCGGGCGCTGATCCGCACGTCGGCGAACCTGATCCCGCGCGAGATCGATCCGCTGCGCGTCATCGACATCGTCGGCCTCGACAAGCAGGCCGACGGAGGCACCCATGTGCTCAGCACCGACGAGGTGGGCCACGTCACGGTGACCGGCACCGAGTCCAAGGGCAAGGGCAACAAGCGCGTTCGGCTCGAGGTCTCGTGACACCGCCGGACCCGGAAGCGACGATCCTTGGGCCAATCCCCGAGGCCACCGGCGGCGAACACCAGGCATGACGGCCCTCTCCGCCCCCGCCGCGCCGCGCCGCAGCGTGGCCGTGATCGGCGCGGGCGTGTCCGGGCTGACCGCTGCCTACCTGCTGCAACGTGACCACCGCGTCACCCTCTTCGAGGCCGACGACCGGCTCGGCGGTCACGCGCACACCCACGACGTGCGCCTCGACGACGGGCAGAGCGTGCCCGTGGACTCGGGCTTCATCGTGCTCAACGACCGCACCTACCCGCTGCTGCGCCGGCTGTTCGACGAGCTCGGCATCGCCACCCGGCCCACCGAGATGAGCATGAGCATCACCTGCGGCTGCGGCCTGTCGTATGCGGGAGGCCGCGGCGCGAACGGCATCTTCGCCCAGCGCCGCCGCCTCGCCGATCCGCGGTTCTGGCGGCTGCTGGTCGACGTACGCCGCTTCCAACAGGCGGCCAGGGCGCTGCTCGAGCGCGTGCCTGCTTCTACGGAGAGCTACGCCGACTTCCTCGCCGGGCACGGATTCGGCGACGACTTCGTAGACCACTACGCGCTGCCGGTCGTGTCATGCGTGTGGTCGATGGGCCACCGGGAGGCCCTCGCCTACCCGGCGGCGTACCTGTTCGCGTTCCTGCGCCACCACGGCTTCCTGGCCATCCGGGACGCGCCCAGCTGGCACACGGTGGTCGGCGGGTCGAGGAGGTACGTCGAGGCGATCGCGGACCGTCTCGACGCAGTCCGCACCGGCACCGCGATCACCGGGCTGATCCGCACCGACGACGGGATCGACCTGCAGGACACCCGTGGTGGGCGGCACCGATTCGACAAGGCCGTCGTAGCCACACATGCCGACGACGCACTGCGCATGCTCAGCGACGCCGGCGCAGACGAAAAGGATGTTCTCGGGGCGTTCGGGTACTCGACGAATGTGGCCCTGTTGCATCGTGACCCGACATTCCTGCCGGGCCACCGGCGCAGCCGGGCCAGCTGGAACTACCGGGTCGAATACTGCGGAGCCCGCGACGACCACCCGCGAGTCACCTACTGGATGAACCGCCTGCAGGGCTACCCCGAGCAGCACCCGCTCCTGGTCACGCTGAACGCGCCGGACCCTCCGCCACCGGACCAGGTGATCGCCGAGGCGACGTACCGGCACCCCACCTACACCTCGGGTGCGGTGGCTGCACAGGCCCGGCTGCCCGAGCTGAACAGCACCCGGCTGGCGTTCGCCGGCTCCTACCACGGCTGGGGCTTTCACGAGGACGGCTGCCGCGCCGGGGTCGCCGCCGCCCGCGCACTGGGGGCGAGCTGGCCGGAGCAGAAGGACGATCGATGAGGCCGGCAGGCAGTCTGCCTCTCGTCCCGGCCCGGGTGCGCGCCCACGTCGCCCACCGGAGGGCACGGCCGTTCACCTACGCCTTCGAGAACTCCACCACGATGTGGCTGGTCGACGCCGCAGACCCGAACGCCGCGTTCCCGCGGTGGCTGCGGCCGCTCGCCTCGATCCGCAGCGTCGACCACTTCGCGGCCGAGGACAGCCGGCCGCTGCCCGTGAAGATCCGCAGCTATCTCGACGCCCAGGGCGTCGACTGGTCCGCCGAGCGGGTGCTGATGCTGGCGAACGCCCGTTCCCTGGGCTACGTGTTCGACCCGCTCACGACGTACTTCTGCTTCGACGCCGGCGGCAACGTCGAGGGAGTGGTCGCGGAGGTGCACAACACCTACGGCGAGCGCCACGCCTATCCCCTTCAGGTCGCCGAGCGGCAGCCCGCGCAGGTCGACAAGGAGTTCTACGTCTCGCCGTTCTTCGCCGTCGAGGGCCGCTACGACATCCGCACCCGGCTCACCGACAGGCAGGTCGCCGTCGCGGTGTCGCTGACGCAGGGCGAGGAGCAGGTCTTCACGGCCTCCGTGCACGGCGACCTGACTCCGGCCACGCTCCGCACCGCTCTGACCGCGGTGGCGGCCAACCCGATCGCCTCCCAACGAGTCTCGGCGCTGATCCGCTGGCACGGCGTCCGACTGTGGCTGCGCAAGCTTCCAGTGGTCCCCCGCCAACCGCACCGTGACCGCACAACGCACCGGGAGGGGGCTTCCCCGCGATGAGCACCACCGAGCAGGCCCTGCATCTGCCGTCCGCGGCCGACGAGCTGCCGACGGCTCCGGCGTACTCCTGGCGCGCGGCGATCGCCAAGCGGGTGCTGCGCCGGATCCTGTACGGCGTGCCCGTCACCGCGCGCCTGGCGACCGGCGAGGTGTACGGCGTGCCCGACGCACACGGCCCGATGACGCCGTACCCGGTCGGACCGACCCTGCAGATCGACGACGTCGAGGCGTTCTTCGCCCGCGTGGCCAAGAGCCCGAACATCGGGATCGGCGAGTCCTACATGGCCGGCGAGTGGCACGCCGCGGAGGGCACCGACCTGGCAGACGTGCTCGCCCCGTTCGCCGCCCGGGTGACCGAGCTCGTCAAGCCGTTCTTCTACAAGATGCGCCACCTCGTGCTGCCGAGAGACCTGAACCCGAACAACTCCAAGGCAGGGGCGCGACGCAACATCGCGGCGCACTACGACGTGTCCAACGACATGTTCGGCTGCTTCCTCGACCCGACCTGGTCCTACTCGTGCGCACTGTTCGACCGGCTCCACCCGGTCCCCGCGTTCGAGGACCTGAAGGCCGCGCAGATCCGCAAGACCGAGGCGATCCTGGACGCGGCCGGTGTCGTCGAGGGCACCCGCGTGCTCGAGATCGGCACCGGCTGGGGCACGCTCGCGATCCGCGCCGCCGAGCGAGGCGCGCACGTGTGCACCGTGACGATCTCCACCGAGCAGGCAGCGCTGGCACGCGCGCGGGTCCAGGGAGCCGGTGTCGCCGACCGGGTCGACATCGCGCTGCGCGACTACCGCGACGTCGAGGGCGAGTTCGACGCGATCGTGTCCGTGGAGATGATCGAGGCGGTCGGCGAGCAGTACTGGTCGACGTACTTCACCGCGATCGACCGGCTGCTCGCACCCGGCGGCAGGGTGGCCATCCAGGCGATCCTGCTCGAGCACGACCGGATGCTGGCCACCCGCAACACCTACACCTGGATCCACAAGTACATCTTCCCCGGCGGCACGCTGCCTTCCCTGCAGGCGATCGACGAGACGCTCGCCGCGCGGACCTCGCTGAGGCGGCTGACCACCACCGCGATGGGCCAGCATTACGCGCACACGCTGCGGCTGTGGCGGCAGCGGTTCTGCGCGAACTGGCCGCAGGTGCGCGCCCTCGGGTTCGACGAGCGGTTCCGGCGGATGTGGGAGTTCTACCTCGCCTACTGCGAGGCCGGCTTCCGGGTCGGATACCTCGATGTCGCCCAGATCAGCCTGGGGCGCTGAGACCTCACCCGGTCAGCTCGCCGGCGCCGCCGACTGCCGGGTGAGCCGCTCCAGCCAGGCGGTCGCCCCGAGCTCGGTGTACGTCGTGCGTGCGGCCCGGAGCAGCTCTGCGGCCTCGGCGTGCCGGCCTTGCTCGATCAGCCAGCTGCCGAGGTCCTCCTGGGCGAGCGCCCGGTCGGGCACCGCGCCGTACGCCGTCAACGCCGCGACGCCGTCGCGCAGGTCGGACTCCACCGACTCGGCGTCGCCGCCGAGGTGGCTGCCGACCAGCCCGCGCAGCGCGGACTCGTAGGCGCGCAACGCGGGGCTGACCAGTCCGCGCGGGGACGCCTCGACCTGCTCGATCATCGCCCGCGCGGTCTGCGGCTCACCGGCGGCGACCGCGACCCGCACCATCCGGGGCAGGTGCGCAACGTAGTCGTCGGTCATCCCGGCGTCCGCGACGGCGTGCTCGAGTGCTTTCACGGCGAACTCGGCGGCGAGAGGACCATCGCCGATCTCCAGCGCTTCGAGCGCGCGGATGTGCGCGTCCCAGCCGAGGAAGTTGAGGTCGTCTGAAGTGCCGTCGGGCCGGGTGAGAATCGGGGCGGGACCCGCCGACCGCCGCCACAGCTCGGTGGCGTAGACGATGGCCATGTCGCCGGCCGGGAGCGTGTCCGCCTCGGCGACCTCACGGACCAGCTGCTCGTGCTCGATCCAGTCGCCGACACTCCACGAGACCGTCGAGAGGTTCGCCCACGTCAGCGTCCGGGACAGTCCGTGCTCCAGCATCGTCTCGGACGCCTGCCTGATCATCTGCCGGCACTCGGTCAGGTTGCGCAGCCGGAGCAGCAGGGCCAGATTCACCTGCGTGGCGAACAGCTGGCGCCAGAGCCCTTCGGTGGCCGCGATGTCGACGATCTCGCGGCTGATGGCCAGCGCCACCCTCGAGGAGCCGTGTGAGAAGTTGTAGGTGGCCAGCACGCTCATCGCGCGGGTCAGCAACTCGGCGTCCCCGGCCATCTCTGCCAGCCACAGGGCCTCCCCGATCACCGCCAGCGACTCGCGCGCAGAGCCGAGGGAGACCAGGCTCCTGGCCAGGGTGACCGCCAGCTCAGCACGCACCTGCTCTGCTCCGGGCTGGTCCGCCAGGGCCTCGTAGTGCGACCTGGCGAGAGTCGCCGCACCGGTCGCGTCCCCGACGACCATGCGGCATATCGCCAGCTCTGCTGCGGCCCGCCCGGCGCCGACCGAGTCGCCGACCTCGGCGAACTCCGCGAGCGCTTCCTCCGCCAGCTGCATGCTCTCCGTGTAGCGGGCGGAGTCCTCGGCGGCACGAGCAGCGCGGTAGAGCGCCTGTGCCCGTCCCGCACCAGCGGACATCCGACCGGCTGCCTCGCGGTAGGCCCTCAACGCGTCGGCATGCGACCCCAGCCGGGCCGCACGCTCCCCTGCCGTCACCAGCAGGTCCGCGGCGCGCGCCTGCAGCTCGGTCACGTCCGGGTCGTCGGCGCCGGACGCCTCGAGGGCGTCGATGAGGTGCTGGGCCGCGACCTGCGCGAGATCCCCGTGCCGGGCGATCTCCGCAGCCATCCGTCCGGCGACCAGCAGGTGCCGCGACTTGCGGTCGCGTCGCGAGAGCGTGGCGTAGGCGACCTGCCGCACCACGGCCTGGACGAAACGGAACTGCCCACGCTCCGCGGAGAACCGGTCGGTCTCGGTCGCGATCAGCTCCTTGCGCTGCAACCCCGCCAGTACGGCGTCCAGGTCACCCACATCCGCGGCGAGCATGCCGATGCCCTCACGCGTGAACAGCGCACCCAGGACACTGGCGTCCCCGATCACTCGTCGCTCGTCTGGGGTGAGTGCGTCGAGTCGCGCCGCGACCAGGGCGTGCAGCGACGCGGGCGCCTCGATCGTGGACAGGTCCACAGCCTGGCCGGGCGCGACGACGTACCGGCCTCCGACGGGCTGCACGAGCTCACGGTCGATCAGCGCCCGCACCGTCTCGACGGCGAACAGCGGCACACCCTCCGAACGCGCCACCAGGGAACGGCGCGCCTCGTCCGGAAGGTTCTCGACCAGTCCGGCGACCAGGGTGTCCATCGCCGCGTCGGGCAACGGCTCCAGCGGCACCGTCGTGGCCCGCCGGCCACCGAGCTGGGGATGCCTCTCGCCGAGCTCCGGACGGGCCAGCAGCAGCACGAAGACCGCGGTGCGCGCGTTGGTCAGCAGGTGCTCGAGGAAGTCCAGCAAGCCCTGGTCGGCGTACTGCGCGTCGTCGAACACCAGCGCCACCGCTTCGGCGTCGTCGCCGAGGCGCTCGAAGAACCGGGTCCACGCCGAGAACAGGTCCTCGCGCTGGAACTCGCCGAGCCGGCCACCGAGCAGCGCCGCCAGCCGGGGCTGCATCCAGGCACGCTCGGCCTCGTCGGGCACCCACCCAGCCAGAGCCGCACCGACCCGGTCCGCGACGGTGTCGCCGGGGTCGCGGTCCCGCTCGCCGGGCCCGGCGTCGTCGTCGACCAGCCCGAGCCGGGCGCGCACCGCCTCGGCGAGCGCCCAGTAGGCCACTCCGTCTCCGTAGGACAGGCACCGACCGCGGTGCCAGAACATGTCGGTCTCGATGCCGCTGCAGTACTTCTCGAACTCCCAGGCCAATCGCGTCTTCCCGATGCCGGCCTCCCCGTCCAGCACCACCAGCTTCGGACGGCCGGACTCCACGGTGGTGTGGAACAGCTCCTTGACCAAGCGCAGCTCGCGGTCGCGCCCCGCCAGCGGCGCTTCCAGCCCGTCGACGCGCTGGGACCCGCCGACCGAGGCGACCACCGATCCTGCCCGGAACAGCCGCACCGGCTCTGCCTTGCCCTTCAGCGGGTGCTCGCCCATGTCCACGTACGTCACGGCCGCGGCGGTCATCGCACGAGTGCGCACGTCCACCCACACCTCGCCCGCGCCGGCCGTCGCCTGGATCCGCGAGGCGGTGTTCACCGGGTCCCCCGCCACCATCCCCTGGCCGGTGGCCCCCAGTGTCGCCGCCACCTCGCCGGTCACCACGCCCACCCTCAGCTGCAGGCCGGGCAGCCCGACCGAGCGTCCCAGCTCGGCGACGTCGTCGACCAGCTCCATCGCCGCGCGGACCGCCCGCTCGGCGTCGTCCTCGTGCGCGGCCGGGACTCCCCACACCGCCATCACCGCGTCGCCGATGAACTTCTCGATGGTGCCGCCGTACCTGCCCACGACCGTCGCGCACACGTCGAAGTAGCGGGACAGCAGCTCCCGCACGTCCTCGGTGTCACGCGACTCCGACAACGTGGTGTAGGACACCAGGTCGGCGAACAGCACCGAGGTCAGCCGTCTCTCCGCGGTCGCAGCCCGGGCAGGAGACGGAGGGGCCGCGGACGCGGCGGGGCCCGGCGCCGACGTCGCCGGCAGCGGGGTCGCGGCGCCGGTCGGGGTGCCGCAACGCAGACAGAACGCCGCACCCGGAATCAGCGCGGCCGCACAGCTCTGGCACGTCGCAGCCGGCTGGGCGGTGCCGCAGAGCGGGCAGAAGGCGGCGTCTCCGGGAATCTCGCGCCCGCAGCCGACGCATGTCACGGCGGCAGACTACTTCCGTGCCGGCGAGCCAGTGAGAAGAGCGGCTGCGTCGAGGCGTTCCAGCCAAGCGGTCGCCCCGAGCTCGGCGTACGTCGTGCGCGCGGCCTCCAGGTGCGGCGCCGCATCCTCGTCGCGACCCGCCGACGCCAACCACGCCCCCAGGTCCTCCTGCGCATGCGCACGCCACACCACCGCGCCGTAGCGTTCGAGCCCGGCGATGCCGGCCAGCAGGTCCGCCTCGATCCGTGCGTGATCGGGGTCGCCGTCGCGGACCGCGAGCAGCGCCCGGAACACCCGTCGGTGGCTGGCGATCGAGATCGGGAGCGCGTGGTCGGGATCGTTCGGGACGAACCCGAGCAGCTCCTGGAGAGCGGCGGGGTCGTCGGCTATCAGCGCGACCCGCACGGCCAACGGCCAGAAGACGTGCGCGTCGTCGGAGATCCCGCTGACCTCGTGCTCCGCCCGCGCGCAGTCGCGGGCATGCGCCAAGGCCGCAGCGACGTCTCCCGTGGCAAGCGCCTCGGCCGTGTCGCGGAAGTGGAACGTCTGGGCCAGCCCGGCCGCGACGTCGGCGGGGGCCTGCGGCCCGCGGTCGGTCAGCAGCGGCCCGGGGTCTGCCCAGCGCCGGAGCCGGTCGTTCGCGGCGGCGATCAGGGCAGCCAGCGGCACGTCGTCGGGAAAGTCGGAGGCCCGGGTGAGCAGGTCGGCCAGCTCCGCCCACCGGCCGGACAGCCACAGCCAGTTGCACTGGTTGGCGAACATCTCCTGGGCAGCCGGAAGACCGTGCGCCTGGCGAGTCTCGTTACAGGCCTCGGTCGCAGTGATCGCAGCCGGCATGTCGACCGGGCCGAGCACGAAGCCGGTGTTGCCCTGCGCCACCGAGAGCTGGTCCCACAGCTCGTGGTTGCGCGCGAACTCGGCCTGCGCGTCGAACAGCATGCCGGCCGCGCGCCGAGATCCCACCTGCGCCTGGTGGGCGGCGAGCATGCCGAGCGCGGACGCGAACGTCTCGTGGTCGCCCGACCGCTCGGCGTAGCGGAGCGCCTCGTCGGCGGCGCTCGAGTCGTCCAAGTCGACGGTCCGAGTCTCCGCGGACGCCCGGACGCGGGCGAGCCGAGCATGGGCGCGGTCGGCCTCCGGCGCGTCCTGGACGCGATCGAGCCAACGGCGCGCGACCTCCACCGCTTCGTCGTCGTGGTAGCTGCGCAGCAACGCGGTCGCCAGCATCGCTGCGGCGTCGGCAGCCGCGACGGGATCGACACCCTCCAGCAGCCTCAGCGCTTCCCGCGCTGCATTGGCGGCGTCGCCCGGGCGCGCGAGCCGGTCGAAGGCGTCGGCGACCTTGGTCAGCACCGCGCCGCGGCTCGACGGCTCCTGGATCCAGGCCAGCGCCGCCTCGAAGAGCCGGACGCCGTCGGCGTACGAGCCCAACGCACACGACCGGTCGCCGGCGGTGAGGAGCAGCGCGGCTGCCTGCGCCCGCAGGTCGGCCACATCGGGATCGTCCGGAGCCGACTCTGCGGCGTCCAGCAGGTGCCGGGCGATCACCTGAGCCAGGTCGTCGGCACGGTCCGCGTCCCCCGACATGTGCGCGGCCACCAGCAGGTGCCGGGACTTGCGCTCCCGCTTCGACAGCGTGGAGTAGGCCACCTGCCGCACCACCGACTGCACGAACCGGAACTGTCCTCGCTCGGAGGAGAACCGGTCGGTCTCGGTGGCGACCAGCTCCTTGCGTCGCAGCGAGGCCAGCACCTCGTCCAGGGCGGGCACGTCCGCGGCCAGCACCCCGATCCCCTCCTGGGTGAACACCTCGCCCAGCACACTCGCGTCGGTGAGCACCCGTCGCTCGGCAGGGCTCAACGCGTCCAGCCTGGCCGCGACGAGCGCGTGCAGCGACGCAGGTGCCCCGACCTCGCCCAGGTCGACGCGTGCGCCGGGTGCGACCAGGTAGCGGCCGCCGACGGCCTGCACCAGGTCGCGGTCGACCAGGGCGCGCACCGTCTCGACCGCGAACAGCGGAACTCCTTCCGAACGTGCCACCAGGTCGTCTCGGACCTCGGGTGAGAGGCCGTCGAGCAGGCCTTCCACGAGGTCGGCCATCGCGGCGTCGGGCAGTGGTTCCAGACGGACCACCGAGGCCCTCCTGCCGCCGAGCTGCGGGTGCGCCTCGAGCAGCTCGGGCCGGGCAAGCAGCAGAACGAACAGCGACCCGGAGCTGTTGCCGGTCAGGTGCTCGACGAAGTCCAGCAGACCCTGGTCGGCGTACTGAGCATCATCGATGAGCAGCACCACCGGGTTCCCCGCGCCGATCCGGTCGAGGAACCGGGCCCACGCGGCGAACAGGTCCTCGCGGGCGAACTCGCGCGACTCCTCCCCCAGCAGGCTGGCAACCCTCGGCCGCAGCCAGGCGCGCTCTGCGTCGTCGGGGACGACGTCACCGAGCACCCGGTCCAGCCCCGCCAGCACCGCCTCGCCGGTGTCGTCCTCGACAGCGTCGACCCTGGCCCGAACGGCTTCGGCCAGCGCCCAGAACGCGACGCCTTCGCCGTAGGACAGGCAGCGGCCGCGGTGCCACCGCACGGTGCGGTGCAGCCCGTCGATGTACTTCTCGAACTCCCAGCCCAGCCGGGACTTCCCGACCCCCGGTTCTCCGTCGAGGATCACCAGCGTGGGACGGCCGGACTCCTCGCAGCCGTGGAACAGCTCCTTGACCAGGCGCACCTGGCGCTCGCGCCCCACCAGGGGCGCCTCCAGCCCGTCGACGCGCTGCGAGCCGCCCACCACCGCCACCACCGAGCCGGCGCGGAACAGCTGCACTGGCTCCGCCTTGCCCTTCAACGCGTGCGTGCCGGCGTCGAAGTAGGTGACCGCAGCCGCGCTCAGTGTCCGGGTGGTGGCGTCCACCCATACCTGCCCTGCTCCCGCCACCGACTGGATCCGCGCGGCGGTGTTCACAGGGTCGCCGGCCACCATCCCCTGGTCGGTCGCGCCCAGGTTCGCCGCCACCTCGCCGGTCACCACCCCGGCCCGCAGCGCCAGCTCGCCGATCCCCAGCCGCTCCCCGAGCACCGCGACCTGCTCCACCAGCTCCAGCCCCGCCCGCACCGCACGCTCGGCGTCGTCCTCGTAGGCCGTGGGCACCCCCCACACCGCCATCACCGCGTCGCCGATGAACTTCTCCACCGACCCGCCGTAGCGCCGGACCACCGTCGAGCACACGTCGAAGTACTCGCTGAGCAGCTCGCGGACGTCCTCGGTGTCCCGTGACTCCGAGAGGCTCGTGTAGGAGACCAGATCGGCGAACAGCACCGACGTCGTACGCCGCTCCGCGACGGTGGTGCGAGGCGGCGACGCGGCCGAGCCGAGGGCGACGGGGGTGCCGCACTTGAAGCAGAAGGCAGCTCCGGCAGTCAGCTCGACGCCACAGGAGGCGCAGGCGGCGAGCCGTTGCGGCGTACCACAGGCAGGGCAGAACGCCGCACCATCTGGAAGCTCCCGAGCGCAGGACACACAGTTCACGTGCGTAGCCCTCCCGTTTCAGGGATGACAGTAAACCAGCGCCGCCCCCCTGGCGAGCACTTCAGCCACAAGCGCAGAGGGCGCGGGACCTCAGCGCGTCAGCGTGACGGTCCCGACCGCCAGGTCGTGCAGGCCTCGGTTGTCCCGGTTGAACACCAGCGGCGGGATCACCAGGCAGATCAGCAGGCTGCGCACCAGCGCCTGCGGGATGGTGACCTGGCGCCGGTCGAGGCGGCCCACCGCGATCCGCATCACCAGCTGGCCGAACGACCCGCCGAGCAGCGTGGTGAGCACGGTCGCCTCGACGACGAACACCACGAACACGTAGATCTGCTCGATGCCGTTGCCCTGCCAGGCCGCGGAGCCGACGAACAGCGTCACCACCAGCCGCGCCGCGATCCAGTCGATGAAAAGGGCCACGAAGCGTCGCAGCCACGACGCGACCGAGCCCGGACCGTCCTCGGGCAGCCCGAGCCGCTGGCCGGGATACTGCTGGGCGGCCTGCTGGCCGGACACGGGCTTCGTGCTCACCCCGTCAGGCTATCCCGCAGGGCGGGACGGCGGCTCAGCCGAGGCTCGAGCAGGCCTGACCCACGGTGTAGTCGTAGTGCGGCCCGCCGCTGTCGGCCGCCTCGATCAGGCCGCCGGTGACCGTCGTACCCTCCAGCACCTTGGTCTGGGCACCCGGCCCGGTCAGCGTCGCGCCGCTCGGCGGGTTGCCCACGTTGGCCAGCGGTACGTCGACCTCGACCGTCCCGCTCGGGCCGGTGGTGAGCGTGCCGGTGTCGTCGGAGTGCACGGTGGAGTACTGCGTGCCCGAGACGGTGCCGTCGCTGTAGGTGACCGTGCCGGTCGTGGTGTCGACCTCCGCGTTGGTGAAGTACGTCGTGCCGCCGTAGGTCCACAGGAAGTAGTACTCGTTGGCGCTCCCGCCCACCGGGACCCCGGCGACCGCCTCGGCCGGATCGGTGGTCAGGTTCTGCAACATGGTGAACGTGCGCAGCGTCGTGCCGTCGGCGCTGACCTCCATGTTGCCGGAGAGCACGTCCAGCTGCGGGTTGCCGCCGGTGTTGCTGCCGGCCAGGTAGGCGTCGTCGCCGGACGGGTCGGTGAACAGCGGGTCGCAGGCGCTGGCCCGTCCGGACGTCGTACCGCCGGACTTCGGCGGCTTGGGCAGCTTCGGGTTCGTCGGCGTCGTCGTCCCGTTGATGTCCTGGGCGAGGTTGGCCACGTCCGGCGCACCCATCCCGGAGGTGTAGTCCCAGCCGGGCGTGGAGAGGTAGAAGCCGTTGCCGGCCGGCGGGCTCTTCGTGCTGCCCCCGATGTCGAAGAAGTCGCGCGAGCCGGCGGCGGACTTGAACTGGCGGTAGAGCGTCTCGTTGGCGAACCCGAGGCCGGCGTTGCGGCCGTGCTGCTTCGGAGCGGTCGCCTGGATCCTGGTCCACATGCCCATCCAGAGCGGCGAGGACAGGCTGGTCCCGCCGCCGGGGTAGTTCGTCTCCCCGTCCGCGACGATGCCGTAGCCGTTGGTGGCGATGTCGCCGGACTGTGCGGCCACGTCCGGTGCACCGCGGCACGGCTTGCCGATGTTCTCGGCGCCTCCTCCCGGGCTGTAGTCGCAGACGCCGGCGATGGTGGCGATGCCCTCCTGGTAGTCGGGCTTGGCGAACACGAAGCTGGTGCCGCCGCCGGTGTAGGTCCAGGTGTACTCGAGCTGCCGCTGGGTCGGGTCGGTGTCGGTGCCGTAGACGACGGTGCCGCCCACGTCCACGACGTGCGGGCTCGACGCCGGGTAGTTCACGATCGGGACGACCTCGTTCGTCACGCCGTTCAGCGTGGCAGCGGGCACCACCGGGCAGGAGGAGCCGGTGTCACCGGAGGAGGAGAACAGCGTGCGGCCCTCCATGTTGGCCTTCATCAGAGCCTGCTCGCTGGCCAGGGTGAACATCTGCCCCGCGGAGAAGGCGGCCGGTGTCGACCCGAGAGCGTCGCCGGCCGGATTCTCCTCGCACTCGCCGTACGACGCGTTCGCCTGCAGCGGCCCGTGCGGGTCGTCAGCCCAGGTGTTGAACACGTTCAGCACCGACTGGTCGGACAGGTCGTGGCCGAAGTAGAGCACCTCGTCGAGCGCGTCCGGCGACATCCCGGTCGAGGCCTGGGTGTCGAGATCCCACTCGATCTCGCCGGCGTTGTCGTCGTAGGCAACCTGGTTGCCGTCGGTGTGCACGACCTGGATCGGCACCTGCGGCAGCTTGTGCAGCCGTTCGAACGTGCGGAGGTTGGCGATCACCGGGTCGGTCTGGCCCTCCCCGAACACGGCCATCTGCTGACCCTGCCCGAAGTCGACGGTGGTGTTGCCGTTGGGGTCGGCGTGCGCGCCGCCCGGCTGGTCGTAGATCGACCACAGGTCCTGCGGGGTGGTCAGTCCGGTGCATGTGCCGGCCAGGCAGTTGTCCTGGGCCGGCGTCGTGCCATGGGTGGTGCCGGAGGGCACCGGGTTCTTCGGTCCGTTGTGGAACAGGTGCATGCCGAGCAGGCTGTTCAGCCCGACCACTCCTGTGATCGAAAGGCCCGAGGGCACGAGCGGACCGACGGTGTTCGCGTAGAACGCCTTGCCGTCCTTGCGGTAGGTGCGCAGCGACACGTCGAAGGTGCGCTCCACCTGCGCGACCGTGCCGTCGAGCACCAGCAGGTCGCGGCTGCCGGTGGAGCTGGCGAGGCTCATCCCGTGCGCCGTCGCGAAGCTGCGGACCGCGTCGAAGGTGGCCTGGTCGACGCCGAACCGGTCGTCGAACTCGGCCGGCGTCGGGAAGTCGTGGTAGCTCGGGCTGCCGGGGGTGTACAGCTGCCGGTAGAGGGCCTGCTCGCCGGCCGGGTTCGGACGGGCGATCGTCACGTCGAGCTGCACGTGCTTGCCGGACGGGGTGGGGCCCAGGTCGGTGTATCCGGACAGGTGAGGCAGTACGTCGCCCGCCAGCCGGACGGACGAGGAGGCGGCCGTGCTCGCAGGGGCCGTGGCCAGAGCTCCTCCGGTGAGAACCATCGCCGTGGCGGCGACCTGCGCGGTGAGTCTGGCTGACGTCCTCATCGATGTCCTTTTGTCCGTGCGGGGCGAAGCCCCCGCCGCCTTCTCCAACGCGCCAGCCGCGCCGGAGTTACGGAAGGGCCTTGTTACACGCCGGAAACAAGGGGGATACGGTCGAGAAACCGCGTCTTCGTAGGTTGTGACTGCGCACCCGCCGAGAGGCGCGCAACCCGGACGGCCCTCGCGGGTCGAGGAGGATCGATGTTCGCGAACAGCGACGAGCTGCTGACCTACGTCCACAACGAGGGCGTCGAGATGGTCGATGTGAGGTTCTGCGACCTGCCCGGGGTGATGCAGCACTTCACCGTCCCGGTCTCGTCCTTCGACCAGTCGGTGTTCGACGACGGCCTGAACTTCGACGGCTCGTCGATCCGCGGGTTCCAAGCGATCCACGAATCGGACATGTCGCTGTTCCCGGACCCCACCACGGCGTACCTCGACCCGTTCCGGGAGCGCAAGACGCTGGTGGTGAACTTCTTCATCCACGACCCGCTCACCGGGGAGGCCTACAGCCGCGACCCCCGCAACATCGCCCGCAAGGCGCAGGCCTACCTGAAGAGCACCGGCATCGGCGACACGGCGTACTTCGCGCCCGAGGCCGAGTTCTACATCTTCGACTCGGTGCGCTTCGAGACCAAGCAGAACGCCGGCTACTACCACATCGACTCCGAGGCGGCAGCCTGGAACACCGGCTCGGAGAACGCCAACCGCGGCTACAAGGTCAAGTACAAGGGCGGCTACTTCCCGGTCGCGCCCGTCGACCACTTCGGCGACCTGCGCGACGAGATCACCGTCGAGCTGGAGAAGGCCGGGCTGGTGGTCGAGCGCGCGCACCATGAGGTGGGTACGGCGGGCCAGGCGGAGATCAACTGGCGCTTCGACGAGCTGCTGTCCTCGGCCGACGCGGTGATGAAGTTCAAGTACATCGTCAAGAACGTGGCCTGGCGCAACGGCAAGACCGCGACGTTCATGCCCAAGCCGATCTTCGGCGACAACGGGTCGGGGATGCACTGCCACCAGTCGATCTGGGACGCCAGCGAGCCGCTGTTCTACGACGAGGCCGGCTACGCCGGGCTCTCGGACACAGCGCGCTACTACATCGGCGGCCTGCTCGAGCATGCGCCGTCGCTGCTGGCGTTCACCAACCCGACGGTGAACTCCTACCACAGGCTGGTGCCCGGCTTCGAGGCTCCGGTGAACCTGGTCTACTCCCAGCGCAACCGCTCGGCCTGCATCCGGATCCCGATCACTGGTGCGAACCCGAAGGCGAAGCGCATCGAGTTCCGCTGCCCCGACCCGTCGGCAAACCCCTACCTGGCGTTCTCGGCCATGTTGCTCGCGGGCATCGACGGCATCCGCAACAAGATCGAGCCGGCGCAGCCGATCGACAAGGACCTCTACGAGCTGCCGCCCGACGAGCACGCCGACATCCCCACCGTCCCCGGGTCCCTGCCGGCCGTGATGGACTCCCTCGAAGCCGACCACGACTTCCTGCTCGAGGGCGACGTGTTCACCCCCGACCTGATCGAGACCTGGATCGACTTCAAGCGCACCCAGGAGATCGCCCCGGTCGCCCTGCGCCCGCACCCCCACGAGTTCGAGCTCTACTTCGACCTGTAGCCCTAGCAGGCCGCTGACCTGCGCGTTTACCCGTCACTGCCGGGTGCGGTCCTCAGATAGTCCTCAGCACGAGCCGCGAGCACAGCACCCACGGCCGCGCGCGTGGAGTCGTCGGAGTCCGGCCACAGGTGGCCGTAGGTGTCGAGCGTCGTCTTGGCGCTCGCGTGCCTGAGCCTGGCCTGCACGACCTTCACGTCTGTGCCGCTGGCAATGAGCAGGCTCGCCAGATAGTGCCTGAGGTCGTGGTACCGGAAGCCCTCGGGGAGACCGTCGACCTTGACCCGCGCAGCCCTCACCGCGCGCTCTAGCGACCACGGTGCGAGCTGATGGCCCCACATGTCCGTGAGTACCGTCTCGGCCCGCCAGCTCGCCACGTGCGCCGAGAGCTGGGCCGATAGCTCGGCCGGGACCGGGATTGCGGTCTGCGCCGTCTCGGTCTTGAGCGGCTCGGCCGGGTACTGGACGGCCGGATGGATGATGCCGCGCATGAAGTCCACGTCACCGACCCTCAGGCCGCACGTCTCGGCCAACCGCAGGCCGGCGAACGCGCCGAGCAGGACGGCCGCCCGCAGGTGCTCGGGCATCGCGTCGTGCAGAGCCCACACTTGCTCGGTCGACGCGACGTAGGGCCGCTGCCTGCCCATCGGTGGCGACGTGCGCCGCGAGCACGGCGAGCGGGCGATGATGCCATCGTGCACCGCGTCGCTCATCACCTGAGCAAGCCGGGAGTGGAGCGCGTACACGTAGCTGGGCTCTAGACCCTCGGCCGCAAGGTCGGCCGTCCACGTCCGCACGTGCGAGGGACGCACCGACGAGAGCTGCATCGGCCCGAACCTGGCCCGGATGCGGGCAAGGTGTACCTCGGCCTGCCGCACCGTCGAGCGCCGTCGCGTCCGGTAGCCCTCTAGCCATGTGTCGCACCACTCCCCCACTGTCGTGCGCGCCGTGCGCGGGGAGACGTGCGTTCCCGCCACGAGCTTGGCCGTCTGCTCGTCGAGCCACCGTTGCGCGTCGACCTTGCGCGCCGTCGTCTTGGTTATCTGCTTCCCACCCGGCACCGGGCGGTACCTCGCGCGCCACCTGCCGTTGGGCCGCTTCTCAATGCTCGCCATCGTCAGAGCCCCCTCGTCAGCTCTTTGGACAGTTCCGGGTCGTCGCTTAGAACGTCACGGACCTCATCGAGCACGGTCTTGCGAATCTCGGCCCTGTCAGCTTTGGTCAGACGACCCTCACGGATGCTCTTCTCGGTTATGTCGTCGATCACCCTCCGCAAAGAGTCTCGGACCGCTTCAGTCCTCTCTGTGTAATGAGCCTCGGCCTGTTCCATGAGGGCGCGTATACGCACCATGCCTTTGCGAGCCTCCTGAAGCTCGCCGACTACCTCAGCCACGGTCGTGGGCGTGCACATCTCGTCAAGTCCGATACCGAAGAGGCTTGCGATGGCTGCCGCCTCATTGAGGCGCACCGTTCGCGCGCCCTTCTCCATGCGCGTAACGGCTGTCGCGTCGAGCTTGGTCCCGGTGTACTTGCTGACGTTGCTGGCGAGCTGAGTTTGCGTGAGGCCCTCAGCCTCCCGACGTTCGCGCATCCGACGGACGAACAGTGTTTCTGCTGACTCTTGTTTGAGCTGCATGAATCGCAGCCTACTGCTTGCATCACAGATTGGGAAGTGGTTACATGGCTGTACTTACCGCAGGCACCTGTGATTGGAGCAGCACGATGGACCAGCTACTCACCCTCGACGAGGTAGCGGAGCGGCTGCGCACACCGCCGGCCACCCTCAGATTCTGGCGGCACCAGGGCACCGGCCCGAAGTCCGCGAAGCTGGGCCGCCGCATCATCTACCGCGAGGCAGACGTACAGCAGTGGCTCGACGCGCAGTACGCCTCGACCCCGGACCCGGCCGCGTGAGCGACAACCTCGCCGCCTACACCGAGCACTTCCGTGCTCGGGTGCTACAGGACGCCCTGAACGAGGCGACGCCGCGCTACTGGCGTCGTCGGGCCGAGCAGTTCGCGGCCGTGGGCAACGCGCGGTGCGACGAGGTTGCACGGGCATGCCGTAATCACGCCGAGTTCCTGACGATGTACCCGCTCGTCGAGCCCGGCGTGTTGGCCGCCATCCGGGAGGCTGCCTAGTGGGAGTGCAAGTGGCCGACTTCACGGCCAAGCGGTTGGAGTCCCAGCACCGGGGGCAGGCGCGGATGGCCTACCGGCTGGCCGCCGCGTACGACGACCGGCTGATGTTCGTGCACGGCATCGGCTGGCACCGCTGGGACGGACGCCGATGGGCCGAGGACGACCAGGGCGCCGCGAAACGAGCGGTGCTCGACGTGCTGCGCTCCGCATGGTCCGAAGGGCAGTACGACAAAGACTTGGCCGCCGACGTGAACAAGTGCCAGTCCGCCTCCGGTGTGTCCGGCGTGCTCGACCTGGCCGCGGCGCTGCCACCGTTCGCGCACACGGTGGCCGACCTCGACGCCGACCCGTACCTGTTGAACGTCGCCAACGGCACGCTCGACCTGCACACGTTCGAGCTGGCCGAGCACGACCCCGCCGACCGAATCACCAAGGTCACCACCGGCGCGTACGACGAGGCTGCGAGCGGGCCGCTGTGGTCCGCGCACCTTGAGCGGGTGCTGCCCGATGCCGAGGTACGCGAGTTCCTGCAACGGCTGGCCGGCGTCGGCTTGCTCGGCGTCGTCGTCGAGCACGTGCTGGGCATCCTCACCGGCGAGGGCCGCAACGGCAAGGGCGTGTTCTACGGCGCGCTCGGGCACGCGCTCGGGGACTACGCGACGGTGGCCGAGCCCGACCTGTTCATGCACCGCGAGGGCGCGCACCCCACTGGGGAGATGGACCTGCGCGGCGTGCGCTGGGCCGTCGTCTCGGAGAACGACAAGGGCCGCCGGCTGGCCGAGGCGACCATGAAGCGGCTCACCGGAGGCGATGAAGTCAAGGCCCGCCGGATGCGGCAGGACTTCGTGAGGTTCAAGCCGTCGCACACCCCGGTACTGGTGACCAACCATCTGCCCGTCGTCTCCGGCGACGACCCGGCGCTATGGGCGCGCATGCGGGTCGTGCCGTTCAACGTCACCATCCCCGACGACGAGCAGGACAAGCACCTCGAGGAACGGCTGAGCTGCGAGGCCGACTCGATCGTGAGCTGGGCTGTCGCCGGCTACCGCGAGTACTGCGCGCGTGGCGGCCTCGACGAGCCGGCCGCGGTGCTCAGAGCCACGGACACCTACCACCGTGACTCCGATGCTCTCGGCCGCTTCCTCGACGAGTGCTGCCTGGTGGAGTCCACCGCCCGAGCACGGGCCGGTGTGCTGTTCACCGAGTGGTGCGCGTGGTGCAGTCGCAACGGCGAGACGCCGGGCCGCACAAACGAGCTGGCGCACGCCTTGGAGCGGCGCGGATTCACCAAGTCCAAGCGCAAGACCGGCGCCGAGTGGGCCGGTCTTGGGCTGCTCGCCAGAGAGGGAGGGTGACGGCTGTGACGGCTAATCAGGTTCCACCCACGCGCGCACGTATGGGAAGTAATGCCGAAGAGGCGTCACAGCCGTCACCCATCCCGCACGTGCAGGTGACGCGCACCGAGCCGAACCGCACCTTTCCCGGTCATGAGCTGTGGTTCATCCATTGCTGCTATTGCGGCAAAGAGCACGTGCATGGCGACGGTGCCGGGCATCGTGTCGCGCATTGCTTCATCGACCGCGAGGCCGCGAGCGCCGGCTACATCATCGACGCCCCGGAGGCGCGATGATGCGTCCCTGCCTGACCTGTGGTGAGCCGTCGCCGGCCACCTACTGCACCGAGCACGCCCCGGCGCCGAGCCCGCACGCCGAGCGGCGCGGGTCTGCACGGAAGCGCGGCTACGACACGGCATGGGACCGGCTGAGCACGTGGGCGCGTCGGTGCCAGCCGTTCTGTAGCGACTGTGGCACCACCGAGAACCTGACCACCGACCACAAGCCGTCCGCGTGGGCACGCAAGGCCGCGGGCAAGTCGCTGAGGTTGCGAGACGTGGACGTGGTGTGCGGTCCCTGCAACGCGCGGCGCGGCAGCTCGCGGCCGGGAAGCGAACGGGCCGAGCGGACACGGCGCGGCGGCTTGACAACCGGGGGAGGTACCCCGCCCGACGAGCAAGGGGACCCTCGGGGCAAGGCAAAGAGTGCATCACACACCCCGAGGGGGTATCGGTGACTAGCTGCTTCCGGTGCCAGCTCGACCTGGACGAGGCGCCAATCGACGTCGCGTTCTGGTTCGCCGATGCGCGCTGCGATGGCTGCGCGTGTGACCCCGAGTATCGGTGTGCTGACCTCGCGGTCTGCCAGCGGTGTGCCGGTGGTGACACGTGAAGGCCGGCCCGAAGGCGGCCGCGGACACCACGGCGCTTCCATTCCGTCCCCGGAGCACCGGAGCGGCTCGGTTCGCCCGGTTCTGCGAGCGTTTCATCGTGGTGCCGAAGGGGACCGGCGCGAAGTCTCCGATGCGCCTGCGCGGCTGGCAGGTGCAGCTCGTCTCGACGCTGCTCGACGACCGGCCGAAGCTGGCGCTATGGGTCGTGCCGCGCGGGTCCGGCAAGTCGACGCTGACCGCGGGGCTGGCGCTCTCGCACGTGTTCGACTCCGGTATCGAGGGTGCCCGCGCGGTGGTGGTGGCTCAGGACGAGCGCTCATCGTTGCGGCTGCTGGCGACCGCTCAGCGCATGGTCGAGCTGAACGAGGACCTCGCCAGCCGGTGCCGGGTCTACAAGGACCGAATCGTCGTGGAGCGCACGGACTCTCAGGTCATCGCGCTGCCCGGCGAGTCGCACCGTATCGAGGGCAGTGAGGCCACGCTGGGAATCTGTGACGAGATAGGCGTGGTACGCCGCGACGCCTACGAGAGCTTGCTGCACTCGACCGGCAAGTCCCCGGCCGCGCAGCTACTCGCCATCGGCACCCCGAGCCCGCCGAGCTGGCGCGAGGCGTCCCCGATGCTGGACCTGGTGCTCGACGGTCGCGCCCGGCCCGACGATGCGGACTTCCGGCTCGTGGAGTGGTCGGGCGATATCACGCACCCGGTCGACTGCACCCACTGTTGGGAGACCGCGAACCCCGGACTCGACGACCTGGTGAGCCGCGAGCACCTACGCGCGTCCCTGCCGCCGCGCTCGCGTGAGTCGGAGTTCCGGCGTGCCCGGCTGGCCGAGTGGGTAGAGCACGACGACGCGAGCTTCCTGCCGCCCGGCACCTGGGACACGCTGAGCACCGGGCAGCCGGTCCCGGACGGCTCGACGGTCGTGCTGGCGCTCGACGGGTCGTTCAACGGCGACTCGACCGCGCTGCTGGCCGGCACCGTCGACGTACACCCGCACTTCGACGTCATCGGCTTGTGGGAGTCCCGCGAGGATGACCCCGGCTGGCGAGTGCCCATCCTCGAGGTAGAGCAGACCATCCGCGACGCCTTCAAGCGGTTCACCGTCGTGGAGCTGACCGCCGACCCGTTCCGGTGGGCACGCACGTTGCAGCTACTCGAATCCGAGGGCTTCCCGGTGACCGAGTTCAACCAGACGCCGGCCCGGCTGACCCCGGCGACCACCGACACCTACCAGGCCGCCATCAATGGCGAGCTGTCCCACTCCGGTAACCGCGACCTCGCCCGCCACGTCGCCAACGCGGTGGTGACCGAGGACGCCCGCGGTGTCCGGCTGGCCAAAGAGAAGCGCGGCAGCCGCCGCCGTATCGACTTGGCCGTGACGCTCGTCATGGCTCACAGCCGCGCCACCTGGCGCGCCACCCGCAAGACCCGACGTAAGACCCGTTCGTTCGCCGCCTAGGAAGGCAGACCACATGACCGACACCCTGACCCGCTTGCTACAGCAGCTCGACGAGAACACCAGCACCTACACGCAGCTCGACCGCTACTTCGACGGCACTCAGCCGTTGTCGTTCCTGTCCCCGGAGGCCAAGGCCGCGCTGGGCAACCGACTGACCAGCGTGTCCGTGAACGTGCCGCGGCTGCTCGTCGAGTCCGTCGCGGAGCGGCTGCGCGTGACCGGCTTTACCGGCGCCGACGTGTGGAGCGCATGGCTCGCCAGCGACCTGGACCAGCAATCCCACGTCGTACACCGCGAGGCCCTCGCGCTGGGCTCGTCGTACTGCACCGTGTGGGCGCACCCGGATGGCACGCCGAACGTGTCCGCGGAGTCTGCCCGGCAGGTCACCACCTTGACCGACCCCGGCACCCGCCGCACAGTCGCGGCCGTCAAGCGGTGGGAAACCCTCACCACGACCGAGGCCGTGCTCTATGAGCCGGGCACCATCACCCGCCTGTCTGCCAACACCACCGGGGCGACCACCGCCGGCTTCCGCGTCGTCGACACGCTGCGCAACCCGCTCGGCGTGGTCCCGGTGGTGAAGTTCGCCAACGCCGCCCGGCTGCTCGACGACGGCCGTTCCGAGATGGCCGACGTGTTGCCGCTGACCGATGCGCTGGTGAAGCTGCTCACGGACATGATGGTGTCGAGTGAGTACACCGGCCGGCCGCGCCGCTGGGCAACCGGCGTGGAGCTGGAGGAAGCCGACGTGCTCGACGCGGACGGCAACCCGACCGGGGAGACCGAGGAAGTCAACCCCATCCCCGAAGGCGACCGGGCGATGATTAGCGAGAACCCGGAAGCGAAGTTCGGGCAGCTCGGCGCCGCCGACCTCGCCGGATACGAGAACGCCGTGGGCGTGGTCATGCGGCAAATCAGCGCAGTCAGCGGCTTGCCTGAGCACATGCTGGGCATCGGGGGCGACAACCCGACCAGCGCCGATGCCATCCGCGCGAGTGAGGCCGCGCTGACCGCACGCGCCGAGGCCCGCCAACGCTCTTTCGGACGCGCGTGGGAGCAGGTGGCCCGGCTCATGGTGGCCGTCCGCGATGAGGTCGACCCTGCCGCCGTCGACGTGCGCGTGAGCTGGGCCGACCCGGCGACCCGCTCGGTTGCGCAAGAGGCAGACGCGGCCGTCAAGCTCGTGCAGGCCGGCATCCTGCCCGTGTCCGCTGCGCTGACCAAGCTCGGCTACACCGCCGACGAGATAGCGCACCTCCGCGGGCAGCGACGAGCCGAGGCCGTCGACACGCTCGGCGTCGACCTGGGGAGCGTGAGCGTCAAGTGAGCACCACGACCCCCGAGCCCGCCACCGAGCCCGACCTGTACCGGCACGCGGCCGACACGATGGCCGACACCGCGCAGGCCGGCGCGCTCGCGCTGCTCGGCGCATGGCTGGCCGGCAAGCTCACCGACACCGGATGGAAGGTGGCGATGGCCGGGCTGCTCGTCCGTGTCGACGCCGGCGCGGTGACTCTCGCGGACCTGCTGGCCGCCCGCCGGCTGCGCAGCGCCGGGCTCGACGTCTTCCCCATCGGCATGGGGCTGCCCGACGACGGCAGCGAGGCCGCCCGGCTGACCAAGGCCGTGGAGACGCTGGGGGACGCGCTCGACGACCCCGACGCGCTCAAACCCCGCGTGGTCCGCATCGCCCGCGCCGAACCACTGCGACACCTACAGCTCGCCAGCCTCTCGGCGTACACCGAGCACGGCGTACCCGGATGGGTCCGCGGGCTCGACGCCGACCCCTGCCAGCTCTGTACGTGGTGGTGGAGAGAGGGCCGGGTGTGGCCCATGACTCACCGGATGCCCCAGCATCCCGGATGCACCTGCCAACCCGTGCCGGTGCTCAACCCCGGCCCCATCAAGCCGGTTCAGACCAAGAGAGGGAACAGACCATGACCGAACCCGCAAGCCTTACCGCCGCCGACCTGCGAGCCCTGCTGGCACACGAGCTTGAGGCCGTCGAGACCGAACGCGGCGACATCGCGCTCTACCGAGACATGCTCGACGAGAAGGAGACCGACCGATGAGCGAGCAGACCACCGAAACCGAGACCAGCGAGCCCGAGGAAGTCGAGCCCGAGCAGACCGACGAGACCGGCGACGAGCAGACCGAGGAAGAGCCCGAGACGTTCCCCGCCGAGTACGTCGCCAAGCTGCGCGACGAGTCCGCGAAGTACCGCACCCGTGCCCAGCGCACCGACGAGCTGGCCAACCGCCTGCACACCGCTCTCGTGGCCGCTACGGGCCGCCTCGCGGACCCCGACGACCTGCCGTACGACGAGGCGCACCTAGACGACGCCGACGCGCTCAGCACCGCGATAGACGAGCTGCTGATCCGCAAGCCTCATTTGGCATCGCGGCGTGTGTCCGGCGACGTGGGGCAAGGCGCGTCGGCTTCCGGCGATACGGTCGACCTGGCCGGGATGCTCCGGTCACGAGCCTGAGAGGGGAAACCATGTCCGCAGAGACGAACAGAGGCCTAGCCAGCGAAACCGCCGAGGCCCTGCTGACAGCCATTCGAGACGCGGCTCCGGCCGCGCATAGTCGCTCGACTGAAGGGCTCGAATCGCTCGCCAAGGCGTACGCCGCCGTGGTGGACGCGATGCCCCGGAAGTCCGGTCAAGGGCGCGCAGTCGTGGTCGGCTAATACCCCACCGTGGTACCCTGAGAGGGCAGTCCTGGTGGCTGCCCTCTCGCACGTTGCGGGTCTGGCACCCGGCGTCTCATCACTTCGACGCTAGGAGCCATGATGGCCGTAGACACCAGCACAGCATCCGAGCTGACCGCCGAGCAGGTGCAGCGCATCCTCGTGCAGCCGCTTGAGCAAGAGTCCCGATTCCTCGCCTCCGGGCCGCGCATCTTCGACACCGCCAACCAGCTTCGTATCCCGAAGATGGCGGGCGCGACCTCCCCGGCGTGGTACGCCGAGAACGCGCAGATTACCGACGACGACCCCGACTTCGACGAGGTTGTGTTGCTGCCCTCGACGATGAAGTCCGTCAAGGTGCTGACCAGGTTCAGCAACGAGCTGGCCCGCCAGTCCGTGATTGCGCTGGACGCTGCGCTCAAGGCCCGGCTGGTCCGCGACGTGGCCGCCACCATCGACGGACAGTTCTTCGGTGCCAGCGGGGACGGCACGACCACCCCCAAGGGCCTGTTTGCCTGGACCGGCACGCAGACGCTCGCGGTCGGCGCGGCGCTGTCCATCGACGACCTGCACGACGCCGAAGGGCTCGCGCTGGCCGCCAACGTCGACCCGACCCGGTTGCGGTGGTTCATGCGCTCGCGTGAGTTCGTCGAGC
Source organism: Nocardioidaceae bacterium (assembly GCA_035690495.1). Classification (GTDB taxonomy): domain Bacteria; phylum Actinomycetota; class Actinomycetes; order Propionibacteriales; family Nocardioidaceae; genus DASSKK01. Next base: position 1,833 of record DASSKK010000021.1, on the reverse strand, counting down.
TGCGCAAGCTGAAGGCGTCCGGCACCGGGGACTACTTGATCCAGCCGGACCCCACGCAGGCCGGCGCGTACCAGTTGCTCGGGCACGGCGTGGTCATCACGAACCGGATTCCGGACACCACGGCGACCCCGGCCACCGCACGGGCCGCGCTCGCGGACATGTCTCAGGTTGCCGTTGCACGTGACCAGGCGCCGTCCGTGAAGCTGCTCGACCAGACGTTCGGGGACTTCGACCAGCAAGCGCTACGGGTGACCGCCCGCTACGACGCGGCCCCGCTGAACGCCGAGGCCGTGGTGAAGCTCACCGGCATCACCATCCCGAGCTGAGCATGAGCACACCGGCAGACACCGCGGCGCTGCCTACCGGGCAGGACGTGGCCGAGTTCCTCGGTCAGGGTCAGGACTCCACCGTCCTGGCCCTGGCCGCCGAGCACGTGCCCATCGTGACCGCGATGGCGCGTTCCTACACCCGCGGAAACGGCTTTGTGACCGGCATGGTTGCCGACGACATCGCGGCCGTCATCACCACCGCCACCGCCCGGCTGGTAACGAACCCCGCCGGCACCGTCAGCGAGTCCCCGGACGCGTCCTACAGCATCCGTTACGGGCAGTTCGCCGGCTGGACGCTGGCCGAGACGTTCGTGCTCAACCGCTACCGCAAGAGGGCACAGTGAGACCGAACCTCGCGCTTCACCGCTCCCGCGTCGCCCGCTTCCTCACCGAGACAGGGCAGGTGTGGAAGCCCGGCGAGGGTGAAGGCACCTACAACCCGAACACCGGCGCCTACGACCCACCGCCGCCCGTACTCGTCTACGACGGCGCCTGTCTGGTGCGACCCCAGCCGCGAGACGTGCAGGTCGTGCAGGCCGGCACCACCGGCTACACCTACGCGCTGTACCGCTACGACGTGACGCTGCCCGCCGAGACCACCGTCGACCGCACCATGTGGCTCACCCTCACCGCCTGCCCGTACGAGCCCGAGCTGGTCGGCTACCGGCTCAACCTCGTCGACGTGCCCCTCGACGCCTGGGGAATCGTCCGCCGATGCGTAGGAGAAATCGTGACCGGATAACCCACAGAGCACGGCGTCAACGCCGCCCATCCCCGCCGGCCCGAGAGTGTGCCGCCTTTCCCTCGTTCCGGCGAGTATGCGGGGAATGGGAACGATGGCAGCGAGGGACCGGACCCCCTACCCGACGACCTGCCAGCGCCGCACACAGCACGACCCCCGGAGCTGGTAACCCTCCGGGGGTCGTGCTGTCCTCAGATAGTCCTCAGCAGGTCACGCAACCGCTAGCGGTTGCCAACACCTGTAATCGGTAAACCCGCAGGTCATAGGCACAATGCCAACGGTTGCCAACGGTAGCCACCTACGCGGGCAGAGTTCGAGCTCTACTACGACATCTGACAGACGTCGTAACCCCGAAAGGGCCTCTGACCTGCATGTGTGCAGCGTCGGGGGCCCTTTCGCATAGCCCAAGCAGGCCCAAGTACCGCAGAAATACCGCAGGAGATGCCGTTGAGTGGTCCTTGACGACTCGCGACGGCAGATCACGGACGAGCGCAGCCATCGCAATAGGCTCGTCGCATTGGCCGAAGTTGCGGCGAACGTGAAGTAGGTCGTGGGCACTAGGAGGTCATGTGACAGCCAAGCGATCCGAGGTGGTTGCTCGCGCTGTCGCTAACCTGCCTGTGGTCTGCCGCGCGTTTTTCGGACAGTGATTTATAGTGATTCTATGCTGCCTGCTGCTGGTTCCAGTACTCGTTATAGGCCTCTTGTGGGGTCCGGTAGCCGAGTGCTGAGTGGAGACGGAGTCGATTATACCTGAACTCG
>DASSKK010000020.1:0-14127 GCA_035690495.1 Nocardioidaceae bacterium | reverse complement strand
TCGCTCGCGTTGTCGCTCGATCCGTTCACCGGGCACGCCGGTGCATTGTGGCTGATCCTGGGACGGGTCGTGCAGGCCGTCGGCGGCTCGATGCTGATGGCCAACTCCGTCGCGATCATCACCGACGCCTTCCCGGCCGAGCAGCGCGGTATGGCGCTGGGGGTCAACCAGATCTCCGCGCTGGCCGGGCAGTTCATCGGCCTGGTGCTCGGCGGGGTGCTGGCCGACTGGGACTGGCGCTCAGTGTTCTGGGTCAATGTCCCGATCGGCGTGATCGGCACCGTCTGGGCGTACAAGTCGCTGCACGACAACTCCGCGCGCCGCCCGGGCCGTATCGACTGGTGGGGCAACGCGACCTTCGCGCTCGGCCTGACCGCGCTGCTGGCCGCGATCTCCTACGGCATCCAGCCCTACGGCGGCCACACCATGGGCTGGACCAACCCCTGGGTGCTCGCCGCACTGATCGGCGGCTGCGCCGTACTCGCGGTGTTCTGCTGGGTGGAGACCAAGGTCGCCGAGCCGATGTTCCGCCTCGAGCTGTTCAAGATCCGGGCGTTCACGTTCGGGAACGTCGCCAGCCTGCTCGGCGCGCTCGGTCGCGGCGGGCTGATGTTCATCCTGATCATCTGGCTGCAGGGGATCTGGCTGCCGCGACACGGCTACAGCTTCGAGTCCACCCCGTTGTGGGCCGGCATCTACATGCTGCCGATGACCGCAGGCTTCCTGGTCGCGGGGCCCACCTCCGGCTGGTTGTCGGACCGGTTCGGCGCCCGCACCTTCGCCACCGGCGGCATGCTGGTGGCGGCCGGCAGCTTCTTCTGGCTGCTCGAGCTCCCGGTGAACTTCAGCTACTGGCAGTTCGCGGTCGCGCTGCTGATCAACGGGGTCGGCATGGGGCTGTTCGCCGCCCCGAACCGCACCGGCATCATGAACAGCCTGCCGGCCAACCAGCGTGGGGTCGGGGCGGGGATGAGCACGGTGTTCAGCAACTCCTCGATGGTGCTCTCGATCGGCATCTTCTTCTCGCTGATGATCACCGGGCTGGCCTCCTCGCTGCCGCACCACCTGATGGCCGGGCTGACCGCCAACGGCGTGCCGCACGACGCGGCCGCCCGGGTCGCCCAGCTGCCGCCGGTGGGGGTGCTGTTCGCGTCGCTGCTCGGCTACAACCCGATCCAGTCGCTGCTCGGCCCGCAGGTGCTCGGCCAGCTGCCGGTCGCCACCCAGCACCACCTCACCGGCCACCAGTTCTTCCCCTCGCTGATCTCCCCGCCGTTCGCCGACGGTCTCGGGGTGGCCTTCGGGTTCGCGATCGCCGCCTGCCTGATCGCGGCGCTCGCCTCGGCGTTCCGCGGCGGAAAGTACGTCCACACCGAGGAACCGGCCGGACCCGACGCCGGCTCGGTCCCGCCGGCCGAGCTCGTCGCCGAGGGAGCCGAGTGATGTCAGGGACCAGCCCGGCGGTCGCGGAGCTGGCCGGGGGGCTGCGCACAGCGGTGGTCCGGCTGCACCACTGGCTGCAGGCGCCCGTGGCACGTCGCGGCGTGACGCCGACCCGGCTGACAGCGATGGCGATCCTGGAGAAGACGGGACCGCTGCGCGCGGGCGATCTCGCGGATCGCCTGACCATCACGGCGCCGAGCATGTCCCGGCTCGCCGAGGCGCTCGAGGAGGGCGGCTGGGTGCGCCGTGAGCCCGACCCCGAGGACCGGCGCGCCCAGCTGATCGCGCTCAGCGACGACGGCAAGGCGACCCTGGACCTGCTGCGCCGCGAGGGCACCGGGGAGCTGGCGGACGCCCTGGGCAGCCTGCCCCGGGCCGATCGCGAGGCGCTCGAGCGCGCACTTCCGGTGCTGGTCCGGCTCAGTGACGTGATGGGGGAGCCACGTCGCGAGGTCGCCTCGGCCGGCCGGCACGCCTGAGCCGCCGGCCGTCCGGCGTGGCACGATGCAGGCATGCCTCGCACGATCGCGACCGCCACTCCGGTCGAGCTCGACGGGCTCCTGGAGTTCGTCCGACCCCGTCACCGGATGGTGCTGCTCACCCGGCGCCGCGACGGCGCTCCGCAGGCCTCGCCGGTGACCGGCGGGGTCGACGCGCCGGGTCGGATCGTCATCGCGACGTACCCAGAGCGCGCCAAGACCCGCAACGCCCGGGTGCGCCCGGAGGTCAGCGTGCTGGTGCTCTCCGACGACTTCGGCGGTGCCTGGGTGCAGGTGGACGGCAACTGCGAGGTGCTCGACGTGCCCGAGGCGCTCGACGCGTTCGTGGACTACTACCGCTGCATCTCCGGCGAGCATCCCGACTGGGACGAGTACCGCCAGGCGATGGTCGACCAGAACAAGTCGCTGCTGCGCATCACGCCGCAGCGTTGGGGACCGATCGCCACCGGCGGCTTCCCTCCCGACCGCGCCTGACGGCTCAACCGAGCCGCGCCAGCTCCTCCGGCGAGAGCCGCAGCCCTGCCGCTGCGACGTTCTCCTCCAGGTGGCCCGGGTCACCGGTGCCGGGGATGGCCAGCACGTGCGGCCCCTGGTGCAGTGTCCAGGCCAGCCGGACCTGCTGTGGCGTCGCGCCGTGCGCCTGCGCCACACTGCGGACCGCAGCGTCGTGGTCGGTTGCCGAGCCCGCCGCCCGTCTCGCCCCGGCGAGCGCGAAGAAGGGTACGAAGGCGACGCCCCGCCGCTCGCAGAGCCGGAGCAGGTCGTCGTCCTCGCGCTTGAAGTCCAGCGCGTAGCCGTTCTGCACGCAGACGACGGGTGCGATCGACTGCGCCTCGTCGAGGTGGTCGGCGCGCACGTTCGACAGGCCCAGGTGCCGGATCATGCCCTCCTCGCGCATCTCCGCGAGCGCGCCGAATCGCTCCGCGATCGAGTCGTGGCCGGGCTTCTTGAGGATCCGCAGGTTCACCACGTCGAGGTGGTCGCGGCCGAGCCGGCGCAGGTTCTCCTCGACCTGGCGCCGCAGCTGCTCGGCGGTGCGTGCCTGGTAGAAGCCGGTGGAGGGGTCGTCGCCCGGTCCGACCTTGGTGGCCACGACGATCTGTTCGTCGTACGTCGACAGCGCCTGGCGGATGATCTCGGTGGCGTATCTGGTGGGGCCGTCGCCGACTCCGAGCGTCCCGCCGGGGGAGAAGTAGAACGCTGCGGTGTCGATGTGGTTCACGCCCAGCTCCACGGCACGACGTACGACGCGGATCGCCAGGTCGCGGTCGGGGTTCGCCGTCAGCCGCATCGAGCCGAACCCCATCCGGCGAACCGTGCGGTCGCCGAGGGTCCAGCCACCCGCAGCAGCCGCGGTGATCTCGCCGAGAGGCATCGGTCGAGCCTACCGGCCTATGATCGCCCGATGGAGCCAGCCTTCGACCCGAACGATCACGACGTCTTCCTGCTCCGGCAGCGCTGGGCGCCGGTGATCAACCGCTATGTGTTCTCGCTGCCCGACGCCCAGGGCAAGGAGGGCGTGCCCTTCGCGTTCGTGGAGCAGAAGCGGTTCAAGTTCAAGGAGGACATCCGCTTCTACACCGACGAGTCGAAGACCACCGAGCTGCTGCGGATCAAGGCGCGCCAGCGCTTCGATCCCGCCGCCCGCTACGACATCACCGGTCCCGGCGGCGCGAAGATCGGCGAGATCCAGAAGGTGTTCGGCAAGAGCCTGCTGCGGTCCAGCTACCGGCTCTACGGTCCGGACGGCCAGGAGGTCTGCGAGGCCACCGAGCGCAGCCTGGGGGTGGCGCTGTTCCGCCGCCTGGTGGGCTTCGTCCCGTACATCGGCGACTTCGCCGACTGGCTGCCGATCCCCTACCACTTCGTGTTCCGCAGCGGCGACCAGGTGCTCGCCAACCACACCCGGGAGCTGTGGAAGCTCACCGACCACTACACGATCGACTGCACACCGGACACCGAGCATGTCCTGGACCGCCGGCTGGTCCTCGCTGCCGCGGTCGGTATGGACGCCCTGCAGGCACGCTGACAAGCGGTCGCCCCCGGGCCGGCCCAGCTCAGCTGCGTATGCCGGAATCGTCTACTGCCACCATGCACGATTTCCGCGAACTCGCCCCTGGCCTGCATGTCCTGGGCCAGGCGTTGGTCGCGCTGGTGGAACACCGGCCCGAAGGGCTCGGGACATCGCCGGTGGAATGGCGGATGGGCGTGGCGTAAACCGTGGCCTCCCTCTGATGGGGCAGGCGTCGATATGTGTGGCGAAGTGAGATATAGTGCAACACATGAGAAGGTCTGGTCGTGATCTTCGAGCGGATCGAGTGGGACGAGGGCAACCTCGATCACGCGACGCGGCGTGCGAGTGTCGAGGAGATCGAGCAAGCTCTCACCAACGCCGAGAGTGCAGTGCGCAGCCGGCGTCATCGAGATCGTGCTGTGGTCCGCTCGGTCACCGACGGCGGCCGGCGGCTTGTGGTGGTGGTCCAGATTCTGCGAGACGGAGTGCGGCCGATAACCGCATGGGGTGAGCGAGATGAGCGATAGCACGCGGGACACGACCGAGGCCGAGCTGGCCGACTACTACGACCGGACGCACGACCTGTCGGAGTTCGAGGGTGGTGAGGAGTTCCCGGTTGAGGTACGTCGCAACGTGACCATCTCCGTTCGCTTCTCCGAGAAGGAGATCGCGCTGCTGCGGTCCGGGGCGGAGGCGGCGGGGGAGAAGGTGACGGCGTACATCCGAGCCGCCGCGTTGCAGCAGGCGGTGCCCGTGGATCGTCGGCGGCTGCGGCGAGCCCTTCAGGCGATCTCGGCCGACGTGGCCGCGGCCGAACGGCTGCTTGGGGCCTGACCACAGCTTCCCCGTCCCCCTGACGCCGGTGTTCCCGGCCGTCGGTGGTGACTTTCGGGACCCGGCCAACGTGCGTCGTGAGTTGCGCGACGCGCGAGGCACCGAGACGCTGGCGTGGATCACCTCGCACACGTTTCGCAAGACCGCCGCGACAATTCTCGACGAGGCGGCGGTTTCCGCGCGGCTCGTCGCGGACCAGATCGGTCATAGCCGTCCGTCCATGACGCAGGACGTCTACATGGGTCGTGGGGCAGTCAGCTCGGAGGCAGCCCTGGCGCTGGAGGCCGCGCTAAGGGACACGCTCACGGGAGACCAATACCGTGGCAAAACCGTGGGAATCGACGGGGGTGGATCGTCATGAGGCTGCCCGACCTGGGGCTTTGTGCGCCATCAGGGACTCGAACCCCGAACCCGCTGATTTCCAATCTTGATGGTTGGTCAATCTCTGTTGATTACGAAAACCCCTTGAGAATAAGGCGATTCGCGCTCCGTCGACATTGATGCTCATTGGCAATGTGGGGATGGTTGCGGCTGTATTTTGTACGTAAATCGTACGTTGACCTTGGTCTGCCGAACCTCATAACTCGCTACACGCCCAGTTCGCGAGAGCTCACTCAGCGGGCGCGTCAGGCACCGCCGATAGGCAAGAGATGGATGCGGAGGGTGGCTTCGCCGAGGACGACGATCGCACCGGCTTCAAGATCAGCCCTGATGGCGTCCAGGTTGTCCAGGATGAGCGTGGCCTGCTCCTCAGGCCGCCGGTTCCCAGCACGGCGCATGAGAAGAAACGACGGTGTCGTGGCTGCGGATATGGCGAGGATTGCGCCGAAGTCGGTGTCGGCACTGACCAGCACGCGACCCTCATTCCGGGCCACTTCGATCACGGCCTCGTCTGGCGCGGTTCGCAGACCGACTTCACGCGCGATCGCGACGTCGTGTCCGGCGGCTCGAAGTGGCACGGCAACCCCCGGCGAAAGGTTGTGATCTATGAGAAACCTCATGCCGGGTGGCGCAGTGGCAGCTCTCGTTCCCGCACGGCCGCGGAGGCGTAACGCAGCGCCTCGGCGATGTCCTCCGCCTCGAGATCAGGGAAGTCGTCGAGAATCTCTGCAACCGACATGCCGTCAGCGACCATGGCGACGACAGTGGCCACCGGCATGCGCATGCCCCGAATGCAGGGGAGTCCACCCATGACGTTCGGGTCGATCGTGATCCGCGGGAAGGCCACGAAGACAGGCTACTGGTTCAAGTGCCAGTCTGCCGACTTCCTTGCCGCCGGCTCGACGGGGCACACGTCAGCGACTCGTCGAGGCCCCGGCTCGGAACCGTTGGTCAGGATGACCCACGCGGCTTTGCCTAGACGCGGGTTACGGCCGCGGAGGTTCTCGGCGCCGGCGGCGCGCCTTGCCCGTCGACGGCGGAGTCGCGGCCAGATCTCGCGATAGTCGGAGACACGGCAGCGGCTCACCCGAGGCAGTGCCGCAAGCCGATCCCCGGGTTCTAACGGCGATCGCAACATCCCGGTCGAAGCGAGATGCGAGACGAGGTGGAGGCGATGGCTCGCGGTGAGTTCATCACCGACGCGGCAGAGCACGCCGCCACGTACCGACAACGCGGACGCCAGTGGCTGCGTGCGTGTGGTGGTGTCCGACCCCGACGAGGCCGGGATCTGAAGGGTCGGTGCCTGTCGTTTGCCGAGCGAGAGGAGATCGCCGTGCGCCGCGCTCAGGGTCACGGCTTGCGGCGGATCGCGGTGTCGGCGTACGACCCTCACGTGTCGGATCAGGCGTGCAGATGCACCATTCCCCTGTTGCTTTCGTGTCCGCTGTCGCCTCCGTCATTCGGTGGTGGGTCAGGGAGACGCCGTGAGGCTCGGGCAGAGTTCCGCCTCGGGCGAGGGGGACCATCTGGTCAGAGGGACCGTGCCGGACGGTGATGAAGAAGCTCATCGAGTCTGACACTGCCCAGGTGATCGGCGCCTGCATCGCTATAGGTCGTCGGCGCGGGCTACGCGACTGCCTCAAGGAGCTGCGATGCCGTCTCGCCGACAGCGAAGGTGGACTCAGTTTCGCTGGTCCCAGCGTCAGCCAACCGTACCCTCACGTGCTGGCAGTTGCCCTCACCGTGCGGTCCAGAATGTGCGCATCCACTCTCTCGTAGAACTGCAAGACTTCCGTTGCCTGGCCATGGGCCTCGGCTTCGTGGTTGCAGGCAACCCATCGGTCTTGAATGCATTCTAGGGAATCGTAGCCATGAGATACGGTTCCCACGGCCCATTCTGGGCGGCCCGCGGTCTCCCAACAACTGTAGAGGACGCCGTCGGCATTGATTACCGCTCCGCTCTCGCCCCCGACCTTGCCGCAGAACGGGCAGTCGTCGAGGGACCCGCCGAGCGGCGAGACCCTGAAACCGTGGGCGATTGCGTTGTCGATTAACCGGATGAAATGGTCCGCCAACGGTAAGGCTAAGTTCAACTCGTTCGTATACCCAATGCCGACGTCGTCTACTAGCGCGAAATCCAGGCTGACACCGCGGCCCAACCGTAATCTCGCTAGGTCGTCTATCAGGGCTGGCAGTCTCTCCCAATTGCCGTGGGAAACGTTGACCCTGAAATTCCAATTCAAGTCAGTAGCATCTGCACATGCTTGAACGTTTTCCAAGATGCGGTCATAGGTAGGGCGTCCCGCGTGGTCGACTCTAACTCTATCGTGATCTTTCGCAGCCCCGTCCAAGGTTACTTGCACTCCATCGAGGCCCGGCCTCTTGCAGTTGCTGAGCCACATTGGGGCGGAGAAGGACAGCATTTGTGACCATGTGTGCACGATGCATGCCTAATGGATTGAGGCTGCTGAGCAGTTTCGTGCATCCGTCGAGATTTAGGAGTGGCTCGCCACCGAACAAAAGAACGGACAGTTTTGATAGGCCGAGAGTTCTCATACGCCGACGGACGAAAGCATGGATGTTGGCTATCGCTGTCTCGTCAACCATGCTCGCCTTTATCCGGGGTGGTGCGTAGGGGTTCTTTGCGCCTTGCTCGAGGTTCTGAAAGCAGTATGCGCAACCGAGGTTGCACGTAGTAGCAGTGAGCACTGTTACAGAGAATTCAGTGACTTTGTCCCTGAAGAATCCGTGGGCGGCCAAGGCGGACCGGGCTTCTTCGACGAGTTGCCCATCGATGTAGGCGTCAGGTGGTAGCAGGGCCGCTTGGCCGGGGGCTGTGCACCACCACCCGTCGTTTGTTGGGATGATCCGGATTGGCATGCCTGTCGGGCTCCTTTTGGCTCTCGTAACGTTTAGCTCGCGACGTGGTCTGCGCTGCATTTGAGTGGGCTTCTAAAAGTAGCTTGGCCACAGGCTGCGACGCCTTTGACGCCTGGTTTCGCGGTTGAGGCGTCACAGCCTGTAGCGGCGATTTGCCGAGCAGCGGTTGCCTGAGTCTCAGTTCACGAGGCCACGACTGCGACTGCTGCGGTCAGCTGTCGTTCAGAACGCGTAGATCAGGCAGAACCCCGTCCCGAACGTCTCGAAGAACTTGATCTTCATCCGGAACCACCTCCCTTCGAGGGTTGTCGACGAGTAGGACGCCGTCACTGTAGTGACACAAGGGGAGTTGTGCAAGACTCATCGTGCAAAAATTGATGTACAACGAATGTTGTGAATGCTAGGGTGGGCGCATGCCTGAGCCGCGGACCGCACCCGCTCGTTCTATCGAGGCTCTACGCGTGATCGCACATCCCGCACGAACGCGCCTGTATGAGCTGCTGGTCGTGCATGGCCCTCGCACCGTAAGCCAGCTTGCCGAAGAGACGGAGCTTGCAGTCGGTTCCGCCAGCTACCACCTGCGTCAGTTGCAACGCGCAGGTTTTGTCGAGGACGACACCTCACAGAGCGCTGACAAGCGGACACACTGGTGGCGTGCGGTTCCAGGCGGATTGCGCTGGTCTGCGGCAGACTTCATCGACTCGCCGAGCGCCCGTGCGCTGTCGACCGCCGCTCAGCGCGTGCTGGCTCAAAGGCGCTTCGACAAATGGAGCGACTGGAACGCGACTTGGCACGAATGGGGTGCGAGGTGGGCCGACGCTGCGATAGAGAGCGATGCCCTCCTCGAACTCACTCCAGATGAGCTTTCGAAGATGTCGGAGGAGATCTCCGCGGTGATCAGACGCTGGTCTCACCGATCGGAGTCCAGCGATGCTGCGAGGACGGTCTTTCTCTTCATCAGCGCCTTCCCAACCGTGGAGGCTGAATGAGTCTCGCAAGTGGCCGCACCACAGCCCAGACCACATCACGGTCCCCTCTGCGCCAGGCCAAGTTTGCTCGCTACCTGGTTGGCGTGGCCGTCGACCTTGTCGGCGATCAGGCATGGACACTCGTGCTTGCGTGGGCGGTGGCCAGGGCGACGGACGCGGGCACCGCGGGTTTCATCATCGCAGCTGGGACCGTCCCTCGGCTGGTCCTCCTGCTACCCGCGGGGACGTGGGTTGATCGACTCGGTCCGCTTTGGTCAGCTCAGGTGGCACAGGCTGCCAGGGTCCTGATAATGGTCGGCGCCACGATAGTGGCTGTCGCCGGGCCGCGGAACGTCCCATTGCTAGTGACCTTGGCAGTCGCCTTCGGAATTGCTGACTCTTTACGCATGCCGGCTGTGAGCGCGCTCCTACCATCACTTCTGCCAAATGAAGGTATCGCAGCGGGTCAAGGTCTTGTTGGGACTGTGACGCGGCTGTCATCGATTGTCGCGGGGCCGGTTGCTGGTATTGCGTTGGCGCACGGAGGATTTGCCGGTGCGACGACAGTTAATGGGGTCCTGTTCTCGGTGTCGCTCATAGCCTTTATTTCCTTGGGGAAAACTGGGAGTAGAACTTCCCAGGTTTTAGATGAGATTGGTGGATCGAGTACTTTTGACGGCCTGCGATACCTTGCGCGACATAGGGGAACTATCGCCGTGTTGGTGGTCGTCGCGACGATGAATATGTTCCTAGCCGGCCCATTCGAACTAGGCATTGTTCTGCGGGTTCGCGAGGAAGACTGGGGGTCAGAAGCGCTCGGAGTCCTGGTGGGAGCTTTCGGCGCTGCGGCGGCTGCAGGTGCCATGTCCTTGTCAGTGATCCGGCCGAAACGCCGACCACTCCTTATAGGCTTTCTGTGGGTCTGGCTCGCTGCAGCAGCAGTTGTTACTCTCGGCTATGCCCCATCTCTCCCCAGCGCCGTTGGCGCTTCTGCCGTCATAGGCTTGGCGATCGGGCCGGCGGGCGCACTGTTGATCGGTAACTTGCAGGCAACTACTGATCGGGCTTTCCTTGGACGCGTGATGAGTGTGGTGAGCTTTTCTGCTTTCGGTGTCACCCCGGTAGGAATCGCTCTCTTTGGATATTTGGCCGGCAGACTCGGCGTATCCGACGCATTTGCCGTTTCCGGATCGGTTGTCCTTGTGCTTGCGTCTGTGGCATCGATCGCCGCGGCGGCGAAAGCCGAGTCGGAGTAACCACAAACCCCGTTCGCCTGGCTCACGCTGAGTCAGTGAGGGCGCTAGGTGAACCTCCCAGGTCTGCTAATCTAACTGAAATTCCCCACCCATGGGGGCCTGGTCGGCGTGTCGTCGGCCAGCCCGTCAAGGAGTCCCTTCGGCGCTTCGGAGTGTCTGTGTCCGAGTCGTCGAAGGGACCGGAGTTGTCGATGATCACATGGGAGGAAGAGTTGGAAGTACAGGCGAGGCGCGCGAGGGACTGGATGGCCAGCAAGATCGCGCGGCAATGTGGTTGGACCGCAAGACCGTGCGGACCTACGTGAACGGGAACCGGTGCCGGGGCTCCACGCACGCTCGAAGTCGGTGTCGGTGTCGGTGTTCGAACCTAGAGGTTCCCGCCTCGCTCACCTGAACGGAACGGGACAGCGTAGCGGACACGGTCGTCGTTCCGCTCGATCGCGGTGCCACGACCCCGTTCCTGCTCCCTCTACCTTTTGAATCACTGACCGCCGTTGGCTCTCGACGGTTCGCAGAATCTCGTCCAGATTCCCTTCCTGCTCTGCCCTTTCGCCCTCGCTATCGGTCGGCACACATGCTACGAATGACGTAGATGGGTCGCCCGTGGTCGGGCGGCCCACGATCCATTTTTGGGGCGATCGTTGGAAACCGTCGGTGGCGATGTGGCGTGCATGGTGGTGTGAAGGTTTACCGCGGAGCGGCTTCTGCGGCACGTGCCTATGTCGAGGCTGATCGGTCGCGGGTGGACGACTACTACCTGGCCGGTGGCACCGGGCTGGCGAGGCGTTTCGGCGCCTCACCGGACGGCGGTGTCGCCGAGCTTGGGGCTCTGGATGGTGAGGCCTACGAGCTGTGGGTCGCCGGCCACGACCCCGACACTGGTGCCGCGCGTGGCCGGCTGCGGAAAGACGGGAACGCGGTCCGCTTCGTGGAGATCACCATCAACGGCCCGAAGACGTGGTCGATCGCCGCCGCCCTGGACCCGGACGTCGCGGCAGCCTATGAGGCAGCACAGGACCGGGCCGCGGAGCAGATCATCGCCTGGGTCGCCCGGCATGCCACGACACGGGTCGGCCCGAGGGGGCGCCAGGTACAGGTGCCGGTCGAGCAGGTCGAGGCGGTCACAGTGAGGCACTACACCTCCCGCGCCGGTGACCCGCACCGGCATCTGCATCTGCAGGTCAACGCTCGGGTCTTCGCGGAAGGCCAGTGGCGGGGGCTGCATACGGTCGGGTTCCGGGACTCGATCGAGGCGATGAACGGGATCGGGCACGCCGCGGTGATGACCGACCCCGGCTTTCGGGCGGCGCTGGCCGCGGCGGGATTCACCCTCGACGCCGGCTCAGGCGAGGTTGAGGAGTTGGCGCCCTATGTGGGGGAGTTCAGTGCCCGGGCGGCGCAGATCGGGCGCAACATCGACCGCTACGAGGCGCAGTGGCGTCTGGCGAACCCGGGCCAGGAGCCGGGGCCGGCGGTGCGCCGTTCGTGGGATCGGCGGGCGTGGAAGGACGCACGTCCGGACAAGGTGATCCCCGCGGACGGGGCGGCGGTGACCGGGCACTGGGTCGAGCAGCTGCACGATCTGGGCTACCGCGACCCCCTCACCCAGCCGGGCCTGCCGATCGACGTCGGGGCGCCTCGTGTCGGTGACCTCGACCGCGAGGCTGCGGTGGCGACCGTCCTGGTCCGGCTGGGTGCGCGGCACTCGGCGTGGAACGGCCCCGACGTACGGGGGGAGGTGGAGAAGTGGATCGCCGCCACCGGCCTCCTCGCCGACCCCGCGGTGCGGACCGATCTGGCCGAGGACCTCACCAGCCGGACCATCGAGGCCTGTGTCCGGCTCATCGAGGGCGACGAAGTCCCCGAGCACGTCCGGTCGCTGACCTCGGCGCATGTGCTTGGGGTCGAGGCGGACATCGTGACCAGGCTGGCCCATCGCACCGCAGTCTCGCCCACGCCGAGCGTTCCGGTCTCAACGGCGTTCGAAGGGCTCGACGCGGCGCAGCGACAGGCAGTAGGTGTGCTCACCGGTCCAGCTGCGCTGGTGCTGGTCGAGGGCGCGGCCGGGGTAGGGAAGACCACGACGCTGGCGGCCGCTCAGGAAATTCTGGCCGAGCGAGGTCGGCGGCTGCTGGTGGTGACCCCGACGCTCAAGGCAGCCAGGGTCGCCGCCCGCGAGGTCGGGGCTGCGGGATCGGTGGCATGGCTGGTCCACCAGCACGGGTTCCGGTGGGACGAGGACGGACGCTGGTCCCGGGTCACCTCAACGCCGGCCACCGCAGCGGTCCTGGCGCCCGGTGACCTACTGCTGGTCGACGAAGCCGGGATGCTCGACCAGGACACCGCGCAGGCACTGTTGACGGTGGCCGATGAGATGGGCGCCCGCATCGGGTTGGTGGGGGATCGTCACCATGCTCCCCGCCGTGGGCCGTGGCGGGGTCCTCGACCTCGCCACACGCTGGGTCACCCCCGATGCGCACGCCGACCTGGACGTGGTCCACCGGTTCGCCGACCCCGAGTACGCCGCGATCAGCCTCGCCCTGCGCACCGGATCACGTTCCTTCCGGAGCGAGACGGATGGTGAGCCGCACGGTGAGCGGGTCGGACAGGTCTGGGACGCACTGTATCGTCGTGACCAGATCCGCATCTACCCCTCTGAGGCCGAACGCAGCCACGCCCTCGCCGCCCTCGCCGCCGACGCTGTTCTCGCCGGACGCGGCCGCGCAGATGCTGACGGGGATGGGATCTTGGTGATGGCCGACACCCGTGAGCAGGCGGCCGCCTTGAACGGTGCGATCCGTGACCGACTCCTCGCCGCTGGCTACCTCGCCGATACCCACGCGATCACCACCGGGGCCGGTGAGCGCCTCGGGGTCGGCGACCGTGTCGCGACGCGCTGCAACGACCCCGAGCTCGGTGTCGCCAACCGCGCGACCTGGACCGTCACCGCCGTCGGCGACGACGGGTCACTGCTACTGCGCGGGCAACGCGCCACCGACCTACACACTGTGCCCGCGGCGTATGCGCGTGCGCATGTCGAGCTGGCCTACGCCACCACCCTCTACGGCGCCCAGGGCGCGACCACCGCCACCGGACATCTCCTGCTGGGCGAGCACACCTCCGCCGCATCGGCGTACGTCGGAATGACACGTGGCCGCACCCAGAACATCGCCCACCTCGTCGCCGAGGACCTCGACGACGCCCGCAAGCAATGGGAAGCCGTCTTCGCCCGCGACCGTTCCGACCTCGGCCCTGCTGTCGCCGCCCAACGTGCCGCCGAGGACATCGACCGCTACGGCAGCCAGCAGCCCACGCGGCCCCTGGATGCTGTGCTTGTCGACCTGCGCGATGCGTGGGCCCGGCAAGCCGACCTGTCCGAACGCCACGACCGGTTGGCCGCCGAACGCGACGCGCTCCAGCAGGTCGCCGCGATCACGGCCCGCTACGCACCCGGTCGGCAACGCCTCCGTGCCGCCGACGACACGACACGAGACCGTTGGCGGCACACACGCGCAGCCGTCACTGCACTCGACAGGGCGCTCCACGGCGAAGACACCGCGCTGCGTGCCCAGGTATGGGAAGACTGGCGCACCGATCTCCACCGCGCCGCGGATGCGGCTGCGGTCGCCCGGGAAGGAACAGGACGGCTCGGCCAGCGCCGTCGCCAGGTCCGCGACGCCCACCACGACCTGATCGCGTTTGCCGAAAAATGGCTCTCCTGACGCTTCCGTGGGTGGTTGAGCGCGCCTGAGAGGGGGCACGCCGTTCCCTGTCTATGTTCTGGGCTTGTTGAAGGTCCCGAACAACAGAACAGGAAACGGCGTGCAAGCAGCGACTCTATGGCGACGGCT
>DASSKK010000019.1:0-3753 GCA_035690495.1 Nocardioidaceae bacterium | reverse complement strand
CTAGGTCGGGGTGCTGCTCCAGTAGGTCGGCGGCAGTGCGGAACGCCGCTACCACCTTGGCTGTGTCGGTCATGCGATACTCCTCCTGTTGTTCGTTCGCCTCGGTGTGTCTGCTACGGCCCGCCGGGGCGTTCGGCTGTCCGGGGGCCGGTGGCGGCGTGAGGTTCCCGTGAGCGGGGCACCGCCACCGGCCGTTTTCGGTTGTCCGGGCCGGGTGTCCGGCTCCGGTGTGGCCCTGCCTCCCGCTTCCCCACGGGTGACCAGGGCCGTCCGCCGTGGCGGGCGGTCAGGTGGTGTCGGTCGGTGCGTAGACCGCGACGGGATGGCCCTTGGTGCTGGGCAGCGTGGACGGCGTGTAGCCGACCTTGACCAGCCAGCCCTCGCGCTGGGCACGTTCGAACGCCCGGCCGATGAGGCACTTGCGGACCTCGGGCAGCAGCTCGCGCGCGTCGTTGCAGGAGAACGGCTCGCCCAGTCCGGCCAGGTGCCGGATCACGCGGTCGATCACGCGGCGGTCCCATTCGTCGCTGGGGCCGTGCGCCTCGGTGGCGCGGTGCCACTGGCGGCGGGCGGCTCGGACGGCGGCGGCGTTGCGGGGTGCCGGGGGGATGGCACGGACGGCGGCGGGGGTGGGGGCGCTCATGCCGACCGTCTCCGTGCCGCGCTCCGGGAGTGCTGTCCCGGCACCGTGACCGGTCCACCGCTCTCGCGCTTCGGGGCCACGGTCATCTGCGCGACGATCTGCTCGACCTGGGCGTCGGTGTAGCGCACGTCGAACCGGGACAGCCGGACGTGCGGCCAGCGGTGCTTGAGTCGCAGCTTGCGCAGTCGGTCCTCGGTGACGCCGAACTGCTCGGCGAGGTCGGGCTCGGGGGTCAGGCGCATCAGGCCACCCCCGCCAGGTGCTTGCCGAGCGCGTCGGTCACGGCCTTGAGCCATCGCGGCGACGGCTCGCGGAGCCCCCGTTCAACTTGGGAGAGGTAGCCGGGCTCGACTTCAGCGAGTCGGGCTAACTCTCGCAGGGAGAGGCTCTGCGCCTTGCGCATTGCCTTGATTGCGTGTCCTGCGTGGGCCATGCGCAGAAGGTAACCACGTTTGCGCAGGACACGCAAGGGCCTACTGCGCGTGTCGCGCCGCGTGTTTGCTAGGCCCTGCGCGCCAGTTGCGCCCGCTACCGCATTCTGAGGATTGACGAAGTGCGCAACATGCGTCACTCTGGCAAACGGCCTTCCGGTACGGTGGGCCAGTCAGATTGCGCCTCGGGCAAACACCAGAGAGGGTCGAACGATGAATGCAGACGGAGACCTGCCTGCGCGAGTCAAAGCCGAACGAAAGTCGCGGAGGTGGACGCAGAAGGAGCTGGCGAAGAAGGCCGGCATGTCCGTGCGCGCCTATCAGATGTTCGAGAATCGGCAGAGCACGCCGCAGGGCGACAACCTCCGCGCGATCCTGCGGGCCGTCGACATGGACGACTCCGCAGAGGCCGCCGCAGAGGCGACACGCGAGGAGTGGCCGCGAGACATCCGCGTCTTCCTCGACATGATGGGCGCATTCCTCGCGACGATGACCGAGGAAGAGCGCGTGCAGTTCATGCGGAGCGAGACGCGCAAGATCTTCGAATCACGTAACGGTTGAGACGTGCCCTTCCGATGCGCGCCTCCTGCGTGTTTCAATGCGGCAGGCGCGAGGTGGTCCAAGGGTTGGGGGCACTCGCTGACCACGACGGGGTTCGAGGAGGGGACTGGCGTTGTTCCAGTGCGAGAGGTTGTTCGGGGCCGAACGCGGCGCGGAGATTCACCAGCTGGTGGAGGACTCACTGCAGGGGCCGTGCCCCTGTGAGACAGGGGCGGCGTGCCCCTTGGTCGGCAGTTCGGCCTAGTCCAGCTCGCCGACGACCTGCTCGACCACTTCACCGGTGACCACGGGCGCGACGCCCGGCGCCGTCCGCTTGCCCGCCATGAGCGCGGCGGCGGCGCCGAGGGTGTCGTCGGAGACATCGCCGATCATGCCTCCGTACACGTCCACGGTGGTGGAGTAGTGCTCGTGACCGATGCGCCGCTGGATCTCGTGCATCGGGGCCCCGGCAGCGGCCATCACGGCGACGTGCATGTGCCGCAGCCAGTGCGGGGTGGGCTCGCGGTCGCCGAGCGCGGCTGCCTTGACGATGCCGGGCCAGGTGTCGCGTAGGAAGGTGTGCTGGTTCCACGGGTTGCCGAGCCGGTTCGTGAGCACGAGGTCCGCCGGGCCCTTGCCGATGATCCGTCGCCGCACCATCGCGGCCGACTCGGGCAGCATTCGGATGCGCCGGAACCCGGCCTCGGACTTGGCCGCGTCCTCGGTGATGACCTGCCGGCCGTGGGCGTCGATACGGAACACGCGGCGCACGTCGACCCACACGTCGGTGCCGTCGTCGGTGACGTTGCGCACCGGCAGCGCTGTCGCCTCGGAGAACCGCCAGCCGGTCTCACCGAGGAACAGGATCAGGTCGGCGGCGTCGGGGTTGGCCTTGACGCGGGTGGCGGCGTCGAGGATCGCGGCGAACTCTCGCGTCGTGGTGCCCTTGGGCGGCTTCTTGGCCCGCCTGGGCAGCTCGGTCTCCTCACACGGGTTGTGGGTGACCAGACGGCGCGAGCGGGCGCGGCCGAACTTGAACATCGAGTGCAGCAGCATGTGCCGGTCCGCGACCGACTTCGGCGAGAGGCGTGCGGCCATGTGGTCGACCAGCTTCTGCACGTCGGCCTCGTCGACGCTCTCGGCGGCACGGTGGCCGAACCACGGGCCGATCCAGTTGGCGTAGTCGCGGCGGTACTGCACGGCGGTCCGCTCGGTGACCCCACGGGCCTTGTGGGCGATGAACTGCTCCCACAGCTCGCCCACGGTCAGCCGGTCGTCCGGCCCCTCGCCGCGGTGCACCGCGAGCGCCTTGTCGGGGCCGAGCAGGTCGACCAGCTGGCGGAACTTCTCGGCGCTCTTGGGGTCGCCGAAGCTCAGCGAGGACTGTTTCCCGCCGTGTCGGTACAGCACCGCCCAGACCGTTTCACCGCTGCTGTAGGTGCGTTCACGCATGCTCGCCATGGGTTCATCCTGCCTCAGAATCGTTGACCCACGGTTGACCACGATTCAGGAATCGAATCCGACTGGTGTGTTTCCGCTGGTCAGAGGCATGATATCGCAGCACCCCCAACGGGATTCGAACGTGTTTCACAGCAGCCTCAAGGGCACCATTTGAGCGTGATTCGGCCCCGCTCGGGCCCGCTCAGGACCCCCCGGAATCCGGCCAAGCGTTGACTGGTCAACACGCCTGCAGACGCAAAGAAGCCCCCGCCCCAGCCGTGAGGCCAGAGCGGGGGGCGATGTGCTCAGCGAGCGGTCAGGCGTACTTGGTCAGGTGCCGGTACAGCCACACCGACTCCTGATTAGTCGGCGAGGCCCCCGGGAGTGACGGTGTTGGTAGCACCGCCTGGGGGCCGATCTTCAGTTTGGGGTACGACCATACCCGCCGACATGAAACCGTCGAAACCCTTGACGTGTCACCATTGGTGACATAGAGTGAGTGTCACGAGGTCAGGGCAGAGGCCCAGACCGGAACCCGAAGGGAAACATCATGAACGAGTTCGCCAGCCGCACCGAGGCCATCAACCGCCAGATCGTCGAGGCCATCCAGGGCTCCGGCGAGGTCACCGACGCCGCCGCCGAGTACGACATCGAGGCGATCGCCGACGAGGTGCTCGGCGGGTACGACGAGGGCTACCT
>DASSKK010000018.1:0-2653 GCA_035690495.1 Nocardioidaceae bacterium | reverse complement strand
GCCGACGATGGCGAGCTCGGCGCCGACCTCGACGGTCTCGTCCTCGTTGACCTTGATCTCCAGCAGGGTGCCTGCGACGGGGGAGGGGATCTCGGTGTCGACCTTGTCGGTGGAGACCTCCAGCAGCGGTTCGTCGACGGCGACGTCGTCGCCGACCTGCTTGAGCCAGCGGGTGACGGTGCCCTCGGTGACGGACTCGCCGAGTGCGGGGAGGTTGACTGAGGTCGCCATGGGTTTCCTTCGCTGTCGAGGGTCGGTCAGGAGTGTGCGTGCAGAGGCTTCCCGGCGAGCGCCAGGTGCGCCTCGCCGAGGGCTTCGTTCTGGGTCGGGTGGGCGTGGACGTACGGCGCGACGTCCTCGGGGTGTGCCTCCCAGTTGCAGATCAGCTGCGCCTCGCCGATCAGCTCCCCGGCGCGCGCGCCGACGATGTGGACGCCGACCACGGGCCCGTGCTTGCGGCGTACCAGCTTGACGAAGCCTTGGGTCTTCAGGATCTGGCTCTTGCCGTTGCCGGCCAGGTCGTAGGTGAGGGTCTCCACCGCGTCGTCGCCGTACGCCGTCCTGGCTGCGGTCTCGTCGAGACCGACCGAGGCGACCTCAGGGTCGCAGTAGGTGACCCGGGGGATGCCCGTCTCGTCGAGCGGAGTCGGGTTCAGCCCGGCGATGTCCTCGGCGACGAAGATGCCCTGCGCGAAACCGCGGTGCGCCAGCTGCAGCCCGGGCACGATGTCACCGACGGCGTACACCCCGGCGACGTTGGTGCCCAGCCGCTCGTCGGTCGGCACGAACCCGCGCTCCATGGTGATGCCCTGCTCGGCGTACCCGAGGTCGTCGGTGGTCGGACCGCGTCCGACCGCGACCAGCAGGACCTCGGCCTCGAGGGTGTCGCCGCCTTCGACGGCGACTCGGACGCCGGAGTCGGTGTGCTCCACGGACTTGAAGGGTGTGCCGGTGCGGACGTCGATGCCGCGCTTGCCGAACGCGCGTGCCAGTGAGGAGGAGACCGCCTGGTCCTCGGCCGCCAGTAGTCGGGGAAGCGCCTCGACGATCGTCACCTCTGCGCCGAACGAACGCCACACGCTGGCGAACTCGCAGCCGATCACACCGCCGCCGAGCACGATCGCCGACGCCGGTACCCGGTCCAGGCTCAGCGCGTGCTCGGAGGTCAGCACCCGCTCGCCGTCGATCTCGAGCCCGGGCAGGGTCTTGGGGTAGGAGCCGGAGGCGAGCACGACGTGGCGCCCGACGTAGCGTTGCGCGTCGACTTCGACGGTGTCAGGAGCGACCAGGCGGCCCTCGCCCTCGACCACGGTGATGCCGCGGCCCTTGACCAGTCCGGCCAGACCCTTGAACAGGCGCGAGACGACACCGTCCTTGTACTTGTTGACCCCGCCCATGTCGATGCCGTCGAAGGAGGCGACCACGCCGAACTGCTCGGACTCACGGGCGGCATCGGCCACCTCGGCGGCGTGCAGCAGCGCCTTGGTCGGGATGCAGCCGACGTGCAGGCAGGTGCCGCCGAGCTTGCCCTTCTCCACCAGCGCGACCGACATTCCGAGCTCCGCGGCCCGCAGCGCGCACGCGTAGCCACCGCTGCCGGCACCGAGGATCACCACGTCGAAGTCGGTCACCCGGCCATCCTTGCACCAAACCCGACAGCGTCCACAACGGGTGCTCGTGGGCATCCTTCTGGCGAAGTTTCAGCGATTCCTCAGCCCGATGCGACACACTGAGCCCATGGGTCTGAGGAATCGGCTGCGCGCACGCGGGCTTCGGATGCGGCGTCCGGGTGCGGGTGGCCCCACCTCCGTGCGTGCCTCCGACGGCGCCGACGCGGAGCACCTGACCCGGTTCGCGACCAGCCGCCGTGGCGTCGAGGGCTTCGTGGAGCCACGTACGGCGGTCTCCGACGTGACGCTGATGCTGGTCGCCCACGACGGCGAATGGACCCGTCGCCGGGTGCCGTCGGTGGAGTGGGCGCACCGATTCGCCAATAGGCACGGGATCCCGTCGTACGACGCGGCCGTGGTCGGCTACCCGGCCCGGATGCGCGAGTACAACCGTCGTACCAAGAGCTGAACGAGACCCCACTCAACACCTAGCCGGGCTTCGCCCCATCCCGGAGGCATGTGTGTGGTGGTCACCTGAGCGCTGGGGCTCCGGTCGGCGGGATCTAGACCGTGACCGGTGGGCCGGTCCGGTGTATGAACCGTCTGTAACGGTTAGTTGGCCTACTGGCCCCCGTCGACCGGAGCTTGTGATGACCGTAGCGCGCAGCGTCGCCGATGTCCTCAGCGGACACGTCCAGTTTGAGGTGGAGTGCATTGATCGGATGTATCTCAACGTCTGGGTCCCCCGGCTGGCCTATGGCGGCGGGGTTGCGGGGTTCTTCGTCGGGCATCGCGGCTGGGCGTATGCCTCGACGGCGCTGATGGATCCGATGGCCAAGGCGTTCGTGGCCGCCATTCATGGGTTCGTCTCCGCTCGGGCTCGGGGGCTGGAACTGGTGCATTTCGCCAAGGGGCAGCGCAAAGATGACATCACCGCGCGGATGCTGGCCGGGTTCGACCAGGACGAGGGCGTGCTCTACGTCGGGCGTGCCCAGGAGAAGTCCGGGGTGTGGCGGACCCAACGCCGCTACAACCGGGCCACC
>DASSKK010000017.1:0-44821 GCA_035690495.1 Nocardioidaceae bacterium | reverse complement strand
TGGTGCGCACTTGGTCCAGGTCGGTCACTTCACAACCCTACGGGGGGCCGGCCGACGGCGTGGCCGGCAGGACACCGTTTCCCCTGCTGCGCAGCGGGTAGTGAGTAGTTCCCCGAGCAGGAGGTCTGCCTTGCGCATTCTCGTCCTCGGCGGTGACGGCTACTTGGGCTGGCCCACCGCGCTGCACCTGTCCGCGGCCCACCACCACGTGGGCATCGTCGACAACTTCGCCCGCCGCGGCTACGACCACGAGATGGGCACCCAGAGCCTGGTGCCGATCCAGACGCTCAAGCACCGCACCCAGCGCTGGGCCGAGCTCAGCGGTGTCCAGCTGGACTGGTACGCGGGGGACCTGACCGACGCCGAGTTCACCTCGCACGTGGTCACCGACTTCCGGCCGGATGCGATCGTGCACTTCGCCGAGCAGCGCTCCGCGCCGTACTCGATGATCGACCGCTTGCACGCCGTCTACACCCAGCACAACAACGTGGTCGGCACGTTGAACCTGCTGTTCGCCATCGCCGAGGCCGACCGCGACATCCACCTGGTCAAGCTCGGCACGATGGGCGAGTACGGCACGCCGAACATCCCGATCGAGGAGGGCTGGCTGGAGGTCGACCACGGCGGGCGCCACGACCGGGTCCTCTACCCGAAGCGGCCCGGCTCGTTCTACCACCTCTCGAAGGTGCACGACAGCCACAACATCGAGTTCGCCTGCCGCGCCTGGGGGCTGCGGGCCACGGACCTGAACCAGGGCGTGGTCTACGGCCAGCAGACCGAGCAGACCGCCGCCGACCCACGCCTGGCCACCCGCTTCGACTACGACGCGGTGTTCGGGACGGTGCTCAACCGGTTCGTGGTCCAGGCGGTGCTCGGCCACCCGCTCACCGTCTACGGCTCGGGACGCCAGACCCGCGGCGTGATCGACATCCGCGACACCGTGGAGTGCATCCGGCTGGCCTGCGAGAACTCCGCCGAGCCCGGCGAGTTCCGGGTGTTCAACCAGATGACCGAGTCGCTGTCGGTGCGCGAGATCGCCGACACCGTGGTCTCCTGCTACCCGGGCGCGGCATCGGTCGAGCACATCGAGAACCCTCGCGTCGAGGCCGACGACCACTTCTACGAGGTCGCCCACACGGGCCTGGCCCGGCTCGGCCTGAAGCCGCACCTGCTCGGGGAGACGCTGATCGAGTCGATGTTCACGATCGCCAAACGGCACCGCGACCGTGCCGACCCGAGGGCGCTGATCCCGACGGTGCAGTGGCGCTCGACCGCCAGCTCGCTGCGCCTCGACGCCGACGACCTGGACACCGACGACCGGGCGGACCTCGCGGCGGTCGACGAGGCCGCATCCTGAGTCACTGCGCCTGCTGCTCCTGCACGTCCTCCTGTTGCTTGGTCTCCTCCTTCTCCTTCTGCTCCAGCCGCTGCTCCTTGCGCACCACCGGCGAGGTGTCCAGCGCGACGATGCCGACCAGCAGCAGTACGATGCCGAGCCCCGCCCCGCCCAGCCCCCACAGGCTCGTCCGGACGGGTTCGCCGAACAGCCCGACGCCGAGCGCGATCGCGACCAGCGGGAGCACCGCGTCGATGACCGGGGTGCTGGCGGCAAGCGGCCCGGACTCGAACGCGTTCTGGATCAAGAACATCCCCGCCAGACTGGCCGCCACCAGCACGTAGGGCTCCCAGGTCAGGAACAAGCCCCAGCCTCGCTGCCGCAGCAGCGCGAGCGTCGCGGCGTAAAGGGCGGACTGCAGCGCCATCGTGCAGGCCCCCGAGAGCGCGAACGCCGACGACTTGGTGGGCCCGGTCAACCACCGTGCGGCCACCACGCAGGCGATGCTGAGCACGGCGACACCGCCGATCGCCGGTGCCCACATGGTGATCGGCTGGACCGGGTTGCCCTTGCCCGGGTCGGCGGCGACGATCCCCACGGTCAGGCCCGCGACCACCGAGAGGATCGCACCCCAGTCGCGCGGCCGCAGCCGCAACTTGCGCAACCGCACCGAGACGGGCACCGCGAACAGCAGCTCGGAGACGATCAGCGGCTGGACCAGTGTCAGCGGGCCGAACGTCAGCGCGATCGCCTGGAACCCGTAGGACACCACCGCGAGGCCGATGCCGAGCAGCCAGACCCGGTCGGCGACCAGCCGGGCCATCAGCCGTATCGACATCCGCTCTCCGCTCGGGCGCCGGCTTGCGGCCTTCTGCTGGAGGACTCCTCCGGCGGCGATGGCCAGCCCGGCCAGCACCGCCGCGAACGCCGAGATGAGGATGGAGGGACCGCCCACGACTAGCCCTCGCCCTGCTCGGGTCGGTGCGGGGTGCGGGCACGACGCTCGGTGGCCGGGTGGTGCCCGGTGAGGATGTGCGAGGAGGAGAGCACGACGATGCCGACGACCATCACCGCCAGTGCGACGACGACCGCCGCGATCCCACCGGGTGAGAGCCGCACCGTGCCACCGAGGATCGCGACGCCGATCACGATCGCCGACAACAGCTGGGCGGTGATCACCGCAGGGTAGGACGACGGCAGGGGGGCCGCCTCGAACGCGCTCTGCACCAGCAGCATGCCGAGCAGGGCGACCACCACCACGACGTACGCGTGCCAGCCGGTGAGCAGCGCGATGATGCCGCGGGTGGTCATCACCCGTACGGCGGCGCTGATCAGCGACGCCTGCAAGCCGAACAGCAGGCCCGCTCCCGCGCCTAGCAGCGCCGCGCCACGGTCGGAGGTGCCGAACACGGTGCGGGCGGCCAGGGCGAGCACGAGCGCCACGAACACGACCGAGCCGGCGCCGATGGCCCAGCGCAGGTTCGTGACATGCCCGGAGCCGGCGTGCGGGTGGCCGGCAAGCAGGAACGTGATCAGCCCGGCCGTGATCGCCAGCCCGCCCCACAGGTCGCGCGCGGGGACCCGGTGCCTGCGCCAGAACGCGGCGATCGCCAGCCCGAACACGAGCCGGACGACGAAGACCGACTCGACGAGGATGACCGAGCCGAGGTGCAGTGCGGTCGCGAAGGCGATGTTGCCGGCGAACGAGCAGCCCACCCCGGCCAGCCAGCGTGGCCGTTGCACCAGCCACAGCAGCAGCCGCGGCGACAGGTTGTCCTCCGGCGGGGCGAGAGCAGCCGTCCGCTGCTGGACGACCTCGCCGGTGGCCACGATCAGTGCGGCCACCAGGGCCAGGCCGTAGACCATCGACTGCCCACCTCCACACCCTGTCCCTTCCTGCGGTGCCCGCCAAGGCAGCCCGCAAACGGCCGCGCGCGAGTTTGCCGGCCAGCGATGTCGGGCACCGAGACGACGCCGGGGTCCGAGCCCGGCATTGTCACGCCACCGGACGAGAGGACCGCACGATGGACGCCTCCGGCAGACCACGACGGGTGCTGATCGTGTCCGCGGCGATGGGCGGCGGTCATCTGCAGATCAGCCGGGAGCTGGAGCGCCGGCTCGTCGCGCGGGGGCACGAGGCGCTGGTCGTCGACCAGCTCGAGGTGATGCCGGCGCCGATCGGTCGGTGGCTGGGCTGGGTCTACCCCTGGCTCGTGGATCGGCATCCCGGCCTCTACCAGCACGTGTACGACGTGTTCTTCGCCGCGGGCCAGCACGCCGGTGAACGCGTCGGCATCCCGGTGCACCTCGCGCTTCCCGGCCTGCGTCGCGTGGTGCGCGAGTTCGAGCCGGACCTGGTCGCGAGCACCTATCCCCTGTCGGCGCTCGCCGTCGGCCGGCTGAGGGCTCGCGGGGAGCTGGACTGCCCCGCGGTCACCGTGATCACCACGTTCTCGGTCAACAGCGCCTGGCTGCACCCGGCCGTCGATCTCGAGCTCTGCATCTCCGAGTACGCCGCGGCCGACGCCTCTGTGCGAATGGGCCGCCGGGCCGAGGTCTCCGGGCCCATCGTGCGGCCGGGGTTCCTGGTCGCCTGCCCGGACCGGCACACGTCGCGACAGCGACTCGGCCTGCCCGCGGACGCCCGCGTCGCGCTCCTGACGACCGGATCGCTCGGCCTGGGTCGCACCGTGCGGCACGCGGCGGAGGCGATCGCGGCTCGCGCCGGCTGGGTCCCCGTCGTGGTCTGCGGCCGCAACGAGGAGCTGCGCGAGAGCCTGGCCGAGCTGGCGGGCGTCGTACCTCTCGGCTGGGTGGACGAGATGCCGACGGTCATGGCGGCTGCCGACGTGCTCGTCGACAACGCGGCCGGGATGAGCTCGAAGGAGGCCCTCGGGATCGGCCTCCCGGTGGTCACCTTCCAACCGTTGACAGGTCACGGCCGCGACGACGCCGCGGCCTTGGCCGACCTCGGCCTCACGGACATCGTCACCGACGAAGCGCAGCTGCTCGGCGCAATCGACGCCCTCGTCGCCGACCCGGTCGAGCGCGAGGCCCGCATCGCGCGAGGCAAGTCGCTGTTCGTGGCCGACGCGGCCGAGATGCTGGAGCGGATGGCCACCCGCGACGACGCCTCGGACGGTCGGGGACAATGGCCCGATGCAACCGACGCCGAGCACCGCCTGGCCCGGGAGGCATGACCCGCTCGGCGCGACCTGGCACGAGGAGGCCACCAACTTCGCGGTGTGGGCGCCGCAGGCCACCGGCGTCCAGCTGTGCCTGTACGACGGGCCCGGCGACACGCCCTGTGACCGACCCGGTGACAAGTACAGCGCGGAGTCTCATTTCGATCTGACCGAGCACACGCTCGGCATCTGGCACGGCGCCGTGCCAGGCGTGCCAGTGGGTGCGCGCTACGGCTTCCGCGTCGACGGCCCCCGGGAACCCGAGCGCGGGCTGCGGTTCGACCCGGCCACTTTGCTGATCGACCCCTATGCGCGCGCGGTGGCCGGCTCGGTCGCTTCCGGCGACGCCGCCTCGGTGGTGGTGCGCGACGAGTTCGACTGGGGTGAGGACACGCAGGTCCGGCCGCGCGTGGCGTGGAGCGACACGGTGCTCTACGAGCTGCACGTGAAGGGGTTCACCAAGCTGCACCCGGGCGTGCCGGAACCGTTGCGCGGCACGTACGCCGGGCTGGCAACCCCGGCGGTGGTGGACTACCTGCGCGACCTCGGTGTCACCACCGTCGAGCTGCTGCCCGTGCACCAGTTCGCCGACGAGCCACGGCTGGTCGCCCACGGGCTGACGAACTACTGGGGCTACAACACGCTCGGCTTCTTCGCCCCGCACAACGCCTACTCCGCGTCCGGCGACCGGGGTCAGCAGGTCGCGGAGTTCAAGGCGATGGTGAAGGCGCTGCACGAGGCCGGTCTCGAGGTGGTGCTCGACGTGGTGTTCAACCACACCGCCGAAGGCCCCGCCGACGGCCCGACCCTGAGCCTGCGCGGGCTCGACGACCGCGGCTACTACAAGCGCGTCCGCGCCGATGAGGACGAGTACTTCGACGTCACCGGCTGCGGCAACACGCTCGATGCCGGCGATCCGGCCGCGCTGAGGATGATCCTGGACTCGTTGCGCTACTGGGTCGACGCCATGCACGTCGACGGCTTCCGCTTCGACCTGGCGCCTGCGCTGACCCGCACCGGGACCGCGGTCGACATGGACAGCCACCTCCTGGCCACGATCGGCCAGGACCCGGTGCTCCGGCGGGTGAAACTGATCGCCGAGCCGTGGGACGCCAGCCCGGACGGACATCTGCTCGGCAGGTTCCCGCCGCCGTGGGTGGAGTGGAACGACCGGTACCGCGACACCGTCCGGGACTTCTGGCGCGGACACTCCCCGGGGACCGCCGACGTCGCCTCCCGGCTGGCCGGCTCCAGCGACCTGTACGCCGACGACGGCCGCTCGCCGTGCGCCTCGGTCAACTTCGTCACCGCCCACGACGGCTTCACGCTGCGCGACCTGGTCAGCTACGACCGCAAGCACAACGAGGCCAACCGGGAGGGCAACCGGGACGGCGCCGACCACAACCGCTCCTGGAACTGCGGGGTCGAAGGGGACACCGACGACCCCGGCGTGGTGGCGCTCAGGCACCGGCAGGCCGCGAACCTGCTCCTCACGCTGTGCCTGTCCGCCGGCGTGCCCATGCTCGTGGCCGGCGACGAGCGTGGACGCACCCAGCGGGGCAACAACAACGCCTACTGCCAGGACAACGAGATCTCGTGGTTGGACTGGCAGGACGACGACTGGCTGGACCTGCACCGGACGGTGCGGGCCGCGCTGCGGCTGCGTCGCGAGCATCCCGCGTTGCGGCAACGGCACTACCTGGCGGGCGAACCTGCGCGGGCAGGCGGCCCCAAGGACCTGGTGTGGGTGCATCCCGACGGCCGCGAGATGACCGACGACGACTGGGCCGACCCTGGTTTGCAGACGATGGGGATGCTCGTCTCCGGCGATCCCCTGCGCGCCCCCGGGCCCCGTGGCGAGCAGGTGCGCGACGCGTCGTTCCTGCTCTGGCTGCACGCGGACGCCGAGCCGGGCAAGGTCGCGCTCCCGTCCGACCACTGGCCCGGACCGGGCGAGGTCGTGCTCAGCACGGATGCCGGCCGCCCGGTGGGCGAGCGGCTCTCGGCCGGCCGGCGGATCGACGTCGGTGCCCGCTCGGTCGTCGTCCTGCGTCAGATCTCGTAGTCGGACGGGCAGCCTGGTTTCACCGCCTGCCCATCTCCGCCTGCATACGAGCCCCGATCCGGCGAGGCTGCCCGTCGCTGTACGAATCTGGCGGCCTGCGGAATGCTCGGCCTGTGAACGTCAGCGAACACCTGAACCTCCTGGGCGGGGTCGCCGCCCGCGCCGCCCTGGTCGAACTCACCTCTCGTGCCGAAGTGGACCGTGCGCTCAGGTCTGGCGAGATCGTCAGCGATGGCCGCGGGAGATACGCCGCACCAGTGGCGGACCGTTCCCTGCGTGCCGCGAGTGCGCTGACCGGCGTCGTGTCGCACAGAAGTGCCGCCCTGCACTGGGGCTGGGAGCTGAAGACGGTCCCGGCTGAGCCGGACGTCACGGTGCCACGCAACCGCAAGCTGGCCGAACGCCGGCGGCGGGGCCTGAACGTGCACTGGGCGAACCTCGAGGAGGCAGAGGTCACGCGTGACCGCGTCACGTCACGGAACCGGACCCTCGCGGACTGCCTGCGGTCGCTGCCGTTGGACGAAGCGCTGACCGTCGCCGACTCCGCGCTGCGGCACGAGGCGGTGACCAAGCCGGAGTTGCTCGATCTGGCCCCGACGGTGTCGGGCCAGGGAGCACCGCAGGCACGGCGGGTCGCGGCTGAGGCGAGCGGACTCGCCGCGAACCCGTTCGAGTCGGTGCTTCGCGCAATCGCGCTCGACGTGCCGGGGCTTTCCGCCTCACCGCAGGTCGAGATCAGTGGCCGGAACTTCTCGGTCCGTCCCGATCTGGTCGACGTGGACCGGCGCGTCGTGCTCGAGGCCGACTCCTTCGCCTGGCACGGCGACCGTCAGTCGCTGCGAGAAGACGCCCGGCGCTACAACAACCTGGTCGCACGCGGCTGGACGGTGTTGCGCTTCGCCTGGGAGGACGTGATGTTCGACCCCGGCTACGTACGGCGGATGCTGCTCGCGGTTGCGGTGCTCGTAGAGCGCCGGGCACAGCTGGCGAAGTCGGTCAGGGCAGGGTCACCAGACCGAGCTCGGATCCGTGCTCGTGCTCCGCGCCGTCGTCTCGCCAAGGCAGCTTCCCTGACGACCCCGGTATCACGGATCCCGTGACCGGTCGGACACAGGATCAGTGTATCTTTGTGGGCATGGCGAACCTGACGATCGCGGTCCCCGAGGAGCTCCTCCGCCAGGCCCGGGTCCGGGCGGCACGGGAGGGCACCTCGGTGAACAGCGTGCTGCGCTCCGGGCTCGCTGCCTACGTCGACGAAGACGCAGAGGTCGGTGACGCGTGGGACCACTTCCTCGAAGTCGCTGCCCAGCTCGGGGCCGCGTCGCCCCCCGGCGGCCGCCGTTGGCGCCGAGAAGAGCTGCAACGTGACGTCGCGAGCAGCCGGTGACCACCTTCGCGGACACCAATGTGGTCGCTTACGCCTTGGACGGCGCCGCGCCCGACAAGCAGCGGGTCGCCCGCGCCGTGCTCGGCGCCAGTCCGCGCCCACGCACGAGCCCGCAGGTGCTCCGTGAGCTCTACGTCGTCGCCTGTTCGAAGCTGGGGCTGAGCGTCGTGGATGCAGCCGCGGCCGTGCGCGCGCTGACGCCGACGGTCGCAGTGGTCGAGGACGCGGTTCTGTTGACCACGGCGGTGGCCGCCTCGCGAAGATGGCATATCTCGCTGTGGGACGCCTTGATCATCGAGGCTGCTCGGCGAGCGGGTGCAGCGACCTTGCTCTCCGAGGATCTCCAGCACGGGATGGATTTCGACGGTGTGACCGTAGAGAACCCTTTCGCCGGTCTCTGACCGGCAGCTCAGGGCAAGGTGACCAGGCCGAGCTCGCCGGGGCCGGACAGGTGCTCGTTGCGCGGCAGGATGCGCACCGTGTAGCCGAACGGGCCGGTGGTGTCCAGCGGCACCCGCCCCTCGTAGCGGTGCCTGCCCGCCTCGTAGGACTCCGTGACCGACAGCGACGTCGTCGCCGTGTCGACCAGGTCGTCGTCGTGCCGGATCCGGCCGTGCACCACCTGGACGTCGACGTCGTCGACGGACAGCTCGCCGAGCGACACGAAGACACGCACCTCCAGCGTCTCGCCGAGCTCCGGCGAGCCCGTGATGCCGCCCGGGTCGACGTGGTCGATGCTGACGTCCTCCCAGGCCTCGCGCACCTTGTGCTTCCACGCCGCCAGTCCCTGCGCGCCGGCGAAGTCTCCGTTGAGGATCCGCGAGCTGCGCGCGGACGGCGTGTAGAGGCCGGAGACGTACTCACGCAGCATCCGCGCCGCGAGCACCTTGGGCCCCAGCGACTTCAACGTGTGCCGGACCATCTCGATCCAGCGCACCGGCACGCCCTCGTCGTCGGCGTCGTAGAACCGCGGCGCTACCTCACGCTCGATCAGGTCGTAGAGCGCCGCGGACTCGATGTCGTCGCGCCGTTCGGGGTCGTCGATGCCGTCGGCCGACGGGATCGCCCAGCCGTTGTCGCCGTCGTACCACTCGTCCCACCAGCCGTCGAGGATCGAGAGGTTGAGCCCTCCGTTCAGCGCCGCCTTCATGCCCGAGGTGCCGCACGCCTCGTAGGGGCGAAGCGGGTTGTTCAGCCACACGTCGCAGCCGGGATAGAGCGGCTGTGCCATCCCGATGTCGTAGTTCGGCAGGAAGACGATCCGGTGCCGCACGGACGGGTCGTCGGCGAACCGGACGATCTCCTGGATCAGCTTCTTCCCGCCCTCGTCGGCCGGGTGCGCCTTGCCGGCGATCACCAGCTGGATCGGCCGCTCGGGGTGCAGCAGCAGCGACTTGAGCCGGTCCGGGTCGCGAAGCATCAGCGTGAGCCGCTTGTACGACGGGACCCGGCGCGCGAACCCGATCGTGAGCACGTCCGGGTCGAGCGCGGACTGGATCCAGGTGGTCTCCGCCGGGGCCGCGCCGCGCTCCCGCCAGGAGGCAGCCAGCCGGGCGCGTGCGTCGTGCACGAGCCGCTCGCGCAGCGCGCGCTTGGTGTCCCAGATCTGCCGCGGCGACACCTTGTCGACCACCTCGAAGACCAGCTCGGCCGTGTCCGCGTCCGGCTCCGGCCCCGGGCGCACGCCGTGCGCGCGCGCCAGGTCGTAGATCTCGCGGGCCACCCATGTCGGAGCGTGAACGCCGTTGGTGATCGAGGCGATCGGCCGCTCTTCGGGGTCGAAGTCCGGCCACAGGCCCCCGAACATGTCGCGGCTGACCTCGCCGTGCAGCGCGGACACGCCGTTGGCGCGCTGGGCGAGCCGGAACCCCATCACCGCCATGTTGAAGACGGCGGGGTCGCCGCCGGCGTAGTCCTCCGCGCCCAGCCCGAGGATCCGTTCGACCGGGACGCCCGGGCAGGCGTTCTCACCTCCGAAGTACTGCTCGACGAGCTCGACGGGGAACCGGTCGATGCCGGCCGGCACCGGCGTGTGCGTGGTGAACACGGTGCCGGCCCGGGAGACCTCGAGGGCCGCGTCGAAGTCGAGGCCCCGCCCGCCCTCTGCGAGCTCGCGGATCCGCTCCAGCCCGAGGAAGCCGGCGTGACCCTCGTTGGTGTGGAACACCTCGGGATCGGGCGCGCCGGTGAGGCGTGAGTAGACACGCAGCGCGCGCACCCCGCCGATGCCGAGCAGCATCTCCTGGCGCAGCCGGTGCTCGGTGTTGCCGCCGTACAGCCGGTCGGTGACAGACCGCAGCTCCTCGCTGTTCTCCTCGAGGTCGGTGTCAAGCAGCAGCAGCGGAACCCGGCCGACGCGGGCCACCCAGATCCGGGCGGTCAGCGACTCCTCGCCGGGCAGACCGATGTCG
Source organism: Nocardioidaceae bacterium (assembly GCA_035690495.1). Classification (GTDB taxonomy): domain Bacteria; phylum Actinomycetota; class Actinomycetes; order Propionibacteriales; family Nocardioidaceae; genus DASSKK01. The sequence continues at coordinate 34,437 of DASSKK010000017.1, read as the reverse complement.
ATCTGGGCGGGCGTCTCGTCGGCCTCGCGCAGCAGCGAGATCGGCATGCCGTCGGGGTCGAGCACCGGGTAGCGCTCCTGCTGCCAGCCGTCTCGCGACAGCGACTGCCGGAAGTAGCCGTGCCGGTAGAGCAGCCCGACGCCGACGATCGGCACGCCGAGGTCGCTGGCCGTCTTCAGGTGGTCGCCGGCCAGGATGCCCAGACCGCCGGAGTACTGCGGCAGCACCGCGGTGATCCCGAACTCGGGCGAGAAGTAGGCGATCGCCCGAGGCGCTGCGCCACCGATGCGTGCGGAGTACCGCTGGTACCACCTCTCCCCCGTCAGGTAGCGCTCCAGGTCGGCGCTGAGCTCGCCGAGCCGCCACACGAAGTCGGGGTCCCCGGCCAGCTGGTCCAGGCGCTTCTTGGGTACGGCGCCCAGCAGTCGCACCGGATCGCGGCCGACGGCCTCCCAGGCCGCCGAGTCGATCCATGCGAACAGGTCCTGGGTCTCGGGGTGCCACGACCAGCGGAGGTTGCCGGCGAGCTCGTCGAGGGCGTTCAGCGGTGCCGGGAGGACCGGGCGCACCGTGAACCGGCGGATTGCTCTCACCGGAAAACCGTAACCCAGAGGGTCTGGAACGATCCAACGAACTCGCCAGAATGCGACGCGAAGCCCGGCTCGACGCGACCGGAGAGCCAGCTCGACGGGGGCGCGCTTCGGTTGCGTGAGGAGGCCGAACCCGCAACGCTGGGAGCATGGTCGGCCGCATCCCCGTCATCGACGTCGAGCCCCTGGTGGCCGGCGGCTACCCGGCCAAGGCGGTGGTCGGCGAGCCGTTCCCCGTGACCGCGCTGGTGTTCCGCGAGGGTCACGACGCGTTGAACGCCGACGTGGTGCTCACCGGGCCGGACGGCGTACGACGTCCATGGGTGCGGATGCGCAAGCACGAGACCGAACCCGACCTGTGGACCGCCGAGCTGACGGCCGACGCCGAGGGCGACCAGGGCTTCGAGATCGAGGCGTGGGGCGACCCGGTCGCCACCTGGCGCCACGATGCGGAGATCAAGATCCCCGCCGGCATCGACGTCGAGCTGATGTTCACCGAGGGGGCGCTGCTGCTCGACCGCGCCGCCGCCCAGCTGCCCGCGAGGTCGGCGGAGCGCAAGGCGCTGCGCGACGCCGCCAAGGGCGTCCGCGACACCCAGCGCCCGGACCCGGCGAGATTCGCGGCAGCGGTCTCTCCAGCCGTCGACGAGGTGCTCGCCGGGCACCCGCTGCGCGAGATGGTCACCGTCGCCGGGCCCTACCCGCTGCGGGTGGACCGACCACGGGCGCTCTACGGCAGCTGGTACGAGTTCTTCCCGCGCTCGGAGGGCGCCTACGTCGACGAGGAGACCGGCAGGGTCGTCTCCGGCACGTTGCGCACCGCGGCCCGCAGGCTCGACGCCGTCGCGGAGATGGGCTTCGACGTGGTCTACCTCCCGCCGATCCACCCGATCGGCCGGGTGAACCGCAAGGGAGCCAACAACACGCTGGTGGCCGCACCGGACGACGTCGGCTCGCCGTGGGCGATCGGCAACGAGCAGGGCGGCCACGACGAGATCCACCCCGACCTGGGCACCCTGCAGGACTTCGACGCCTTCGTGGCGCGCGCCCGCGAGCTCGGCCTCGAGGTGGCGATGGACTACGCGCTGCAGTGCGCGCCGGACCATCCGTGGGCGGCCAAGCACCCGGAGTGGTTCACCACCCGCGCGGACGGCACCATCGCCTACGCGGAGAACCCCCCGAAGAAGTACCAGGACATCTACCCGGTCAACTTCGACAACGACCCCGAGGGCATCTACCACGAGGCGCTGCGGGTGCTCCGGCACTGGATGGACCACGGGGTGCGCATCTTCCGGGTGGACAACCCGCACACCAAGCCCGTGCAGTTCTGGGAGTGGCTGCTCGGCGAGGTCCGCAAGACCGACCCGGACGTGCTGTTCCTCGCCGAGGCGTTCACGAAACCGGCGATGATGCGCACCCTGGCCACCATCGGCTTCCACCAGTCCTACACCTACTTCACCTGGCGCAACGCCAAGTGGGAGCTCGAGGAGTACCTCGCCGAGCTCTCCCACCGGACCAGCGCGGTGCTGCGCCCGAACCTGTTCGTGAACACTCCGGACATCCTGCACGCCTACCTGCAGTACGGCGGGCCTGCGGCCTTCCGGATCCGCGCGACGATCGCCGCCACCGCCTCGCCGACCTGGGGGGTCTACGCCGGCTTCGAGCTGTTCGAGCACGTGGCGGTGCGGCCGGGCAGCGAGGAGTACCTCGACTCCGAGAAGTACCAGATCAGGATCCGCGACTGGGCGGGCGCGGAGGCGGAAGGACGATCCCTGGCGCCGTACCTGACCCGGCTCAACGAGATCCGACGGGCGCACCCGGCACTGCAGCAGCTGCGCAACCTGGTGGTGCACGCCAGCGACGACGAGTCCGTGCTGGTGTACTCGAAGAGCGCCCCGAAGGTTTCGAGACGCTCGCAAGCTCGCTCCTCAACCACCGGGGAGGGCGAGGACGACACGGTGATCGTCGTGGTCAACGTGGATCCGCACGCGGCCCGCGAGACCATGGTGCACCTGAACATGCCGGCGCTCGGCCTGGACTGGAACGACCAGATCGCAGTGCACGACGAGCTGACCGGGCAGACCTGGACGTGGGGCGAGCGCAACTACGTCAGACTGGACCCGTACGCCGAGCCCGCCCACATCCTGACCGCCAAGAGGACGCATTCGTGACCGAGGTTTCGACACCGCCGACCGGTGAGCCCGACTCGATGCCCGAGACCGCGGAAGGGCTTCCCGCCCACCAGCCGGACTGGTTCAGGACCGCGGTCTTCTACGAGGTGCTGGTCCGCTCGTTCAAGGACAGCAACGGCGACGGCTGCGGCGACTTCGCGGGACTGACCGAGAAGCTCGACTACCTGGAGTGGCTCGGAGTCGACTGCCTGTGGGTCCCTCCGTTCTTCACCTCGCCGCTGCGTGACGGCGGCTACGACGTGTCGGACTACACCGACATCCTCCCCGAGGCCGGAACCGTCGACGAGTTCCACCACTTCCTCGACCAGGCTCACGAGCGCGGCATCCGGGTGATCATCGACTTCGTGATGAACCACACCTCCGACCAGCACCCGTGGTTCCAGGCCAGCCGTGAAGATCGGAACGGCTCCTACGGTGATTTTTATGTGTGGTCGGACACCGACGAGCTCTACGACGAGGCCAGGATCATCTTCGTCGACACCGAGCCGTCGAACTGGACCTGGGACCCGGTCCGCCAGCAGTACTTCTGGCACCGCTTCTACAGCCACCAGCCGGACCTGAACTTCGACAACCCGAAGGTGCGCGAGGCGATCTTCGGGGCGCTGAAGTTCTGGCTCGACATGGGCATCGACGGGTTCCGTCTCGACGCGGTCCCCTACCTCTACGAGCGCCCGGGAACCAACGGGGAGAACCTGAAGGAGACCCACGAGTTCCTGCGTGAGGTGCGCAAGTTCGTCGACGAGCACTACCCCGACCGGGTGCTGCTCGCCGAGGCGAACCAGTGGCCGGCCGACGTGGTCGACTACTTCGGCGGGGTCCGTGACCCCGAGACCGGCACGGTCGTCGGCGACGAGTGCCACATGTGCTTCCACTTCCCCGTGATGCCGCGCATCTTCATGGCTGTACGCCGTGAGTCGCGCTTCCCGATCTCGGAGATCCTGGCGCAGACCCCCGAGATCCCCGACAACTGCCAGTGGGGCGTCTTCCTGCGCAACCACGACGAGCTCACCCTCGAGATGGTCGTCGAGGAGGACCGTGACTACATGTGGACCGAGTACGCCAAGGATCCCCGGATGAAGGCCAACATCGGGATCCGGCGCCGGCTCGCACCGCTTCTCGAGAACGACTACAACCAGATGGAGCTGTTCACCGCGCTTCTGCTCTCGCTGCCCGGGTCGCCGGTGCTCTACTACGGCGACGAGATCGGCATGGGCGACAACATCTGGCTCGGCGACCGGGACGGCGTACGCACCCCGATGCAGTGGACTCCCGACCGCAACGCCGGCTTCTCGGTGGCCAACCCCGGCCGGCTGCACCTGCCGGTGATCCAGGACCCGGTGTTCGGCTACCAGCGCGTGAACGTCGAGACCGAGCTGGAGAACGCCTCGTCCCTGCTGCACTGGACCCGGCGGATGATCCACGCCCGCAAGCAGCACCACGCCTTCGGCCTCGGCACGTTCAGCGACCTCGGCGGCTCCAACCCGAGTGTGCTGTCCTACGTGCGCGAGCACCGCGACGACTCCGCGCCTGACTCCGGCGTGGACCGGGTGCTGTGCGTGCACAACCTGTCGCGCTTCCCCCAGCCTGTCGAGCTCGACCTGCGCCGCTTCGAGGGCGTCGCGCCGATCGAGCTGCTCGGCGGGGTGCGCTTCCCCCAGATCGGCGAGCTGCCCTACCTGCTCACGCTCGGCGCCTACGGCTTCTACTGGTTCCGGATCCCCGACCTCGAGGAGGCGGCCGAGTCGTGAGCGACTCGGTCACCGCGCTCGAGGAGTTCCTCGGCTCGGCCCGCTGGTTCGGCGGGAAGGACAGGGACTTCCGCGTCGTCGACGTACGCCGCGCCGGCACCCTGGGCGCCTCCCCGCCGACGGACGAGCCTGTCGAGACACCCGTGGTCGGCATCGAGCTGGTGACTGTCGGCTACGAAGAGGGCGCGAGCGAGACCTACCAGGTGCCGCTCGCCTACTACGACGAGCCGCAGGAGCGCATCGCGCACGCGTTCGTGGGCGCATGGGAGGACCCGGCGCTGGGGCTGGGGTCGCCGCAGGTGGTGGCCTACGACGCGCTGCACGACCGGGCCGCGACGGCGTTGTGGCTGCGGGCCTTCGCTTCGGCCGACACGGTGGGCGACCTGGTCTTCCACCGGGTGCCGGGTCACGACCTGGACCTGGAGACCCACTCGACGCTGTTCTCGGGCGAGCAGAGCAACTCCTCGGTGATGTTCGGCGAGGACAGCCTGATGAAGCTGTTCCGCAAGCTCACCCCCGGACGCAACCCCGACATCGACGTGCACCACGCGCTCACCCGGGCGGGCAGCGAGCACGTGGCCGCCCTCTACGGCTGGCTCGAGCTCGCCCCGCCGGAGGTTGAGGAGCCGGAGGTTGAGGAGCCGGAGGTTGAGGAGCGGAGGAGCGAAGCGGGGGAGCGTCTCGAAACCTCGAAACCAACGGCAGCCGACCCAGCCCAGCCCTACCACCTCGCCATGCTGCAGCAGTTCCTGCGCACCGCCAGCGACGGGTGGGACATCGCGCTGGCAAGTGTGCGCGACCTGTTCGCCGAGGCCGACCTGCACGCCGCAGAGGTCGGAGGCGACTTCGCCGCGGAGGCCGAGCGGTTGGGCAAGGCCACCGCCGAGGTCCACGACGCGCTGCGTGAGGCGTTCCCGAGCGGTTCTTGGAAAGGCGGTGAGCTGGAGACGCTGGCCGACTGGATGCGCAGCCGGCTCGACGAGGCGGTCCAGGTGGTGCCCGAGCTCGCCGACCACGTGAGCGGGCTGCGGGCGACGTACGACCAGGTCGCGAGGCTGACCGGGCCGGTCGTCGTCCAGCGGGTGCACGGCGACTTCCACCTCGGCCAGACGCTGCGCACGGTGCTGGGATGGAAGATCGTCGACTTCGAGGGCGAGCCCGCCAAGCCGCTCGCAGAGCGCGTCCGGCCCGACTCGGTGTGGCGCGACGTCGCGGGGATGCTCCGCTCGATGGACTACGCCGCTCACGCGGTGGAGGCCGACGTGCACGCCGACGAGGAGCACCACGCCCAGATCGCCTACCGGGCCGCGGAGTGGGTCGAGCGCAACCAGCAGGCCTACCTGCACGGCTACGTCGGCGCCAGCGACCTGACCGTCTCCGGCGAGCTCAGCGACCGCCACCGTCTGCTGCTGCGCGCCTACGAGGCTGACAAGGCCGTCTACGAAGCGGTCTACGAGGCGCGCAACCGGCCCTCGTGGCTGCCGATCCCGTTGGGCGCCATCGCCCGCCTCGCCCGCCCCTGACCCCGATTCGTCCGCATTGTTGCGTCCGTTCCGCGCCGAGCGATCACGGACGAATCGGGGTTGGCTACTGTCGAGACAAGACTCGACGAACCCGACGAGGAGACGACGACGTGCCCACCCCCCTGCCTGTCCGCAAGGAGGAGCTCGACCAGATCGTCGAGGGACGCCACGGCAACCCCCACTCGATCCTCGGCGCGCACCCGCACGACGGCGCAGTGACTGTGCGGGTCTACCGCCCGCTGGCGGAGTCGGTGGGCGTCGTGCACGAGGACGCGACGGTGCCCCTCTCGCACGAGCACAACGGGATCTGGGCCGGTGTGCTCGACGCACCGGAGCCTCCCGACTACCGGCTCGAGGTTGCCTACCCCGGCGGGGCGCCGCGGCGCTGTGACGACGCCTACCGCTACCTGCCGACCCTGGGCGAGATGGACCTGCATCTGATCAACGAGGGCCGTCATGAGCAGCTGTGGCGGGTGCTCGGCGCGCACGTGCAGCACTACCCGGCAGGTTTCGAGGGTCGCTCCGCTCGCACCTCAACCAGCGGGGAAGTGACTGGCACGTCGTTCGCGGTGTGGGCGCCGCACGCCAAGGGCGTGCGCGTCAAGGGCGACTTCAACCACTGGGACGGTCGCGAGCACCCGATGCGGCAGATGGGCACCTCGGGCGTGTGGGAACTGTTCGTCCCCGACGTCGGGCCCGGCACCGGCTACAAGTTCATCGTGCTCGGCGCCGACGACGTGTGGCGCGAGAAGGCCGACCCGCTGGCCTTCCACACCGAGGTACCGCCGGCCACCTCGTCGGTGGTCTTCGAGTCGTCGTACACCTGGGGCGACGCGGACTGGATGACCGCCCGCGCCGAGGGCGGCGCGCACCAGAAGCCGATGTCGGTCTACGAGGTGCACCTCGGCTCGTGGAAGAAGCACGGCGGAGTCGCCCCGTTCAGCTACTCCGAGCTCGCCGACGACCTGGTCGGATACGTCAGCGACCTCGGATTCACCCACGTGGAGTTGCTGCCGGTGATGGAGCACCCGTACGGCGGGTCGTGGGGCTACCAGGTCACGTCGTACTTCGCCCCGACCGCGAGGTACGGCGATCCGGACGGCCTGCGGCTGCTCGTCGACCGCCTGCACCAGGCCGGCATAGGAGTGATCATCGACTGGGTGCCGGCGCACTTCCCGAAGGACGAGTTCGCGCTGGCCCGGTTCGACGGCACGCCGCTGTACGAGGACCCGAACCCGTCGCGGGGCGAGCACCCGGACTGGGGTACCTACGTGTTCAACTTCGGCCGCAAGGAGGTCCGCAACTTCCTGGTCTCCAACGCGGTCTACTGGCTGGAGGAGTTCCACATCGACGGCCTGCGCGTGGACGCGGTCGCCTCGATGCTCTACCTGGACTACTCGCGCGAGCCCGGCCAGTGGACACCGAACGCCTTCGGCGGCCGGGAGAACCTCGAGGCGGTCTCGTTCCTGCAGGAGATGAACGCCACGGCGTACAAGCGAGCCCCCGGGGCGGTGACCATCGCCGAGGAGTCCACGTCATGGCCGGGCGTCACTCGGGCGACGCATCTGGGGGGACTCGGGTTCGGCTTCAAGTGGAACATGGGCTGGATGAACGACAGCCTCGACTACATGCGCAACGACCCCGTGCACCGGCAGTACCACCACGGGAAGATGACCTTCTCGATCCTCTACGCGTTCTCCGAGAACTTCGTGCTGCCGATCAGTCACGACGAGGTCGTGCACGGCAAGGGATCCCTGCTGCGCAAGATGCCGGGCGATCGGTGGCGGCAGCTGGCGAACCTGCGGTGCTTCCTGGCCTACATGTGGGCGCACCCCGGAAAGCAGCTGCTCTTCATGGGCTCGGAGTTCGGCCAGGAGTCGGAGTGGGCGGAGAGTCGCGAGCTGGACTGGTGGCTGCTGGACAACGCCGACCACCGCGGCGTCCAGTCGCTGGTGCGCGACATGAACCGCATCTACCGGGCGAACGCCGCCCTGTGGTCGCGCGACAGCGAGGGCACGGGCTTCGAGTGGATCGACGCGAACGACTCCTCCAACAACGTGTTCAGCTTCCTACGTCGCGGCACGCCCGACGCGGGGTCGCCGACCGGGTCGGTGCTGGCCTGCGTGGCGAACTTCGCGGCGCTCCCGCATGAGCGGTACCGCATCGGGCTTCCCCTGGCCGGCACCTGGACCGAGGTGCTGAACACCGACGCGGGCGACTACGCCGGCTCCGGCGTCGGCAATCTCGGCACCGTGGAGGCCGCCGACGAGCCGTGGCACGGACAGCCAGCCTCTGCGACCGTGCGCGTGCCACCGCTCGGCGCGCTCTGGCTCACCCACCAGGGCTGAACCCTGTGGACGACGGGATGCGCCGAGCCCGACTGCCCGTCATCGTTGGTGCCTATGATCCTCAGGAGGCACCATGGAAACCGTGACGACACTTCCGCGCAGCGGCCCACTGGTGCTTCCGCGCGGCCGAGCCCTCATCAGGGACGATCTCAAGGCGCTGCCCGATGACGGGCACCGCTACGAGCTCATCGACGGGACCTTGATCGTGAGCCCCGCGCCGCGGCCGCGGCACCAGACCGTGGTACTCGAGTTTGCCGTCGTGCTCCGAGACAGCTGTCCCGACCATATGCGAGTGTTCGTCGCACCGCTCGACGTGGCACTCGCGAGCGACACTCTGCTGCAACCCGACGTGCTGGTCAGCCGACGAACCGATGTCACCGACGACAACTTGCCGGTTGCGCCCTTGCTGGCGGTGGAAGTGCTCTCCCCCAGCACCCGCCGTATCGACCTGACTGTGAAGCGATCGCGCTACGAAGAGGCTGGCTGTGCGTCGTACTGGGTGGTCGATCCCGACGAGCCGTCGATCATCGCCTGGGAGCTGCATGACGGGGTGTACGTCGAGGTCGCGCACGTCACCGGCGAGGAACGCTTCACCACCGAGCACCCCTATCCGATCACGTTCTCGCCCAGCGACCTCCTCGACTGACCCTGTGGACAACGGGATGCGCCGAATCGCCTTGAGCGCGATCGTTGGTGTCTATGACCTCCAGGAGGCACCATGGGAACCGTGAGCACACTGCCACATCGAGGAGACAGCGAGGCTCTCGTCCTGCCACGCAGCCGTGCCCTCACCACGGACGATCTCAAGGCGCTGCCCGATGACGGGCACCGCTACGAGCTCATCGACGGGGCACTTCTCGTGAGCCCGGCGCCCGCGATGCGTCACCAGCGTGCCGTGCGCAAGCTAGCGGTGCTGCTCGATCATCATTGCCCCACAGAGCTTGAGGTCTTCTTCGCGCCCTTCAACGTGGAACTCGCCGACGACACCGTGATGCAGCCGGACGTATCGGTTGTTCGACGAGCCGATCTCACCGAGCGCGGGCTGCCCGTCGCGCCTGTGCTGGCGGTCGAAGTGCTTTCCCCCAGCACACGCCGTATCGACCTGACCGTGAAGCGATCGCGCTACGAGGAGGCCGGCTGCGCGTCGTACTGGGTGATCGATCCCGACGAGCCGTCGATCATCGCCTGGGGGCTGCATGACGGGGTGTACGTCGAGGTCGCGCATGTCACCGGCACGGACGCCTTCACCATCGACGCGCCCTTCGCGGTGAGCCTCACCCCGGCCGAGCTCCTCGACTGATCTCGTAGAGCCCAACCCACTGGTCGACCTTCAGGTCCTTCGGGAGGCTCCGCCCGGTCAGCCCGTTCGCCGCGCACCACGCGTCGGTCACCGCCGACGGCGACGGGCTGGCGCGACGAATGATCTGCGGAAGGCCGCGACCAGGTCCGGTGAAGACCCTGCGTACCCATCGCTGGTAGTCGGTTCGCGACCTGACAAGGGGCGCGGGACGCCGCACCACCTCGAGAAGGCCGCCATCGACGCCGGGACGCGGTGAAAAGGCCCTTGCCGGAATCCGCCGGTGCAGCCAGAACTCGAACCACGGCCACCATTGGGCCGTCATCTGGGTGGCGCCGCCCCGCTTGGGGTCGATCTCCACTGCCTCCAGTGGGCGGCCGAGTCGCGCGATCAAAGAAGGGAGCCGGGCAGCACGAAGCGCCGCCCGGCGTATGCCGGAAGGCGGCGCGAATGCTTCGACAGACCCGCGCCGTTACCGGCGGCGGATCCGAATGACCATGGCGCAACTCATCACCGACACGATACACAGGTGCTCGTTAGGGTGGGCCGGTGAGCGACACGACTCCGGGCTACGGTCCTCAGCCAGAGCTCACCGACGGTGTGGTGGTGCTGCGTCCCTGGCGCGACGAGGACATCGAGGCAGCGATCGCGGGCCACGACGAGGAGATCGCCTACTGGTTCGGCTTCCCGGCGGTGCAGCCGTCGTACGACCAGCACAAGTCAGCGGTCGAAGGCTGGCGCAGGGCGTATTCCGACAACCGCTCGGTCGTGGCCTTCGTGATCGAGCACAAGGGCGAGGTCGTGGGCAGCATCGACGTCCGCGACGTCGGCGAGCACGCGGGCCAGGTCTCCTGGACGCTGTACGCCGGCCACCGCGGTCACGGCTACGCCACTCGGGCGGCGCGGCTGATCTCCGACTACGCGCTCGGCGAGCTCGGGATGACCCGGGTCGAGGCGAAGGTCGAACCGGGCAACACCCGCAGCCTCCGGGTGGCGACGCGGGCGGGCCTGCGTCGCGAGGGCGTCCGGCGGGTTGCGCGTGGCAGCGGCGATCGTGCCGAGACCACCGAGTACGTCACGCTCGCGAGGCTCGTCGACGACCCGCCGCTGGATGCGCCCGAGAGCTTCCGCGCGATGCTCAACTCCGCGCTGCCGCGCAAGCGCGCGATCGCGCAGCTGCTCGTGCGCGACTCCGACGACCGGGTGCTGCTGTGCCGGCTGACATACAAGGCGGACCGCGACCTGCCCGGCGGTGTGGTCGAGGTCGGTGAGTCACCACGACTGGCGGTCGGTCGCGAGATCGGGGAGGAGCTCGGCCTGACCCTGGAGCCCGGCCAGCTGCTGCTCACCGACTGGCTGCCCCCGTGGAGCGGCTGGGACGACGCGGTGTGTCTGGTCTTCGACGGCGGAGTGGTCGATCCTGTCGTGCTCGACGACGCGGTGCTGCAGGCCCGCGAGATCCGGTCCGCACAGTTCTGCACTCCCGACCAGGTCCGTCAGCACTGCGCCGACTTCACTGCCCGCCGGGTCGAGGCGGCGCTACGGCGGTTGGCGGATCCCGCTGCCCCGCCCTACACCGAGTCCGGCCGGGTCTGACCGTTTCCCCGCGCGCCTCTGTCGGTGACTAGTCCGTTCGTGCTATCCATGGGGACTTGGCGGGGCGAGTTGCCTCGTCCAGCCGCTCGGTCCACCAGATCGTCGAGTGGGAGGAACCATGCGGAAGTTCTTGGGCTGGGTCGCCGTCGTGCTCGCCCTCATCTACCTGGTCAGCCAGCCGCAGGGCGCCGCGGACGCGGTGCGCGGCGCGGCCGGGGGTCTCGGGTCCGCCGTCGACAACGTCGTCGAGTTCGTCACCGCCCTGTGATGGCCGGCTGGTTCGACCCCAAGATCGGCAGGCACCTGCTGCGCGAGGAGGACGAGGTCATCGTCGACGAGGTCGCGCACCACTGGGTGGTCTTCGTCGGCCCCGCCTTGGAGGTGCTGCTCGGCCTGTTCTTCCTCGGCCTGTGCCTGCTCACGCCCGTGGAGTGGGCCTGGCTGCCCTTCCTGATCGCCCTGGGCGCGCTCGCGCACGCCGCCGGTCGGGCCGTTGCGCGGCATATGGACCGGTTCGTGGTGACCAACATGCGGGTGTTCCGTGTGCGCGGGGTCCTCGGGCGACGGCTCGCGACCATGCCGCTGGGCCGGATCCTCGACATCACAGTGGAGAAGCCGCCCCTCGGCCGGGTTCTCGACTACGGGCACTTCGTCTTCGAGTCGGCGGCACAGGAGCAGGGTCTGCACCGGATCCGGCACGTCCCGCGACCCTACGAGCGCGACCTGGTTATCCAGCGGGTCGTGCAGCGGGCGGGTCTGCGTGGCGGGCCCATGCACGACCGTCTTTCCCACCAGCCGTACCGCCGATAGCGACGGCCCGAACCGGTCCAGATCAGAACAAGGCGGAGGCCAGCAGCTGGCGCGCCTTGAGTACTCGCGCGTCGTCGTTGCCCACCGCGGCGAACAGCCCCAGCAGGTGGGTCCGGGCGCGGTCCCGGTCGTCGGAAGAGGTCCCTCGCACCAGCTCGACCAGCCGGGAGAAGGCGTCCTCGACGTGTCCGCCCAGCAGGTCCAGGTCGGCGACCAGGGTCTGCGCATCCACGTCGAGCGGGGACTCCGCGGCTGCCGTGCGGGCGGCGGAGGCGTCGACGTCCTTGGTGCGGGCGAGCACCTTGGCCATCGCCAGACCACCGGCCGCCTCGGCGTCGGCGGGGTTGGCGTCGACCAGCTTCTGGTACTCCGCGACGGCCCGGTCGATGTCCCCGGCCGCCAGCGCGTCCTCCGCAGGCGCGTAGCGCGGGTCGACGTACTCCTCCTCCGGCTCGCCCTCAGCAGGAGGCTGGGCGCCCGAACGCGGCTGATGCCGCCCGGTGACGCCCTGGGTGGCCATCTGCTGCAGCACCTGGGTGAGCAGGTTGCGCAGTTCCTCGATCGGCGCCGTGCTCTGCAGCAGAGGCATCATCCGGCCCTGGACGATCAGGGCCACCAGCGGCACCGACGGCACCTGCAGCGCCTGGGCGAGCTGCGGAGCCGCGTCGATGTCCACCTTGCCGAGCAGGAACCTGCCCGCGAACTCGTCGGCGAGCGCGTCCATGTCGGCGGCCACCTGTGCGCTCTGCGGCGACTTCGAGGGCGAGTAGACCACCAGGACGACCGGCGCGTTCATCGACGCTTCGAGGTGTCCCTGGATGTTCTGCTCGTCCAGGGTGACGGAGTAGGCGCCGGAAGCCGCCGGGCCGGCGCTCCCGGGTGACCCGGCCGGAGCCGGCGCGGCGTTCTTGAGGGCGGACAGGTCGACTGCGCCGGGGCGCGAGAACGGCTGCTGACTCATGGCCCTATCTTGTCCGATCCGCCTCTACGGCTCTTCCCCGCCCTGTCGCGGAACCTCGTGTCCGGCTCGGGCGTCGGGTAGATGATGGAGTTCCGACAGGGGGCGATCCAGTGACTGACGCGGAGTACGTCGCGGGGGTGTTCGCCGCGTCGTACCGACGCCTCGTCGGACAGTTCTATGCGATGTTCGGCGACCTCCCGACCGCCGAGGAGCTCGTGCAGGAGGCGTTCGTGCGCGCGCTCGACCACGCCCGGACCTTCCGCAACGTGGACAACCCTGACGCGTGGCTCACCAAAGTGGCGATCAACCTGCAGAGGAGCAAGTGGAGGCGATCGAGACGATACGCCCTCCTCCGCCCCAGGCTGGCCGAGCCCGGGCGAGGGTACGAGCCACCGGCAGAACACGTCGACCTGGTGCGGGCATTGTCAGGCCTGCCCGTCGAGCAGCGCGAGGTAGTGGTGCTGCACCACCTGGCGGACCTGCCGGTCGAGCAAGTCGCGGAGACGCTGCGAGTGCCGATCGGCACCGTGAAGAGCCGGCTCGCACGCGGCCGCGGCGTGCTCGCCGGTCTGCTCGACGACCACGAGGAGGAGCGTCATGTCTGACCGTGGGCTGAGCGCGCTCGCGGAGCACGCCGCCGACGCCGCGCGCGTCCCGCTGTTCGACGACCTGAGGGACAGAGCAGCCCGGCGGCGTCGACGCCGCCGGACGACGACCGGCGTCGGCGCCCTCGCCGGCTGCGTGGTCGTAGCGGTCGTGGCCGTCACCACGCTGATGCCCGGCAGCCGCACCACCGGACCCGCCGGCCACGCCCCTTCCCCGGCACCGACAGCCACATCGGGCCCCTCGGCCGGAGTAGCTGCCCCGGTCACGCCGCACTCCCCGCGCTATCTGCGGCGGCACCCCGTGGCCATGGTCAACCAGCCCGACGCGCACATTGTGGAGGTGTCCTATGCCGACGCCGACCACGCCACAGCGTGGTGGGAGGTCTGCTCCGCTGGGATGAGCGATGGCGGCTGTCCGTTCGTGGTGACGTGGACCTCCGACGGCTGGGCAACTTCTCGGGCGCGCGTGGTCCGCGGCAAGTTCGCGGTCTACTCGCTGGCCGACGGGTCCGCGGTGGTGTGGAAGTTTGAGCCGGGCAGCTTCGTGATCGAGCCCGACGGGTCGACTCGGCCCATCACGCTCGCGCCCTCGCCGACAACCGAGGCGCCTGGCGGATCCCTGGTCAACCTGGCCAGCGAGGGTGGAAGACGGCCGGCCGGGATGTTCGACGCCCGCAGCGCGACGGTGTACCCGCCGGCGACCGCCACACAGACGCACTGCCTCTACGACGACCAGTGGGACGCAGCCGGCCGCGTCTGGGAGTACGGCACCGCGCGCTGCGGGCCGCACAGCGGTCCGCTCACGCTGGCATGGTCGGACGACCACGGCGGCACCTGGTCGACGCGGACCTTCGGCAAGTCGCAGATCCTCGGCCTGGCGGTCGCCGACCACCGCACCGCGGTCCTGCTCGGCGGTCTCGGTGGCAGCCACGCCGTCGATGCCCTCGACATCACCTCGGACGGTGGCAGCACCTGGCAGCACGTGAGGCTGTCTCGGTCCCTGCCGGTCCCGCTCTCGATCGCCACCACTGCGAACGGGCAGCTGTTCCTGGTCTCGGGCGGTGCCCTGCTGGCCGCCAACGGCAGTTGGACCTCCCTGCACCACGTGCAGGGCCTGCCGCCGTACGTCTTCCAGGTCCGCGCGACGAACGACGTGCTGGCCGTGTCCGGCGGGCACCAGAGTCAGATCGATGTCTCCACCGACCGCGGTCGCACCTGGCACACCGTCAGCCCTCGGCCCTAGACCTCGACGCGCAGACCGGACGGGGCACAGTCGACACTCACGTTCCCGGCCTCGTCCACGGTCAGGTCGAGCCGTTCCCCGGCAACCCGGATGCCTTCGACGCGCAGTGTGCCGAACGGCCACGGCTGCAGCGCACGGACCCGGATCTCCCCTGCCGGGACGTCGGGCTCGAGCCCGAGGGCTGCGGTCAGCAGCGCGACCGAGCTCGCTGCGGACCAGGCCTGCGGACGGCAGGAGGCGGGGTACGGCGCGGGGGCCGGCCGCTCGGCGCGCGCCTGGCCGCCGTACAGCTCCGGGACCCGCCAGCCGAACACGCGCGCGGCCTCGACGATCCCGGCGGTCAGCCGCCCCGCGGCCTCGGCCGCACGCGGGCCGGAGACCCGGCGCAGCGCGTCGACGGCGATGGCGGTGTCGTGCGTCCACACCGACCCGGCGTGGTAGGACAACGGGTTGAAGCCGGACGACTCGGTCGACAGCGTGCGCAGCCCGAAGCCGGAGTCCATCGCCGGGCCGGCCAGGCGCGCGACGACCAGATCCTCCTCGGCCGCGTCCAGCAGCCCGGTGCCGAGCAGGTGCGCGATGTTGGAGGAGACCGTGTCCACGCGCGTGCCGTGCGCGTCCAGCGCCGTGGCCGGGTAGGCGCCGTCCGGGTCGTCGATCCAGTACGCCGCCCTGAACCGGTCCGCGAGGCGGGACGCCCAGTCGCGCCAGCCTGCCGGCGCGTGCGGATCGCCGAGGCCGAGACGCTCGGTCATCGAGGCGTACGCCGTGGCCGCGGCGTGGGCGTAGCCCTGGACCTCGCAGAGCGCGATCGGCGCGTCGGCGAGACGTCCGTCCTTGAACTGGATGGCGTCCCCGGAGTCCTTC
Source organism: Nocardioidaceae bacterium (assembly GCA_035690495.1). Classification (GTDB taxonomy): domain Bacteria; phylum Actinomycetota; class Actinomycetes; order Propionibacteriales; family Nocardioidaceae; genus DASSKK01. Next base: position 18,657 of record DASSKK010000017.1, on the reverse strand, counting down.
CAGCCCTGGTTGGACAGGCCGTGTCCGGTCTCGTCGCGGTAGGCGAGGAACCCGCCGTGGGAGTCCGCGGCACGGCGTACCCAGCCCATCGCGCGCTCGGCCACCGGCATCAGCGCGCGCACCTGCTCCTCCGGCATCCCCCACAACCACGCGTCGCGCAACAGCAGCACCCACAACGGCGTGGCGTCCACGGTGCCGTAGTAGACCGGCGGAAGCAGCAGGCCCCCTCGGCCGGCGCTCGGCGGACGGGCGATCCGGATCTCGTGCAGGATCTTGCCCGGCTCCTCGGCTGCCTCCGGGTCGGTCTCCGTGCCCTGTCGTCGGCCGAGCACGCGCAGGGTGCCGCCGGCCAGGTCGGTGCCTGCGGCCAGCAGCATCCGCGCCGCCCACAAGGAGTCACGTCCGAACAGGGTGAGGTACCACGGCGCGCCGGCGGCGACGTACCTGTCGTCGACCGCGTCGGGGTCGGCGACCGTGAGCGCGTCCAGGTCGTCGAGGCTGCGTGCCAGGAACGCGTCGAGCTCGGGGTGGCCGTGCACGCGCAGTCGGTCCTCGGAGAGCAAGCCACCCGTGGCGACGCCGACCAGGGGCAGCGGGTCGTCGGCCACGCCGAGACGCAGCCGGACGCTGAACCGCTCTCCGCGCCCGAGCCCGATCCGCCAGCAGAGCGCGCCGGAGGCCTCGTCGACGTCGTCGGCGGAAGGGGACGTCTCGAGGCGGACGCAGGTGCCGTCGTCGGCCGCCCACGCCCAGCCGCCGGCGTCGAGGTCCGCGGGCAACGGCGCCACCGTCCGGCCGGCCTTGACGTGCTTGATCTCGGCGAGGTCGCAACCGGCTCGCACCGCAAGGCTGCACTCCACCCTCTCGCGGGCGCGCGAGACGAGGGTCACCTCCTCGACCAGGCCGTCCGCGGTGACCTCGCGACTGCGTTCCACGAACACGGTGGGGTCGGCGGCGCCGTCGCCCAGCGGGAGAACCGCGGACAGGAACTGAGCGCAGGCCGCACGTGACTCCACGACGTCGATCGTCTCGGCCGGGGCACCGTCGACCGTGACCTCGAGCCGGGACAGGACGCGCCGGTCAGCCCAGTAGCACCCGTCCGCGTCCTGCGAGATCTGCCCGCTGCGCGGCGACAGCACGATCGAGGGAGCGCACACCAGAGTCACCAACTCGTGGAGGAAGGGCTGGTAGTGACGCGGTGGCATCGGCGCTCCTGAACTCGCCTCGACAACTGGGTGTGCACACACCCTAGCGTTTTGAACGTTCATACGGCACGATGGCCTCGACGGGGTTTGAACGATAAACATCCGAGCCGTCACGCAGAGGAGCAAGGGTGGTCCGGTCCGCAGCCACACGCGCCGGGGCGAACATCACCGCGGTTGCCCTGCACGCCGGAGTCTCCCGGCAGACCGTCTCCAACGCGTTGAACCGGCCCAGCAGGCTGCACCCGGACACCCTGGCCCGGGTGCTCGCGAGCATCGACGAGCTCGGCTACCGCCCCAACCAGGCGGCCAGGTCCCTGCGCACCCAGGCCTCCCGGGTGATCGGCTGTCGCCTGCTGTCCGAGGAGGCCGTCGCCGCCGGGGGAGTCATCGACCGCTTCATGCACTCGCTGTGCATCGCCGCCCGGGAGAGCCGCTACGACGTGCTCACGTTCGCCGTCGGCGACGAGGGCGAGGAGATAGACGCCTTCAGCGACCTGATCAGGCGCACCGCCGTCGACGGGTTCGTGCTCACCGGGACGCATCGCGACGACCGCCGGGCGGACTGGTTGCTGCGCAGCGGTGCTCAGTTCGTCGCGTTCGGCCGTCCCTGGGGAGCGGCAAGTCCCCGGCACTCCTGGGTGGACGTCGACGGTGCCGCAGGCGTCGAGGCGAGCGTCCGGCACCTCGTCGAGCAAGGGTTTCGCCGCGTCGGGTTCGTCGGGTGGCCGGAGGGCAGCGGCGTCGGGGACGACAGGCACGAAGGCTGGCTGCGGGCCTGCCGGGCGCACCGGCTTCCCATCCAGCATCTTGCCCTGCGCGCCGAGGACGGTGTCGACACCGGGGAGGCGCTCGCCGGCAGACTGCTGGACCGCTCCCGGTCCGCCGACGCGATCGTCTGCGTCTCGGACCGGATGGCGATCGGCGCAGTACGCGCCGTGGAGGCGCGTGGCCTGGTCGCCGGAGTCGACGTGGCCGTCACCGGCTTCGACGACAGTCCGGCTGCGGGCGTCGTACGCCCCGGACTGACGAGCGTGCGGCAGCCCTTGGAGCAGGCAGCGCGCCGGATCGTGCAGGTCCTCACCGACCTGCTGACCGGGCGCTCGCAAGGCCCGGTCACCGAACTGCTCACTCCCACGCTCGTGGTGCGCGAGTCCAGCACCGGAACCGCCAGATGGTGACCTCGAACTCCCGGGTCACGAGAACACGAAAGGAAAGCCAGCAATGCCGAAACGCAAGGTGAGCCACCCCCTCGGGGCGATGGCCGCCGTCCTGACGCTGGGCCTCTTGGCCGGCTGTGGCAGCAGCAACAGCGGGTTCGACAACGCGTCGAAGACTCCGTCGGCCGGCAAGACCAAGGGCGTCACGCTGACGATGATGATCGCCTCGTCCGGCGACGCCGAGACCAACGCGGTCAACGCCGCGGCCAAGGCGTGGGGGAAGAAGACCGGCAACACCGTCAAGGTGACACCGGCCTCGAACATCCAGCAGCAGCTGACCCAGGCGATGGCCGGAGGCTCGCCGCCCGACGTGTTCTACGGCGAGGCGAACATGTTCCAGAGCCTGGTGAGCGCCAACCAGCTCGCGGTGACCGGGGACAAGATCGACGACCCGTCGGACTTCTACCAGCCGCTGGTGAGCTCGTTCACCGTGGACGGCAAGTTCTACTGCGTCCCCAAGGACTTCTCCACGCTCGGCATCCAGATCAACACCGACCTGTGGAAGAAGGCCGGCCTGACCGACGCGGACCTGCCCACCACGTGGGCCAAGCTGGAGGCCGATGCCAAGAGGCTCACCGGCAACGGCGTGACCGGACTGGTGTTCAGTCCGACGCTGGACCGGATCGGCGCCTTCATGATCGAGGCGGGCGGCTCCTACATGAACGCCGACGACACCGCGTTCACGTTCGACTCCCCGGGCGACCTGAAGGGTCTGCAGTTCGTGCAGAAGCTCGCCCGGGAGGGTGTGCTGAAGTTCCCCAAGCAGGTCGGGATGACCTGGGGCGGCGACTCGCTCGGTTCCGGCAAGGCCGCGATGACGATCGAGGGCAACTGGATCATCGGCGCGATGAAGTCCGACTACCCCAAGCTGAACTACACGACGGTGCCGATGCCGAAGGGCCCGGACGGCACCCAGGGCTCCCTGTCGTTCACCAACTGCTGGGGCATCGCGGCCAAGAGCCCGCACCAGGCGGCCGCGATCAGCTTCGTGGACTACCTCACCTCCAAGCAGCAGCAGCTGACGTTCGCCAGCACGATCGGCGTGATGCCGTCCAGGCCGTCGGTGAAGTCGGCGTTCCTGGCCGCCAACCCGGCGCAGAAGCCTTTCCTGGACCAGGCGTCGTACGCCGTGCCTCAGATCACCACGGTCGGCTTCGCCCAGGCGCAGCAGGCCTTCGACTCGAAGGTGCCGGACCTGGGATCCTCGGCGAACCCGAAGCAGATGCTCGCCCAGCTGCAGAAGAACGCGAGCTCGCTGCTGAACAAGTGACCGACCCGTCCGCCCGGCGACGCCCCGATACCGCCGGGCGGGCGGCACCATGACGAGGGCCGGGAGTCCCATCCGATGAGTACGGCGACCACAGCGCCGGCGGCGCAGCAGCCGGCGCCGCAGGCACCGCGTCGTACGCGGGGGCGACGCCGGAGCATCCGCGGCGCCCAGGCGGGCGCGGGGTGGCTCTTCGTCTCCCCCGCGGTGGTGATCCTGCTGGTCTTCCTCGTGCTGCCGATCATCCTTGCCCTCTACGTCAGCTTCACCGACTGGAACGGGATGACCAACCCGCTCAGCGCCGGCGGGGCCCACTGGGTGGGTCTGGACAACTACCGGGAGCTGATCACCGAGGACGGGTTGACCCGCAACGGCTTCATGACCGCGGTGCGCAACAACTTCTACTTCGTGCTGTTCGTGGTGCCGCTGCAGACCGCCCTCTCGCTGGCCCTCGCGGTGCTGGTCAACAACCGGTTCCTCAAGGGCAAGGGCTTCTTCCGGACCGCGTTCTACTTCCCGTCGGTGACCTCCAGCATCGCGATCACGCTGGTGTTCATCTTCTTGTTCAACCCCAGCGGAGCGGTGAACGTGCTGCTGAGCAAGGTCGGCATCGACGGGCCGAACTGGCTGATCGACGAGCACGGGGTCTTCCACAACATCCTCGGCGTGTTCGGTGTGGACTCCGCGCCCGGCTGGGCGCAGCACCAGGTGCTCGGCCTGTCGATCTGGGAATGGTTCGCCGGGCCGTCGGTCGGCATGTGCGTGCTGATCGTGATGCTGACCTGGACCACGTCGGGGTCGTTCATGCTGATGTTCCTGGCCGCCTTGCAGACGATCTCGGAGGACATGGACGAGGCCGCCGCGATCGACGGCGCCACCGGCTGGCGGCTGTTCCGGCACGTGACGCTGCCGATGCTGCGTCCGACGCTCGTGCTGGTGATCACCCTCGGGTTGATCGGCACGTGGCAGATCTTCGACCAGATCTACCTGATGGGTCCGAACAACCAGACGATCCGCACCCCGGCGTACTTCTCCTACACCGAGAGCTTTGCGAACTCCGCCTTCGGGGTCGGCGCCGCGGTCGCGTTCCTGCTGTTCGTGCTGATCGTCGTGCTGACGCTGCTGCAGAGACGGCTGCTGCCCGAGGACATCGAGTCGTGATCCGGCACAGCTCCCCCACCAGGCGGACCACCGGCTACGTGCTGCTGGTGGTGTTCGCGCTGATCTTCATCGGCCCGTTCTTCCTGCAGCTGCTCACGTCGTTCAAGACCGACCCGGACGCCACCGCGAACCCGTTGTCGGTGGTGCCGCACCCGTTCGACCTCGGCGCCTGGCAGCGCATCTTCGGCCTCACCCCGAACTCCTCGGTGCCGATCCTGACCTGGCTGGGCAACTCGGTGCTGGTCGCGGTCTTCATCACCGTCGGCCGCGTCTTCCTCGACAGCCTCGCCGGCTACGCGCTGGCCCGGCTGGACTTCCCCGGCCGCAAGGTCGTGTTCGCGTGCGTGCTCGGCACGCTGGCGGTGCCGGGCGTCGTACTGCTGATCCCGCGGTTCCTGGTGCTCAAGGAGCTGTTCTTGTTCGACACGTACGCCGGGATGATCATCCCGATCGCCGTCGACGCGACCGGCATCTTCTTGATGCGGCAGTTCTTCCTGCGGGTGCCCGCCTCGCTGGAGGAGGCCGCACGACTCGACGGCGCGGGGCCGTTCCGGATCTACTGGTCGGTGGTGCTGCCGCTGGTCCGGCCGGGGCTGATCACGCTGACGATCCTGTCCTTCCAGGGCTCGTGGAACGAGTTCAGCTACTTCCTGGTCTCGACGTCCTCGCCCAGCCACTTCACGCTGACCACCGGCCTCGCCCAGCTGACCTCGGGCTCGCTCGGGTCCGGCAACCAGTACCCGCTGTTCATGGGCGCCGCCCTGCTCACCACGATCCCGGTCGCGATCCTGTTCTTCATCTTCCAGAAGCGCTTCACGCGCGGGCAGCTCGAGGGCGGCGTGAAGGGCTGAGCCCTGCTAGAAGCGGGCCGGCTCGCGGTACTCCCCCCACTCGGCGCGCAGCGCGTCGCAGATCTCCCCGAGGCTGACCTCGGCACGGCACGCGTCGAGCATCGAGGGGATCATGTTCTCCTCGGTGCGGGCTGCCTCGGTCATCCGCCGCAACGCGGCCTCGGCCTTCTCCGGGTCACGAGCCGAGCGCCGGGAGGACAGGTCGCGGACCTGCTCGGTCTCCACCTCGTGCGAGACCCGCAGGATCTCCAGGTCGTGGGTGATCGAGTCCTGCTGCGTGTTGACCCCGACGATCTTCTTGTCGCCCTTCTCCAGCGCGGTCTGGTAGACGAAGGCCGCCTCGGCGATCTCCGACATGAACCAGCCCTCCTCGATGCCGCGCAGGATGCCGCGCGTCATCGGCCATTCGCCGCCCTGGCTGCCCGCATTGCGGCGTACGACGTCCGCGAGGCCCTGGTGGTCGGAGGCCGAGAGCGCCGGCCCACTACCCAGGGACAGGATCGTGTCGAAGATGGAGTACGCCTGCGCCTCGATCTCGTCGGTGAGCGCCTCGACGTACCACGAGCCGCCGAGCGGGTCGGCGACGTTGACGGCCCCGGTCTCCTCCATGATCACCTGCTGGGTCCGCAGCGCGATCTCGGCGGCCTGCTCGCTGGGCAGCGCCAGCGTCTCGTCGAGGGCGTTGGTGTGCAGCGAGTTCGTCCCGCCGAGAACCGCGGCGAGCGCCTCGATGCCGGTGCGGACCACGTTGTTGTAGGGCTGCTGGGCGGTCAGCGAGACCCCGGCGGTCTGGGTGTGGAACCGCATCCACTGCGCCCGCTCGGTCTTCGCGCCGTACACGTCGCGCAGCCAGATCGCCCAGATCCGGCGGGCGGCGCGGAACTTCGCGATCTCCTCGAAGAAGTCGACGTGGCTGTCGAAGAAGAACGACAGGCCGGGGGCGAACACGTCGACGTCCATGCCGCGGGACAGCCCGAGCTCGACGTAGGCGAACCCGTCGGCGAGCGTGAACGCGAGCTCCTGAGCCGCGGTCGAGCCGGCCTCGCGGATGTGGTAGCCGGAGACGGAGAGCGGCTTGTAGTCGGGGATCTTCTCCGCGCAGTACTCCATCAGGTCGCCGATCAGGCGCAGGTGCGGCTCGGGCGGGAACAGCCACTCCTTCTGGGCGATGTACTCCTTGAAGATGTCGGTCTGCAGCGTGCCGTTCAGCGTGGCGAGGTCGACGCCCTGGCGCTCGGCGGCCGCGAGATACATGCAGAACACCGGCACCGCCGGTCCGCTGATCGTCATCGACGTGGTGACGTCGCCGAGCGGGATGCCGGAGAACAGCAGGTCCATGTCGGCTGTGCTGTCGATCGCTACGCCGCAGTGCCCCACCTCGCCGAGGCTTCTCGGGTCGTCGCTGTCGCGGCCCATCAGCGTGGGCATGTCGAAGGCGACCGACAGGCCTCCTCCGCCGCGGCCGAGGATCATCTTGTAGCGCTCGTTGGTCTGCCGCGCGTTGCCGAAGCCGGCGAACTGGCGGATCGTCCAGGTGCGCCCGCGGTAGCCGGTCGGGTACAGGCCACGGGTGAACGGGAACTCCCCCGGCCACTCCGAGTCGTCGGTGCCGTAGGCCGGGTCGACCTCGACGCCGGACAGCGTGCTGAAGTCGGCGTCGCGCACTCGCCCCGCCTCGCGCGCCGCGGCGTACCGCTGCTCCCAGCGCTCCCGCGCGTTCCCGGTCGAGTCTGTGCCGTCGCCGGCCGAGCCTGTCGAGACCATGGGAAAATACTAGGACGCCCTACTAAATCCGTCGACCCGGCGCGTCTGCAGCCCCCGCACCCGCCCAGTCGGCGCGTCTGCAGGCCCAGCACCCGCCCAGTCGGCGCGTCTGCAGGGCTTCAGAAGTCGCCTGCGCTTTCGCGCACCGGCTTGAGCAGGGCCGAGAGGGCGCGCAGGTCCGCCGGGGGTATGCCGTCCAGTCCGAACCCGTTCGCCACCAGGTCCGCGGTCGCGGCCTCGACGAGGGATCGCCCGGCAGGGGTGATCTCGGCGAGCACGGCGCGGCCGTCGTCCGGGTGGCGGCGCCGGCACACGAGACCCGCGGCCTCGAGCCGGTCCACGATCGACGTGACCGAGGTGGGATGGACCTGGAGCCGCTCCCCCATCTTGCCCAAGGGCAGCCGACCCGAGCGCGAGAAGGTGAGCAGCACAAGCGCCTCGTAGCGGGCGAAGGTCAACCCGTGCCCGCGCAGGATGTCGTCGAGCTGGCCGAGCAGGAGCTGCTGGACCCGCATCAGCGAGGTCACCGCGTGCATCTGCTCGGTCGCTCCCCACCGCTGCCGCCACTGGCGGGCGGCCTCGTCGATCGGGTCGAACGGGAGCTTCTTGCCTCGCGCCACGGGTCAAGACCCTACTCATCCCTGCAGACGCGCCGACTCGGCGGAGGTGGGACCTGCAGACGCGCCGACTCGGCTCAGGACTGCTCGGCCCACCGAAGGGTCGAGGGGCGGCCGAGCCGGGTGATCCGGCGCGAGACCAGCAGCGCGATCAGGGTGGCGACCAGGAAGAGCACCACCCCGACGCCCGCGACGATCGGCCAGTGCACGGCGTAGATCGGCTTCGGGCTGAAGTCCGGGGCGAGACCGAGGCTGATCGAGGGCAGCACCAGGCGCAGTGAGACGTACGCCGAGACCAGACCCAGCACGACGGCCAGGCCGAGCATCACGACGTACTCCAGCACCGAGCCGCGCACCAGGCTGCGCTGGGAGACGCCGACCACGCGAAGGGCGGCCACCTCGTAGGAGCGCCACCGCGACTGCAGCACCGCGGAGGCGAACACACCGAACACGGCGAGCACCAACGTGGCAAGCCCGACGATCAGGAGCAACCGGAGGCCGAGGCTGAACGCGTCCCCGCGCAGCTGTGCCAGGGTCGTGGCCACCTGTCCCCGAGGGCTCAGCGAGATGCCTTGCGCACGAACCTTGTCCAGCAACGCGCCGGGGGTTCCGGGCGCCGCCCACAGCTGCACCGAGGTGACCGACCCTGCCGGCGGGTCGTACTCCACCAGGTTGGTCTCGAGGTCACCGAGCTCGCCGACGGAGCCGACCAGCGGCAGCGCCTTGACCCGGGCCACGACCCGGACGGGCATGTCCTGCCCGTTCAGTGCGGTCCCGACCACCACATCGGGACCGAACTGCTCGGCCAGGTTGCTGCCGGCAGGCGGGAGCCGGCCGGGTTTGGTGCCGTCGGTGGCCAGCACCGGCTGCACCTCGGGCGTGCCACCCGGGGTGATCCGCGCATAGCCGGCCAGCATCGACAGATCGTGGGCCGCCGCGCCGGGCAGCTCCTGCAGGTAGACGTGTACGCCGAGCCCCTGCGGCCCGGGGACAACCTGCACCGGAGGGTCGACCAGGGAGGCGGCGAACGGGTGCGCCGCGCGCCAGCCGTCCGGCTTCCCGAGCCGCCAGTCCACCGGCGCGCCGTCCACGCGGACACCCGCGATCGTGAACCGGCCCTGCGAGTCGGTCACCGACTGGCCCTCGCCGCTCAGGTACAGCTGCTCGACCAGGCACTTGTGCCGGCAGTGCGGGGCGAACGCACGCAACGTCTGCGAGTCGCCGTTGCGCACCCGCCCGAGCAGGACGTTGCTCTGCAACCCGTTGTCGGCGACGTACTGCAGCCACAGCTCGCGGACGTTGTCCGCCACCGACTTCAGCGAGATGTCGCGCAACTGCACCGAAAGATGCGACCCGGTGAACGCGAGTCGGTGCGTCGGAGGCGCCAGCTTCCTCTGCAGCTGTGACAACGGCAGGTCCGACCATGCCGGGTCCCAGGCCACCGCCGCGCGCAACCGGGTGGTGTCGACGAACACCGTGCGACCCATCTCGTCTCCGGAGTTGTCGACCGTGGCCACGGTGAGGTACCTCCCCTGCGGGTCCAGCCGCCGCGCCAGATGCATCATCACCCCGGGCGGGGCGAACGCCTCGTAGCTCACGGCCCCGCCGACCTGTGCGTCGGCGCGGCTCACCCGCCAGTCGTCCGAGACGGCGGAGGCCGACAACGCGAATGTCACCACGGAGACCGCCAGCAGCAACGGCACCATCAGGTTGGCCAGGTCGCGGCGACGACCCAGCCGCCGGGAGGCGAGATAGCCCGCCGTGCCGCCCCGTTCCGCCGTACGGCGTACCCACCAGCGGCTCGCCCAGCGCAGCAGCAGCGCGCCGATCACCGCGACTGCCAGAGCGATGAACACCGGAGCGAGCAGGGCCAGCAGCTGGTTGGCCTGGTGCGTGGACGTGAGCAGCTGCACGACGGCAGCCAGCGCGACGGCGACCACAGCGCTGCGCAGCATCAGCCCGGACCGTGAGGACTGCCGGTCCGGACGGACCGCGGAGGCCAGCGACGCGGCCAGCGGCTCCCGGATCACCGACATCGCGGCCGCCCCTGCCGCGACCAGCGACGCGCCGACCACCACGGCCGCAGCGACGATCGTGGCGGTGTCCACCCGCACGGGGACCACTCCCGCCGGCCCTCCCCCGGGGATGTCGCCGTGCAGCCAGAGCCGTGCGGCAAGGTGCGCAGCGAGGTCGCCGAGCACCAAGGCGACCGGGGTGGCGACCACGACCAACGCGACCGGCTCGGCCACGGCGAAGCGCAGCACCTGAGCCCCCGAGTGCCCGCGCAGCTTGGCCAGCGAGACGTAAGGACGGCGTACGGCGGCCGCTGCGGACACCAGCGCGAACAGCAGCAGCAGCGAGAGCACCACGAACGGCGCGAGCGCCGCGATCAGCACCCGGGTGAGCAGGGTGTGCTCGGCGCGGACCTGCTGCAAGGGCGTGGCCAGGTCGAAGAACGAGGCGCTGTCGCCTGCGCCCACGCCCGCCGCGCGCTGCGTGTACTCGAGCGCGGCCCGCTGGACCGCCGGGACGTCGTCCAGGTTGACCGCGGTCAGGTCGATGGGCCGATCCACGCCGCCGACGAACGACTGGGACGTCATCGAGCTCGGTGCGACCAGCAGAGCGGGGGCCGGAGGGGCCGACGAGTCGCCCGAGGCCCCGAGCCCGCCCGGGGCGGCGTGCAGGTTGTCGAACCCGGTGAACCGGGTCGAGTCGAACCACGCCGGCGAGTCCGGGTGAGCGATCCGGTAGGTGCCGACGAGCCGGAAGCTCACCTGGCGGTCGCGGCTCTTGTCCTCGAACTGCTGCCCGCCGACCCCCTTGATCATCGTCGAGTAGTGGTCGACGTAGTCCAGCGTCACGGTGTCGCCGCGGCCGAGGCCCAGCGTGTCGGCCATCGTGGCCTGCATCAGCACGTCGCCAGGCCGGGTCGGGCACCGCCCCTGCACCTGTGCCAGGTCGCACATGCCCTTGCGCCAGTAGAGCGGCACCGTGAACGTGGTCTGCTGGTAGGTCAGCGAGCCGCCGTCGTCGAGGGCCCAGGGCGTCTGCGCCCTCCAGAACCGTTCGACGCCCGGCCCGTCGACGTTGTCGGCGGCGTTCTGGACGAGCGTCGAGACCTGTGGCGCGTGGTACTTGTCGGGGTCCCCCAGCGGCAGTGAGCCTTGCTGCAACGCCGGCCAGGATCCGGTCAGGCCGGTCGTGTAGAGCGGCAGTGCGCCGATCCTCGTGTCCAGCAGGTGCTCGGCGGCCGCCCGTGCGTACATCGGCCCGAGGACCGCGGCAGCAACGGCGGCGACCGTCACCAGCAGCGCGGCGGCGTTCAGGCCGCGGCGCGCCCACAGCCCGAGCAGCAGGATCCGCATCAGCCGCGCTCCTCCACCGGCCGCAGCAGTACGCCGTCCTCTGTCTGCTCGAACTGCACGAGCGTGCCGGCCGGGAACCGCGTGGCCAGCTCGTCGGGGATGTGCACGGCACCGTCCTCGTCGACGACCCCGAAGTCGAAGCCGTGCCGGCCCTCGGCACCGATCCGGCCGTTGCGGATCGTGATGCTGCGCGGCATCTGGGCCGCGACCTCCGGGTCGTGGGTGACCAGCACCACGGTCGTGTCGAACTCGGCGTTGACCAGGTGGATCAACTCGAGGATCGCGTCGCGGTCGTCGTGGGAGAGCTGGGACGTCGGCTCGTCGGCGAGCAGCAGGCCGGCACCGGAGGACACCGTGGCGGCGAATGCGATCCGTTGCCGTTCCCCGCCCGACATCCCGGCCAGCGGCCGGTCGGCCAGGTCGCCCATCCCGAGCCGGTCGAGCAGCTCACGTGCGGACGGAAGGCTGCGTCGTGCGGAGACGGGCAGGGCGAGCCTGGCGAACTCCACGTTGTCGACCGGGGATGCGTAGGGCAGCAGGTTGCGGCTGGCCCCTTGCAGCAGGGAGGCGACCTTGCCGGATCGCAGCTTGCCGAGCTCGCGCTCGGTGATCCGGGAGATGTCCTGCCCGTCGACGAGCACCTTGCCCGCCGACGGTCGCAGCACCCCGCCGAACAGACTCAGCAGCGTCGACTTCCCCGAACCCGACGGGCCGAGCAGCGCCACCTGCTCACCGGCCGAGATGTCCAGGTTGACTCCGCGCAGCGCCACCACGTCGTGTCCGCCGGCCGTGGTGTAGATCTGCACGACGTTCATGCAGCGCACGGCAACGCCGCTGCGTCTGCTTGCGAGCACCGCACCCGCGGTGCCACTCGTCCCGCTCAACGCTGTGTCCTCGGCGGCCTGCGGAACATGTCGTGCTCGTGACCCGGCCCGTCCTCGACGGTCGGGACCGTGCGCACCGGGTCCCCGGCCGCCCGCCCGTCGACCAGGTGCAGCTCGTCGTCGCACATGCTGGCGACCTCAGGGTCGTGGGTGGCCAGGACCACGACGGCGCCCCGGTCCGCCTCGGCCCTGATCTCGCCGACGATGAGGTCCCGGTTCTTCTCGTCGAGCTCGCTGGTGGGCTCGTCGGCCAGGAGCACGTCGGGCTCGACGGCCAGCGCCCTGGCGACCGCGACCCGCTGGACCTGACCGCCGGACAGCTCCTGGACCATCCGTTCGACCAGGTCGCCGACGCCGACACGTTCCAGCACGTGAGCCGCCCGCCGGCTCGCGTCGACCGCGTCGACCTCGCGCGCCCGCAACGCGATCGAGATGTTCTCCTCGGCGGTCAGGGTCGGCACCAGCCCGTAGGTCTGCAGCACGAACGCCGTCCCGGGCCGGGGCTCGCCGTTGCGCGTGCCCACCGGGCCCCCGGCGAAGTGCGCCGTTCCCGTATCGGGGCGGATCAGCCCGCCGAGCACGCTGAGCAGCGTGGTCTTCCCCGAGCCGCTGGAGCCGGTGACCGCCAGGATCCGGCCCGGCACTGCGGTCAGCGAGACGTCCTCGAGCAACGGCGCGTCGGGGCCGGCCACGCCGATCCCGTGCGCCACCAGGCCGCTCTCGTCCACGTCCCCGTCCTCCGGCTCCACTGTCAGTGCGCAGCCTGCCCGGTGGGCGACCCGCCGGACAAGACTTCCACGTCGTTGTGGCGCGATCGTGACCAGGCCCGAATCAGGGTGTCGGCGTGCCCATCACCTGGTTGCGGCCGGCTCCCTTCGCGGCGTACAACCGCACGTCGGCGCAGTGCAGCAGGTCGCCGCGGTCGGTTGCGTCCTCGGGCGCGCACGCGACGCCGACGCTGACGGTCACCGGCAGTCCGGCGGTCAGGTCGGACCATCCGCGGTGCTGGATGCGCAGGCGGGTCTGCTCCAGGTGGTCCAGCGCCGCGGGCAGGTCCAGGCCGGGGAGGATGAGCAGGAACTCCTCCCCGCCCATCCGGGCCGCCACCCCGCCGGCCACCTCGTGGGCGCTGTAGGCGAGCACGTGGGCGACGCGGCGGAGCACGTCGTCGCCCACGGCGTGGGAGCGGGTGTCGTTGATGCGCTTGAACCGGTCGAGGTCCATCAGGGCCACGCTGACGGGTCCGCCGCCGTCAGTCACGTCGAGAAGGATCGAGTCCAGGTGCGCCTCCACGAACCGCCGGTTGCGCAGCCCGGTGAGCGCGTCCCGTTCGGAGAGCTCCCGGAAGCGCTCGCTGTCACGGCGTGCCTCGGTGGTCTCGAAGATCGCCTGGAGCGAGCGTGCCCGGGCCTCGCGCTCCGCGGACTCCAGCCGTTGGTGCTCCTCGAAGAACTCGAAGAAGGTCTCGTAGGCAGCCCGGTAGTCGCCCCTGGCCGCCGACAGCTCGGCGTGCTCGCGCTGCGCCAGGATCCGCACGCTGGTCGGCTTGCCCTCGCACAGGCTGCGACACTTGTCGAGGGTCTGCTGCGCCGCCTCCAGCTTCCCGAGGGAGCGCTGCACCTGCGCAAGCGTGAGCAGGCATGCGGCACCGCCGTCGAAGTCCGAAGTGGCCAGGTCGGCACCCCCGCCGTCCAGCACCGGCAGCAGCAGCTGCTCCGCCTCCTCGAGCCTGCCGCCGATGCGGTAGGAGCTGGCGATCGTGTCCAGCTCCTCGTAGCCCAGCTCGAAGCCGGCCGCGGTGACCACGGCGTGCAGGCGCTCGGCGACGGCAACCGCCGCCTCGCCGTCGCCCGCCTTGAACTGCGTGAAGGCGAGGTTGTTGAGCACGACCCGCCTCAGGTGGACGTCGTCGGCCTGGGCGGCGAGCGTGTTCGCCTCCTCGAACCGGCGCCAGGACTCGCCGAAGGACCCGCACGCGGAGAGCGCGGTCGCGAGCGCGAGCAGGTGGTCGGCGCGCAGGGAAGGTCGCCAGTGCCGGTCGAGGTGCTCCACGGCGGGTACGGCGTGCTCGAGGTTCAGCGCGTTGTCACCCAGCCGCAGGAACACCCGGGCCAGCTGACGGTGGCTGCGTGCGATCAGGTACCGGTCCTCGTGCTCGAGGGCCCACTCGAGGACCTGGCGGATGGTGTGCGCGGCCGACTGCACACCGCCGCGGCGGCAGTCCACGTCGGCGCAGACCAGCTCGAGTCTGCGCGCGGTCGAGTCGTCGCCCTCCTGGCGGGCCCGGACCAGCCAGGAACGGGCAGCGGACAGAGCGCCGTCGGGGTCATAGCGCACCGCGTCCTCGAGGGCGTCGACCGACTCGCCCTGGCCCAGCGCAGGAACCTGCTCGGCGTAGGCCTCCACGGGACCTCCTGGCTGCGTCGGGACGCGGTGCAGCCGTCGGTGGACCCGGCGGCTGTCTGGTCTGGCCGCAGGATAACCACTGCGCTCAGCGCCGCGGCGTGGATTGCGGTAGTTCGTCACCCCTGCAAACGCCAGGCTGGCCGGTCAGAGCGGGCGCGGACCACCATGGCGGGCAGGTCAGTCGGTGTAGGTCTCCAAAAGAGCGTCGGCGGCGGCGTACGGATCGCTCGCACCACCGGCCACCTGCTCGGCGAGCTGGTCGAGCTCGCTGCGTCCGTGCACGTCGCCCCAGCGCTCGCGCAGCGCGGTCACCGCGATCGCCTCGATCTCGCCGCGCGCACGGCGCACCCGGCGGCGCTCCAGCTCGCCGGAGGACTCCATCCAGGCGCGGTGCCTCTCGATCCGCTCGACCACCTCGTCGATGCCCTGACCGGTCTGCGCGACGGCCTGCACGATCGGCGGCTTCCAGCTCTGCTCGTCCCGGTCGGCGAGGGCGAGCATGCTGCGCAGGTCACGGCGGACCTGGTCGGCACCGTCCCGGTCGGCCTTGTTCACGACGTACACGTCGCCGATCTCGAGGATGCCCGCCTTGGCCGCCTGGATCCCGTCGCCCATCCCGGGCGCGAGCAGCACCACGGTCGTGTCGGCCAGACCGGCGATGTCCACCTCGCTCTGCCCGACACCGACGGTCTCGATCAGGACCACGTCGCAGCCCGCCGCGTCGAGCACGCGCAGTGCCTGCGGCGTCGACCAGGCCAGCCCGCCGAGGTGCCCGCGCGAGGCCATCGAACGGATGTAGACCTCCCGGTCGGTCGCGTGGTCCTGCATCCGCACCCGGTCCCCGAGCAGCGCCCCGCCGGAGAACGGCGAGGAGGGATCCACCGCGAGCACGCCGACTCGTTTGTCGGAGGCCCGCAGCGCCTTCACCAGTGCCGACGTACACGTCGACTTGCCGACGCCGGGCGCGCCGGTGATGCCCACGATCTGTGCGTTCCCGGTGTACGGCGCGAGGCCGGCCATCACCTCGCGGAGCTTCGGGGAGGCGTCCTCGACGAGCGAGATCAGCCGCGCCACCGAGCGGGCGCCGCCCTTGCGGGCGTCCTCGACCAGCTCCGCGACCGACGGATCAGGCCGGGACACGGAGGATCAGCGCGTCACCCTGCCCGCCACCGCCGCAGAGCCCGGCCGCGCCGACCCCGCCGCCGCGCCGCTTCAGCTCCAGCGCCAGGTGAAGGGCGATCCGGGCGCCGGACATGCCGACGGGGTGACCGAGCGCGATCGCACCGCCGTTGACGTTGACCTTCTCCTCGTCGAGGCCGAGCTCGCGCGTCGACGCGATGCCGACGGCGGCGAACGCCTCGTTGATCTCGACCAGGTCGAGCGTGCCGACCTCGATGCCGTCCTTCGCGCACGCCTTGGCGATGGCGCGGGCGGGCTGACTCTGGAGCGTGGAGTCGGGGCCGGCGACCTGGCCGGAGGCGCCGATCTCGGCCAGCCAGGTCAGGCCGAGCTCCTCGGCCTTCGCCCTGCTCATCACCACGACCGCGCAGGCGCCGTCGGAGATCTGCGAGGAGGAGCCGGCGGTGATCGTGCCGTCCTTGGCGAACGCCGGCCGCAGCTTGCCCAGGCCTTCGGCGGTCGTGTCGCCGCGGATCCCCTCGTCCTGCGAGACGGTGACCGGGTCGCCCCTGCGCTGCGGGATCTCGACGGGCACCACCTCGTCGTCGAACAGACCGTTCTTCCAGGCCTCGGCGGCGCGCTGGTGCGACCGGGCCGAGAACGCGTCCTGCTCCTCACGGGTCAACGCCGCGGCGGCCGCGTTGCACTGCTCGGTGAGCGCGCCCATCGCCTGGTCGGTGAACTGGTCGTAGAGGGCGTCGTAGGCCATCGAGTCGACCAGCGGGGTGTCGCCGTACTTGACCCCGACCCGCGACTTGGGCAGCAGGTGCGGTGCATTGGTCATCGACTCCATGCCGCCGGCGACCACGATCTCATGCTCGCCCGCCCGGATCAGCTGGTCGGCCATCGCGATCGCGTTCAACCCGGACAGGCACACCTTGTTGATCGTGATCGACGGGATGTCCATGGGGATGCCCGCCTTGACCGCCGCCTGACGCGCGGTGATCTGACCGGTGCCGGCCTGGATGACGTGGCCCATGATGACGTAGTCGACCTTGTCGCCGGCCACGCCCGCTTTCTCCAGCGCGCCCTTGATCGCGACCCCGCCGAGATCGGCGGCGGACAGGTCCCTCAACCCGCCGAGCAGCCGGCCGATCGGGGTGCGCGCGCCGGCGACGATGACGGATCGGTCGCGATTCGCTGGCTGGGCTGGCTGTGCTGTCATCGGGAGGCCTCCTGGAAGTCTGCTTGCCGCCGACGATACCCAAGGAGGAGACACGGCTGACAGGCCAGCCGTGGGCGACCGGTGAGGAACGCGTCACAGTCGCTCGCTCGCTCGGTCACGACGTACCACGATGGCCCGATGACCCCGACCGTGCCCGTGGAGCTGTTCGAGTGCATCGACCACGTGGGGATCGCGGTTCCGGACCTCGACGAGGCGGTCGCGTTCTACGCCGACACCTTCGGGATGCACCTCACCCACGAGGAGACCAACGAGGAGCAGGGCGTGCGCGAGGCGATGATCGAAGTGAACACGGCGGGCACGTCCACAACCCAGCTGCAGCTGCTCGCCCCGCTCTCCGAGGAGTCCACGATCGCGAGGTTCCTGGACCGTTCCGGACCGGGAGTTCAGCAGCTCGCCTACCGGGTGCGTGACATCGAGCAGGTCTCGAAGGTGCTGCGCGAGCGCGGGCTGCGACTGCTGTACGACGAGCCTCGGGCGGGCACCGCGGGCAGCCGGGTCAACTTCGTGCACCCCAAGGACGCCGGCGGCGTACTCGTCGAGCTGGTCGAGCCCGCCTGACCCCGATTCGTCCGCGAAACTGCGTCCGTTTCACGCGGGGCGGGCACGGACGAATCGGGTTAGCCGAGTCACAGCGTGCTGACAGCGGCGGTTACCCGCCGGTAGCCTGCCCGAAACCGCAACGGAGCGCCGACCCAGCCGACGCCTGCAGGAGTGACTCGCCATGAAGCAGATCCTCGACGCCATCGCAGCCCGAGACTCCGGGCAGGAGGTCGGCGCGGACGAGTTCGCCGCGCTGGAGATCCCGGACTCCTACCGGGCGGTGACCGTGCACAAGGACGAGACCGGGATGTTCGAGGGCATCGAGCACGCCGACAAGGACCCGAGGAGGTCCCTGCACGTCGAGCAGGTGCCGCTGCCGGAGCTCGGGCCGGGCGAGGCGTACGTCGCGGTGATGGCCAGCGCGATCAACTACAACACGGTGTGGACGAGCATCTTCGAGCCGCTGCCCACCTTCAAGTTCCTGCAGCGCTACGGCCGGCTCTCCGAGCTGACCCGCCGCCACGACCTGCCGTACCACGTGGTCGGCTCGGACGCCGCGGGCGTGGTGCTGCGTACCGGGCCGGGCGTGACCAAGTGGAAGGCCGGCGACGAGGTGGTCGCGCACTGCCTCTCGGTCGAGCTGGAGGACTCCGCCGGTCACGACGACACGATGCTCGACCCGCAGCAGCGGATCTGGGGCTTCGAGACCAACTTCGGCGGCCTGGCCGAGCTCGCCCTGGTCAAGAGCAACCAGCTGATGCCCAAGCCCGGCCACCTCACCTGGGAGGAGGCCGCTGCCCCCGGCCTGGTCAACTCCACCGCCTACCGGCAGCTGGTCAGCCACAACGGCGCGAACATGAAGCAGGGCGACGTCGTCCTGATCTGGGGCGCCTCCGGCGGGCTGGGCTCCTACGCCACCCAGATGGCCCTCAACGGCGGCGCCATCCCGGTCTGCATGGTCAGCAGCCCCGAGAAGGCGCAGATCGTCCGCTCGATGGGCGCCGACCTGGTCATC
>DASSKK010000016.1:0-3692 GCA_035690495.1 Nocardioidaceae bacterium | reverse complement strand
TTCGTCCAGTTCGAGGATCCGGACGGCAACCCGCTCATGGTCTGTCAACGCCGCTGACGATCGGGGCACCTGCCCATCGGCGTCGGCCCGCTAGCGTCCCTCGTCGCGCGGAGCCAGCGCGTCGCCCTGTCATCGGCAGATCCGGTAAAGCTAGCGCGCAATTTCGGTCCACCACTTCGCACCCTCGGTCCTAGCGCGGCACTTCTCGGTGCCGCTCTATGTGAGCCGCCATCAACCACGACTCAGCCGGCGCCGGGGGCGTTTAGGGACGTTATGGAGCAGCCGAGGACGTCTCAAAAAGTCCGGCTACGTAGTTTCGGCGTCCTGTCGCCCTGCGCTGTGCTGTCGAGGAAGCACCGTCGGGACACGTGGGCAGGAGCGGAGCATGGCGCGGATGGTGGCGCAGGAGCCGTCGGCGTCGCTGCTCGCTGTCGCCGGCCTTGAGGACGCTGAGCGTCGGGCGGGTGGATGTGCCCGACCGGTGCGATTGCGGGGGCACAAGCGGCTGGTGAATACGAACACCGGCGAGGTGACGACGCTGCATGACTCTGCGGCCGAGCTGGACGGGGTTACCTACGTTCGCTGCCGGGACCGACGGGTGTCTCGGTGTCCCTCGTGCAGTGCGGAGTACAAGGGGGACGCCTGGCACCTGATCATGTGCGGACTGGCCGGCGGGAAGGGGATTCCCGCCTCGGTGGCGGAGCATCCGTGCACGTTCGCCACGCTGACCGCGCCGTCGTTCGGTCCGGTGCACGGGCTGCGCACCAAGGGACCTTGCCGGGCACGCAGGGACAGGCCGTTCTGCAAGCACGGGCGACCGCTCTGGTGCACCAAGCGGCACCAGCCGGAGGATCCTCAGCTTGGTCAGCCGCTGTGCATGGACTGCTACGACTACACCGCCCACGTGCTGTGGCAGTGGCACGCCCCGGAGCTCTGGCGCCGGTTCACCATCGCGCTCCAGCGCGAGCTCGCCCGCAAGGTCGGCATGCCCGTGGCCCGGTTCCGGAAGGCATGCCGGATCTCCTACTCCAAGGTGGTGGAGTTCCAGGCCCGCGGCGTCATCCACGTGCACGTGCCGATCCGGCTCGACGGCCCGGACGGTCCCGACGGCGCTGGCCCAGGCGTGGAGCTGACGACGAAGGATCTCGAGGAAGCCATTGCTTGCGCAGCCGCCCACGTCACCGTGGACACCCCTCCCGTGGACGGCGAAGCCGGGTATCGGCTGCGGTGGGGCAGCCAGGTCGACACCCGCTCGATCACCGACACCGCGCATCGAAACTCCGGTCGAGGAGCTGTGATGCTCCATCCGGAGCGGGTCGCTGCCTACCTGGCAAAGTACCTGACCAAGACCACCGAGGACTTCGGCCTCACCGGCCGGGTCCGCTCGGTCATCCAGGCCCGGGCGCTGGGTGCCTCGCCGCACGCGGTGCGGATCATCGCCACTGCTGTGCGGCTGGCCGGCCAGCACGAGAGCCTCGCACGGCTCCGCGACAACTTGACAACCCTCGGCTACCGGGGACACCCGATCACCAAGTCCCGGGCCTACTCGGTGACCTTCGGGCAGCTGCGCCGGGTCCGCCAGCTGCACCGCCGCCGGCCGGCCGCGTTGGCGCCGGACGCCGACGTGCGTCAGGTGCTCGACGTCGACGAGGTGCCCGAGCGGTTCGAGATCGTCGCCTCCTTCGTCTACGTAGGGCGCGGCTACCTGGACCTGGCCAGTGCTGCCGCCGCCGTGCGCGCTGCGGTGGTGACCCGCACCCGCTGGCCTGTCGGTGGCAGCAGGAAGTCTCAAGAAGTCGGTGAGTGAGGAGAGTCAGGTGGAGGAAGTGCCGAGCAGGTTCGAACAGCTGTGGTCGATCGACCAGGTGGCGGAGTACCTGGCGTTGTCGGCCAAGACGCTTTATGGGTGGCGGTGCCGCAGGTACGGGCCGCCCAGCTACCGGCTGGGCAACAAGGTGCGCTACCGGCCCGAGGAAGTGCGCTCCTGGGTCGACGATCAGAACGCCCAAGCGTCCTGAGGCTGCCATGGGACGAGCGCCGTTGCCGATCGGGTCGTGGGGACTGATACGCACCTACCCGGTCGGCCAGGACGAGAAAGGCAAGCCGACCAGATATCGCGCCATGGCCGACTACCGCGACTTCGACGGAGTGGTACGCCGGGTGGAGACCAGCGGCCGGTCGGTCACCCGGGCGACGCAGAAGCTGCGCCAGAAGCTGCAGAACCGGGCCATGGCGGGCCGTCACGGCGACCTCACCGCGATGAGCCGGTTCTCCTCGGCCGCCGAGCTGTGGCTGTCCAAGGTCGACGCACTGGTCGTGGAGGGCCGCCGCTCGCCGGGAACGGCCGAGACCTACCGTCGGCAGCTGCGGAACCATGTCCTCCCGGCGATGGGGGAGGTCCGGCTTGGCGAGGCGAGCACGCCGCTGGTGGACAAGGTGATCGCGGCGATCAAGGCGGACGTGAGCGCCACGACCGCCAAGAGCTGCCGCAGCGTGATCTCGGGCGTCATGAGTCTGGCTGTTCGGTACGGCGCCATCCCGGCGAACCCGGTCCGCGAGGTGGAGCGCATCGAGGCCAAGCCACGACGAGAGCCTCGGGCGCTGACGCCGGCCGAACGGGCCGGGCTGCTTCGACACCTGCAGCACGACGAGACAGCGCGGCGCCGCGACTTGCCGGACCTTGTCTTCTTCATGCTCGCCACGGGTGTCCGCATCGGCGAGGCCCTGGCCACGCTCTGGTCCGAGATCGATCTCGAAGCCGGCACGGTCCAGATCACGAGCACCCTGATCCGCGTCAAGGGTGAGGGCCTGCTGCGGAAGGGCACCAAGAGCCGCGCAGGAGAGCGAAGGCTGCCCCTGCCGATGAGTGCCGTCGCCATGCTCAGGCGTCGGTTCATGACCGGCGCCCGTCTCGACCAGCCGCTGTTCCCGGACGTGAACGGCGACTTCCGGGACCCGACCAACGTGCGCCGCGAGCTCCGGGAGGCCCGGAGCGAGGATCTGGCCTGGGTCACCTCGCACACCTTCCGCAAGACCGCGGCGACCATCCTCGACGAGGCGGCGCTGTCGGCGCGTCTGGTGGCGGACCAGCTCGGCCACAGCCGGCCGTCAATGACCCAGGACGTCTACCTGGGCCGTCGAGCCGTGGACTCTCAGGCGGCGCTGGCGCTGGAGGCCGCGTTAAGGGACGCGTCCTCGGACAACGAAAACCGTGGCAAAACCGTGGGCAAAGAAGAAGGCCAGCGACCGTGAGGGCCGCTGACCTGGGGTTTTGTGCGCCATCAGGGACTCGAACCCCGAACCCGCTGATTAAGAGAGATGTTGGGCTTATGGACTTCTGCCGTCTTTAGTGCCCTGACCTGCGCGAATGCGGCTCCCGCGCCCCCATGCCCCGGTCCGTTTCTCACGGGTTCGGTTGCTTTTGGTTGTGCAGACAACGGCCCTATCGAGGGGCTTGCGCTATATGCTCCGACTCGTGGACTCGACCGGATACGAGGATCGCGAACGACAGCGCCGGAGGGATCTCGTCGCCAGGATCTGGGAGGAGACGACCGGGCACAGCCTGTCGCCCGCCCGGCGAGCAGAGTTCGACAGTCGTGAGCACGCGGCGCAGCTTCGTCGCCAGCCCGAGGACCGGCTTCGAAAGGCTGCACGGCGAACCGTTGAAGCGCATCTGGAGGGACACCTCTACC
>DASSKK010000015.1:0-75565 GCA_035690495.1 Nocardioidaceae bacterium | reverse complement strand
CGACGTCAGAGGCACTTACCAGGGGAGCACCGTGGCCGCGAACGACCGCTCGGACGAGAACCTCCGCTTGCGGACGACGTTGGCCAACATCGCGCCGGGGACGTCGCTGCGGGACGGCCTCGAACGCGTCCTGCGCGGGCGCACCGGCGCGCTGATCGTGCTCGGCAACGACAAGACCGTCGACTCCATCTCCACCGGCGGGTTCACCCTCGAAGTGCCGTTCACCGCCACCGGCCTGCGCGAGCTGGCCAAGATGGACGGCGGCATCGTGCTCGACCGGGAGATCTCCCGGATCCACCGGGCCAACGTGCACCTGATGCCGGACCACACCATCCCCTGCGAGGAGACCGGCACCCGGCACCGCACCGCCGACCGGGTCGCCAAGCAGACCGGGTTCCCGGTGATCTCGGTGTCGCAGTCGATGCAGATCATCGCGGTGTACGTCGGCGAGACGCGCTACGTCTTGGAGGACTCCGGGCAGATCCTGTCGCGCGCCAACCAGGCACTGGCCACGCTGGAGCGCTACAAGATGCGCCTGGACGAGGTGTCCAGCACCCTGTCGGCCCTCGAGATCGAGGACCTGGTCACCGCCAGGGACGTCGCCGTGGTCGCGCAGCGGCTCGAGATGGTGACCCGGATCGCCAGCGAGATCGAGGACTACGTGCTCGAGCTCGGCACCGACGGCAGGCTGCTGTCTCTGCAGCTCGAGGAGCTCGTCACCGGTGTCGACATGGAGCGTGAGCTGGTGATCCGCGACTACCTGCCGCAGCACCGCCGTCGACGCACCGCAGCGGAGATCCTGGCAGACATCGAGGCTCTCGACCCCGGCGAGCTCGTCGACGTCGGCGCGGTGGCCCGAGCTCTCGGCATCGGCGCCAGCGAGCACCTCGACGGCGCGGTCACGCCGCGCGGCTATCGGCTGCTGGCCAAGGTCCCGCGACTTCCCGGCGCGGTCGTGGAACGGCTGGTCGACCACTTCGGCAGCCTGCAGAAGCTGCTGTCGGCCAGCATCGACGATCTCCAGGCCGTCGACGGCGTCGGCGAGCTGCGCGCGCGCAGCGTGCGCGAGGGGCTCTCCAGGCTCGCGGAGTCCAGCATCCTCGAGCGCTACGTCTGACTCAGCCGCGCTTCTGCTTGCGCGGGGTGGGACTGGGGGTGATGGTCGGGCGCACCGGGTCGCGGAGCCGGAACTGCACGTCGGTGGGGTTCGCCCCGAGCGCGGCCGCGTGCACGTGGTAGTAGCCGGGCTGGGCCCACAAGGTGGTCCGGGAGCAGGTGCTGTCCGATCGCTGCCCGTTCCACGCCATCCGCACGTTGGTGTTGTGCTCCCGGCGGACCACCACCTGCTCGTGCGGGATCGCGCCGGGGCAGTCCTGGGAGGACCAGATGCGATCGTTCCCCGAGGTGAGCTTCACCACGAGGTGGCGGGGGGACACGACCCAGTTGCAGGCGGTGGCCGTCAGCGTCCGCAGCTTGAGCACGAACACGACCGGGCTGCCGGCATGCGCCTTCTTCACCTTCGGGGTCACCATGACGTCGTCGTCGGAGCACGGGCCGGTCGGTGCGGGCAGTGGCGTCTTCTTCGGCTTGCCGGCCTTGGCCTTCTTGCCCTTGCCGTCCTTGCTCGCGGACGGCGTCTCGTGCGCAGCCGACGTGGACTTCGGCTCGGCGGCGGACGTGGACTTCGCGCCTGACGGGTGATGCTTCGTCTGATGCCGGGCAGTGTGGGAGCCGGCATGCGCCGGGTGGTCGGCCGAGCGACGCGTCGTGTCGGTGACCGTGCGTGCGGATGCGCCGCCTGGGTCGCCGCCCAAGGAGAGCAGCTGGCCGACTGCGAACACCAGCGCGAAGGCAAGCGCGAGCACCAGGACCCGGCGGAACCAGTAGATGCGCGCGGGCAGCGGCCCCCTGGTCAGCCTTCCCATGGGACGACGCTAACTTCACCCGCGGTCCGCTTCGGGCTGCCACACCGGCACAGGCCGCATCCGTCCCGGCTCGGGTAGCGTGTGCCCGCGATGACCGAGGCTTCCGACCTGCACGCGCGGCTGCTGCGCTGGTACGGCGAGCATGCCCGCGACCTCCCCTGGCGGGACGCGTCGGCCTCGCCCTGGTCGGTGCTGGTGAGCGAGTTCATGCTCCAGCAGACGCCGGTGACCCGGGTGCTGCCCGTCCACGAGGCGTGGCTGGATCGCTGGCCGACTTCGGCTGACCTCGCGGCCGCCAGCCCCGGCGACGCCGTGCGCGCGTGGGGGCGGCTCGGCTACCCGCGACGCGCGCTGCGGCTGCACGCCGCGGCGACCGCGATCGTCGCCGACCACGGCGGCGCGGTGCCCGCGGCGTACGACGAGCTGAAGTCGCTGCCGGGCATCGGCGACTACACGGCGACCGCGGTGGCGACGTTCGCCTACGGTCGCCGGCACGCCGTGCTGGACACGAACGTGCGACGTGTTCTCGCGCGTGTGATCAGCGGGGTGCAGTTCCCCGCCGCATCCCCGAGCCGAGCCGAACGCCGGCTCGCGGAGCAGCTGCTTCCCGCCGACGAGACCGCACCCCGCTGGTCGGTGGCGGTGATGGAGCTCGGCGCCCTCGTGTGTACGGCGAGCAAGCCGCGCTGCCCCACGTGCCCGCTGACCGACGTGTGCGCATGGCGACTCACCGGATCGCCGGCCTACGACGGACCGCCGCGGCGCGTCCAGACCTACGCGGGCACCGACCGGCAGTGCCGCGGACGACTGCTCGGGGTGCTCCGCGAGGCGGACGGCCCGGTGCACCGGACACGGCTGGACGCGGTCTGGCACCTCGAGGAGCAGCGGCACCGTTGCCTGGCGAGCCTGCTCGCCGACGGGCTGGTCACCCGAGTCGCCGACGCGACGTACGCGCTCCCCTAGCTCCGGTCAGTCGGAGTCGGCGGCGCTGGCGGCCTGCTCGATCGGCGGCATGTCCGGCAGCTCGCTCTTCGGCGTCCCGGTGAACGTGAACTCCTCCGGGCTCTCCGGGGTGCCCTCGCCCGTGACGTCGACCACCACGATCTGGCCGGGACCGACCTCGCCGTAGAGCATCTTCTCGGCGAGGGTGTCCTCGATCTCGCGCTGCACGGTGCGACGCAGCGGCCGGGCACCGAGCACCGGGTCGAAGCCCCGCTTGGCGAGCAGGTCCTTGGCGGCCTGGGTCAGCTCGATCGACATGTCGCGGTCCTTCAACCGGATCTCGACGCCGGCGATCATGTTGTCGACCATCGACACGATCTGCTCCTGGCTCAACGGCGGGAACACCACGATCTCGTCGACGCGGTTGAGGAACTCGGGCCGGAAGTGCTGCTTGAGCTCTTCGGAGACCTTCGCCTTCATCCGCTCGTAGTTGCCGGCGAGGTCGTTGGTCTGCTGGAAGCCGAGGTTGACTCCCCGCGAGATGTCACGGGTGCCCAGGTTCGTGGTCATGATGATCACGGTGTTCTTGAAGTCGACGACCCGACCCTGCGAGTCGGTCAGCCGGCCTTCCTCGAGGATCTGCAGCAGCGAGTTGAAGATGTCCGGGTGCGCCTTCTCGACCTCGTCGAACAGCACCACCGAGAACGGCTTGCGGCGGACCTTCTCGGTCAGCTGGCCGCCCTCTTCGTAGCCGACGTAGCCCGGAGGCGAGCCGAACAGCCGGGAGACCGTGTGCTTCTCGGAGAACTCGCTCATGTCCAGCTGGATCAGAGCGTCCTCGTCGCCGAACAGGAACTCCGCGAGCGACTTGGACAGCCACGTCTTCCCGACGCCGGACGGGCCGGCGAAGATGAACGAGCCGCCGGGACGCTTCGGGTCCTTCAGCCCTGCACGGGTACGCCGGATGGCGCGGCTGAGCGCCCTGACGGCCTCCTCCTGCCCGATCACGCGCTTGTGCAGCTCGTCCTCCATCTTGAGCAGCCGGGTCGACTCCTCCTCGGACAGCTTCACGATCGGGATGCCGGTCGCGACCGCGAGCACCTCCGCGATCAGCTCCTCGTCGACCTCGGCGACCACGTCCATGTCGCCGGCGCGCCACTGCTTCTCCCGCTCGCCCTTGGCGAGCATCAGCTTCTTCTCCTCGTCGCGAAGCGAGGCCGCGAGCTCGAAGTCCTGGCTGTCGATCGCGCCCTCCTTGCGACGGCGCACCTCGGCGATCTTGTCGTCGAAGTCGCGCAGGTCGGGCGGTGCGGTCATCCGGCGGATCCGCAGCCGGGAGCCCGCCTCGTCGATCAGGTCGATCGCCTTGTCGGGCAGGAACCGGTCGGACACGTAGCGGTCGGCCAGCGTCGCCGCCGACACCAGTGCGTCGTCGGTGATGGTCACCCGGTGATGGGCCTCGTACCGGTCGCGCAAGCCCTTGAGGATCTCGATGGTGTGCGCGATCGAGGGCTCCTGGACCTGGATGGGCTGGAACCGGCGCTCGAGCGCGGCGTCCTTCTCCAGGTGCTTGCGGTACTCGTCGAGCGTGGTCGCCCCGATGGTCTGCAGCTCTCCTCGAGCCAGCATCGGCTTGAGGATCGAGGCGGCGTCGATCGCGCCCTCGGCGGCACCGGCGCCGACGAGGGTGTGCAGCTCGTCGATGAACAGCACGATATCGCCGCGGGTGCGGATCTCCTTGAGCACCTTCTTCAGCCGCTCCTCGAAATCGCCGCGATAACGCGAACCGGCCACCAGAGCGCCGAGATCGAGGGTGTAGATGTGCTTGTCCTTGAGGGTTTCGGGAACGTCCCCGCGCACGATCGCCTGGGAAAGTCCCTCGACCACGGCGGTCTTTCCGACACCGGGCTCGCCGATCAGCACCGGGTTGTTCTTGGTCCGCCGCGAAAGGACCTGCATCACCCGCTCGATCTCCTTCTCGCGGCCGATGACCGGATCGAGCTTCCCCTCTCTAGCCGCCTGGGTGAGGTTGCGGCCGAACTGGTCGAGCACCAGCGAGGAGGACGGTGCGCCCTCCTGCGGGGCACCGGCGGTCGCGGTCTCCTTGCCCTGGAAGCCCGACAGCAGCTGGATGACCTGCTGGCGGACCCGGTTCAGGTCCGCGCCGAGCTTGACCAGCACCTGTGCGGCGACGCCCTCGCCCTCGCGGATCAGCCCGAGCAGGATGTGCTCGGTGCCGATGTAGTTGTGACCGAGCTGCAACGCCTCGCGCAGCGAGAGCTCGAGCACCTTCTTGGCGCGGGGGGTGAACGGGATGTGCCCGCTCGGCGCCTGCTGACCCTGGCCGATGATCTCCTCGACCTGGGCGCGGACCGCCTCGAGCGAGATGTCCAGGCTCTCCAGCGCCTTGGCGGCGACGCCTTCGCCCTCGTGGATCAGACCCAGGAGGATGTGCTCGGTGCCGATGTAGTTGTGGCTGAGCATCCTGGCCTCTTCCTGCGCCAGGACGACCACCCTGCGGGCCCGGTCGGTGAACCGTTCGAACATGTCTGCGTTTGCTCCTTGCCGTGCCGTACGTCGGTGCGCCGGCCCGTCCTTGCCGGACGGGACTCTGCACGCATCAACCCCGGCCACCACCCTACGTGTTCCGCAGGAGCGGCGGTAAGCCATTCGCCGTGAGCGAACACCCCCGACAGAAGCCACCTCGCCGTCGCGACTCAGTGAGCGGACAGGTAGGCCTCGCGCACAGCAGCGGGAACACGGCCGCGGTCCGGCACGTCGTGTCCGTTGTCGCGAGCCCAGGCGCGGATCTCGGCGGCGGTCGGACCGTTGGCGGCAGCCGAGGAGCGGCTGGTGGCCCGGCGCCGGCGGCCGGTCTCGCGACGTGCGTGTCCGACGTACACCGCAAGGGCGTCGCGCAGCTCGGCGGCGTGCGCGGAGTTCAGCTCGATCTGGTAGTCGACGCCGTCGAGGGAGAACGAGACCGTCTCGGAAGCATCGGTGCCGTCCAAATCGTCGACGAGAACGACGTTAGTGCGCTGCGCCATGTATATGCCTTTCGATTCCACGGGATACGTCGAACGAAATGCTAGCGACTTGTTGCGCGAAAACCTAGTCGGTTCACGAGATCGTTCTCCGGTGTATGCTCACACACACCGTGAATTGGCGTCGCCGGAAAACCGCGAATAGCGAAGTCGAATTACTCGGGACGCAGCAAGGGGAACAAGATCGTCTCCCGGATTCCGGCGCCGGTCAGCAGCATCACCAGGCGGTCCACGCCCATGCCCATGCCGCCCGACGGAGGCATGCCGTGCTCCATCGCCCGCAGGAAGGCCTCGTCGAGGTCCATCGCCTCAGGATCTCCGGCCGCGGCCAGCAGGGACTGGGCGACCAGACGCTCGCGCTGCACCACCGGGTCGTTGAGCTCGGTGTTGGCCATCCCGAGCTCGACGCCGCCGACGACGAGGTCCCAGGTCTCGTTGAGGCCCGGCCGGCTGCGATGCGGGGCGGCCAACGGCTTGACCTCGGCGGGGTAGTCCATCACGAACGTCGGCTCCAGCAGGCCGGGCTGGACCAGCTGCTCGAAGAGCTCCACGACGATCTCGGCAGGACCCCACTGCGGTTGCAGGTCGACGCCGTGCCGCTCGGCGTACTTGCGCAGCGTCGCCACGTCTGTCGCCGCCCCGTCACCGAGGCTCACCTGCTCTCCGACGGCGTCCGACACCAGGTCCAGCACCGATGCCTGGGTCCAGTCCCCGGCCAGGTCGACTGATCCGCCATGTAATGCCCCGCGGACGGGCACGACGGTGCGCCCGACTGCCTCAGCCGCCCCCACGACCAACGCCTTGGTCAGGTCCATCATCGTGAACTGGTCGCCGTAGGCCTGGTAGGCCTCCAGCATCGAGAACTCGGCGGCGTGGGTGGAGTCCAGCCCCTCGTTGCGGAAGATCCTGCCGATCTCGTAGACCTTGTCGACCCCGCCGATCATCGCCTTCTTCAGGTCGAGCTCGAGCGCGATCCGCAGCAGCATGTCCTGGTCGAGCGCGTTCAGCCTGGTCCGGAACGGCCGGGCCGCGGCGCCGCCGTTGGTCAGCTGCAGGATCGGGGTCTCGACCTCGACGTACCCGCGCTCGTCGAGGGTGGCCCGCAGCGACTTGAGCACGGTGGCCTTGGTGCGCACCATCTCCCGGGCCTCGGGACGCACGATCAGGTCCAGGTAGCGGTAGCGCACCCGCGCTTCGTCGGAGAGCGGGTTGTGCTCGTTGGGCAGCGGGCGGAGAGCCTTGGCCGCCAGCGACCAGCTGGCCGCCTGGACCGACAGCTCCCCGCGCCGGCTGGTGACCACCTCGCCGCTGACTGCGAGCAGGTCGCCGAGGTCGACGTCGGCCTTGAACTCCGCCAGCGACTGCTCCCCGACGTCGGCGAGGGACAGCATCACCTGCAGCTCGGTGCCGTCACCCTCGCGCAGGCGCGCGAAGCACAGCTTGCCGGTGTTGCGTAGGAAGATCACCCGGCCGGTGACCGACACCTCGTCCCCGGTGTGCGAGTCCGGGCCCAGGGTGCCGTCCGCCAGCTGCGCGTCGTACCCGGCTCTGATCGCTGCGAGCGTGTGGGTGCGCGGCACCGCCACCGGGTACGGCGAGGAGCCGGACCCGATCAACCGCTCGCGCTTGTCGCGGCGTACCCGCATCTGCTCGGGAAGATCGGTGTCGTCGCCGGCTTGGTCGCGCGCGGGCTCCTGTTCCATAGCCCCCGAGCCTATCGACCCAGCTCGACCGGGATGTTGTCGATCAGCCGGGTCGCGCCCACGCGGGCGGCGACCAGCAGGCGGGCCGCCCCCGCGTCGGGTGCAGGGCCGAGCTCGGGGTCGGTCAGCTCCAGGTAGTCGGTCTGGATCCCCGCTGTCGCCCGGAGTACGGCGCCCGCGGCGTCGAGCACCGGCACGGCGCCTCCGGGCGCAGCCGCCGCCCCGGCCCGAAGCGCACGCGAGAGCGCGGTCGCGTCACGACGCTGCCGCGAGTCCAGGTAGCGGTTTCGGGAGGACAGCGCCAGACCGTCGTCCTCGCGCACCGTCGCCGCGCCCACGGCGTGCACGCGCAGTGCCAGGTCGCGCACCATCCGGCGCACCAGGACCAGCTGCTGGTAGTCCTTCTCACCGAAGACCGCGACGTCGGGCCGGACCAGGCCGAAGAGCCTGGCGACCACGGTGAGGACTCCGCGGAAGTGCCCGGGTCGCGCCTTGCCCTCCAGCATCGCGCCGAGCTCACCGGGATCGACCGTCACGGTCGACTCTCCGTCGGGATACATCTCCCCGACCGATGGCGCGAACACGACGTCGACGCCACGTGCCGCGCACATCGTCAGATCGTCCTCGAACGTGCGCGGGTAGCGGTCCAGGTCCTCCCCCGGCGCGAACTGCAAAGGGTTGACGAAGAGGGAGACGACCAGAGTGCCCGTGGGCCCGACCCTGCTGCGGCCGATGCGCAACAGCGCGTCGTGGCCGGCGTGCAGCGCTCCCATGGTGGGGACCAGCCCTACCTGGCGGAAGTCGGCGGGGATCTCGGCGAGCGCGTCGTCGAGCTCGTCGCGGGTCCGCACGACCCTGGGACGACCGGTGTCGCTCAACGCGCCCTGCCGGCGGGCCGGTCCGCGGCCACCGCCTCGTCGAGGACCCGGGTGAGCTTGGCGGCCCGGATCGGCAGCAGACGCCCGTCCAGCACAGCCCGGTTGGCGGTCGCCCGTGCCAGGGCGACGTACGACTCGAGGGTGTCCGGTGCGTGGGCGGCGATGTCGTGCAGGTGCGCGCGAACCGTCTCCACGTCGCCGCGCACGATCGGGCCGGTGAGGGCCGCGTCGCCCTCGGCCAGCGCGTTGTCGAGCGCGGCGGCCAGCAGTGGCCTCAGCGTGGCCGCGGGGTCGCTGGCCCCAGCCTCCTCCAGGAGCTCCATGGCCTGGGCGACGAGCGTGACCAGGTGGTTGGCACCGTGGGCCAGAGCCGCGTGGTAGAGCGCCCGCCCCGACTCCGGCACCCACATCACGCTGCTGTCCAGGTCGCCGGCGATCCGCTCGGCGAGCGCCCGGGTGTCTGCCGTCGCGGTGACGCCGTACACACAGCCGGGGAGCCGTGCCAGGTCTCGCTCCGTGCCGGTGAACGTCAGCGCGGGATGCATGGCCAGCACGCGAGCCCCGCACGCGGCCGCCGGTTCGAGGACGCCGAGTCCGTGCTTGCCGGCCGTGTGCACGACGACCTGCCCGGACCTGATGGCGCCGCTGGCGGACAGCATCGCGGCCACGTTGGCGAGCATGTCGTCGGGAACCGTGAGAAGCAGCAGGTCGCAGGACCGGGCGACCGCCGTGGGCTTGTCGACGCGAACCCCCGGCAGCAGCGTCTCGATACGGGTACGCGAGGCGGTGGACTCCCCGGCGACTGCGGAGATCGGGTATCCGGCCTCTCGCAGCGCGGCCGCGAGCACGGCACCGACCCGGCCGGCGCCGATCACGCCGACTCGAGGGCGCCCTGTCGGCCTGGGTGACCCTGTGGGGATCCTCATGTCCTCACCAGCCTACGGGGCCCGTTCGACCCCGCGGAAGGTCGTCGCCGGTGGGCTGCGTCACAGCCCACCGGATCACTTGACGAGGCTGGTGAGCACGGAGGTGAAGAACCCGAGACCGTCGGTGCCGGGGCCGCACAGGTCCTCCACGGCGTGCTCGGGGTGCGGCATCAGGCCGACGACGTTACCGCGGTCGTTGGCAATGCCGGCGATGTCGCGCATCGAGCCGTTCGGGTTGCCGAGGTAGCGCGCGACGACACGGCCCTCCCCATCCAGCCGGTCCAGGGTCGCCTCGTCCGCGACATAGCTGCCCTCGCCGTTCTTCAGCACGATCGTGACCACCGCCCCCGCGTCGTACGACGAGGTCCAGGCGGTGCGGTTGGTCTCGATCCGCAGCGGCTGGTCGCTGCAGACGAACCTCTGCCGCTCGTTGCGGATCAGCGCCCCGGGCAGCAGGTGCGACTCGCACAGGATCTGGAAGCCGTTGCAGATCCCGAGCACCGGCATCCCCCGCCCAGCGGCGGCGACCACCTCGGTCATCACCGGGGCGAATCTCGAGATCGCGCCGCAGCGCAGGTAGTCGCCGTAGGAGAAGCCGCCGGGAAGCACGACCGCGTCCACCTGCCGCAGGTCGTGGTCGGCGTGCCAGAGCGCGACCGGCTCGGCGCCGGCGACCCGGACGGCCCGTTGCGCGTCGACGTCGTCGAGAGAGCCCGGGAACGTGACGATCCCCACTCTCACGTGTCGGACTCCCCTGTGTGCACCCGGTAGTCCTCGATGACCGGGTTCGACAGCAGCTTCTCGGCGATCTCGGCGACCTCGGCCATCCGCTCATCGGTGAGCTCGCCGTCGACCTCGAGCTCGAACCGCTTTCCTTGGCGTACGTCGAGCACTCCGGTGAAGCCCAGCCGCGGCAGTGCGCCGTGCACCGCCTTGCCCTGCGGGTCGAGGATCTCCGGTTTCAGCATGACGTCGACGACGACGCGGGCCACGTGGACTCCTCAGGGTCGATGCAGGTCGGCTGAGTGGATCTGCGCCTGCGGGCAGAGTCTAGCCAGGCTCACCGACCTGCCAGACTGGTTGGATGCCTGAACCGACCGAAGATCCGTACCTGTGGCTCGAGGACGTCGACGGGCCAGAGGCCCTGGCGTGGGTGCGGGAGCAGTCCACGCGCACCGACGTGGCGCTGGCCGGCACCGACGGGTTCGCCGAGCTCGAGCGAGGCCTGCGCGAGGTGCTCGACTCGGACGAGAAGATCCCGTTCGCGCGCAAGGTCGGCGACTGGTACTACAACTTCTGGCAGGACGCCGACCACGAGCGAGGGCTGTGGCGGCGCACCACCCGGGACGGCTACCTCGCGGACCAGACGGACTGGCAGACGGTGCTCGACCTCGACGCCCTCTCCGCAGCCGAGGGCGAGACGTGGGTGTGGCACGGGGCGACGTTCCTTCGACCTGAGCGCACCCGTGTGCTCGTGTCGCTGTCCCGCGGGGGCGCGGACGCGGACGTCACCCGCGAGTTCGACCTGACCTCGATGAGCTGGGTCGAGGACGGGTTCTACCGCCCGGAGGCCAAGGGCGATCTGGGCTGGGTCGACGCCGACACGGTGTTCGTGCAGACCGACTTCGGTGACGGTTCGATGACGTCCTCGGGCTATCCGCGGATCGTCAAGCGGTGGCGGCGCGGGACGCCGCTGGCCGACGCCGTCGTGGTCTTCGAGGGCCGCCACGAGGATCTCGCCGTCGAGGGCGTGCACGACCAGACCCCCGGCTACGAACGCGACTTCGTCTACCGGGCCGTCGACTTCTACACCGACGAGCTCTTCCTGCTCGAAGGTGATGGGCGGGGCGGGCTCAGGAAGCTGGAGGCTCCGGACTCCGCCGACAAGTCGGTGCACCGGGACTGGCTCACCGTGCGCCTCCGGGACGCGTGGGAGGTGGGAGGTGCGACCTACCCGTCCGGCGCGCTCCTGGTGGCCCGTCTCGACGACTTCCTGGCGGGCTCGCGCGAGCTCGAGGTGGTGTTCACGCCCGACGAGCACAGCTCGCTGGAGAGCTGGACGTGGACGCGCACGCACCTGGTGCTGAACACGCTGGTCGACGTGCGGCACCGACTCGACGTACTCACTCCCGAGTCGTCCGACGGCGATGCCAGACTGGTCTGGCGCCGCAGCGAGTTCGTCGGAGCCCCGGAGTCGGGGACGGTCGCGGTGTCGGCGGTGGACGCCGAGGAGTCCGACGAGGTCTGGCTGACCGTGACCGACTTCCTCACCCCGACGACGCTGAGCCTCGCCGAGGTGGGCGCGACCCCGCGCGCCGTCAAGTCCGCACCCGCGTTCTTCGACGGCAGCGCACACGTGGTGGAGCAGCACTTCGCGACGTCCAAGGACGGCACCCGCGTCCCCTACTTCCTGGTCCGTCCGGCCGATCTGCCCGCTGACGCGTCGACCCCGACGCTGCTGCACGGGTACGGCGGCTACGAGGTCAGCGAGATGCCGGCCTACTCGGGGCTGATCGGCCGCGGCTGGCTGGCCGGCGGCCGTGCCTACGCGGTGGCCAACATCCGTGGCGGCGGCGAGTACGGGCCGCGGTGGCACCATGCCGCCCTGCGCGAGAACCGGCACCGCGCCTACGAGGACTTCGCGGCCGTCGCCCAGGACCTGGTGGACCGCAAGATCACCTCGCCGGAGCACCTGGGCGCCCGCGGCGGCAGCAACGGCGGGCTGCTGATGGGCAACATGCTCACGCAGTTCCCGGAGCTGTTCGGCGCGCTTGTCTGCTACGTCCCCGTGCTCGACATGCGTCGCTACACCAAGCTGCTGGCGGGTGCGTCGTGGATCGCGGAGTGGGGCGATCCCGACGACCCCGACGACTGGGCGCATCTGCGCACCTACTCGCCGTACCACCTTCACGACCCCGCGCGGGACTACCCGCCGACGCTGATCTGGACGACCACCCGCGACGACCGGGTGCACCCCGGGCACGCCCGCAAGATGGCCGCGAAGATGCTCGAGGCCGGCCAGCAGGTGAGGTACTTCGAGAACGTCGAGGGCGGGCACGGCGCGGGCACGACCCCCGCCCAGAGCGCGCACGTGTGGGCGCTCAGCTACGCGTTCCTGCGCAGCGTCCTCGGCTAGAAGCGCTCGCCGGTGAGCAGCTCGAACGCCTCGATGTAGCGCGCCCGGGTCCGCTCGACGACCTCGTCGGTCAGCGGCGGTGGCGGCTCGCCCGAGTCCCGGTCCCAGCCGCTGGCCGGTGAGGTCAGCCAGTCGCGGACGATCTGCTTGTCGTACGACGGCTGCGCGCGGCCGGGCTGCCACTGCTCGGCCGGCCAGAACCGCGAGGAGTCCGGCGTGAGCACCTCGTCGGCGAGCACCAAGGCCGCGTCCGGGCGGGAGCCGAACTCCAGCTTGGTGTCGGCGAGGATGATGCCGCGTTCGCGGGCGACCTGCTCCGCGCGGGCGTAGACCGCCAGCGTCACCTCACGCAGTTGCCCTGCGGCCTGTGCCCCGACGGTCCCCACTACGTGCTCGTAGGTGACGTTCTCGTCGTGCTCGCCCATCGGCGCCTTGGTGGCCGGGGTGAACACCGGCTCCGGCAGGCGGCTTCCGTCCTCGAGGCCATCGGGCAGCTCGACGCCGCACACGGTTCCGGTGCGCCGGTAGTCGGCGAGTCCCGAGCCGGTCAGGTAACCCCGGGCGACGCACTCCACGGCGTACATCTGCAGCGGCTCGCAGACCATCGCCCGCCCGGCCACCTGCGCCGGGACGTCGGTGGACAGCACGTGGTGGGGCACCAGGTCGGCCAGCTGCTCGAACCACCACAGCGACATCCGGGTCAGGATCTCGCCCTTGTCGGGGATCGTGGTCGCCAGCACGAAGTCGAACGCCGAGATCCGGTCGCTGGCCACCATCAGCAGCCGCCCGTCGGCCAGCCGGTACAGGTCACGCACCTTGCCCGAGTGGACGTGCTCGGCGCCGTCGAGGGGCGGTCTGTGCGAGGTCGCCTGGTCGGGGCTCATGGTCGGCATCGTCGCACGCACGCCGGTCGAGGCGAAGGTCACACGCCGCCCCCGAAAAAAGCATGCGGGCCGCATCCATGTCCGAGTTAGGGTTTCGGTGACATTGGAGGGAGCACCACATGACCGTCGACACGAGCCCGCCGGCCGGCCCGGCCGCGGGTCCGGAGTACCCCGAGAAGATCGACGCCGCGGTCCTGAAGATCGCCGGCGTGGTGGTCCTCGGGGCGATCATGTCGATCCTCGACATCACCGTGGTCAACGTCGCCCTTCCGACGTTCCAGACGGTGTTCGGGACGCCGGCTCACCCGATCGCGTACTCGACGGTGGCATGGACGGTGACCGGCTACACGCTGGCGCTGGCCACGGTGATCCCGCTCTCCGGCTGGGCGGCCGACCGGTTCGGCACCAAGCGCCTCTACATGATCGCGATCGCGCTGTTCACGATCGGGTCGGCGCTGTGCGCGACCGCCTGGGACATCAACGCGCTGATCGGGTTCCGGGTGCTGCAGGGCCTCGGCGGCGGCATGCTGATGCCGCTCGGCATGACGATCATGACGCGTGCGGCGGGTCCGCAGCGGATGGGCCGGCTGATGGCGATCCTCGGGGTGCCGATGCTGCTCGGCCCGATCCTCGGCCCGATCCTGGGCGGCTGGCTGATCCAGATCGCCAGCTGGCACTGGGTGTTCCTGATCAACGTGCCGATCGGCGCGATCGCGCTCGTCTACTCCTGGCGCGCGCTGCCCAAGGACGCCCCCGAGCCGTCGGAGTCCTTCGACTTCCTCGGCATGGCGCTGATGTCGCCCGGCCTGGCCCTGTTCCTGTTCGGGGTCTCGTCGATCCCGAGCGAGGGAACGGTCAACGCCCCGCGGGTCTACGTGTCGATGATCGTCGGCGTCATCTTGATGGCCGTCTTCGTGTGGCACTCGTTCCGCCCCGCGCACCCGCTGCTCGACCTGCGGCTGTTCACCAACCGCAACCTGACCGTCTCGGTCGTCACCATGTTCCTGTTCGCGGCCGCGTTCTTCGGCGGGCTCCTGCTCGTGCCGACGTACTTCCAGGAGGTCCGCGGCGAGTCGACGCTGAGCGCCGGCCTGCTGGTCGCCCCGCAGGGCATCGGCGCCATGCTGACGATGCCGATCGCCGGCGCGCTGACCGACAAGCTGCCGGTGGGCCGGATCGTCCCGGTCGGGATCATCGTGATCCTGATCGGCATGTTCGGGCTCACCCAGGTGACCGCCGACACGTCGTACACGCTGCTGATCGCCGAGCTGTTCGTGATGGGGCTGGGCATGGGCGCCACGATGATGCCGCTGTTCACCGCCGCGCTGAAGACGCTGACCCACCATGAGGTGGCGCGCGGGTCGACCCTGCTGAACATCACCCAGCAGATCGCCAGCTCCGTCGGAGTGGCGGTGATGTCGGTGCTGCTGACCAACCACCTGAAGAGCTCGACGCTGGCCCTGCCCGCGATCGCCTCCCAGCACGACCCGTCGCTGGCGGACAAGCTCGGACATGCGCAGGTGCTCGAGGGACTCGCCGACGCCGGGGCGGCGTTCGCGCACACCTACTGGGTGGCGTGGGTGCTGGCCGCGATCACGCTGATCCCCGCGTTCATGCTGCCGATGCGGCGCGAGGAGACCCACCTGCTCGACGACGAGGACGTGCCTCCAGTCGTCGTCGGTCACTGAGCCCGGGTCACCGACTCGTCGGCGGGGAGGCGCGGACGATGGCGTGCTCGTAGGCGAAGATGACCGCCTGGACACGGTCGCGCAGGTCCAGCTTCATCAGCACCCGGCTCACGTGCGTCTTCACGGTCGTCTCGGAGACGACCAGCTCTTCGGCGATCTCGCCGTTGGACATCCCGCGGGCCAGCAGAGCCAGCGTCTCCCGCTCGCGCGGCGTCAGCGAGTCCAGTGCGTCCGATGGCGGCGCGACCGGCCGTCGGTCGAGGTAGACCTCGATCATCCGGCGGGTGATGGCCGGGGCCAGAAGCGACTCCCCGGACAGCACGGCGCGGATCCCGTCGACGAGCTGCTCGGGCGGGACGTCCTTGAGCAGGAAGCCGGAGGCGCCGGCATGCAAGGCGTCGTACACGTACTCGTCCATGTCGAAGGTGGTCAGCATGATCACCCGCGGAGGTGAGACCTGCTCGGCCATGATCCGGCGGGTGGCCTCGATGCCGTCGGTGCCGGGCATCCGCACGTCCATCAGCACCACGTCGGGCTCCAGGCTCCGCGACAGCGCGACCGCCGCTTCGCCGTCGGCCGCTTCGCCGACCACATCGAGATCTGCCTCGATCTCGATGATCATCCGGAATCCCCGCCGGACCAGGGTCTGGTCGTCGGCGATGAGTACCGAACTCGTGCGACTTCCGGTCACGACACCTCGCCGTGGTCGAGGGGCAGGGTGGCCACGAGCTCGAACCCGCCACCGGTGCGGGGGCGGGCAACCAGGTCACCGCCATAGACCATCACGCGCTCCCTCATGCCCAACAACCCATGACCGGCCTCGCCCGGGGCAGTCGACGGAGCACCGTCGTCTCTGACGGCGAGTTCGAGACGCCCGGGGTCGTAGGTGACAGTGACTTCCGCACGCACCGGAGTCGGCGCGTGCCGGAGAGTGTTGGTGAGCCCCTCCTGGACGAGACGGTAGGCCGTGAGGTCGAGGCCCGGGGGCAGCGGCTGCGCCGGGCCGGCCATCCGCATCTCGACCGGCAGCCCGGCCGCGCGGAACTTCTCCACCAACCTGTCGAGCTGACCCAGGCCCGGGGGAGGCTCGCGGTCCGAGGTGTCCCCGTCATGGCGGAGCACTCCGACCATGTGGCGCATCTCGGTCAGGGCCTCACGGCCGACCGCCTCGACCGTCTCGAGCGCCTGTCGTTCGACGACTTGGTCGGGTGACAGCCTCCGCCTTACCGCGGAGGCCTGCACGGTCATCACGCTGACGCTGTGCCCGATCACGTCGTGCAGCTCGCGGGCGATCCGGTTGCGCTCCTCGGCGACCGCTCGGGACGCCTTCTGCTCGCGGACCTGGCGGCGCTGCTCCGTGGTCTGCCGCGTTGCCCGGACCAGCGCGCCGACCAGCCAGCCGATGACCCACGGCGAGAGCCACACCAGCGTCAGCAGCCGCTCCTCGAGGTGGTCGTTCATCGGGTCGAGCCCCGCCCAGGACAGCCAGAGCAGCACCACCAGCACCAGGCCCCACCAGGAGCGCCGTCGTTCCACGCGGCGGCCGATCGTGTATGCCGCGATGATCCCGGGGAGCGCCACCCCCTGCCCCTCCGGTGAGCCGAACACGGCGAACTCGGCCGTACTCACGGCCAGGATCGCGGTCAGTACGCCGATCGGGTTCAGCCGTCGCACGGCGAGCAGCCCGCCGGTCACGACGTACAGCGCTGCCTGCGCCCAGACCGGCCCCTGCCGATGGGTGGCGTCGATCCCCCCGACGGCCTCGAGCACGCCCAGGGCCGCGACGACCAGCGCGATCGCCGCATCGAAAGCCCAGCTCCGGCGCGTCATGGCACGACGGTAGGGCAGTCCGGGACGAGGCGCGTCCTTCTTGCGGAGGATGGGCCGCCCCCTCGGCTGGACGAGGTCGAAATGGGCAGTGCGCCGGACGCCATGGAGTCGCCGTCTCCCTAGCGTCGAAGCTGCGCGCGGATTGGACGCGCCACCGACCCAGGAGGACAAGATGCACAACACCATCCGAACGGCCGGGACCGGCCTGCTCGTCTTCGGCCTCGGCAGCGTGGCCGCCTTCTCGACCAGCGGCTCTCCCGGTGGCGACTACGCCAGCACCCTGGTCACCGACTACACCGCGAGCAGCCACTGGCCCACCGCCTTCGTGGTGGCCTACGTGGGGGCGTTCGCGGCCCTCGGGTTGTTCGTGTTCGGCAACGCCGTCCGCACGTGGGCCGGAACCACGGGCGAACTGCTTCGCGGCCTCTCGTTCGCAGGTGCCACCGCATCGGTGGTCGGCTGGTTCATCGTCGGCGGTCTGGACGTCGCGATGGCCGAGGGCGGTCCACAGGTCCAGGCCGGCGTCCCGCACCCGGTCGTCTACACCATCACCGAGATCGGCAACCTGCTCGCGGTGTGCAGCCCGGCGTTCTTCGTCGGCGTCGTCGCGATCCTGCTCGGTGCCAAGGGTCCGCTTCCAGGCTGGCTGCGCGGGTTCTCCTACCTTGCGGGAGTGTGCGGCGTCCTGGCGCCGTTCTTCTTCACCTACTTCATCTTCGTGCTGTGGGCCATCGTCGCCGGCGTCTGCCTCGTCGCCACGAAGGAGCGCGCGTCCGCGATGCCCCAGGAGTCACTGGTCTGACGGTGCGACCTGGACAACCGTCACCGGCTGAGCTCGGCCTCCTCGCCGAGGCGAACCAGCTTGTGCGGGTTGCGGACCGCGTAGACCCGGGTGATCCGGCCGTCCTCGATGACCAGGCTGGCCACCGTGTCCAGCTCGCCGTCGAGGTCGATCCGGACCGCGGGGGCGCCGTTGAGCCACATCGACATCACGGCGAGCTCGTTGGGCAGCTTGCACAGCTTGCTCAGGAAGGTGCCGGCCTTGGTGTTGCCGTGGATGGGGCGAGGCGCTGCGGCGACCACACCGCCGCCGTCGGCCACCACGACGACATCGGGGGCGAGCACCTCCAGCAGCTCCTGCAGATCGCCACCGCGGATGGCTGCGAGGAACCCCTCCACGACAGCCTCCTGCTCCGAGCGGCTCACCTGCACGCGCGGCCGCCGCGCGGTCACGTGCTCCCGGGCGCGGTGGGCGACCTGCCGGACCGCGGCCGGCGACTTCCCGACGGCCGTAGCGATCTCGTCGTACGGCGTGTCGAACACCTCGCGCAGCACGAACACCGCCCGCTCGACCGGGCCGAGGGTCTCCAGCACGGTCAGCATCGCGAACGAGATGCTCTCGGCGAGCTCGACGTCCTCGGCCACGTCGGGGCTGGTCAGCAGCGGCTCGGGGAGCCACTCGCCGACGTACTCCTCGCGCCGCCGCGCCAGCGTGCGCAGCCGGTTGAGCGCCTGCCGGGTGACGATCCGCACCAGGTAGGCGCGTGGATCGCGCACGTCGGAGCGAGCCGCGTCATCGAGGTCCGCCCACCGCAGCCAGGTCTCCTGCACGACGTCCTCCGCGTCGGCGGCCGAGCCGAGCATCTCGTAGGCGACCGTGAACAGCAGACTGCGGTGGGTGACGAACGGGTCGTCGGTCATGGGTGCGACGCTACGTGGCTCGGTTCGGCCAGTGGTGCGAGGCCGCACGCTGCGGCGAAGCCCTGGGCCTCGATGCCGAGAGCGACGTTGGTACGCGCGTACTGGTTCGCCAGCGCGACCCACGCGGTGAGCTCGATGAGCGCCGGCGCGCCGAGCTGGTCGAGCAGGCGGGCGGAGAGCCCGTCGGTGACGGCCGGCGGAGTCTGCGACATCGCCTCGGCGTAGTCCATGACGTCGCGCTCCAGCGGTGTGAAGACGCTCGACTCCCGCCATCGCGGCACCTCGCGTGCCTTGGCCTCGTCGAGGCCTTCGTTGTGCGCCTGGAAGTACCCCAGGTCGAGGCACCACGTGCAGCCGATCAACGACGCCACCGCCATGTGGGCGTAGGACTTCAGGTTCTCGTCGCACTCCTTCCACTTGGCGGACTTCTGCCCGAGGCCGAGGCTGAACTTCAGCACCCGGCGGTTGTGCCACATCACGCCCATGGGCTCGGCCACGTCGCCGAACATCCGCCTGCTGACCATCTTCAGTACGGCGCCGTAGGGGCCGGTGATCTCGGCCGGTGGAACCCTGGTGTTGCCGCTCATGTCTCCTCCTCGTGAAGTGCTCTCGGCATGGAGACACCGGCCGGCGCTGCTCTGTGACAGCACCGCGCTCACGAGACTCCGCACGCTGGTCTGCGCGAGTTCCACCGATGCCCTATGATGGGTCTTGTTGAAGGGATGGCTCTGTAAGCCGTCCTGGCCGCGCAAGTTGTCGCGGCTTGTGTCTCGTACTCTGGTTTTCGGTTCGCTGGACATCAGTACAGGTGGATGTCTTCAGCCGGCTTGAGGGCACGTTGCTCTCGGTACCGAACAAAGGAACAGATCATGGCTCAGGGAACCGTCAAGTGGTTCAACGCCGACAAGGGCTTCGGCTTCATCTCGCAGGATGGTGGCGGCGAGGACGTGTTCGTCCACTTCTCCGCCATCCAGTCAGGCGGCTTCAAGTCGCTCGACGAGAACCAGAAGGTCGAGTTCGACCTC
The DNA here is from genome assembly GCA_035690495.1 of Nocardioidaceae bacterium. Lineage (GTDB taxonomy): Bacteria > Actinomycetota > Actinomycetes > Propionibacteriales > Nocardioidaceae > DASSKK01. The sequence goes on along the minus strand of DASSKK010000015.1, from coordinate 55,883 downwards.
GCTCAGGGCCCCAAGGGTCCGCAAGCGGACAACGTCCGCGTCTCCTGACTTCACCACGAAGAGCCCCGACCGCACACCGGCCGGGGCTCTTCGTGCGTGGCCGGGACCGGGCGTCTAAGCCGGTAAGACGCACCTCCAGTCGATCCTGGCGTCCCGCAGCTCGATTGGCTGGCCACCGAAATTGAAGAAGGTTCTGCTTCTCTTCCGGTCCGTGACTTCGCGATACTGACGCCATGACCGTGAACGGCCAGCCGGCCGACCGGAGATCCATCCACGAAGACCTGGAACGCGCCCGCACCGACCTGCACCACTTGGTCGCCAGCGCCACGCCCGCCGACCTACGTCGGTGCACCGACGGCACCCGCTGGAGCAACCGGCAGATGCTCTGGCACATGGCGTTCGGCTACCTCATCGTGAACCGCCTGCTGCGCCTGGTCCGCGTTTTCGGGCGGCTACCTGACCCGTTCAGCCGGACCTTCGCGGCGATGCTGAACGCTGGCACGCGACCCTTCCATCACATCAACTATCTCGGCTCTGTCGGTGGGGCACTGGTGTTCCACGGGCCACGGCTCACCAGGCAGCTCGACCGCACGATCGATCGGCTCCACCGCCGCCTCGATGCCGAGTCCGACGCGGCGCTTTCCCGCCGGATGCACTTCCCGGTCGGCTGGGACCCTTTCTTTCGCGACACGATGACGCTGGTCGAGGTCTACCGCTACGGCACGCAGCACTACGACTTCCACCGGGCCCAGCTCACCGTCGAGTAGCACCACCCACAGCCGGCCCGGCACCCAAGACCGCGGCCGGCAGGCGGCGGTATAACACCTCCGATTCGCGGCGGTGTGACGTACTCGACGTCAAGTCGCCTCGGGACGTCATCCGAACGGTGGCATAGAGGGCCCACTTCGTATGACGTCCTGCGAATCCCGGGCAGCGCTGCGGCAATCTGGGCGGAAGCGCAGCGGGCTAGAGGATTTCGCCGGGGGTGTACGCGGCGGCGTCGGGGTGCTGCTTGGCGACGGCCTCGATGCGGCGTACCACGTCCTGGGTCTGGGCCTGTGCGGCGCCGGTGAAGGTGATCGGCTCGGCGAGCAGCGAGACGAGCTGTGATTCGGTGAGCCCGAGCCGCCGGTCGGCAGCGAGGCGGTCTAGGACATCGTTCTCGGCGCCCTGGCGCATCGCCAGGGCGGCGCCCACGGCGCTGTCCTTGATCGCCTCATGCGCGGCCTCGCGGCCGACGCCGTTGCGCACCGCGGCCATCAGCACCTTGGTGGTGGCCAGGAACGGCAGGTAGCGGTCCAGCTCGCGCTGAACCACCGCCGGGAAGACGCCGAACTCGCCGAGCACGGTGAGGAACGTCTGGAACAGCCCGTCGGCGGCGAAGAAGGCATCGGGCAGCGCGACCCGGCGTACGACGGAGTCCGACACGTCGCCCTCGTTCCACTGGTCGCCGGCGAGCTCGGAGACCATGGAGAGGTAGCCGCGGAGCACCACAGCGAGCCCGTTCACCCGCTCGCACGAGCGGGTGTTCATCTTGTGCGGCATCGCCGAGGAGCCGACCTGGCCCTCGGCGAACCCCTCGGTGACGAGCTCGTGGCCGGCCATCAGCCGAATCGTGGTGGCCAGGTTCGACGGGGCGGCGACCAGCTGTACCAGCGCGGAGAGCACGTCGAAGTCCAGCGAGCGCGGGTACACCTGGCCGACGCTGGCCAGCACCCGCTCGAAGCCGAGATGCTGAGCGACCCGGCGCTCGAGGTCGGCCAGCCGCTGCTCGTCGCCGTCGAGGAGGTCGAGCATGTCCTGGGCGGTGCCCATCGGGCCCTTGATGCCGCGCAGCGGGTAGCGGGCCAGCAGGTCCTCGAGCCGGTCCAGCGCCACCAGCAGCTCGTCGGCGACGGTGGCGAACCGCTTGCCGAGCGTGGTCGCCTGGGCTGCGACGTTGTGGGAGCGACCCACCATCACCAGCTCGGCGTTCTCCACGGCCAGCACCCCGAGGCGAACCAGCGCCGCCACGGTGCGGTCGCGCAGCAGCCGCAGCGAGTCGCGCACCTGGAGCTGCTCGACGTTCTCGGTCAGGTCGCGCGAGGTCATCCCCATGTGGATCTGCTGGTGCCCGGCCAGCGCCGAGAACTCCTCGATCCGGGCTTTCACGTCGTGCCGGGTCCTCCGCTCCCGGGCCGCGATGGAGGCCAGGTCGACCCTCTCCAGCACCGCTCGGTAGTCCTCGAGCGCGCCGACGGGGAGCGCGACGCCCAGATCGTGCTGGGCCTCCAATACCGCCAGCCACAGCTGCCGCTCGAGCACGATCTTGCGCTCGGGGGACCAGATCGCAACCAGGTCAGGGCTTGCGTAGCGCATCGCGAGGACGTTGGGGACGCTCACGGCTTCAGAGTAGAGGGTCGTGGGCCACGCAGAACTCGTGTCCCTCCGGGTCCGCCAGCACGAGCCAACGCTGCCCGAACTCCTCACGAGCCTCCCGCGTGATGCGAGTCGCCCCCAGCGCCTCCAGCCGGGCGACCTCCGAGTCGACGTCGGCCACGAGCAGATCGAGGTGCAACCGGTTCTTGACGGACTTCGGCTCGGGCACCCGTTGCAGGGTCAGCGCGGGCCCGTCGCCGGCCAGGGCGACGAAGCGGCCGTCGATCACGCCCTCCCGGCGATAGTGCAAGGCGCGTTCCCAGAAGGTGGCGGTGGCATCGAGGTCCACGCAGTCGAGGGTGAGCTCGATGCGCATGTCAGGATCCACCCGCCGGCATGAGCCACTCCGGAAGGTCCAACGGCTCGTCCCACTCCGGCGCCGGCTGCCACGTCTCCCAGCCCTCGTCCAGCGGCCAGGCAGCATGCTCGGCGAGCACGAAGCGCGCCTGCTCGGCGACTTCCCGGATCACGCGGGCCTGGTCGGGCGAGTACCAGCCGGCCGCCGTGAAGGCGTCCAGCTCGTCGGCGTCCTTGAGCCAGACGTCGTCGCCTTCGAGCCACAGGTCGAGGGTCAGGTCCCGGGTGTGCACCCGGCGGCTGCCGTCCACGGGCCGCTGGTGGACCAGCTCGAGGTTGACGTAGTGCCAGGTGAGCACGTCACCGGACTCGAAGTACGGCGGGTCGCCCGCCGGCCGCAGCGGACCAGGCACCGTCGGACGCAGTGGCTCGAGCGTGTCGAGGTCGGGCTCGACCATCCGCGCCGGGCCCGTGAGACGCACCATGGTTCCGCCGCTGTCGGAGACCATCTCGTCAAGAGCGGGCTCGGTCATCGGCCGGCCGCGATGTCGGTGCGGTGCTGGGCGCCGCGGAACGCGATCTCGGCGACACCCGCATAGGCGCGCTCCCGGGCTGCGCCCACGTCCGGCCCGGTGCCCGTCACCGCGAGCACCCGTCCTCCGGCGGTCACCAGCCGATCGCCGTCGAGGCGGGTTCCCGCCTGGATGACCGTCACGCCGTCGAGGGCCTCCGCGGCGTCGATGCCGGTGATCTCGTCGCCGGTCCCGGGAGTGCCGGGGTAGTTCTCGGAGGCGAGTACGACGGTCACCGCGGCTCCCGCGCGCCAGACCGGGGGCTGGACCTCGTCCAGCCTCCCCTGCGCCGCGGCGTGCAGCAGCTCGCCGAGCGGTGAGTCGAGCATGGCGAGCAGCGGCTGGGTCTCGGGGTCACCGAACCGTGCGTTGAACTCGACCACCTTCACGCCGTCTGCGGTCAGCGCGAGGCCGGCATACAGAAGCCCGCTGAACGGCGTGCCGCGTGCCGCCATCTCGTCGACGGTCGGCGCTAGCACCCGACTGGTCACCTGCTCGACCAGGTCGTCGGGCGCCCATGTCAGCGGCGTGTAGGCGCCCATCCCGCCCGTGTTCGGCCCGCGGTCACCGTCGAAGATCCGCTTGAAGTCCTGGGCGGGCTGCAACGGATAGACGGTCCGCCCGTCCGTGATCGCGAACAGCGACACCTCCGGACCGTCCAGGAACTCCTCGACGACGACGCGGCCGCACGCCTTCGCGTGCGCGAGCGCGACCGCCCGGTCGTCGGTGACCACCACGCCCTTGCCGGCGGCGAGGCCGTCGTCCTTGACGACGTACGGCGAGCCGAGAACGTCGAGCGCGGCCTCCGTCTCCGCCTCCGTCTGGCAGACCCGGGAGCGTGCGGTCGGAACGCCGGCGGCGGCCATCACGTCCTTCGCGAACGCCTTGGAACCCTCCAACCGGGCCGCCTGCCGGCTCGGCCCGAAGCATGCGATGCCGCGCTCGCGGACGGCGTCGGCCACCCCGGCCACCAACGGTGCCTCCGGGCCGACCACCACGAGGTCGACGCCGAGCTTCTCCGCCAGCGCGGCCACCTGCTCGCCGTCGGCGGCGGCCACCGGGTGCAGGGTGGCGACCGAAGCCAAGCCCGGGTTGCCCGGTGCGGCGTGCACCTCGCTGACCGACGGGTCCCGGGACAGGGCGAGCGCCAGGGCGTGCTCGCGCCCCCCGGTGCCGACGACCAGCACTCTCATCGGGCAGGGACCTCGAGGGTCTGCTCGCGGCCGGGCCCGACGCCGACTCCCCAGATCTTCGTGCCGGACATCTCCTCCAGGGCACGCACGTAGGCCTGCGCGTTGGCCGGCAGGTCGGCGAAGGTGCGGCAGCCGGAGATGTCCTCCCACCAGCCGTCGAAGAACTCGTAGATCGGCTTGGCGTGGTGGAACTCGGTCTGGGTCATCGGCATCTCGTCGTGCCGGACGCCGTCCACGTCGTAGGCGACGCACACCGGAACCCGCTCCCAGCTGGAGAGCACGTCGAGCTTGGTCAAGAACAGGTCGGTGAGCCCGTTGACCCTCGTCGCGTAGCGGGCGACCACCGCGTCGTACCAGCCGCACCGGCGGTTCCGGCCAGTCGAGACACCGACCTCACCGCCGACCTTCCACAGCTTCTCGCCGTCCGCGTCGTGCAGCTCGGTGGGGAACGGTCCGGCGCCGACGCGCGTCGTGTAGGCCTTGATCACGCCGATCACCCGGTCGATCCGGGTGGGCCCGACCCCGGCGCCGGTGCACACCCCGCCGGCGGCCGCGTTGGAGGAGGTGACGTAGGGATACGTGCCGTGGTCGACGTCGAGCATGGTCGCCTGCGCGCCCTCGAACAGCACGGTCTGCCCGGCGTCGAGGGCCTTGTTGAGCAGCAGTGACGTGTCGGCGACCATCGGCCGCAGCCGCTCGACGTACGACATCAGCTCCTCGACCACTTCCTCGACGGTGATCGCGCGGCGGTTGTAGATCTTGGCGAGGATCTGGTTCTTCAGCTCGAGCGCGGCCTCGACCTTCTGCCCCAGGATCGACGGGTCGAACAGGTCGCCGACGCGGATGCCGGTGCGGCTGATCTTGTCGGCGTACGTCGGTCCGATCCCCCTGCCGGTGGTGCCGATCTGGTTCTTGCCCAGGAAGCGCTCGGTGACCTTGTCCATGGTGGTGTGGTACGACGTGACCAGGTGCGCGTTCGCGGACACCACGAGCTGCCCCGACACGTCGATGCCCTGGGCCTCGAAGTCGTCGATCTCGCCGAACAACGCGGCCGGGTTGACCACCACACCGTTGCCGATCACCGGAACGCAGCCCGGGGTCAGCACGCCCGTGGGCAGCAGGTGGGTGGCGTACTTGGTGCCGTCCACGACGATCGTGTGCCCGGCATTGTTTCCGCCCGACGTGCGCACGCAATAATCGATGGTGGAGCCAAGCAGATCGGTGGCCTTGCCCTTGCCCTCGTCGCCCCACTGGGCTCCGAGCACCACGATCGCGGGCATGGGATGCTCCCTCCATGTCGGCTCCGGTGAGGGTGAGTGCGGCCAAACGTTAGCAGGATGCAGGGGGTTCGGTTCTCGCCAGCCGGGGTAACGTGCGAGCCGTGGAACCGGTCCTCTTGATCACCAATGTCGCCGCCGGCGGGCACGACGCCGAGTACCTCGACGCCGCGCTGGAGGTGCTGCGGGGGGTCACCGACGTCGAGGTGGCCTCGACCGGGAACCTCGGGGAGCTCGACAGCGTGCTGCACCGCCGCGGCAGCCGCCGGGTGGTCGTGGCCGGCGGCGACGGGAGCCTGCACGCCGTGATCGCCGCCCTGCACCGCCGTCACGAGCTCCCCGAGGCCGTGCTGGGTCTGATCCCGCTCGGCACCGGCAACGACTTCGCCCGCGGGCTGCGGATCCCGCTCGCCCCGCAGGAGGCTGCCGAGCTGGTCGTGAAGGGGCAGCCCACACCGGTCGACCTGATCGTCGACTGCACCGGAGAGATCGTGGTGAACAGCGTGCACGTCGGGGCCGGAGCCGACGCCGGGCAGCGCGCGAAGCGCTGGAAGGCCTCGATGGGCCGCGCGGGCTACGTCGCCGGAGCCGCTGCGGAGGCAGCACACCCCGAGCTGTTGCGGCTGCGTGTCGAGGTGGACGGGCAGGTAGTCACCGACTTCGACCGTCCCGTGCTCGGGGTCGCGCTCGGCAACGGCCCCAGCGTCGGCGGCGGCACCGAGCTGACTCCGCAGGCGCGACCGGGCGACGGGCAGATCGACGTGATGGTTGCCTTCGCCGCCGGACCCGTCGCCCGAGCCGGCTTCCTCACCAAGCTGCTCACGGGGCGGCACCCGCAGCGCGACGACGTCGCCTACCTGCGCGGCTCGACCGTCTCGGTGTCGGGACAGCCGTTCCACATCAGCGCCGACGGCGAGATCTCCGGCCCGGAGCGCAACCGCACCTGGCGGTTGGAGAAGTCGGCCCTCACTATGCTGCTGCCCGGCTGAGCGGAGCGCGTCCAGGCGCAGCGCGCGTCAGTCCTTGCGAGTGCGCCGTGCCGCCGCGTCCGCGACCGAACGTCCCAGCTTCGCCACCGGCTCGGGGATCATCCCGCCCGGGCTCGCCTCGAAGCTCGACTCGTCGAGCACGTCCTTGACCATCTGTGCAGCGATCGTGTTCCGGTTGGGCGTGCCGGCCTTGAGGGCGTCGAACATCTTGGTGACCTGGCCCTTCTTCACCTTCGCCGGCATCGGCGGCTCGTGCGGGTCGATGATCGCCTCGACGATCGCCGGCCCGTCGTACTCCATCGCCTGACGCAGCGCGTCCGCGCACTCAGCGGGCTTCTCGGCACGGAACCCTCGCGCGCCACATGCCTCCGCGAACTTCACGAAGTCCATCGGCGCCATGTTCACGCCGTACTCGGGATTGCCGAGGAACACCATCTGCTCCCACTTGATCAGCCCGAGGATGTCGTTGCGCATCACCAGGATCTTCACCGGCAGCTCGTGCTGCACGCAGGTGAGGAAGTCGCCGAGCTGCATGGTCAACGATCCGTCTCCGGTGAGGACGACGACCTGCCGTCCCGGGTACGCCGTCTGCGCACCGATCGCGTAGGGAAGCCCGGCGGCCATCGAGCAGTTCGTGCCGCTGAAGCTGAACTGCATGCCCTTGCGGATCTTCACCTGACGTGCCACCCAGGTGGTCACCGTCCCCGAGTCGCCGCACACGATCGCGTTGTCCTCGAGGACGTCGTTGAGCGCCCACGCCGGCACCTGGGGCTTCATCGGCATGTCGTCGCGGGTGCCGCGCTCCTCCATCAGCGCCCACCACTCCTCCATCCCCGCTTGGGCCTGCTCGAGGAACGACCGGTCGTCGTTGCGCTCCAGCAGCGGCACCAGCTCCCTGAGCGTGGCCGCGGCATCACCGCAGAGCGGGGCGTCGACCGGGTAGCGCAGGCCCATCCGTTCGGGCTTGTCGTCGATCTGGACGCACACCGCCTGGCCGGGGCTCGGGTAGAACTCGATGTAGGGCATTGAGCTGCCGACGATCACCAGCGCGTCGCACTGCTCGAACGCCTCCTCGCTGGGCCGGCTGCCGACCAGGGCGATCGACCCGGTGGTGTACGGCGAGTCGTCGGGAATGCAGTCCTTGCCGAGCATCGCCTTCACCACCGGCGCGCCGAGCTTCTCGGCGAGCTCGGTCAGCTCGGGACCGGCGCCGCGGGCTCCCGCACCGGCCAGGATCGCCACCTTCTGCTTGCCGCGCAGCACCTCGGCGGCCGCCTGCAGGTCCGTGCGCTGAGGCACCCGGATCGGCGGCCGGTACGCCGAGGAGGTGTGCCCGGGCACGTTGCGCTTGAATCGCATCCCCGACTCCGCGTCCGCTGCCTGGTAGTCGATCGGGAAGGCCAGGTGCGACGGACCGCGCTCGGTGAGCGCCGTCCGGCACGCGTAGTCGGTGACGTTCAGGACGCTCTGCGGGCTCATGATCCGCTGGTTGTAGACCGCGACGTCGTTGAACAGGTAGTCGGTGTTCATGTCCTGCAGGTAGCTGGTCCCGACCAGGTCGGAGTAGGACATCCCCGAGATCGCCAGGATCGGGGCCTGCTCCAGCTTGGCGTCCAGCAGCCCGTTGAGCATGTGCACCGCACCGGGGGCTGCCGTCGAGAAGCAGACACCCAGCCGCCCGGTGAACTTCGCGTAGCCGACGGCCGCCATCGCGGCGACCTCCTCGTGGCGCACGTGGATGTAGCTGATCTCGTCGTGCCGCTTGCGCAGCGCGTCCATGAAGCCGTTGATCCCGTCACCGGGCAGCCCGAAGACGGTGTCGACGCCCCACTCGATCAGCCGGTCGACGAGAACGTCGGATGCGGTCCTTGTCTGCTCCGCCATTGCTGTGTCTCCTTCCGAGACTCATGGATATCGCCGCCCCCGCGACTGCGGCCACGGCCACGACGGGCCGGAGCCGCCCGGAGGATCGCGGCGCCGGCGGCCGGATCCGATTCTCGGGATAGGCGCGACTCGGCCTGGGATCCACTCCGCGGAGGGCCCACGCCAGCACCTCGGCCAGATGGACCGCGGTGCGTTCGGTCAGCTGGCCGATCTGCTCTCGACAGCTGAACCCGTCGGCGAGCACGATCGTCTCCGGCTGAGCCGCGCGAACCTCGGGGAGGATCACGCGCTCGCCGCAGGCGACGGACACGTCGTACTTCTCACCCTTCTCGTAACCGAAGCTGCCCGCCATCCCGCAGCAGCCACTGTCGGGGACCTGCACGCGAACTCCCATGCGGTCCAAGAGCGCTCGCTCCTTCTCGTAGCCGAGCACGGCTCCCTGGTGGCAGTGCACCTGGACGAGCACGTCGGCGTCGAGGCGCGGGGGCTGCCAGTCCGGGGCGTGCTTGGCCAGCAGCTGCGCGAGGGTGAACGTCTGCGACGCGAGCCGCCGGGCGTTCTCGTCGTGGGGCATGAGATTCGGAAGCTCGTCACGGAACACGGCGACGCAGGACGGCTCGAGCCCGACGACGGGAACGCCCGCCTCGATCTCCTCCCGCGTGGAGCCCAGGACCGTGTCCAGGTAGCGACGCGCCGTGCCGAGCATGCCGTAGTCGTAGAGCGGCCTTCCGCAGCACATCTGTCGGTCGGGGACGCGGACGTCGAAGCCCGCCGCCTCGAGCACCTCGACCGCGGCCTGGGCGACCTGGGGCTGGAAGTAGTTGCTGAACGTGTCCACCCAGAGGATCACCGGCATGCCGTCGCGCGCCGGCGCGCCGTCCGTTCTCAGGGACCGGTACGTCGTGGGCGCGTAGGACGGGAGCTCGCGTTGGGGGGCGACACCGGCAGCGGCCTTCACCAGCGACGAGAGCACCGGCGCCGACGCGGTCCAGTTGACCAGGCCGGGCGTGAGGGAGGCCAGCTTGCTCCACCGCTGGATCAGCCCCATCGCGTACGCCGCGCGCGGCCGGATCCTGCCCTGGTAGTAGTGGGAGAGGAACTCGGCCTTGTAGGTGGCCATGTCGACGCGGACCGGGCAGTCGCCCTTGCAGCCCTTGCAGGCCAGGCACAGGTCGAGAGCGTCTTTGACGCCTTCGTCGCGCCACGGATGCTTGCGCTCCCCGGAGGTGCGCATCATCTCCAGCAGCATGCGGGACCGGCCCCGGGTGGAGTGCTTCTCCTCCCTGGTCACCATGAACGACGGGCACATCGTGCCGCCCTCCATGTGCCGGCACTTGCCGACGCCGAAGCACCGGTTCGCCGCGTCGGCGAAGTTGAAGCCGTCCTCGGGATAGGCGAACTCGGTGGCCAGGACGGCCGGCCGGTAGTGCGTGCCGAGCTGAAGATCCTGCACCGGGGACCTCGGCCTGACCACCTTGCCCGGGTTCATCTTGCCGTCCGGGTCGAAGAGGTCCTTGAACTCCTCGAACGCGCGGACCAGCTCGGGACCGAACACCCGGGTCAGGAACTCGGCCCGAAGCTGACCGTCGCCGTGCTCGCCGGAGGGCACGCCACCGTGCGCGATGACCAGGTCGGCCGCGTCGGAGATGAACCGGCGGAACGTCTCGATCCCGTCCGCGGTCTTGATGTCCAGGTCGAGCCGGTTGTGGATGCACCCCTGGCCGAAGTGACCGAACAGCGGCGCGTGGTAGTCGTACCTGTCCAGCAGGTCCTGGTAGTCACGGAGGTAGGGAGCCAGGTTGGCGGGATGCACCGCTGCGTCCTCCCACCCCGGCAGGCCGGCGTGCTCCTGCGGGATGCGGGTGGAGCCGATCGCGCCTCTGCGGATCTCCCAGATGTCGGACTGGTGCCGCGGGTCGTCGTACTCCTTGATGTGCGGGGTGTTCGGGAGCTTCTCGAGACGTTCGCAGATGTCTCGGCCGGCCGCGTCGGCCTCGTCCTGGCTGTCGCCGCCGTACTCGATGAGCACGAACGTGTTGCCGTCGGGAAGCTCCCGCATGCCCTCGAAGAAGAACCGCTTCTTCTTCAGGTTCTCGATGATGCCCTGCTCGAAGAACTCCAGCCCGACCGGGCCCGTGTCCAGGATGTCGGTGACGTGCTCCGCGGCCGAGGGCGAGTCGGGGTAGCCGAGGACGACCAGGGAGCGATGCTCCGGCCACGGAAGCAGACGCACCTTGGCCGACAGCACCAGCACGCACGTGCACTCGCTGCCGACCAGAGCGCGCGCCGGGTTGAATCCCTTCTCGGCGAGCAGGTCGTCCAGGTTGTAGCCGGAGACCCGCCGAGGGACGTTCGGGTAGCGCTCGCGGATCAGGTCGGCGTACTCGTCGCGCAGACGCCGGAGCCCGGCATAGATCTCTCCGCGGCGGCCGCCCTGGGCGACGACCGCCTCGAGGTCGGACTCCTCCTCGACGCCCACCGTCATCCGGGTGCCGTCGTAGAGCAGCACGTCGAGCTCGATGACGTTGTCGACGGTCTTGCCGCCGTAGACCGAGTGGGTGCCGCAGGAGTTGTTGCCGATCATCCCGCCGAGCGTGTTGTGGTCGTGGGTCGCCGGATCCGGGGCGAACGTGAGCCCGTGCTCCATCGCCGCATAGCGCAGCTGGTCGCAGATCACCCCGGGCTGGACGACCGCGGTGCGCTCCTGCGGGTCGATCCGGACGATGTCGTGCATGTACTTCGAGAAGTCGAAGACCACGCCCTCGTTGACGCTCTGGCCTGCCAGGCCCGTCCCGCCGCCGCGGGCCAGGATCGGCACCTGGTGAGTGCGGCAGACGGCCAGCGCAGCCTCGACGTCCGCGTCGTCGCGGGGGACCACGACGCCGATCGGCATGGTGCGGTAGATCGATGCGTCGTTGGCATAGAGCAGTCGGCTCGGCTCGTCGAACCTCACCTCGCCGCGCACGGCCTTGCTCAGGTCCCGCGCGAGCCGGCCCCGGTCTCGCGGCGAGTCGGGGCGGACCTCCGTGTCCTCACGCGACATCAGGCGCGGCATCGACGCACGACCTCCGCTCGTTGGCCTTTCCCAGGGTGGGCTTCGCCGTACCCGTCAGCGGTGCCTGCAAACGGGTCGCCTCACGGTGGCCTCACCGTGGCGCGAGCACGGTCATCGCGAGGGCGACGAGCAGGGCGCCCACCGGGATCGCCGGCAGCATCGGCGGCGCGCTGGAGACGACGAACGCCGCGACGACCGCCCCGCACACGAGTGCGACCAGGCGAGCGGCGGCCCAGCCGCGCAGCCGCCGACGCCCGGGAGGCCCGGCCAGGTCCGCGAGCAGTCCGGTGAGGGTGCCTGTCATGTAGGTCGTCGAGCGCACGCCCGGCTGTGTCGTCCCCCGCCGCCCCGCCCACGAGGGGACCGCGACGCTCTGGCACCCCATCGCGCACGCGGCGACGGCCAGCAGCGCCCACCGGGAGCTCGCGCCCTGCGGGCCCGCGACCTCCCAGACCACGGTGAACGCGACCATCAGCGCCAGCTCCAGGAGCAGCCGGGCGAGCAGATCACGTCGGGGACGGTCCGGCCTCGGGTCGAGCACGCCGGCGAGCCTGCTGACCACGGTGCCGGCGAGCGTGCCCACGACGTACCCCGCGAGTGCCAGCCCGGCGGAGACGGCGAGCTCGGCGTCCCGGGTGCCGGCAGCGACGCCGAGCAGCACCATGTTCCCGGTCATCACGCTGGCGAAGACGTTGCCGAGCGTGAGGAAGGCCGTCGCGTCCATGGCGCCGGTTGCTCCGGTGAGAAGCACGGTCGGCACCATGACCGAGACGGCGGAGGTCTCCCCCGACCGCTTCGAGCCGGGCACGGCCTAGCGGTCGTCCAGGTCCCCCGGGTCGGCCAGGTCGTCGAGCGGGTGACGCCGCGAACGAGCCGGCTCGTTCAGCTCGGGCAGAGCCTTCGAGTCCGCGATCGACGTCGGCTCGGCCTGGCCCGGCCTCCCGGCTGTCCCGTGATCCGGCTCTTCGCGCGTCCTGCGGTCGCTCATGCCGCCGAGTACCCGGTCACGGCGCGAGCAAACCGGCGGGTCCGCGTGTTCAGCCGAGCAGCTCGTCGTACGCCGTCTGGCTGGAGTCGAGCAGGAACTCGCGGCAGCGCTTCGCCTCCGGCTGCTCGCCGATCCGCGAGGCGGCGGTCGTCAGCGCCGCCAGAGCACGCAGGAAGCCGCGGTTCGGCTCGTGCTCCCAGGGCACCGGCCCTTGACCCTTCCAGCCGTTGCGGCGCAGCAGGTCGAGACTGCGGTGGTAGCCGACACGGGCGTAGGCGTACGCCGTCAGGTCGTCGGCCGCCTCGTCGGCGAGGGTGGCCTCGGCGAAGGTGGCCCACGCCAGCGGCGACTCCGGATGGGCCCTGAGCACGGTCCGAACGTCGTCGCCGCGCTCCAGCGCCTCGGACGCCGGGTCGACGGGGAGGTGGGTCGGCGGCGGGGTCGCCATCAGGTCGGGATGGTCCATGGCGCCGACGTTACCGGCCGGGGCCGAGGATGCTGTCGGGGGCCGGTGACACCATGGACCCATGCCATCCGTCGACCGTCCCGAGGTCCGGCCCTGGCCGGCGCTGGGGGCGCTGTGCCTGGGGTTCTTCATGATCCTCGTGGACTCCACCATCGTGTTCGTCGCCACCCCCTCGATCATGGCCGACCTGGATGCCGGGGTGAACGACGTGGTGTGGGTGACCAGCGCCTACCTGCTCGCCTATGCGGTGCCGTTGCTGATCACCGGCCGCCTCGGCGACAGGTACGGCCCGAAGAACCTCTACCTGGCCGGCTTGGCACTGTTCACTCTCTCCTCGATCTGGTGCGGGACGACGCACAGCATCGAGGAGCTGATCGTCGCGCGGGTCTTCCAGGGCCTTGGCGCCTCGATGATGAACCCACAGACGATGGCAGTGATCACCCGGATCTTCCCCGCCACCAGCCGCGGCAAGGCGATGGGGCTGTGGGGGGCGGTCGCCGGCGTCGCCACGCTGGTGGGGCCGATCCTCGGCGGCGTACTCGTCGACGCCCTCGGCTGGCAGTGGATCTTCTTCATCAACGCGCCCATCGGACTCGTCGGCTTCCTGCTCGCGGTCCGGTTGGTCCCGAGGCTGGCCACCCACCCGCACCGGTTCGACTGGCTCGGTGTCACGGTGAGCGCCGTCGGGATGTTCTGCCTGGTGTTCGGGATCCAGGAGGGCCAGAACTACGACTGGGGCACGATCGCCGGACCGATCTCGGTCGGAGCGCTGATCGGGGCGGGTGTCGCCTTGCTCGTGGTCTTCGTGGTGCTCCAGGCCGTACGCCGGCAGGAGCCGCTGGTCCCGCTGAGCCTGTTTCGCGACCGGAACTTCTCCCTGGCCAACGTGGCGATCACCGCGGTGGGCTTCGCGATCACCGCGATGGCCCTGCCGATCATGCTCTACGCCCAGGAGGTGCGCGGCTGGTCGCCAACCCAGTCGGCGCTGCTGCTTGTGCCGATGGCTCTGCTGTCCGGGGTCCTCGCGCCCTGGGTGGGCCATCTGGTCGACCGGGTGCACCCGCGTGTGATCGCGGGGATCGGGCTGCTCTGCTTCCCGGTGGCGCTGGCCTGGCTGAGCGTCGAGATGGGTCCGGACACCCCGGTGTGGCGGCTGCTGCTGCCGATCGCCCTGCTCGGCGTGGCGAACGGCTTCATGTGGTCACCGTTGAGCACGACTGCGACCCGCAACCTCGCGATGCACCACGCCGGCGCTGGAGCGGGCGTCTACAACACCACCCGCCAGGTGGGAGCCGTGCTGGGAAGCGCCTCGATCGCGGTGCTGATGCAGTCCCGGCTGACCGCCGACCTGCCGCCCACCCCGAAGGGCGCCCCGGTCGGGGCAGCCACCGGTCCGCTGCCGTCGTTCCTGGACGGAGGCTTCGCCGATGCGATGGCACAGTCGCTGCTTCTCCCGGCGGCGGTGATCGTGATCGGCCTGCTCGCCGCGCTCTGCTTCGCGACGCCGCGGCACCTGGCACGTGGGTCGGCCGAGGCACGAGGTGCGGAGGCGCCGCTCGAGGTCGCCGGGTGAGCCGGAGGGCAGCCCGGCCGCCCGTCAGCCGGAGATCGACCGGCCGGTGCTGTTGAGGTTCTCGCAGGCGGTGACGACTCGCGCGGCCATCCCGGCCTCGGCGGCCTTGCCCCAGGAACGCGGGTCGTAGACCTTCTTCGAGCCGACGTCGCCGTCGACCTTCAGCACCCCGTCGTAGTTGGCGAACATGTGGCCCGCCACCGGCCGCGTGAAGGCGTACTGGGTGTCGGTGTCGACGTTCATCTTCACCACGCCGTACGACACCGCGTCGGCGATCTCCTGCGCCGTCGATCCCGAACCGCCGTGGAAGACCAGGTCGAACGGCTTGGCGTCCTGCCCCAGGCCGCGCTTCTCCGCGACCGCCTGCTGGGCCTTCTCGAGGATCTCCGGGCGGAGCTTGACGTTGCCCGGCTTGTAGACGCCGTGCACGTTGCCGAAGGTCAGCGCAGTCAGGTAGCGACCGCGCGATCCGTCGCCGAGTGCCGCGAAGGTGTCCAGGGCGTCCTGCGGGGTGGTGTAGAGCTTCTCGTCCATCTCCCCGACGACGCCGTCCTCCTCACCACCGACCACGCCGACCTCGATCTCCAGGATGATCTTGGCGGCCGTGGCCTTCTCCAGCAGCTCCTCGGCGATCTTCAGGTTCTCCTCGAGGGGTACGGCGGACCCGTCCCACATGTGCGAGCCGAACAGCGGGGCCTGCCCGTTCTTGACCCGCTCGACGGAGATGTCGAGCAACGGACGGACGAACCCGTCCAGCTTGTCCTTCGGGCAGTGGTCCGTGTGCAGGGCGACGTTCACCGGGAAGCTCTTGGCCACCTCCTCGGCGTAGGCCGCTAACGCGACCGACCCGGCGACCATGTCCTTGACCTTGGCGCCGGAGAGGTACTCCGCGCCGCCGGTCGAGACCTGCACGATCCCGTCGCTGCCCGCGTCGGCGAAGCCCTGCAACGCGGCGTTGAGGGTCTGGGAGGAAGTCACGTTGATGGCCGGGAACGCGAACGACTCACGCTTGGCCCGGTCGAGCATCTCGGCGTACACCTCGGGGGTCGCGATGGGCATTGCTCACTCCTGGGATCGGGACACGGCGTCGGAATTCCACTCTAGTGGGCGGTCCGGGATGGTTGAATGCTGTGCCATGAGGCAAGCGGAGCTGATCCTGGCCGGGTTGGGCGGCAGCGCCAACGTGGTCGAGATCGAGCCCTGCATCACCCGGCTCCGCACGGCCGTGCAGGACGTCTCGCTGATCGACGAGTCGGCCTTGAACCGTGCAGGTGCCCACGGCGTGCTGACCGCCGGTTCGGTCGTGCAGGTGGTGGTCGGTCCCGAGGCCAACCTGGTCGCCTCGGAGATCGAGACGATGCTGGGCTGACTCCGAAGGGGGAGACCGCATGACCGAAAACCACGAGTACATCGGCCACGAGGGCGAGACGCGGCCGGCACCGTCGTGGCTGACCGACATCCTGACACCGGAAGCCTCTGCGATCGCTGGCTTCGCCTTCGCGGCACTCAGCCTGCTCGGCCAAGGCACGGTGGGCCTGGCGCTCGAGGCGATCACGTTCGGGGCAAGCTACGGGCCGGACCATGTCGGCGCCGTGTACTCCCTCTTGGCGGTCGGCAACCTGGTGCTCGCCGCGCTCGCGCTCCTGCTGTCCCGGCGGACGCTGCGCGCCGAGAGCGGACCTGCGCCCTGGACCGGTCACCTGGCCCGGGCGGCGACGATCGTCGCGGCCGCCGGGGTGGTGGCCTGCCTGATCGCTATCGTCGGCGGCCTCGTCACCGGGTGACCCTGACCTCGACGAGGTCAGGTCACCCGCGCCAGGACCCGGAGGCTTCCGGGTCCACGTGCTGGCGGACCCACGTGTGCATGGCGATCGCCGCGGCCACGGAGGCGTTGATGGACCGGGTCGAGCCGAACTGGGTGATCGAGAACGTGCCGCTGCAGGCCTCACGCGCCTGTTGCGACAGTCCCGGACCCTCCTGACCGAACAGCAGGCAGACGTCACGGGGCAGGTGCAGCGTCTCGATCGGCTGCGAGCCCGGCAGGTTGTCGATGCCGAGCAACGCGACCCCGTCACGCTCCAGGTGCTCCGTCAGCTCCGCGATGCTGTGGTGGTGGCGCACGTGCTGGTACCTGTCGGTCACCATCGCGCCGCGCCGGTTCCAGCGACGGTTGCCCACGATGTGCACCTGCGCGGCCAGGAACGCGTTGGCGGTCCGCACGATGGTGCCGATGTTGAAGTCGTGCTGCCAGTTCTCGATCGCCACATGGAAGCCGTGGCGGCGGGTGTCGAGGTCGGCCACGATCGCCTCCAGCCGCCAGTAGCGGTAGCCGTCCACCACGTTGCGGCGGTCCCCGTGGGTCAGCAGCTCTACGTCGTACTGGTCGCCCTCGGGCCACGGACCGTTCCACGGACCTACCCCGACCTCGCCCGGACCGTGCGGCATCGGGTCGTACGGCGCCCGTCGATCGGTCTGCTCGCCCGGTGTAGTCATCTCGGCTCGACGCTACCCTTCTCGCCGCCTCCGGTACTCAGGCGACGCTCAGCCGGCGCAGATAGGCTTGACCTCGTGCTTCCCGCGGCAATCTCCCCGGTCCCGTGGCTGCTGGGCATCCCGTGGATGGACCCCCAGTGGCTGCTCGACCATTTCCACACCGAGTTCGTGTGGGTGAGCCTGCTGATCGTGTTCATCGAGTGCGGGCTGTTCTTCCCGTTCCTGCCCGGCGACACGCTGTTGTTCGCCGTCGGCGTGTTCGTGGCCGGCCAGCAGCTGCAGCTCAACCTCGGGGTCGCCGTGGCCGTCTTCGTGGTGGCCGCGTTCGCCGGCAACGTGGTCGGCTACGAGATCGGGCGGTTCGTCGGGCCGCCGCTCTACGAGCGGGACGGGCGGATCCTCAAACGCAGGTACTTCGACCAGACCCACGAGTTCTTCGACAAGCACGGCAAGAAGGCGCTGGTGATCGGTCGCTTCGTCCCGTTCGTGCGGACCTACATCACGGTGGTCGCCGGGGTGACCTCGATGGCCCGCCGAAGGTTCCTGGCGTGGAGCGCGGTGGGCGCCGTGCTCTGGGTGGTGGCGATCACGCTGCTCGGCTACTTCCTGGGCCAGGCGGTGCCCTGGCTGGCCACCAACATCGACCTGGCCGTGCTGGGACTGCTTGTGCTGTCGGTGATCCCGGTCGGCTGGGAGTGGTGGCGACGGCGCGGCGAGCGGACCAGGGAGCGCGCCTCGCAGCGAGTCTGAGACGGCGACGGCTCAGCCGCGGACGGCGTCCAGCTCCGACTTGGTGAGCACCGAGCGGACCTCGAGACCGACGTCCGCCAGGGGGTTCTCACCCTCGGGGCTTCGGTCGATCGTGCACACCACCACGTCCACCTCGGCTCCCGCCGCTCGCAGCGCCCGGGTCGCGTCGCGCACCGCGCCGCCCGTGGTGATCACGTCCTCGATCAGGGTCACCCGGCGGCCGGCGACGTCGGGCCCCTCGGCGAGCTTGCAGGTGCCGTACTCCTTGGCCGACTTGCGCACGAACAGGGCCGGCAGACCGGTCCGGCTGCTGACCATCGTGACGATCGGGATGCCGCCGAGCTCGAGACCGCCGAGCAGCTCGGTGTCCGCGGGGAGCAGCGACTCGACCGCCTCGGCAACGCGAGCCAGCAGCGCCGGGTCTGCCTCGAAGAGGTACTTGTCGAAGTACTCCGAGGCGACCTGGCCGGAGCGCAGCGTGAACTCGCCGGTCAGCCGGCAGCGGGCGTCGATGTCGCGCGCGAGCGCAGCGTCGGTCATGCCCGCATGCTGCCAGACCGGCTGACCAGGCAGCAGAACCGGTCACTTGACCGCTTCTAGCACTCGCCTGCCAGTTTCGGTTGTCCAAACCGGTCACCTGACCGCTTGCGACGGCTCCGGACACCCTGAATCGGGTCTCTACCGCGTCGTCTTGGAGACCAGGTGGCCGAAGGCGATCATCCGGTTGTCGGTGTGGAACAGCTCCGAGCACGTTGTCAGCGTGATCAGCCGCGGGTCGTGCGCCGGCTGGACACCGCCGGGATCCGGGTTGTGCGGATGCGGGTCGATCACCCAGGTGCTGGTGAACGGGACGATCAGCTTGTTCGGGTTGGTGTCGAGCACGTAGGTGTACGTCGTCCGCTCCGTCTCGACGATCACCTTGTCGCCGGGCCGCAGCTCGGGCATGTGCCGCAGCGGCTCTCCGTGAGTGACCCGGTGCGCGGCGAGCGCGTAGTTGCCCTTGCCGCCCGGCTTCGCGGTCCCCTTGAAGTGGCCGAACCCCTCGGCGAGCACCTCGTCGGAGACCCCGGCCTGCACCGGCATCACGTAGTCCTTGCCGAACTTCGGGATCCGGATCAGCGCCTGCGCCCCCTGCAGCACGACGCCGTGCGTGCGGGCCGACGCCGCGCCGGAGCCCTCGGACTGCCAGACCCGCTTGGTGGCGATCACGATCTGGTGCTGCTTGTGCGCCGCCACCACGTTGGTGCCGAAGAACTGCCAGCCGACGTAGCAGAGCAGACCCAGCCCGGCCAGCACGAGGACGATCCCGACCCAGAACGCGGAGCCCCGTCGCGTCCGTCGCCGAGCAGGCGGGCGCACCTGCGTCTGTTGGGTCATGACAGTGATTGTCCCCTACGACGAGAAGAGTCGCATCCGAACGCTCGGCAGTCGCCTGCAGTCGCATACAGTCACGAGCATGGCTGCGAATCCGAGTGACACGCGCACCGCGCGCCGGCTGCACCGGATCCCGCCGACGATCTTCGGCGAGATGTCGACGTTGGCGGAGCGGACCGGCGCCCTCAACCTGGGCCAGGGCTTCCCGGACGAGGACGGCCCGAGCTCTGTGGTGGATGCTGCGGCAGCGGCCATGCGCGCCGGCCGCAACCAGTACGCGCCCGGGATCGGCGTGCCCGAGCTTCGCGCCGCGATCGTCGCCCACCAGCGCCGTCACTACGGCCTCGACCTCGATCCCGACGCGCAGGTGGTGGTCACCGCCGGAGCGACCGAGGCGATCGCCGCGGCGATCCTCGCGTTCGTCAACCCCGGCGACCACATCGCCCTGCTCGAGCCGTTCTACGACTCCTACGTGGCCTGCATCGAGATGGCGGGAGGAGTACGCCGTCCGGTGACGCTGCGCGCTCCGGCGTACCAGCTCGACGTCGACGAGCTCGCCGCAGCGGTCGACGACCAGACCACCGCCCTCCTGATCAACTCGCCGCACAACCCGACCGGCGCCGTGCTGAGCCGCACAGAGCTGGAGGCGATCGCAAGGCTGGCGGTCGAGCGCGACCTGGTGGTCATCACCGACGAGGTCTACGAGCATGTGGCCTTCGACGGACGCGAGCACATCCCGCTCTGCACGCTGCCGGGCATGTGGGAGCGGACCGTGACGATCTCCAGCTCGGCCAAGACGTTCTCGCTGACCGGCTGGAAGGTCGGCTGGGCAACCGGTCCGGCCGACCTGGTCGGAGCGGTGTACTCAGCGAAGCAGTGGCTGACTTTCAGCAACGCCGCACCGCTGCAGCCGGCGATCGCCTACGCCTTGGACCACGAGGCCGGCTACTACGAGACCAACGCGAAGCAGCTCGAGGCCAAGCGGGACCTGCTCCGCGACGGACTCGCCGGCCTCGGCCTGGAGCCCGGGCAGTCCCAGGCGACGTACTTCGTCACCACCGACGTGCGCGCACTGGGCTACCCGGACGGGCTGGCCTTCTGCCTCGACCTGCCCGAGCGGGCCGGCGTCGTGGCGATCCCCGTGCAGGGGTTCTACGACGACGTCGAGGAGGGCCGGCACAAGGTGCGGTGGGCGTTCTGCAAGCAGACCGCGGTGATCGAGGAGGCATTGCGCCGGCTCGGCGACGCCGACCTGCGTGCTCAGTGAGCGCAGTCGCGAGGGCTACCAGACGTTCCGCGGTGGGCGCGGAGGGCGGGTCGTCGGCACGGTGCCCGGGTGGCCGGCGTTCCAGTCGAACCAGTCGCTGGCCGAGCGGGTGACGAGCAGCTTGATCGTCACGGCCGCGGCGGCCACGTTGATCAGGCCGACGGGGAAGGCGAACAGGCTGACCGGGATCGCGACCGCCGAGGAGATCACCAGGGCGGCTCGCGACCAGCGCAGGCCGCGCACCGACAAGAACGCAAGCACGATCGCGAACAGGCACCACAAGATGGCCAGTGCGCTGATCACCCAGAGCGCGGCGATCAGGTCGTCCGCGGCGATGTCGAGCTGGGCATAGCTCGGGTTGCGCTGCAACGTCTGGATCAGCTCCTCGCGGTCCAGCATGATCACCATCACGACCGCGACGTAGGCCAGCGCGGTGACCCCCGCGGACACCCAGGTGAGCACCGCCGCCGCGGTGACGCTGCCGGGCCGGGATCCGGAGTGCGACGGTCGCGGCCCGGGAGCG
Source organism: Nocardioidaceae bacterium (assembly GCA_035690495.1). Lineage (GTDB taxonomy): Bacteria > Actinomycetota > Actinomycetes > Propionibacteriales > Nocardioidaceae > DASSKK01. The sequence goes on along the minus strand of DASSKK010000015.1, from coordinate 34,764 downwards.
GCGGGTGGTGGGAATGGCGCAGCGGGGGGCGGCCACGATGCCCAGGGCTGTGCCGCCGGGGCCGGTCTGGGCCGCTCCGGCTCGGGGCGCTGCTCGGACTCCGTCGGCGTTCGCTCCCCCAGGGGCTGCGCCGGCGCGGCGGCCCGCCCGGCGAACCAGTCACGGGACGGCCGGGCCCAAAGCAGAGCCGCGGCAACGGCATCGATGACCGGGACCACACTGCCAGCGACCGGCCCGGTCACCAGCAGCACCGCCGCCACCACGGTGAACCCGATCCGCGCACCGTTGTGGCGGGTCAGTGCGAACCCGGCCAGCACGACGGCGGCCGCCGCGAGCGCGCCGTCGAAGAGCACCACCCCGCGCACGATGTCCAGCACCTGCTCCACCGTCATGCCCAGGCCGTCGCCGGGCGGCTGGCTGAGCATGGAGCGCACCTGGGCCCGCATCTGCGAGGAGTGCACCCGGCCCATCGCGTCGAACAGCACGACGAGCAGGAGCAGGCTCCCGAACAGACCCAGCACGCCGGCCACCACCACCTGGCGCGGTCGGGGCAGGGGCTCCGGGTCGGTCATGGCGCCCATTCCATCACGTGAGAATCAGCCCGCGACCGTCTTCGGCGACGTCGACCTTGACCGTGCTTGCGTCGAGGATGTCGCCGGACAGCAGCAGTCGCGCCAGCGGGTCACCGATCGCGGTCTGCACCAGCCGACGCAGCGGACGGGCGCCGTAGGCGGGGTCGTAGCCGGCATCGGCCAGCCAGGCGTGCGCCTCCGGGGTCACGTCCAGCACGATCCGGCGTATCGCGAGGCGCCGGCCGAGCTCGGCGATCTGCAGGTCGACGATGTGGGACAGCTCGTCGCGGGTGAGCGCGTCGAACATCACGATCTCGTCCAGCCGGTTGAGGAACTCCGGCTTGAACGACGACCGCACCACCGACATCACCGACTCGCGCTTCTCGTCGTCGTCGAGCAGCGGGTCGACAAGGTAGGTCGAGCCGAGGTTCGAGGTCAGGATCAGCACCACGTTGCGGAAGTCGACGGTGCGGCCCTGGCCGTCGGTCAGCCGGCCGTCGTCGAGAACCTGCAGCAGGATGTCGAACACTTCCGGGTGGGCCTTCTCGACCTCGTCGAGCAGCACCACCGAGTACGGCCTCCGCCGCACCGCCTCGGTCAGCTGGCCGGCCTCGTCGTAGCCGACGTAGCCGGGAGGCGCGCCGATCAACCGCGAGACGGAGTGCTTCTCGCCGTACTCGCTCATGTCGATGCGCACGATCGCGCGCTCGTCGTCGAACAGGAAGTCGGCCAACGACTTGGCCAGCTCGGTCTTGCCGACCCCGGTCGGTCCGAGGAACAGGAACGAGCCGGTGGGCCGGTCGGGATCGGAGATGCCGGCCCGAGAGCGGCGTACGGCGTCCGAGACCGCGGCGACCGCGGAGCGCTGGCCGATCAGCCGCTCGCCGATGACGTCCTCCATCCGCAGCAGCTTTGCGGTCTCCCCCTCCAGCAGCCGGCCGGTGGGGATCCCGGTCCACGACTCGACGACGTCGGCGATCTCCTCGGGTCCGACCTCGTCGCGCACCATCGGGTCGGTGGCCTCGTCGCCGGACTGCTCGACCGCGGCGGCGAGCTCCTTCTCCAACGTGGGGATGGTGCCGTACTGGATCTCGCTGGCACCGGCCAGGTCGCCGTCGCGCAGCAGCTTGTCGGACTGGGAGCGCAGCTGCTCGATTCGCTCGCGCAGCTCGCCGATCCGGTCCAGCGAGCCCTTCTCGCGGTCCCAGCGCGCCTCGAGCCCCCGCAGCGTCTCCTCGCGGTCGGCCATGTCGGCGCGGAGCCGCTCGAGCCGGTCCTTGGAGGCTTCGTCGGTCTCGCGCGCGAGCGCCATCTCCTCCATCTTCATCCGGTCCACCAGCCGCCGCAGCTCGTCGATCTCGACCGGCGAGGACTCGATCTCCATGCGCAGCCGGGAGGCCGCCTCGTCGATCAGGTCGATCGCCTTGTCGGGGAGCTGGCGTCCGGAGATGTACCGGTCGGAGAGCATCGCCGCGGCGACCAGGGCGCTGTCGGTGATCGTGACGCGGTGGTGGGCCTCGTACTTCTCCTGGAGCCCGCGCAGGATCGCGACGGTGTCCTCGACGCTCGGCTCGCCGACGAACACCTGCTGGAAGCGGCGCTCCAGGGCTGGGTCCTTCTCGATGCGCTCGCGGTACTCGTCGAGGGTGGTGGCGCCGATCATCCGCAGCTCGCCGCGGGCCAGCATCGGCTTGAGCATGTTGCCGGCGTCCATCGCCGAGTCGCCGCCCGCGCCGGCACCGACGACCGTGTGCAGCTCGTCGATGAACGTGATGATCTGTCCCTCGGCGCCCTGGATCTCGTCGAGCACGGCCTTGAGCCGCTCCTCGAACTCGCCGCGGTACTTCGCGCCGGCGACCATCGCGGCCAGGTCGAGCGACAGCAGCCGCCGCCCGCGCAGCGACTCCGGGACGTCGCCGTCGACGATGCGCTGCGCGAGTCCCTCGACGACCGCGGTCTTGCCGACGCCGGGCTCGCCGATCAGCACGGGGTTGTTCTTGGTGCGTCGTGAGAGCACCTGGACGACGCGGCGGATCTCTGCGTCGCGGCCGATCACGGGGTCGATGCGGCCCTCCGCCGCAGCCGCGGTGAGGTCGACGGCGTACTTCTCGAGGGCCTGGTAGGTCGACTCCGGGTCCTGGCTGGTGACCCGGCCGGACCCGCGCACCGACCCGAGGGCGCCGCGAAGCGCGTCGGCGGTCGCACCGTTGTCGGTGAGCACGGAAGCGGCCGGGCTCTGCACGGTGGCGGTGGCGATCAGCAGGTGCTCGGTGGAGACGAAGTCGTCCTTCATCTCCGAGGCGACGTCCGCCGCTTTGGCGAGGATCTGCAGAGCAGCACGGGAGTACGACGGAGCGCCGACGGTCGAACCCGTTGCGGCGGGAAGCCGCCGGATCTCCTCCTCGAGGCGCGCGGAGACCTGGGCCGGGTCCACGCCGACCGCCTGCAGCAGCGGGTGGATGATGCCCTCCGGCTGCGCGAGCAGCGCGGCGAGCAGGTGCACGGCCTCGACCTGTGCGTGGCCCGAGCCGGCAGCCTGCTGGATGGCGGTGTTGATCGCCTCCTGGCTACGCGTGGTGAACTTCGATGCGTCCATGTCATTCCTTCGTCTCTGCCGACCGGCTACGGACGGCGGCGCCAGACCGCGACCGACTGGCGAGCGCGCACCGCGGGCAGGTTGCGCTCGCGCAGGGCCAGCTCGGCGGCCGCCAGCTGCTCTTCGAGCTCGGTGACCCGGACTCGCAACGCGTCGACGTGGTGTTCGAGCTCGAGGATCCGGCGCACGCCCTCCAGGCCGATCCCCGAGCCGGTCAGCTCGGCGACCTCGCGCAGCACCTCGATGTCGTGCCAGGAGTAGCGCCGCCCACCGCCGCCGGTCCTGCCGGGAGTGACCAGTCCGAGCCGGTCGTAGGAGCGCAGCGTCTGAGGATGCAGCCCGGTCAGCTCGGCGGCGACGCTGATCACGTACACCGGTACGTCGGGCCCGGGCTGCGTCGAGGACGCGATCGCGTCGAAGTGCGACCGGCGGGTCATCGTGCGCTCCCCTCGAACAGGTTCGCCCGGAGGTCCCCGCCGACGCTCGCGGCCCGGTAGGCCTCGACGGCTGAGCGGGCCTGCTCGGAGAGCGAGGCCGGCACCTGGACGTTGACGGTCACCAGCAGGTCGCCCCTCGATCCGGCGCCGTGGCCGTCTCTGCGAACTACACCTCGGCCCCGGACCCGGAAGGTCCGTCCGTTCGGGGTGCCGGGGGGAATCTTGACGGTGACCGGCGATCCGTTCAACGTCGGCACCTTGACGTCGGCGCCGAGGGCAGCCTCGTCGAAACCGACAGGCACCTCGAGCGTCAGGTTGTCGCCCTTGCGTCCGAACAGCGGGTGGGCGGCGACCTTGACCGTGACGTAGAGGTCGCCGTTCGGTCCGCCCTGCTCGCCGGCGGCACCCTTGCCGCGGATCCTGATCCGCTGGCCGTCCTTGACGCCCGCGGGGATGCGAGCCGAGATGGTGCGGTTCGACAGGCCCCGGCCGGAGCCATGGCAGGTGGGGCAGGGATCGTCGACGACGAGGCCGCGACCACGACAGGTCGGGCAGGTCTCGTTCATCGTGAACGCTCCGCCAACCGAGGCGGCCCGCATGCCGACTCCCTCGCAGTCGGGGCAGACCCGAGGCATGGTGCCGGCGCGCGCGCCGGTCCCCGAGCAGTCCGGGCAAGGGGCGTCCGACGACAGCCTCAACGAGACGGTCACACCGTCGATCGAGTCGACGAAACCGATCGTGGCGTCGGTCTCCAGGTCCGCACCCCGGCGTGGCTGGCTGCGCCGAGCGCGGCCACCACCGAAGACGTTGCCGAACAGGTCGCCGAAGCCCCCGCCGGTGCCGCCTGGCGTGCCGTGCCCGAAAAGGTCGTTGAGGTCGAACGGCTGACCGCCGCCACCGCCGGTGAACGGTCCGAAGCTGCCTGCCATCGAGCGCAGCTCGTCGTACTCCTTGCGCTTGGTGGCGTCGCCGATCACGTCGTAGGCCTCGGCGATCGCCTTGAAGCGATCCTCGGCGGCGCGGTCGCCCGGATGCGAGTCCGGATGGTTGTCGCGGGCCAGCTTCCGATAGGCCTTCTTGATGTCGGCGGCCGACGCGTCCTTGGGCACACCGAGGACCTTGTAGAAGTCCTTGTTCGCCCAGTCGGAGTTCGTCACCGGCGCACCTGCCTTTCTGCCCGTTCGTTCGAGCTGGTGGAGATCACTCCTCGGGAGTCTGCTCGTCGGTCTCGTCGGTCTCGGCAGGTGGTTCCTGAGCTCCGTCGAAGGGCTCGCCCGGAGAAGGCTCGGGATCGACCACGGTGACCCGCGCCGGCCGGACCACGCGGTCGCCGATCTGGTAGCCGGCGCTGACGATGGTCTGGCACGTCGTGGCGGTCACGTCCGGAGAGTGGGAGTGCAACAGCGCCTCGTGGAAGCGCGGATCGAACTCGTCGCCCGGGCGGCCGAACTTGATCAGCCCCTGGGCGGCGACGATCCGCTCCAACGAGTCGGCGACGGCCTTGAAGCCGCCCTCGAGCTCACCGTGCTCACGGGCCCGGTCCAAGTCGTCGAGCACCGGGAGCATCGCCGCGAGCACCGAGAACTTGGCGTTCTGCAGCACCAGCTCGCGGTCCCGGTCGACCCTCCGCTTGTAGTTGACGTACTCGGCCTGCAGTCTCTTGAGGTCGTCGGTCAGAGCCGTCACCGCCCGCTGGGCGACGTCGAGCTCGTCCGGCTCCTCGTCGGTCTGGTCGGCCGGCTCTGTGCCCGGTGGATCGGCCGGGGCGGAGGCCGGCGTCTCCGCCGGCCCCCGCTCGTCGTCGGCTGAGCGCTGCGGCTCGGTCGGGTACTGCTCTTGACTCACTTGCTGTCGTCCCTGTCTTCGGTGGACCCGGTGCCCTCGGAGTCTTCGTCGACGATCTCCGCGTCGACGACGTCCTCGTCGGTGTCACCGGTGCCGGTGGCGCCTCCGGCCGCGGCGGCGCCCGCCTCGCCGGCGGCGTACATGGCCGCGCCCATCTTCTGGCTCGACTCGTTCACCTTGGTCAGCGCCGCCTCGATCGCGGACACGTCCTCACCCTCCAGGGCGGACTTCAGCGCGTCGACGTCGGCTCGCACCTCCGTCTTGACCTCCTCGGGAACCTTCTCGTCGTTCTCGGAGAGGAACTTCTCGGTGGCATAGACCACGCCGTCGGCCTGGTTGCGGGTCTCGACGGCCTCCTTGCGCTGACGGTCCTCCTCGGCGTACTGCTCGGCGTCCTTGATCATCTTGTCGATCTCGTCCTTCGAGAGCGCCGAGCCACCGGTGATCGTCATCGACTGCTCACGGCCGGTGCCACGGTCCTTCGCGGAGACGTGCACGATGCCGTTGGCGTCGATGTCGAAGGTGACCTCGATCTGGGGGACACCGCGCGGGGCAGGCGGCAGCCCGGTCAGCTCGAAGTTGCCGAGCGGCTGGTTCTGGGCGGCCATCTGCCGCTCACCCTGGAAGACCTGGATCATCACCGACGGCTGGTTGTCGTCGGCGGTCGTGAACACCTCCGACCGCTTGGTCGGGATCGTGGTGTTGCGCTCGATCAGCCGGGTCATCACGCCGCCCTTGGTCTCGATGCCGAGGCTCAGCGGGGTCACGTCGAGCAGCAGGACGTCCTTGACCTCGCCCTTGAGCACACCGGCCTGCAGGGCCGCGCCCACCGCGACGACCTCGTCGGGGTTGACGCCCTTGTTCGGCTCCTTGCCACCGGTGAGCTGCTTGACCGCATCGACCACGGCAGGCATCCGGGTGGAACCGCCGACCAGGATCACGTGGTCGATCTTGGCCACGTCGATGCCGGCGTCCTTGATCACGGCCTGGAACGGCGACTTGGTGCGGTCCAGCAGGTCCTGGGTGAGCCGCTGGAACTCGGAGCGGCTGATCTTCTCCTCGAAGTGCAGCGGGCCGTTCTCCCCGTGGGTGATGTAGGGCAGGTGGATGGTGGTCTCGCTGGAGGAGGACAACTCGATCTTCGCCTTCTCCGCGGCCTCCTGCAGGCGCTGCCGGGCGATCTTGTCGCCGCCCAGGTCGACGCCGTTGTTGTCCTTGAACTTCTTGATCATCCACTCCACCAGGCGGGCATCCCAGTCGTCGCCGCCGAGGTGGTTGTCGCCGGAGGTCGCCTTGACCTCGACGACCCCATCGCCGATCTCCAGCAGCGAGACGTCGAACGTGCCGCCACCGAGGTCGAAGACCAGGATCGTCTGGTCGTTCTCCTTCTCCAGCCCGTAGGCCAGCGCGGCCGCGGTCGGCTCGTTGACGATCCGGCTCACGTTGAGTCCGGCGATCTCGCCGGCCTCCTTGGTGGCCTGCCGCTGGGCGTCGGAGAAGTACGCCGGGACGGTGATCACCGCGTCGGTGACGGTCTCACCGAGGTAGGCCTCGGCGTCGCGCTTCAGCTTCTGCAGGACGAATGCGGAGATCTGCTGGGCGGTGAAGGTCTTGTCGTCGATCTGGGTCTTCCAGTCAGTGCCCATGTGCCGCTTGACCGAGCGGATGGTGCGGTCCACGTTCGTGACCGCCTGCCGCTTGGCGACCTCGCCGACGAGGACCTCGCCGTTCTTGGCGAAGGCCACCACCGACGGGGTGGTGCGGGCACCTTCGGCGTTCGCGATGACGGTGGGGTCGCCACCCTCCAGGACGGAGACGACGGAGTTCGTCGTTCCGAGATCGATACCGACCGCTCGAGCCATGTTGCTACCTCCATGTGCGACCGGCGCCGCACTCTGCGGACCGGGTGAGTTCGATGTGGGAGTCAGTCAGGCCCATCCTGCCGGGCGCTCGCCCGGGAGGCAAATAACCTGAGCCAAGTCGGCTCAACTCCCGTCATAGGTGTCAACGCATCGGGCCTGGCGTTGTTTCCGGCGACGGATGTGACCTACGTCACGATGGCGAGTGCCTGAGGGTGTGGCTGCTCAGGAGTTGCTACTCGCCGACCCGCGGTCGGCGTAGGAGAGGATGGGGTGCCAAACCCACACCTCGCGCCTCGAACGGGACAGCAGATGGATCGGCAGCAAGTGGTGATCGTCGGTGCCGGCTTCGCTGGCGTCGAAGCCGCGCGTGGACTGGGGCGGCTGGCCCGAAAGGGGGCCGTCGAGATCACCATGATCAACCCCACCGACTACTTCCTCTACCTGCCGCTGCTGCCCGAGGTCACGGGCAGCGTGCTCGACCCGCGGCGAGTGGCTGTGTCACTGCACACGGCGTGCCCGTCGGCGCGGCTGCTCCTCGCCCGGGTCGACGGCATCGACCTCGACGCGCGCAGAGTCGACATGGTTGATCCCGAGGGCAACCGCCGGCAGGTGCGCTACGACTGGCTGGTGTTGGCCGCCGGCAGCACGAACAAGCTGCTGCCGATGCCCGGCGTCGCCGAGCACGCGCACGGGTATCGAAGCGTCGCCGAGGCGCTGTACTTGCGTGACCATCTCATCCGGCAGATCGAGCTCGCCGATGCCGGCGACGACGGGGCCGAACGCGATGCCCGCTGCACGTTCGTGGTCGTGGGCGCCGGCTATAAGGCGGTCACACGCGGCTACCACCTGCTGTCCCTGCCTGCCAACCGGATCCGGGTCGCGAGCGACTGGACGCTCGATGCCGCGCTGCCGAGGCAGGCGGTGGAGTTCGGGCTGATCCGTTCCGGGGCCGTACCGCTCGACACATCAGGTGCCAGCGCGCAGCCCTCCGCGACCCCCAGCCACGCTGACGGCGATCGGTAGAGTCCAGCCATGACCTCTGAGGCATTCGTACCGGTGGGCTTCGATCCGCCGACCTCCCTTGTCACAGATCGGTTCCGTCTCGAGCCATTGGGCCCGCAGCACAATGCCGCCGACCACGAGGCGTGGACGTCGAGCATCGAGCACATCCGAGCGACCCCGGGCTATCCGGACGGGAGCTGGCCACCGCCGGACGGGATGTCGCTCGAGGCCAATCTCGCCGATCTGCGTCGGCATGCGGCCGACTTCGCGGCCGGCAAGGGGTTCACGTTCACCGTTCTCGACCCGGCCGAGGATGACGTCGTCATCGGCTGCGTCTATGTGTATCCCACGACGTCACCGGACTACGACGTCACCGTCCAGTCGTGGGTGCGCGCCGACCGGGCAGACCTCGATGTGCCGCTCGCCGACGCAGTCGCCGAGTGGCTCGCCGCCGAGTGGCCTTGGGAGCGTGTGGACCGCTGCGGTCGGTGATCATCCGATCTGGACGGTGACCGTCCCGGAGTGCCGACCGGTGGTCCTGTCGAGCATCCGGAACTTTGTCGGTCCGGTGTGGCTGGTGATCACGTACGTCGTGAACGCGCCGCCGCTGACGGTGGCGGTGACCGGGAAGTCGGCCCAGTGACCCGCGGTCATCTCCTGGACCTGGAGCACGGCACCCTCACCGGCGGAGTAGACGCCGGTCAGGTGGATCCGCGCGCCGGGGGACACCTGGAGGGGATAGGCCTGCAGGGAGATCGGCGGGGGTTGACGGGTGTGCGTGGGCGACGGGCTCGGCGACGACTCGGAGACAGAAGGGTCGCCGGTCGAGGTGCCGTCCTTGCCCCCGTGCGGCGAGCTCGACTGCGACGGGAAGGGGTAGACCTGCGGACGCGTCGTGGGCTGCTGGCTCGGGACGAACAGGCTGGTCTGGTCGGTGGGGCCAGCCGCCGCCGAGCCGATCCCGGTGAGCTTGGCCACGCTGAGCCCGATCACCGCGATGACGGCGCCGACGAGGAGAGCGACCACGAGCAGGCCGCCGAGGACCGCGGGCAGCTGCCGGATCCAAGGAACGTCCTCGTCTTCGGGTCGCATACCCCGATGATCGCCCACCCCTCCAAGTCGCCGCGAACTCGTTTCGGCTGGGTGGTGGATCCGGGCCATTCGAGGCAACCGAACCGAGCGCTGATGCGTCATGCTGGTGACGGGGCCCCGCGGTGGGGGCCACTTCGGGGAACAGGGAAGCGCCGGATGTCCACACGAGGGTCGCGCTGCTTGTGGCTGACCGGCGTCGCGGTCGCCTCGCTCACGCTAGCCGGCTGCCAAGGCACGCCCGGCGCGCAACCGTCGGTCAAGGTCTCGAACCGGGCTACCTCGACGCCCGTTCGATCGCCCTCGGTCTCGGCCCGGAGCGCATCACCGACGCCGGTGCCTCGGCTACCTCAGATCACTCCTGCAGGACCGCTGTCGGCATCGCCGACCCTGCTGCCCGCGGTCGCACTGCCGAAGGATCCAGGGGTGCTGGTGCTCAGCGACGGGACCGACCAGGTGCGGGTGGGCCGGGACGACGTCTCCTTCCCGGGCCCGGTGCTCGACGCGGCCGTGTCCCCGAACGGCACGCAGATCGCCTACGTCGACGGCGACGGCAACATCTCCACCGCGCGACTGGACGGGACCGGCGTACGCGTGCTGACCTCCACCGACCCCGGCGTACGCCGTGCGCACCCGACCTTCGAGGACGGCGGATCGGAGATCGTCTTCACCGAGCGCGGCACGGACGGCGTCTGGAGGCTCAAGGAGGTGGCCTCCGACGGGCACGACGAGCTGACGTCCGGCCGCAAGGACCCCACCGTGGCCGAGACCAGCCACGACCACGGACGCGACACCGCCCCGAGCGCCACCTGGTTCCAGACCTCGCACGCCCACGTGGCGCGCAGCGTGATGGTCTTCCAGCACCGCACCGCCAAGGGCGTGGCCAAGGTGCTCATCTCCGACCGCAACCAGCGAGGCTTCGGTGCGTCTGCCCTGCTCCGCGGCCGCTCGCCCGCGGTCTCACCGGCCGGCGACAGCTTCGCGTTCATCGCGCCCAACGGCCAGATCGACGTGCAGACCCTGCCGATGCCGCGCAAACGCAACGGCCGCCTCGCCCCTCACCCCCGGCAGATCACCTGGGGCGCGGCGCCCACCGGACACCTCGGCTGGTCACCCGACGGACGGACGCTGGTGTTCTCCACCGCTCACGACGTCGAGACCGTCGACGCCGATCCACCCCCGGAGGCGGACCACAACCCGACCACCGTCGTGCTGCAGCACCGCGGCGTCGGCAGCCTCGGCAGCACTGCCGTGCCTTCGGTGGGCGTCTACTCCGGCGACGCGGTCGACCTGGCTCTCGACGTCTCACGGGCACACTGGACGCGAGGTCTCGACCCCGCCGTCTCCGCGGGGCCGTCGATGGGCCTCGTGGCCGCCAACCGGGTGACGCTGATGGATCCGCGCGACGCAGGCGCAGCCGCAGTCGCCGCGGTGCTGGCCGGGGACGACCGCGGGCCGGTGCTGTTCGTGCGCGGCGGCCGACTCGATCCAGAGGTCGGCGCCGAGATCAACCGGATCCTCGACTGGGGGCGCGGCTCGAAGCGGTACAGCAGGGTGGACATCGTCGGGGACGAGGAGACCGTCCCCGACAGCGTGGCAGCCGCGATCCGGGCGATGGGGTACCGGGTGCGCCGCATCGACCCGGGCGATCCCGCCGTGGTGGCCGCATCCGCCGTGCACTACCAGCCCTCGGCGTACATCGTGGTCTCCCGCACCGACCTGCCCGCGGTGCTGTCCTCAGTGGGCACCGGCACACCGGTGCTGCTCACCGACGGGACTCGCATGGCGGACGCGACCGCGCAACGGCTCAACAGGCTGGCCCGTGACCCGGGGTTCACTCCCACTGTGTACGCCGTGGGGACGCAGGCGCAGGCGGCGGTGCGCACGTCATGGCCGGGCAAACGACACTTCAGGATCGAGGACGTCGGCGGCCCCGACCCGTACGCCAACTCCCTGGACGTGACGCGCTCGCTGTACGACGGACCGGGGCGCATCGCCGTCAGCACGACCGCGAGCTGGCAGGCCGCGCTGGTCGCCTCGACCATCGGGCCGGCGCTTCTGATCGATGAGAGCCACGGGATGGAGTCCGCGACCAGCGACTGGCTGTCCTCCAGCGAGGCGTCGCTGCGCGGGATCTACGCGTTAGGCGGGTCGGCCGGCCTCCCGGACCAGGTCGGGCACGCGGTGTTCGGTCCCACGCACTTCGACGTCGTCCGGCAGCCGCACGACATCGTCTCTGCCATCGAGGACGGGACTCAGTTCAGATAGGCCTGCGCCCGGTCGCGAGCCTCGGCCCCGTCGGTCCCCAGCCAGGGGGGACACGTGTCCGCCGGGAGGTCGGCGTCCGTCCGGCAGCTTTCGCGCAGCGCGGGCAGGTGCTCCTCGCCGTACAGGTGCGGCCAGACCTCGCGCAGGCCGCGATAGCGGAACTGCACCCGCTCCTCGGCGGTGAACTCGAAGGCGTCGAAGCAGGCCACCGCCCCGCCGATCTCGCCGATCCGCCCGCGCGCCGCCCCCCGGGCGATCCGGAGCCCGGGCTGCTCGGCGTCGAGGCGGCGCCGGGCGTTGGGCCGGGCCAGCCACGGACAGACCACGGCGGCGTACAACATGCACGAGCGGTGTCCCGGCGGCTCGACGGTCGGCGCCGCGTTCTCGATGCCGTCCGGGTCTGCGAGGACGGCTGCCGCCTCGTCGGCGGCAAGGACGCGCCAGACGGATCCGCGGCCGAGGCCGCACCCGCATATCGAGCATCGGCGTTCGACCGCGCACACCAGGATCCGGCTCGGGCTGGTGACGGCGAAGTCGGGCCGGCCGTTCGTCCACGGCGTGATCGCCAGCACCGGATATCCCCGGTCGTCGCGGGGCCGGGCGGCGATCCCGGGCGGCATAGGGACCTGCTCTGGTTGCACCTGCGCAGATTAGTCGGCGGCTCGACACCTACTTTCCCGCGGCTCGGCGGGGAGTCGTGACGATGCGGGCGCCGCGCCCGGGCACGCTCGTGATGTTGCGGACCCGCGGACGGTCCGAGCCCCGGGCGGAAAGGGAGACGTCGAAGCGCGCGAGCACCTCGCGCAGCACCGCGACCCCTTCCATCAGCGAGAATCCCGCCCCGATGCAGCGGCGCACCCCGCCGCCGAACGGGATCCAGGTGTTGGTGGCGACCTCGCCCTCGAGGAACCGCTCGGGGCGGAACGTCCCCGGGTCGGGATGGTTGTCGGGCCGAGCGTGGCTGATGATGATCGACGGCCCGACGTTCGTGCCCGCCGGCAGACTCCAGCCGCCGATCGTCGCCGGCGCCATCAGGTGGCGCACGACCATCGGGATCACCGGATGCAGCCGCATCGACTCCTTGAGCACCGCCTCCAGGTAGTCGTCGTCGAGGTCGTCGGCCGCCCGCTGCGCCCGGGCCAGCTGTCGTGGGTCGCGGCCGAGCTCGTAGAGCGTCCACGACAGCGCGGTGGCCGTGGTCTCGTGGCCGGCGAGCAGCAGCGTCACCAGCTGGTCGCGCAGCTCCTCGTCGGACATCGGCCGCTCCCCGGTCTGGTCCGCCGATTGCGGAAGACCGACTCGCAACAGCCGGGAGAGTACGTCGGAGCGCTCGGCCAGGTCGGTGGTCGCGCGGCGGTCGGCGATCTCGGCGTACATCACCTCGTCCAGCGCGCGCTGGTTGTCCACGGTGGCCTTCCACGGCCCGAACCTCTGCAGGAACGGGTACCCCCAGCCGAGCAGCACCGCGGGGTTGACATCGACGGTCCGGCGGACCAGCGGACGCAGCCGCGCCAGACGCGACTCGTCGGTGACCCCGAACACGACGCGCAGGATCACCTCGAGAGTGAGCGCGTTCATCCGGTCCAAGGACCGGAAGGCGACGCCGGGGCGCCAGCTGCCGACCTCCTCGCGGGCGAGCTCGGAGACCACCGAGGCGTATCCACGCAGCGCCGCCCCGTTGAAGGCGGGCATCAGCATCCTTCGCGCGCGCTTGTGCTCGTCCGAGTCCTGGAGCAGCAGGGAGTGCTGGCCCATGATCGGGCCGAGGATCGCGTTCCCCTTGCCGGCGTGGAAGACCTCGGGGTCGCCGGCGAAGATCTCCTTGGCGTGCGCGGGGCGGGTGAACAGCACCAGCGCCGACCCTTGGGGCAGGATGCGCACCGAGAAGACGTCGCCGTACCTTCGATGCATCGCCGGCACGAACCAGTGCCGGAAGCGGACCAGCCCGATGCTCTGCAGCAGCGACGGCCAGCGCGGCCCCGGTGGAAGGTCCGCGGCAGAGGTCCGTCCGGCCGTGCCCGCTCCGCGGGCCCCGAAGGGCCGCATCTTCGCGAACCGTTCCTCGGTCACGCTCATCAGCCAGCGCCTCGCCTCGAGAGAATGAGAACCTGTTTCAGATACTACGGGTATGCCCGCGCTGGTCAAGGGCCCGGCGAAGATGCGCGGCCGGGTTCGACGGAATCCGCCCCGCGACCCCCCGGATGCGTCACGATCATGACGTGGTGCTCTCCCAGACGGCGGCACAGGTGATGATGCTGGCCCAGCACGGCGATGCCGACGCGGCGATGGAGGTCGCGCAGCGCTCCTACGCGGCCGCCGTGCTCGCGCCGCCCGCCCAGCAGGCGAGCCTGTGGTACGCCGTGGCGACCACCGAGCACATCCGGGGCAACGTCACCGGCCAGGTGGTCGCCGCCGACCGCTGCCTCACGCTCGCCAAGCAGGCCCGGTCCCATGGCTGGACGGCCAATGCGCTGACGGTGCGGGCACTGGCCCGGGTCCGCGAGGGAGAGGTGGAGAAGGCGCTGCTGGACCTGGCCCGGGCAGAGGTCGAGCTCGGCGAGTGCCAGGACGACGCAGACGACGGGCTGGCGGGCTGGGCGGCCACCGGCCTCGGGTACTGCTACCTCGAGCTGCGCCTGTACGAGCTGGCCGAACCGCGGCTCGAGCAGGCCGCACGCGCAGAGGGAGACCCGATACCGCTCGCCGACGCCAGGCTCATCGACGCGATGAACCTGGCGGAGCTGCACCTGAGATGGGCCGACGAGCTCGAGCGGGCGCGACCCGAGGAGGACTCCGAGCTACAGGTCGAGCAGCATCGGGCGTGCGGCCACGAGTACGCCGAGCAGGCGGTCGCCGAGGCGGAGCGGCTCGAGTCCACGAGCATGCTTGCCTCCGCCCGTGCGGTGGAGCTGTGCTCCCGTCCCCGGGGCTCGGCGGAAGCGGCTATCCCCGAGCTGCGGGCGGCGTACGAGAGCCCGGACCACGCCGACCACCAGGGAGGGCGAGCCGTGGTCGGATGCGCGCTGGCCAGGGCGCTGTGGCGGACCGGCCGCCGCGAGGAGGCACTCGCCACGATCCGGGAGGCGACCAGGCACTCGAGTGCCGCCGGGGACTGGCAGGTCGAGGCCAGTGCGCGCTGGCTGCTGGTCGAGATGGAGTCCGAGACGGGGATCCCGGGTGCCCGGGACGGACGCGACTACGCGCGGATGCTCTCGCGGGTGATGTGGCAGCAGCGGCTCAGCACCCTGCACGGCGCCCGCACCGCTCTCGAGGTCGAGCGGATGCACCACGACATCCTCACCGCCCAGCGGGCGGCGCGTGAGGATCCGCTGACCGGGGTCGGCAACCGGCGCGCGCTCGACGACGCCCTCCAGGAGGCATTGCTGGCGGAGGCGGGCGGCTCCTCGGCGGCAGGCTCGCCCACCACGCTGCTGCTGATCGATCTCGACGACTTCAAGGCCGTCAACGACACCCACGGCCACGTGCTGGGCGACGAGGTGCTCCGCGCGGTGGCGGCCAAGGTGCGGACCACCGCCCGCACCGCCGACGTGGTGGCCAGGCTGGGCGGCGACGAGTTCGTGGTGCTCGCACGCGGCACCGATCGCGAGGCCGGCAAGGGCCTGGCCGCCAGGGTCCGCGCAGCGATCGACGAGATCGCGATCGACGCATCCGGGGACGTGGTCCGCCTGCGGGCCAGTGTGGGCGTGGCCACCACCGGCCCCGAGGTCCCGGTCTCCGGCCTGCTCGACGCTGCGGACCGGACGATGTACGCCGCCAAGCACGGCCGGCACCGCGAACGAGAGCGGACCGGTTAGGGCACCAGATTGTCCCGGCGGGCGATCGCGGCCGCCTCGGTCCGGCCCGCGGCGCCGAGCTTGGCCAGGATGTTCGACACGTGCACGCTGACCGTCTTGACGCTGATGAACAGCTGCCGGGCGATCTCGCCGTTGCTGCGCCCCTGCGCGACGAGCGCGAGGATCTCGCTCTCGCGACTCGTGAGCGCCGCCGCATCAGCGGACGTCGCGGAGCGGGTCCTCGTGGAACCGAGCGCGCGGAGCTCGGCCAGCAGTGGTTCGGCTCCCAGCTCCCTGGCGGTCTTCCGCGCCGCGTCCATGAGGGAGCGCGCCTCCGTCGTCCGGCCGGCTGCGCGGAGCGTCGATCCGAGTCGCGCTCGTGACCTGGCCAGCTCGAACGGCTGGCCCGCGTCCTCGAAGAGGTCGACGGCCTGCTCCCAGGCAGCGACCAGCTCGTCGACCTCTGGCGAGTCCTCGCCGGCGAGCCAGCGCAGCCGCAGGTGCTCCGCGTCGACGCGAGCGAACCAGGCCCGGCCCTCGGGGCCGAACGGCCGGCGCCGGGTGGCCAGCCGCTTCCGCACGCCGTCAACGGCCTCGACGAGTGCCGCCACCCTGGTCATCAGCTCGCCCCGCTCGGCCGCCGGCAATGCGGCTGCGGCATTCGCCAGCTGGCCGAGCACCAGTGCGGACAGCCGGATGCGGGCCTGGTAATAGCCCGACCAGGCGCTGCCGACGACGTCGACGAGCCGCTCGTGCAGTGCCAGCATCGCGCCGGTCTCACCACGGTCGCCGTATCTGTCGATGGCAGCCGCCCCCGAGGTGATCGCGAGCAGGCCGTCCCGCGGCCACAGCGGCTCGGTGCTCGTGAGCAGATCCAGGACAGCGTCGTCGCCGCGTCCGGCGTACACCGCCATCTGCACCGCAGCCAGCTGGGCGTCGGCAACCGGCGGCGCCGTTCCGGTCACCTGCGTGGAGACGAGGGCGGCGTCCCATTCTCCGCGCTGGTAGTCGGTGAGGGCGCCCAGCAACCGGCCGTCGAAGCCGTACGGCGACCAGATCCGGTTGGACTGCTCCGCGATCGCCGACGCGCGCCCGAACTGCTCACGGGCCGCGGCCAAGTCGCCCGCCTCGTGGTAGAGCAGCCCGATCAGACCGAAACTGCGCATCTGCGCCTCGACATCGCCGTCGGTCTGCGCCTGCATGACGATCTGCCTCAGCGCGTGCTCCGCCGCGTCGGGGTCGCCGGAACGCTGGTCGATGCCGGCCAGCGTGGTGGTCGCGTCTGACGTCACGCTCGGGAGATCGAGCTTCTGAGCGATCGTCATCGCCTCGACCGCGAACCCGGCGGCCTCGTCGTCGCGGCCGAGATAGGCATGGGAGCGGGCATGAGCGGCGAGCACCTCTGCGCGCAAAGCCGTGGGCTCCTCGCCCACCAATGCCAGTGCCTGCGACGTGGTCTCGGCTGCGCCCTCGGGATTGTCGGTGAGCATCACGGCATTCGCCGCAGCGGTCAGCAGCCGCACCCGGTCCGCGGCAGGGGCCCCGTCCGGGAGGTCGTCGACGTGGGCGGCAACCAGCTTGGCGGCGCGGCTAGGCCGCCCCGAGGCGGTCACCGCCTCACCGGCCCGGAGCACGAGCTCGACGGTGTCCACCCCTTCGACGTGCCCCTTCTGCGTGGCGAGCAGCTCCAAGGCAGTCTGGTAGTGGCGCGCGGCCTCGTCGGGACCGCCGACCGCCATCGCGTCGCGGGCCGCCTGGATGCTCGCGGTCACCGCGGTGGGCCCGTCGCCGGCGGCTAAGGCGTGACGGGCGAGCTCGGCCGCGGTGCCCGCCACCCTGCGGGACCGCAGCGCCTCGACGTACGCCGAGTGCAGCCGGAAGCGTTCCCCGGGCAGCGTGTCGGCGTAGACGGCCTCAGCGAGCAGAGCGTGGCGGAACGCGTAGCCGTCCGAGCCTCGCCGCACCAGCACGTTGGAGTCCACGGCGGTGCGCAGCGAGCTCTCCAGGGCGTCGCCGGTCATGTCCACGACTTCGGCGAGCTGCTCGTGCGAGACCCGGCGTCCCGCGCAAGCCGCCGCCCGCACGACCCGCCTGGCCTGCTCGTCGAGGCGGTCCAGCCGCACGAGCAGCAGGTCGGCGAGGTCGTCGGGGAGCCGCCCGTGCCCGTCCGCATCGAGCTCGGCGGCCAGCACCAGCTCTTCGGCGAAGAACGCGTTGCCGTCCGCGCGACGCACGATCGCCTCCACGTCCGTGCGGGGGATCGAGCCGCGGTGCAGGGCTCGGACGAGGTGGCGCACGTCGTCGTCACCCAGCGGGTCGAGCTGCACGCGATGCACCCCGGGCAGCCGCACCCACTCGGCGACCGCCGCGCGCAACGGATGCCGGCGGTGCAGGTCGTCGGAGCGGTAGGAGACGACCACCGACACCGGCCCGCCGAAACCCCGGGTGAACAGGAAACGCACCAGGTCGCGGGTGGACGGGTCGGCCCAGTGCGCGTCCTCGATCACCAGCAGCACCGGGCCGACGCTGCCGAGCTCCTCGAGTGTGTCGTGAGTCGCCTCGAAGATGTCCGCACGGGACACATCCGTGCCAGCAGGGACGAGGGTGGCGTCGGCGTCGGGATCGGACAGCAGGCGTCGTCCCGGTTGGAGGTGGGTCAGTGCGGGATGCGACTCCGCGAGCGCGCGGACGCGGTCGGGGTCGAGCTGGGCCAGGCGACCGAGCACCTCCGAGAAGGGGAGGTACGGCAAGGCGCTGTCGCCGAAGTCGAGACAATGCCCGACAAGGGTCAGCCATCCTTCCTTCTCGGCACGGGCCACCAGCTCGGCGATCAGCCGGGTCTTGCCGACGCCGGCGTCGCCGGCGAGGAGCACCGAACGCGACCGTGGCTGCCCCTCCAGCCCCAGGCGGGCTGCAAGCTGGGCGAGCTCACGGTCGCGGCCGACGATCGGGACGATGCTGTCCGGGTCCAGGGCCACGCAGCCCATTATCGGATCGAGCACCGACGCAGGCATACTCACGCGATGGCGGCATGCTGCCGTGTCCTGCGCCGCGGCCACGGCAGGTGCCGTAGGCGCCGCAGCCGGAGCCGGCTTTGACTGCCTTGCCGGGCTTGAACGCGCGACCGGCGCGGGTAGCTGCGCATGATCCGCTCGCGTCGGTAGTCCATCTCGGCGTGCGCGTACGGTTCCAACATCAGCGAGTTGAGCTGAGCGTGCATCATGATCTCCTCAGGCTTGGATCTGTTCAGTGACTCGATCCTGTGTCCCTGAGGTAGGCCCGCACATCGGAAGAACTCCCTATTCGCGCCGCGCTGCGCGCCCTGGTGCCTTAGGGAGCGGGAACTGGCCGTCGCGCACCGGCGAGGGTCCCTCGAGCATGCCTGATGATGGCAGGGTGCCCTTTCCCGAAGTCGCCGTGTTCGGTGACCAAGTAGCCGAGGCTCTGATTCGCGCTCTCGGCGAGGATGTCGTCGGCGTGTACTTCGTCGGCTCTGTGGCGTTGGGAGGCTATGTCCCCGGCGAGAGCGACATCGACATAGCCGCCGTATCGAGCGCCGCACTTACCGATCCACAGAGGCAATCTGTGGCGTCAGCCGTCGTCGAGGCGAGCGCAGTATGTCCAGCCCGCGGCTTGGAGTTCACTCTCTATCGCCAGGAGATCGCGAGGTCACGTCCCGCCGGTGCCGCCTTCGAGGTCAATGCCAACGGCGGACCTCGCATGCCTACGGCGGTGCACATGGACGCAACAGCCGAGGCTGGCTTCTGGTATGTGCTGGATCGGGCAATCGCACACCGGTCCGGCCTCGTGATCAGCGGGCCGGCGCCGTGGAAAGTGTTCGCTGACGTCCCTCGTGGCGCGCTCCTGGAAGCCATGTATGAGTCCATGGCATGGCATCGCGATCACGAGAAGGCGACCCTCTACTCAGTCCTGAACGCTTGCAGGGCTTGGAGGTTCGCTGCTGTGGACGTGCTCGGGTCGAAGTTGGAGGGTGCAGCCTGGGCTCGTGCTCGTTGGCTTGACACGGCCTTGATCGATGCGGCAGTGGCTCTTCGGTGCGGGGAGGACGCGTCGCTTGATGAATCGGCAGTCGATGGGCTCCTCTCGTCCGTGGCGGCTCGGCTTCGTAAGGCCGCGGAGCCGCGAGCCCAGTCGTAGAGCGAGCGCAAGATACGTGGGCTGAGAATCGCGATGGGTGCAAGGTGCACCCACTCACGCTGCCGGCGTCGTGGTAGATCTGCTCGCCGGTGACCTCGACCCTGCCGCGCTCGGTGAAGAGGAGCTTGCGGCCCCACACCTCATAGACAGCGAAGTCACTGCTCACCACCGACGCCCGCCTCACCAGGGCGCCTGGACCTGAATGCCACATCGAGCTGCTGCGCTGACTCCGACGCCCCGGAAGCCGATCCCTTCTGGACGGCTCTGGGGTCGAGGGTGAGTCCACAGTGCGCGCTATTCCGGCTGAGGGGATTCGGGTTGCACCGGCTCACTGGCGGGCCGGGCTGCCGGTGCCAGCCGCATGCCGGCGGCCTCGACGCCAGACCGCAGCCGCTGGTCCCACGCGGCGAACAACAGCTCCTCGCCACCCACGGCGAGGGCGCTGGCCAAGTGAATCGCATCGGCACCACGCAACGCGTACTCTGCGGCCACCTTTCCGGCGTGCACGGCAATCGGCTCAGTGAGCTCGACGGGCCGCGTGGCCGCCCAGTAGACCTCGCATGCCGCCTCTGCCTGCCGCTGTGCGTCGGTGTCCAGCCCGTGATCACGGCCGGCTGCAGCCAGAGCTGCATGTACCTCGACGTAGGCCAGCCGGCTGGAGACAGCAGCGTCACATGCGTCCCACAACGTCGCCGCGGTGTCCGAGCCCTCCTCCTCCACCACGAGCTTGACGAACGCGCTGCTGTCGAAGTAGACGATCGCCACGGACAGCCTCAGCGGCGTTGCTCGGAGACCAACTCGGAAACCGGCCGATGGGCGTGTGCCCTGGCCGCTCCTCGCGCGTTCGGTCGCGTCGTACGCGTCGGCCTTGCGAGCACGCCTTCGCGAGTCAGCTGATCCAGCAGCGGCGCGGTACCCACCGCGACGAGCCGGACCACCGGCGTTCCTCGGTCCGTAACCACGATCTCCTCGCCACCACGGGCTCGCTCTATCCAGTCCGCAAGCTCGGATTCTGATACTCTGAACCCATGCGGGAAATGACAGCCTCAGAGGCCTCGCGGAGCTTCTCAGCCGTGCTGGACTCCGCGGAGCGCGGCGAGACCATCCTGGTCACCCGCGCCGGTCGACGCGTGGCCGCGATCACCCCGGCGCCGCGGGCCAACGGGGCTGCGCTGCGTGCCGTGTTCGAGCGCTGGCACGGCAACCCCGCGCTAGACGACACCCTGGCTACCCGCGTGGACGCTGCACGCGAGACCGCCTCCGCGGAGCTGGACACCGACCCGTGGCGCGTCTGATCCTCGACACCGGTGTGGTCATCGCCGGTGTCCGCGGACACATCGACGTCGCCGCGCTTGGTGACACCGACGACGTGGCGATACCTGCCGTCGTCGTGGCCGAGTATCTCGCCTGCACTCTGCTTGATCCCGACCCCGGCCGCTCGGCTGCCCAGCGCGCGTTCCTCGATGAGATCCTGCAAGTCCTACCCGTCCACGAGTACGACCGGGACGTCGCCGAACACCACGCCGCGCTCTTGGCCCACGTGCAACGCACCGGCAGCAAGAGAGGCACGCACGACCTCATCATTGCCGCTACCGCCCGTGCCGCCGACCGGACCGTCCTGACCACCGACGAACGGGCCCGCTTCGGAGAACTTCCCGACGTCAGCGCCCGCCTCGTGGCCACCTGAGCGTGCATAGGACTTCGCGCATCCGTGCAGCTGACATCGAACATTGACACGATGCCCGCAAGCCGATCGACTCGCGGGACTACTGGGTGCCGCAGGTGACATGGGAGTGCTGGGGCCAGATACCGGGCCCAGCGCTCCACTGTCGACCCTCGCCGGGTGCGCGACGGCCAGCGCGACCATGGGCGGTGTCGCGAGGGACCGGGCGATAGTCGACGGTCGATCCGGCTACGGGCGCCCTCTATGAAGACCGGGGCGGGCTCGCGTCCTGGACTCCGAGGTAGTGGACCAGGGCCAGCTCGATCTCTCCAAGCTGTTCACGGGTGAGGTAGTCGATGGGGTCACCGACGACGTAGTCCACGTCGATCGAGCGGATCTGGTCGACCAGCATTCGCGTCAGTCGACCAGCGACTTCGAGCTCGGGACGATGCACCGATGGGCCGGCCGAGGTGGACGTAGGAACCACGGTGACAACGGACAACGGCGAGTCCGACGGGGAGAGGACCAGGCCCAGTCGCTTGCCGCCCTGCTCGTGGCTACGCGGGCGACCCAGGTCGACCCGGTAGACGGCCCCACGGATCACCAGGCCTCTGGCTCCGTGTTGACGTCCTCGTCCTTGAGTGGCTCGGCGTCTGCGCGGAACCGGGTCAACCAGCGTTCGTGGTCCAGCAGCCGTAGCGCGCGGCGCAGCGTGTCCGAGGTGCTCTCGCCGGGTTGCCCGGCCTCTCGCAGGATGCGCTCGTCGTCCGGCGTCGGGCGAAAGCCGATCGATGTAGGCATGGCACCCACCTTAGCGCCGGTTTGACAAATGTTGAACACAGGGAGCTCGCGCTGAGTCCGCGAGGGGATCCAGGCAAATGCCGCGTTGAGCACCCTTGCTCTCTCGATGCGGCCTCAGGTGCGACGGCCGGCCACGAAGACCTCCCGCACCAACGGCACGCCGGGTCGGTAGGCCAGATGCAGGTACGACGGCGCGTCGAGCACGACCAGGTCGGCACGGGCACCGGGCACGAGCCGGCCCAGGTCGTCGCGCCTGAGCGCCCGTGCTCCGCCGTGGGTGGCCGCGTGCAGCGCCTCTGCGGGAGACATGCCCATCTCCCGGACCGCGAGCGCAAGGCACAGCGGCATCGAGGAGGTGTAGCAGGAGCCCGGGTTGCAGTCGGTGGCCAGCGCCACCGAGACACCCGCGTCGAGCAGGCGACGGCCGGACGGGTACGGCGACCGCGTCGAGAACTCCACGCCCGGCAGCAACGTGGCGATCGTGCCGGACCCGGCCAGCGCGTCCACGTCGGCGTCCGAGAGGTGGGTGCAGTGGTCCACGGCGGCCAACCCCAGCTCGCAGGCCAGCTGCACACCGGGCCCCGGCCCGAGCTGATTGGCGTGCAACCGTCCCTCGAGACCCGCGGCCATCCCCGCCTGCAGGATGCTGCGCGCCTGGTCGGCGTCGAAGGCCCCGCGCTCGCAGAACGCGTCGATCCACTTCGCGTACGGCACACAGGCGTCCAGCATCGGACCCGTCACCAGTTCGACGTAGCCGGCGGGGTCGTCGGCGTACTCCCCGGGCACCACGTGCGCACCGAGGAACGTGGTCTCCTCGGTGAGTCGCCTGCCGATCGCCAGCGCCCGTGCCTCGTCGGCGACGGTGAGCCCGTAGCCGCTCTTCACCTCGACCGTCGTCGTGCCCTGGCGCAGCATCTCCTCGACCAGCCGGGCCAAGTTGGCCGCGAGCTGCTCGTCGGAGGCGGCCCGGGTCGCGGCCACTGTGGTGCGGATCCCGCCGGCGGAGTACGGCGTACCGGTCATCCGCGCGGCGAACTCCTCGGCACGGTCGCCGGCGAACAGGAGGTGCGCGTGCGAGTCCACGAAGCCGGGGATCACCGCGCGGCCGCCCACGTCGTAGCCGGCGTCGGCGGCCGGCACCCGGCTTGCCGGACCGACCCAGGCGACCCGGCTGCCCTCCACGACCACCGCAGCATCGCGCAGCAGCCCCAGCGGCGCGCCGTGCTGCTCGTCGTTGGTGACCAGCTCGCCGATGCCGGTCAGCGCGACGGTCGAGCCCGTCGAAACCACCATCAGCCCTCCCAGATCCGCTCGATGGCAGCCCGAAGCTCTGCGCCCACCTGCGCGCGGTCCTCGACGCCGACGACCCAGCGTCCGTCCACCATGACGCGTCGTACGTCGGCTGCGGTGGCCGCGAAGACCACCGAGGCGACGTCGCCACCGGTGCCGGCCATCGTCGCGGTGGCGGTGTCCAGCACGACCAGGTCGGCGCGCGCACCGACCTCGATGCGGCCGGCGTCAGGGAAGCCGAGCGAACGGTGGCCCTGGACGGTCCCTGCGGCGATCAGCTCCTCGGCCGCCCAGTGGCCGCGCTCGCGAGTGGCCAGCCGCTCGTCGAGCTCGACCGCGCGCATCTCCTCGAACGGGTCGACGACCGCCTGGCTGTCCGAGCCCAGCGTGAGCGGCGACCCCGCCGTGTGCAGCTCCCGCGAGGGGCCGATGCCGTCGCCGAGGTCCCTCTCGGTGGTCGGGCAGAGGCAGGCGTGCGTCCCGCTCGCTCCGAGCAGCGCGATGTCCCCCTCGGTGAGGTGGGTGGCGTGCACCGCGCTCGCCCGCGGCCCCCAGGCGCCCGCGTCGGCGAGAAGCTCACTCGGCGTTGCACCGTGCGCAGCGATGCACGCGTCGTTCTCGGCGGTCTGCTCGGACAGGTGCACGTGCAGCGGCGCCCGGCGCACGTCCGCCCACTCGACCACAGTCGGAATCTGCTCACGAGGCACAGCACGCACCGAGTGCACCGCGGCACCGACCAGCCGGCCGTCGCCGCTCGCCAGCCCTTCCACCCGCTTCGCCCACGCCTCCGCGTCGCCGTCGCTGTAGCGGACCTGCACGCCCTCCGGAGGCCGCCCGAACCCGGCCGCGAGGTAGCACGTGTCGAGCAGCGTGATCCGGATCCCCGCGTCGTGCGCGGCGGCGAGCAGCGCCTTCGCCATCTGGTTCGGGTCGTCGTACGCCGTGCCGTCGCCCTGGTGGTGCAGGTAGTGGAACTCGCCGACGCCGGTGTACCCGGCCGAGACCATCTCGCGGTACGTCGCCCGGGCCAGCGCGTAGTAGCTGTCCGGGGTGAGCCGCCCGGCGACGGCGTACATCTGCTCGCGCCAGGTCCAGAACGACCCGCGCCCGGCCTGGGTCCGACCGCGCAGGGCGCGGTGGAACGCATGACTGTGGCAGTTCGCGAAGCCCGGCACTGTGAGTCCGGCCAGGCGTTCCGCGTCCCCGGGAAGAGCCTGCTCGACGCGGACGAACCGGCCGTCCTCGACCGACACCGCGACGCCGTCGACCATCCGGTCGCCGGTCCACGCCCGCTCGAGCCAGTACGTCGTCGCCGCGGAAACCACTCTCGCCTCCACGGGGCGATAGTCCCACGTCGATCGGGTAACGTCCGAGCATGGCGAGCTTGCGGGAGGAGTCACCGGTCGACCGGCTGATGCGCAAGGCGCAGTTCTTCTTCCCGGGAGAGCAGTCCGACGACCGTCGCAGCCTGTACCGCAAGGGCGGCAGGCACGCCGACGAGTTCTACCGGGAGCGCTGGCGGCACGACAAGGAGGTCCGCTCCACGCACGGGGTGAACTGCACCGGGTCGTGCTCGTGGAAGGTCTACGTCAAGGACGGCATCATCACCTGGGAGACCCAGGCCGTCGACTACCCCTCGGTGGGCCCCGACTCCCCGGAGTACGAGCCACGCGGCTGTCCGCGCGGAGCGTCGTTCTCCTGGTACATCTACTCGCCGACCCGGGTGCGCTACCCCTACGTGCGCTCGCCGCTGCTGGACGCCTGGCGGGCGGCGCGCCGGGAGCACGCGGACCCGGTGGACGCCTGGCAGGCGCTGACCGCGGACCGCGAGAAGGTGACCGGCTGGCAGCGCGCCCGCGGCAAGGGCGGGTTCGTCCGGTCCACCTGGTCCGAGGTGAGCGAGCTGATCGCCGCCGCCCATGTGCACACGATCAAGGAGTACGGCCCGGACCGGGTGGTCGGCTTCTCTCCGATCCCCGCGATGTCGATGGTCTCCTACGCCGCCGGGACGCGGTTCCTGTCGATGATCGGCGCCACCATCTCCTCGTTCTACGACTGGTACGCCGACCTGCCCGCCGCGTCGCCGCAGGTCTTCGGCGACCAGACCGACGTGCCCGAGTCGGGCGACTGGTGGAACGCCGGCTACCTGATCGTGTGGGGCACCAACCTGCCCATCACCCGCACGCCGGACGCGCACTTCATGACCGAGGCCCGCTACAAGGGCCAGAAGGTGGTCGTGGTCTCGCCGGACTTCTCCGACCACACCAAGTTCGCCGACGACTGGCTGGCCGCAGCCCCCGGCACCGACGCCGCGCTGGCGATGGCCATGGGGCACGTGATCCTCACCGAGTTCTACAAGGGCCGGGAGGTGCCCTACTTCACCGAGTACGCCAAGACCTACACCGACCTGCCGTTCCTCGTGACGCTGCGGGAACGCGAAGGCAGCTACGTGCCCGACAAGTTCCTTACCGCCGCGGACCTGGTCTCGACAAGCTCGACCGACGGAGGAGCAGGCCCGACCGACGGAGGAGCGGGCCCGACCGACGGTGGAGAGGACGCCGCATTCAAGACCGTGCTGCTCGACGCGGAGTCCGGCGAGCCGGTTGTCCCCAACGGGTCGCTCGGCTTCCGCTGGAACGACGAGGGCGTCGGACGGTGGAACCTCGACCTCGCCGGGGTCGATCCGCTGCTGTCGCTGCACGAGCGCGACGGCGCCGAGACGGTGCCGGTCGACCTGCCCCGCTTCGACGTCGGCGAGACCGAGGGCGGCTCGTCGCTGCGCCGCGGCGTTCCCGCGATGCGGGTCAGCGGACGGCTGGTCACCACCGTGTTCGACCTGATGCTCGCGCAGTACGGCGTGGCGCGCGACGGGCTGCCCGGCGAGTGGCCCACGTCGTACGACGACGCCGGGACGCCGTACACACCGGCCTGGCAGGAGCAGATCACCGGCGTGCCCGCGAAGGCGGCCGCCCGGGTGGCCCGCGAGTTCGCCCGCAACGCCGAGCGCACGCGTGGCCGGTCGATGATCGCGATGGGCGCGGGCACCAACCACTGGTTCCACTCCGACGAGACCTACCGCACGTTCCTGTCCCTGGTGATGATGTGCGGCTGCGAGGGCGTCAACGGCGGCGGCTGGGCGCACTACGTCGGGCAGGAGAAGGTCCGCCCGCTCACCGGTTGGTCGCACCTGGCCTTCGGACTGGACTGGCAGCGGCCCACCCGGCACATGGCCGGCACCCCGCTCTGGTACCTCGCCACCGACCAGTGGCGCTACGAGAGCTTCGGCGCCCAGGAGCTGGCCAGCCCACTGGGCAGGGGCCTGCTCGACGGCCGCAGCAGCGCGGACTGCAACGCGCTGGCCGCAAGGCTCGGCTGGCTGCCGTCGCACCCGGCGTTCGACCGGAACCCGCTCGAGATCGCCGATGCGGCCGACGCCGCGGGCAAGCCCGTCAACGAGTACGTCGTCGACGAGCTGAAGAGCGGTGGCCTGCGCTTCGCTGCCGAGGACCCCGACGACCCGAAGAACTGGCCGCGGGTGCTGACCGTGTGGCGGGCCAACCTGTTCGCCTCCTCGATGAAGGGGCATGAGTACATGCTCCGGCACCTGCTCGGCACCGACGACGCGGCGAGCGCCGCGGAGACCCCGCCCGAGGACCGGCCCGCGGAGGTGGTCTGGCACGACGAAGCTCCGCGCGGCAAGCTCGACCTGTCGGTGGCCGTCGACTTCCGGATGACCGCCACCTGCCTGTTCTCCGATGTGGTGCTGCCGGCCGCGACCTGGTACGAGAAGCACGACCTGTCCTCCACCGACATGCACCCGTTCGTGCACTCGTTCAACCCGGCGATCGCGCCGCCGTGGGAGACCCGCACCGACTTCGACACGTTCGACACGATCGCCCGCGAGTTCTCCCGGCTCGCGGCCACGCACCTCGGCGTACGCCGTGACGTGATGGCCGTGCCGCTGGCCCACGACAGTCCCGACGAGCTGGCCCAGCCCGGCGGACGGGTCCTGGACTGGAGGGCCGGCGAGTGCGAGCCCGAGCCCGGACGGACGATGCCGAAACTGGTCGTCGTGGAGCGCGACTACGCTGCCGTCGCCGAGAAGTGGGCCGCGGTCGGACCGCTGCTCGACACGCTGGGCACCACCACCAAGGGCATCACCTGGACGCCGGACAAGGAGATGGACGACCTGCGCAGCCGCAACGGCACGGTGCGCGAGGGCGTGGCCGCCGGGCGGCCCAAGCTGACGCTGGACCGGCACATGTGCGAGGCGATCCTCGCGCTGTCGGGCACCACGAACGGGCGGCTGGCCGTCGAGGGCTTCCAGTCCCTCGAGCGCCGCACCGGCGTCAAGCTCGCCGACCTGGCCCACGAGCGGGCCGGCGACCGGATCGTGTTCGGCGACACCCAGGCACAGCCGCAGGCCGTGATCACCTCACCCGAGTGGTCCGGAACCGAGTCCGGCGGCCGCCGCTACTCGCCGTTCACGATCAACGTGGAGCGCAAGAAGCCGTGGCACACGCTGACCGGGCGGCAGCACTTCTTCCTCGACCACGACTGGATGCTCGAGCTAGGCGAGGGGCTGCCGGCGTACCGGCCGCCGCTGGTGATGGGCCGGCACTTCGGCGACCAGGGGCTCGGCGACCCGGACCGGCCCGAGGTCACCGTGCGCTACCTGACTCCGCACTCGAAGTGGTCGATCCACTCGGAGTACCAGGAGAACCTGCACATGCTGACGCTGTTCCGCGGCGGGCCGGTGATCTGGATCAACCCCTCCGAGGCGGAGCGGATCGGCGTCAAGGACAACGAGTGGATCGAGGCGTTCAACCGCAACGGCGTGGTCGCCTGCCGTGCAGTGGTCAGCCATCGGGTGCCGAAGGGCACCTGCATGATGTACCACACCATCGACCGGCACATCGACGTGCCGCGCACCGAGATCAGCGGCCGGCACGGCGGCGGGGACAACTCGCTGACCCGGCTGATGATGAAGCCCACCCACATGCTCGGCGGCTACGCCCAGTTCAGCTACGCGTTCAACTACTACGGACCGACCGCGAGCCAGCGCGACGAGGTGACCGTGCTGCGGCGGCGCAGTCAGGAGGTGGACTTCGGATGAGGGTGATGGCCCAGGTCGGCATGGTGATGAACCTCGACAAGTGCATCGGGTGCCACACCTGCTCGGTGACCTGCAAGCAGACCTGGACCAACAGGTCTGGCACCGAGTACATCTGGTTCAACAACGTCGAGACCAAGCCCGGCCTCGGCTACCCGCGCCGCTACGAGGACCAGCAGCAGTGGAAGGGCGGGTGGACGCTGGACCGCCGTGGCCGGCTCACCCTCAAGGCCGGCGGCCGGCTGAAGAAGCTGCTGTCGATCTTCTACAACCCGGACCTGCCCAGCATCGACGACTACTACGAGCCGTGGACCTACGACTACGAGCGGCTCACCACGGCGCCCCTTTCGGACTCGATGCCGAGCGCCCGGCCGAAGTCGCAGCTGACCGGCAAGGACATGCGGCCGGTGTGGGGGCCCAACTGGGACGACGACCTCGCCGGGGCGCCGGAGTCGGCGCCTGCCGACCCGGACTTCGCCGGCCTCGCCGACCAGCTCGGGCTGGACTTCGAGAAGGTCTTCATGTTCTACCTGCCGCGGATCTGCGAGCACTGTCTGAACCCCTCGTGCGTGGCGTCGTGCCCGTCGGGCGCGATGTACAAGCGCGAGGAGGACGGCATCGTTCTCGTCGACCAGGACCGCTGCCGTGGCTGGCGGTTCTGCGTCACCGGCTGTCCGTACAAGAAGGTCTACTTCAACCACCGCACCGGCAAGGCCGAGAAGTGCACGCTGTGCTACCCGCGGATCGAGGCCGGATCGCCGACGATCTGCTCGGAGACGTGCGTGGGAAGGCTGCGCTACCTCGGGCTGGTGCTCTACGACGCGGACGCGGTGCAGGCTGCCGCGTCGGTCCGCGACGAGAAGGACCTCTACGAGTCGCAGCTGTCGGTGTTCCTCGACCCGAACGACCCCGAGGTGATCGCCGAGGCCGAGCGGCAGGGCATCGCGCACGACTGGATCCAGGCCGCTCAGCGCTCACCGGTCTACGAACTGGCGATGAAGCAGAGGGTCGCGCTGCCCCTGCATCCGGAGTACCGCACCATGCCGATGGTCTGGTACATCCCGCCGCTCTCGCCGGTCACCGACGTCGTCGACGCGGCGGGGTACGACGACACCGACCCGGACAAGGTGTTCGCGGCGATCGAGGATCTGCGCATCCCGCTGCGCTACCTGGCGAACCTGTTCACCGCAGGCGACGTCGACGCTGTCCAGCGCGTGCTGCGCCGGCTGGCCGTGATGCGGGCACACATGCGCGCCGTCCAGCTCGAGGATGAGCCGGATCCCGCGCTGGCGGACAGCGTGGGCATGGCTGCGCACGAGGTCGAGGACCTGTACCGGCTGCTCGCGATCGCCAAGTACGAGGACCGGTACGTCGTGCCGATGTCCCACCACGAGGACGCCGGCCGGCTGATGAACCAGCACTGCTCGCTGAGCTACCCCGGTGGGGCCGCGGACTACGGCGCGCACGAGGAGGACACGCTCGGCGCGCACTACCACCTGGACGGGGACGCCTCGGGCTCCGGTGCCGGGACCACGTTCCGCGACGAGGAGGGCCACTCCCGGTTCAACCTGCTCGGCTGGAACGGCAGCCAGCCCGCACCGAACCTGTTCCCGGAGGGACAGAGCCGATGAGGGTCCGCCGCGAGTCCACCGTGCCGGCCGACCAGGGGCTGGTGTGCAAGCTGGCGTCGCTGCTGCTGCAGTATCCCGACGAACGGCTGTTCGCGGTGCTCGACGACGTCGACGCCGCGCTGGCCGAGCTGGCGCCGCGGCGACGGGAGCCACTGGAGTCGGTCGTTTCCTGGCTGCGGGAGCAGGGTCCGTCCGCAGCGGCCGAGCACCACGTGGACACGTTCGACATGACCCGCCGCTGCTCGCCGTACCTGACCTACTTCCGCTACGGCGACACCCGCCAGCGGGGGATGGCGCTGCTCGCCTTCAAGCACACCTACCGCCAGTCCGGCTGGGAACCGACCGACGACGACCTGCCCGACTACCTGCCGGCCGTGCTGGAGTTCGCCGCGCTGGCGCCGGACGGCGCGGGGCACCGGCTACTGGCGGCGCACCGGGCCGGGCTGGAGCTGCTGCGGCTCGCGCTGCACGAGGAGAAGAGCCCCTACGCCCGGGTGCTGGACGAGGTCTGCGCCGGGTTGCCGGCATTGTCCGACCGGCAGTCGTCCGACGTACGCCGGCTGGCGGCGGACGGTCCGCCGAAGGAGGACGTCGGCCTGGACCCGATCGGCAGCGAGCCGTTCGCACCCCCGGAGATGCTCGGGGCGGAGGCGATGAGATGACCAGCTGGGACCTGTGGTGGTGGGTCATCCTGCCCTACGCGGCGATGGTGGTGTTCGTGGTCGGGCACGTGTGGCGCTGGCAGTACGACCAGTTCGGCTGGACCAGCCGATCCACCGAGCTGCAGGAGAAGAGGCTTCTCAAGTGGGGGGCTCCGCTGTTCCACTACGCGACGTTCGCGGCCATCGGCGGGCATGTGCTCGGCATCCTGGTGCCGGAGTCGTGGACCCGGGCGATCGGCATCCCGGAAGGGTTGTACAGCGAGTTCTCCGGGATCGCCGGATCGTTGGCGGCGATCGGCGTGCTGATCGGGGCAGGGTTCCTGGTGTTCCGCCGTACGACGATCCCGCGGGTGCGCGCCACCACCAGCGCGGTCGACTACCTGGCGCTGATCCTGCTCGGCATCATCGTGCTGCTCGGCATCTACCTGACGCTGGGCGTGCAGGAGCTCGGGGGCGGCTACAACTACCGGACCACGGTGTCGGTGTGGTTCCGCAGCCTGTTCGTCGGCCACCCGGACATCCATGCGATCACCAGCGCACCGGTGATGTACCAGGTGCACGCGACCGCCGCCTGGGTGATCTTCGCGGTCTGGCCGTTCAGCCGTCTCGTCCACGCGTGGAGCTTCCCGCTCTACTACCTGTGGCGTCCGTTCGTCGTCTACCGCAGCCGCACCG
This sequence comes from Nocardioidaceae bacterium, assembly GCA_035690495.1. Lineage (GTDB taxonomy): Bacteria > Actinomycetota > Actinomycetes > Propionibacteriales > Nocardioidaceae > DASSKK01. Next base: position 3,306 of record DASSKK010000015.1, on the reverse strand, counting down.
CCACCCGGCCGAACGAGCCGGGCACCAGCGGCCGCCGCTGGCGTCGCATCGGCGCCCGCTACTGAGCCGGCCGGGGCCGGTCGCGCTTTCGGCCGGCGAGCAGCATCGCGAGCATCACTGCCACCCAGGCGAGTACCGCGACCCACACCTCGACGCGTCCGATCCACTCCATGAACGCCAGGTGCTGCGTGCGGCCGAAGAGCAGACTCGCCACGGCGTACATGCCAAGGGGGAACACGATGCTCCACAGCCCCGCCTCGTAGCGGATCGGCTCGCTGCGCAACAGGTGACGCCAGACCCCGAACGCCACCAGCAGCGGGATCCACCAGGTGCCGAACGCCCACAGCACGTAGGTGAGGCCGGCCACCAGGCTCTCGGTGGTTTGCATGATCGGAAGGTCTGCGGGGAGCGTCAGGATGCGGGCTCCGGCGAGCACTGTGATCGCGGTCGCGCCCATGTAGATCCAGTACGCCGGGCTGAGCGTGTGCGGGCTGGCCGGGGTGCTGAGCAGCCGCCACGTGACCAGGCTGACCAGGGTCAGGTAGAGCATCACGCCGACGCCCCACAGCGCGACCGCGGTCGGCGCCATCGCCGCGGCGGGGACGACCTGCCGGTAGCCGAGCCCCGCAGCGGCCGTGGCGAGGGACTGCGTCCCGACGACCCACAGGAACCAGCTGCCGTTCACCTCGGCGGCCACCGCGGTGGACTGCATGCTCGTCTGGGGGCCCAGCATGAGCATCCCGGGAATCGCATAGGTGAGCAGCAGCCAGATCGGCACGCTCGCCGCGGCGAGCACGAGACCCGCCGTCGGGTAGCCGGCCAGGTCGAGACGGACGCCCACCACGTTCAACGCCGCCACCGTGGTGAAGAACCCGAACGCCCGATCGGGGTTGCGCGCATCGTGGAGTACGTCGTGCCGGTAGGCGACAAGCCGCCACGTCGTGCCCGCGACCAGCACCAGTCCCCCCAGGACGGCGACCGCGAGCAGGACGAGCGAGAGCACCGTCCGGCCCACCAGGGCGAGCCCGGTGGAGACGATCCCGGTGGCCATCACGAACGCGAAGCAGCCCGGTGGAAGCCGCCGGACGAGCTCCGACGACGGGCTCACCTTCGGGTCAGGTGGGACAGGCACAGCGACGGCTCGATGAACGGCTCCAGACGATCGGCGGTGACGGGTGCGCGCATCTCGGCGAGCGCGCCCTGCATGAGGCCCAGGTGGATAGAGCACACCACGTCGCTGTGGGTCTTGGCGACCTCACGGAACGGACAGTGCCGAAGGCGGATCTGCGGCCTCTGCTTGGTGCCGGCGGCTTCCGGGTCGAAGCCGACGTCCGCCAGGATCTGCATGAGGTGGTCGAGCGACGTCCCGGCGTCCATCTGCTGGAAGGGCGCAGGTCGCTCGGTCAGGTAGCGGCCCCAGGCGCGGCCGGCCTCGAGCGCGCCGTCGGTGGGTCTCCGCACGCTGGCGGCGAGGAAGCTGACCAGGATCTCGGAGAGCAGCCGGTAGCTGCGTTGGCCCACCTGCCGTCCGGTGGGTTCGGCCGTGTAGACGATGCGTGGCCGGCCGGGCTCGGACCGGTCCTCCCGCGTCCGAGTCGCCAGTCCGGCCTCGACCAGTCCGTCCAGGTGGAAACGCGCGGTATTGACGTGCAGTCCGACGAGCTCGGCGACCTCTTGGACTCCCAGCGGGTTGTCAGCGTCCTGCAGCACCTGAAGCGTGCGCGTCCGGCTCGGACCGAGCTGCACGGTCTCCGAGTCGGGCACGGTGACGTCACGTGCGTCCATGACACCCAGTTTTCCACGAGCCGTGTCGTGAAAAGCGGAAGCCGGGCCAGGTCAGGGGGCTTCTTCGCAGACCAGCGCGAGTGTGTCGGCGAGGGCGTCGACCCCGGCGAGGCAGTCCGCGGTCGAGGCGTGCTCCTCCGGGGAGTGCGAGACGCCGGTCGGGTTGCGCACGAACAGCATCGCGGTAGGTATCCCGGCGGTCGAGAGGACCCCGGCGTCATGACCCGCACCGGTCGCGATCACCGGCCAGCCGTGCGGTGCTGCGATGCGCGAGGCGAGGCCTGCGTCGAAGGCCACGGCGGCCGACACCGACTCGGCGGTCATCTCCAGTCCCGTGCCGTCCCGCCCGGCCCGCTCCCGGGCGAGCCGCTCGACCTCGGCGACGAGAGCGGCGAGATGCTCCTCGGAGTCGGCGCGGGCGTCGAGCCACGCCGTGACCCGCGACGGGATCGCGTTGGTGCCGTTCGGTGCCACCTCGACGCGTCCGAACGTCGCCCGTTGCCCGGCCAGCCGGGCCCGCTTGTTGGCCGCGAGCGCGGTCATCGCGTAGCTGAGCATGGGATCGTGCCGGTCCTCCATCCGGGTGGTGCCGGCGTGGTTGGCCTGGCCGGCGAAGTCGAACCGATAACGGCCGTGTGGCCAGATCGCCTCCGCCACGCCGACCGCGGCGTCCCGGTCGACCAGGTCGCGGCCCTGCTCGACGTGCAGCTCGACGAAGCACCCGACGTTGCTCAGCAGATCCACCTCACCGGTGTAGGCCGCAGCCACTGCCTCGTCGAAGCGGATCCCGTCCCGGTCGGTGAGGGACGCGGCCTCCTCCCATGGTGTGGCGCCGGTGGCGATGCGCGAGCCGAGGCAGGCGAGGCCGAACCGGGATCCCTCCTCCTCGACGAAGACGCCCACCCCGACCGGCCGGCCGGGAGTGACGCCGCGTTCCCGCAGGACGTCGATCGCCGCCAGCGCCGAGACCACGCCGAGCGGTCCGTCGTACGCCCCGCCGTCGAGCACCGAGTCGAGGTGCGAGCCGGTGACGACCCCGCCGGTGCGGTACGACGACTCCCCCGTCGGACGCCACCAGGCCACGAGGTTGCCGTTGCCTTCCGCCTCCACGTCGAGGTCGCGGGCGGCGCACTGCTCGCGGAACCAGGCGACGCACTCCCGCTCGGCGGCGCCGAACGGTTGGCGGAAATAGCCGCCGCTGGCCGCGGACCGGCCGATCGGTGCGAGGTCGCGCCACATGGCCTCGAAGTCATCGTGGGACAAGATGGGCTCCATGGAGTTCCAAGAGGTGGTCCGGCGACGCCGGATGGTCAGACGCTACGACCCGGACCGGCCGGTGGACCCCGCCGTTGTGGAGCGGATGCTCGACAACGCCGGGCGCGCGCCGAGCGCGGGGTTCAGTCAGGGGTGGGCGTTCCTGGTGCTCGACCGGCCCGAGGACGTCAGCCGGTTCTGGGACGTGAGCACGACGCCCGGAGAGCTCCCGGACAGCTGGCTGCGCGGGATGATGACCGCTCCGGT
>DASSKK010000014.1:0-2404 GCA_035690495.1 Nocardioidaceae bacterium | reverse complement strand
CGCCTCGCCCCAGTAGCCCTCGGCGATGATGTGCTCGGACCACGTGATCGGCAGCGGCGACACGGTCTGGAGCGAGAAGCCGCGCTGGTAGTCGGCTTTCGGGTCCGTCTCGTAGAACTGCTCCGAGCTCACCTCGGGCGGAGGGGCCTTGTACATCCGGATCTCCCGGTCGAACCGCCCGGCCGTCTGGGGGGCTCCCTGCACCATGATGTACCGGCCGACCAGGTCGTGGTCGTTGCACAGTCCGTTCGGCCAGCGCTCGGTGGCCGAGTTGAGCAGCAGTCGTGGCGTCTCGATCGAGTACCCGGCGACCGCCACCATGCGAGCGCGCTGGAAGCGCTCGACGCCGCGCCGAACGTAGTGCACGCCGGTCGCCCGCCCGGTGCTGTCGTCGATGCCGATACGGGTGGCCATCGAGTCGGCACGGACCTCGGCGCCGTGCGCCAGGGCATCCGGGACGTGGGTGATGAGTGGGGAGGCCTTGGCGTCGACCTTGCAGCCCTGCAGGCAGAACCCGCGGTAGATGCAGTGCGGCCGGTTGCCGAAGCGGCCGTTGCTGATCGCCACCGGGCCGACCTTGGCGGTGATGCCGACCTTGGCCGCTCCCTCGAGGAAGGCCTGACCGTTGCCGCCCACCGGGTGCGGCCGGTGCGGGTAGCGGTGCGGGTCGCCCCATGGCCAGTCGTCACCGGCGACCGGCAGCTCCTCCTCGATGTCCTGGTAGTACGGTCGCAGCTCCTCGTAGCGGAATGGCCAGTCAGCGCCGACACCGTCCTGGCTGTAGGTGCGGAAGTCGCTGGGGTGGAAGCGTGGGGTGTAGCCGGCGTAGTGCACCATCGACCCGCCGACGCCTCGGCCGGAGTTGTTGGAGCCCAACGGGACCGGGTCCTCACCGGCGATCACCCGGGGGTCGTTCCAGTAGAGGTGGTGTGATCCGGCCTCGTCGCTGACCCAGTCGCGCTCGGGGTCCCAGAACGGGCCGGCGTCGAGCGCCACGACTCGCCAGCCGCGACGGGCCAGCCGCTGCATGAGCGTGCTACCTCCCGCGCCGCACCCGACGATGACGAGGTCGACCTCGTCATCGTCCGCAAAACGGCGCATGTCTCGGCGCAGCTGGTGGTTGGTGCCCGGGTGCGGCGGCATCAGCCACGCCGACTCGTTGCGGTCCCGCACGTGGTCCAAGGTGCCCCGCAGGTGCATCAGCTTGTGTCTCCTCTCGAGTGCAGGTGCCGGCCCCGCTTGCTCAGGCCGATCCGGGTGGGGTCGGTGGGTCGGTGGTCGTGCACCTCGAACGGCTCGAGCTTGTCGATGCCGAGGTTCTTGTATCCGCGGGGGTAGGCCGGTCCCGGCCAGCCGATCTCGTCCCACGCCCAGGGGTGGGAGTAGAAGGCGGAGCAGGCGTAGCGGGTCCACAGACCCCACACCTTCTTGGCGACCATGCCGTGCCACGCCGCGTCCTGCAGGTCGACGACCGCCTGCACCAGTCCGCGCTGCTGCCCGTCGTCGCAGCGGTGGAACGGCTGGTTCCACGCCTCGTGCGCATCCTCGTCGAGCCCGGCCAGCGACTGCTTCCACGCGGCCGCGTCCTCGGGCATGTCCTCGTAGTGCCAGCCGTCGTACTGCTTCTCGGCCAGCCGTGCATCGATGAGGTGGACGACCGGGACGCGCGGGTCGTCGTGCTGCGCCAGCAACTGGTCGCACAGCGCCGTGGCGGTCGCCTCCTCGTGTCGGGTGAAGAAGCGGATGTCCGGCGGCATGCCCAGTCGCGCCGCGACCACGGAGGTGGTGGCCATGTCCCAGTTCTCGCCCTGCGCGACCGCGTCGAAGGCGGGAAACCGTCCCTTCGCGTACGGATCGTCGAGGGGGAGCCCTTCGCGGCTCACTTCTCGCGCCTCAGGATGGCGGCGAGCAGGCCCATGCCGCCGACCATGGTCATGAGCAGTGGTGCGAGCAGGGGTGGCCCCATCTCCATGTTGTAGCGGAAGTTCGACCAGCCGCCCGGCTTCTGCTGGATGCCCCGCGCGTGCAGCCACGTGCCCTGCAGGCCGTTGGCCACGATGATCGCGGAGGCGATGGGCAGCGCGGTCTTGGCCGCGCGCTTGTCGGCGAATCCCGCAATGCCGGCGGCGAACCCGACCGGTCCGAGGGCCACCGGAGCCCACATCCACGCGTTGCCGAAGCTGGCCTTGTCGTGCTCGAAGAAGATCTCGGCCGAGGTGATGACGGACCCGACCGCCGTGAGCGCGGACAGGCTGCGCTCGAACCGGCCGGTCTCGATGTTGCGCACCAAGCGGTCGATGCCGTGCAATGGCTCGGCCACGGCGGACGGGCCGGTGAACCGCGCACCGGTCAGGGCCTCCCGCAAGGGGGACAGGACGGACATGGAACCTCCTCGTTGTCGGGC
>DASSKK010000013.1:0-29383 GCA_035690495.1 Nocardioidaceae bacterium | reverse complement strand
GGAGGGCGGAGCGCTAGCGGAGCCCGTCTCGAAACCACCGACCCCTGCCCCCCGGTGGTTGAGGAGGGCGGAGCGCTAGCGGAGCCCGTCTCGAAACCACCGACCCCGGCCCCCCGGTGGTTGTGGAGGGCGGAGCGCTAGCGGAGCCCGTCTCGAAACCACCGACCCCCTGCGCCCAGGCCGCTCCCCAGGTCGCGCCTACGAACGACGCCGTCCACGGCGCGACAGTGCAGGAAGCCGCTCCAGTCTCCCCGCGGCCAGAGCCTCCCGCTTGGCTCTGCTCCATCCTTGGACCTGCTTCTCGAAGGCATATGCCTCGGCCGGGGTGTCGAACTCACCGGCCCAGATGAGCTCGACGGGCCTGCGCCGTCTGGTGTAGGCAGCCCCACCGTCACCGTAGTTGTGCTGCCACAGCCGTGCTTCGAGGTCGGTGGTGCTGCCGACGTAGTACGAGCCGTCCGCGCAACGCAGTAGATAGGTGTAGGCCATCTGGCCAGTGTGGGTTGCCTTCGCCCTCCCGTGCCAGGGGGCTGCGGCTGGTTGTGGATGGGCATCGGTGGTGCGGTGGTTTCGAGGCTCCTCCGCTGCGCTCCCCCGCACCTCAACCACCGAGCCGCTCGCGCTCCGCCCTCCTCAACCACCGGGCCTGCTCCGGGTGGTTTCGAGGCTCCTCCGCTGCGCTCCCCCGCACCTCAACCACCGGATGCTCCCCCGCACCTCAACCACCGGGCCGCACCTCAACCACCAGGTCAGGAGCAGCGGTGGAGGGGGGTCCCGTCGGCGAGGACGTCGGCTCCGCCGAGCAGGATCATGGTCTGCGGGGCGAGCTCCGTCTTCTCGGTGAACACCGCGCCCGGCAGGCAGCCGTTGCGGGCCAGCAGCAGCGGGGCGCCCTTGCGAGCAGCAGAGGGCACGCCGGACAACGCATCGGGGAAGTTCGCTCCGGTCGCGAACAGGGCCTGGTCGGAGCTGGACCAACCTGCCTTGGCGATCGCGGCGGACGTGCCGTAGCGGTTCGCGCCGGCCAGCCGGGTGACCGCAGCCGTGGGCACCCTGGTCTTGACCGCGGACAGCACGGTGTCGGACAGCGCGCCCGGTCCGCCGAGCAGCACCACTCTGGTCGGGTGCAGCTGCTCCAGCTCCCTGCCCGCCGAGCGCGGCAGCCGGTTGGCGGTCGAGAGGAGGATCGGGGCGTCCTTGCGTGCGGCGAGGGCGCCACCCGACAACGCGTCGGGGTAGGAGGCCCCGGAGGCGACGTACACGGTGTCGGAGGTCGGCCAGAAGTGCGAGGCGATCGAGACCGCGGTCCCGTACCGGTTGTTGCCCTGGAGGCGGACCACCGACGAGGCGTAGTTGCCGGCCGCCGTGGCCACCGCGTCGTCGATGGCGCCGGTGCCACCGAGGATGTAGATCGTCTGCGGGGAGAGCCGCTGAAGCTCGGCGGCAGTCGCCGCGGGGATGCCGTGCGGACGCACCAGCAGCACCGGGGACGCCTGCTGCGCCGCAGCAGGGCCGGCGGAGAGCGCGTCGGGATAGTTCGTGCCAGCGGCCAGGAACACCGACTTCACCGTGCCGGTGAAGGTGCTCTTGGAGATCTGCGCCGAGCTGGCGTACCGGTCCTCACCGGCCATCCGGCTGGTCACCGGCGGCGGGGGCGTGGTGGGAGTCGGGCTGGGCGACGCCGACGGGGACGGACTCGGGGTCGGCCGGGGAGGAGCAGCGTCGATGATCGCCTTGACGCTCCGCCGCAGCCCGTGGTTGAGCCAGTAGTAGGCGTACTTGCCGGGGCAGGCGGTCGCCGTGGACGGCTTGATGCCTGCCAGCGCCACGTCACGGTGGCCGGAGATCCGGTGCATCGTGTGCCCGTCGAAGTGGATGAACCCGCCGGCCGGATGGCCCCAGAAGTCCAGCCGCCAGGCCATGAACTTCACGACCGCCTTCTTCATCGCGGGCGGCACCTCGACCTTGTCGAAGTTGCCGATCATCGAGATGCCGGTGGTCCGCAGGTTGACGTCCCAGTTCCCGGCGTGCGCGCCGCGCACCTGCCGGTCGATGCCGCCGCGCCGGCCCTGGTAGATGTTCCCGAACCTGTCGACCAGGAAGTTGTAGCCGATGTCGCACCAGCCCTGCGCCTCGGTGTGGTAGCGGTGGATCGCCCGCACGATGCCGGGTGCCTCGGCCTCGGTGTAGTCGTTGGAGTTGACCGTGTGGTGCAGCACGATCCCGTCCATGTGCGTGGAGAAGCGCGGTGCCGAGCAGGAGATCTCGGTCTTGGTGTTGACCCCCCACTCCTTGCGGGTGATGATCGGCGGCCGCGGGATGGACGTGCCGACCGCGCCCTTCGGCAACGTGGTGGTGGACGCGGGCACGGCCACCGACAACGGCGTGAGTGTGCCGCTCGGGGTCGCCGTGGCCGTCGGCCAGGTGGCAGTGGCAGTCGCGGTGGCGGTGGCAGTCGCGGTGGCAGTGGGGGTCGCGGTGGCGGACGGCGACGTGGTGGCCACCGCACTGACGACACTCGTCCTAGCCATGGTCCCGGAGGTGTCCGCGGAAGGTTCCGAGTAGCTGACGGGGGTGATCGGCGTGGTGGGTACGGCGAGGCCGGTGCCGCCGTCGATGATCGCGACCTTCACGTCGGAGGGAGCCGTGCCGTTGCTGGACCGGATCCGGACGGCGACCCCGTCGGCGTCGCCGACCCAGGTGGGCGACGTACCTTCACGGGTGCCGGCAGTCTCCGTCGGCCCGGCTGGACCATCGGGGTCGATGTCGAGACCCTGCCAGGACGACCAGCCGCTGTCGGCGGCGTGGGTGCGCACCTGCACGGCCAGGTCCTGCTCGGGGAAGCCCGCCGCCCAGGTCACCCCGACAAGACCGTATGACGCGGTGAAGTGCGCGGTGAGCCTCGACACCACCGGGTCGGCGACCGTCCGCGCGGACGGCGCTAGGCTGCGCGGCGATCCTGATGCCGCGTCGGGCGACGTGCTCGGTTCAGCGGTCGAGGTCCGGCTCTCCGCGCCGGCGACGGTGGGCACCGCCAGGCTGTGGTACGTCGTGCGCGCATGGGCCGGGATCTCGGGTCCGGTCCGGGCGTGCCCGGAGACCGGGGCGACGTCGGAGGAGGCCCGTGCGGGCAGCACGATCACGGCCGAGCCGATGCCCGCGGCACCGGTCAGGCACAGGCAGGTGAGCACCCGGGCCGTGGCCCGTCGCAGGGGGAAGCGCAGCTGGGGCATTGACAATCCGTGACCAATGTGACGTGTATGACAGATGTGACCCATGTGACTATAGACGAGGAGTCGTCCGGCCGCATCATCTCTGGCTGAATCCCCCGTGAGGGCGGGCAGCACCAGCCTCTCATGCCAGGCGGCGGCGTGTGACAAAGTTGCGCCATGACGAAGTCGCTGCTCGTGGTGGCCGGCTCCGGTCGCAGCGGGACCAGCCTGTTCACCGGGCTGGCCGGGCGGCTCGGCTACCACATCCCGCAGCCCGAGGTCGTCGCGGACACCTCCAACCCGCGAGGGTTCGGCGAGCCGCGCTGGGCGGTCGACTTCCACAACGCGCTGCTGCGGTCGGTCGGCGTCGGGCCCGAGGATGCCCGGCCGCAGGCCTGGTCGCTGGCAGCCGACGCCGCAGCCCGCGACTCGGCGTACACCGATCTCCGCGGCTGGCTGGCCGAGCAGTTCGCGGTCAGCGACCGGGTGGTGGTCAAGGACCCGCGGCTGGGCTGGTTCCTGGAGCTCTACGCCAAGGCCGCCGGCGACCTCTCTGCGCGCCTGAGCGTGGTGACGATGGTGCGCCACCCGGCCGCGTGCATCAAGAGCCGCGAGCTCGCCTACGGCACCGGCTCGACCGCGGCCACCCGGACCGCCGGCTGGCTGAACGTGATGCTGTTCACCGAGCTGCACACCCGTGAGCTATCGCGGGCACTGGTCGGCTACGACGAGCTGCTCGGGGACTGGCGCTCGACGATGCGGACCGCCTCGGCCCGGCTCGACCTGCCGCTGCTCGACGTGGAGCCCGAGCGGCTCGCCGAGGCGGACACCCTCGTCGACCCGTCGCTGCGCCGGGCCGCCCCGGCCTGGAGCGAGCTCGGCGTACGTCCCGACCTGCAGGCTGTCGCCGAGCGTGCGTACGCCGCCCTGCGCGACCTGGCGCGCAGTGACCACGACAACACAGCCGGCGACCCGGCCGAGCTGCTCGCGGCGCTGGACGCCGTACGCGAGGACTACTGCGACTACTACGCCAACGCGGAGTCGGTGGCCCGCGCCAGCATCGCCGCGGCCCGCAACGCCGAGCGACGCAAGGCCGAGCGACGCATCGCCGAGGCCGAGCGCGCCGGCCGGATCACCCCGGGCCGGATCGCCCGCGGCGTGCGCAGCCGGCTCGTGAGGGGTGCCTCTCGATGAGCACGGCGAGCGCGGAGCGCCCGGGAGAAGGACGCAGGAACGTCGCGGTGCTGCTCGCCGGAGGGGTCGGCATCCGGGTCGGCCTGGACATCCCCAAGCAGCTGATCAAGATCGCCGGCAAACCGATCCTCGAGCACACCCTGGCCGTCCTGGACAGCCACGAGTCCGTCGACGAGATCCTGGTGATGATGGCGCCGGGCCATCTCGACGCGGTGCGGGAGATCGTCCGCAAGGGCGGCTACGGCAAGGTCGTCGACATCCTGGAGGGCGCCGAGACCACCCGCAACGACACCACCCTGCGCGCATTGAACTGGCTGGGCGACAGTGCGGCTACAGGGTGCAAGGTGCTGCTGCACGACGCCGTCCGTCCGCTGCTGTCGCCGCGGATCATCACCGAGTGCTTCGACGCGCTTGACCACTTCGACGCCGTCGACGTGGCGATCCCGTCCGCGGACACGATCATCGAGGTCGACCAGGACGACACGATCACGTCGATCCCGCCGCGGGCGGCGCTGCGGCGCGGCCAGACACCGCAGGCGTTCACGGCGTCGGTGATCAAGAAGGCCTACGAGATCGCCGGCCGGGACGAGTCGTTCACCGCGACCGACGACTGCTCGGTGGTGCTGCGCTACCTGCCCGACGTACCCATCACCGTGGTGCGCGGCGACGAGCGGAACATGAAGGTCACCGAGCCGATCGACGTCTACATCGCCGACAAGCTGTTCCAGCTCACCACCCACGACCTACCGGCCTCCCGCAGCGACGAGGGCTACCGCGAGGCCCTCGACGGCAAGACCATGGTCGTCTTCGGCGGCAGCTACGGGATCGGCGCGGACATCGCAGAGCTGGCCGCGTCGTACGGCGCGCAGGTCTGCACGTTCAGCCGGTCCACCACCCGCACGCACGTGGAGCGACGAGGCGACCTGGCCGCGGCGGCGCGACAGGTGGTCGAGGAGCACGGCGGCATCGACTACGTCGTCAACACCGCGGGCGTGCTCCCCCGGGGCGAGCTGATGGACGCCTCGGAGGAGACGATCTATGCGGCCACCGAGGTCAACTACCTGGCGCCGGTGCTGATCGCCCAGGAGTTCTTCCCGCACCTTGCCCGCGCCCGCGGCGGGCTGCTGCTGTTCACCTCGAGCTCCTACACGCGCGGGCGCAGCGGCTACTCGCTGTACTCCTCGGCGAAGGCCGCGGTCGTCAACCTGACCCAGGCGCTCGCCGACGAGTGGGCGCCCGCCGGGGTGCGGGTGAACTGCGTGAACCCGGAGCGGACCGGCACCCCGATGCGCACCAAGGCGTTCGGGCAGGAGCCGGCCGACTCGCTGCTGGAGTCCGCGGTGGTCGCCCGCGCCTCGCTGGACACGCTGGTCTCGTCGATGACCGGCCACATCGTCGACCTGCGCCGCGACGACCCGATCGACTGACTCATTCCAGCAGGGCGGTGACGACGCGCTCGGCGGCGTGGCCGTCGTTCAGCCGGTTGAACCGCTGGTTGAAGGCGTCGTACGCCGCCCTGTGCGCCGCGGCGACGGCAGGCAGGTCGCGCAGCGCGGCCACGACTCCCGCGGTGTCGTCCGCCCAAGGCCCGGGCGCGGTCGGCGCGAAGTCGAACAGGAAGCCCCGGGTGTGGGCGGTGTACTCGGACACGTCGGGGACCAGGAAGATCATCGGCCGGCCGGTGAGCGCGTAGTCGAACCGCAGTGAGGAGTAGTCGAGCACCGCGGCGTCCGAGGCGAGGATCAGGTCGTTGACCTCGGGATGGTCGGTGACGTCGATCAGCCGGGCCCGGCCGGTCTTCCCAGGCGAGGTGTGAGGCGGGTGGAACCGGTGCCCGCGCAGCAGCAGCACGAACCCCTCGCCGAGGGCCGTCGCCGCGGCGTCCACGTCGAAGAAGTCCCCCGCCCGGGCCGCGCGGTAGTTGGTGGCCAGGTCGTCGCGCCAGGTCGGTGCGTAGAGCACAGCGGTCTTCCCGGCGCCGATCCCGAGTCGGCGGCGTACGTCGTCGCGGATCCGGTCCGCGTCCGGGCCGACCAGCACGTCGTCCCGGGGATAGCCTGCCGCGACGATCCGCCCGTCGTAGGCGTAGTGCTCGCGGTAGTAGCCGTCCATCTCCGGGCTCGGCGTCACCAGCAGGCTCCACTGCCGCGAGGTGCGCTCTAGCTGTTGGGCGATCCGGCTGTCGGTGAAGCCCTTGTCGCGCCACAGCCCGATCCCCATCGTCTTGGACGGGTAGCCGTGGAAGGTCTGCACGAGCTGCTGGCCGTCCCTGCGCCGGAACCATCGCTCCATCTCGATGTTCGTCACCACGTACGTCGTGCGAGCCAGCACGTCGTACCACGCCCTGCTGCCCCACAGCACCGGCTCGGCGCCCTCGGGGATCGCGGCCGCGAGGTCGCGCACCGCCCAGACGGTGCGCAGGTCCGGTCTCCGGCGGCGCAGCTCGGCATGGATCGCCACCGGACTGTCCGTGGCCGACCGGCCGTCGTAGGACTGGAAGTAGGCCAGCTGCGGGTCGAGCGGAACCGAGCCGCGGCGCGCGGCGTACTCCTCCTGCAGCCGTGCCTGGGCATAGCGGCCGCGCTCGTCGTCGGCCAGCGGCCGATCCTCGCGAGCGGGGGCGGCAGGCAGATGCGACAGGTCCAGCGGCTGGGTGGCGGTGCGGCGCACCCCCTGCACGTCGACGCGGACCTCCAGCTCCGCAGGGCCTGCCGACGTCGGCACGTCGACTCCCCACGACGCGCGGGCATAGTCCTGGAACCGGCTTCCGGCCTCGATCGTCACCTCGGGGTCCGGCGCGGGGTCGACCTGAAGCTGCTGACCGTCGAGGAGGACGGTCACGTCGGGGGTCTGCGGCACGGACACCCGGTCGACGTAGGCGACCAGCTGGACCCGCGCCGTGCCTTCGTCCCCCGGCGCGGAGTCCCGAAGCCGTCGTAGCGAGGTCACCAGCGGCGTCTCGGTCTCGCCGAGCCTCAGCAGGTCCGGGGGAAGGTCGACGGGGAGTACGGCGAAGACCTGTCCGTCGCGCACGTCGGTGGGGTACTCCCCCTGCTCGAAGCGCCGCGCCAGCACGAACGCCTCGAGGTCGGCCCGCCGGTCCTGCGCGGCCAGCCACGCCTTCACCCGCGGCTCGACGGGAACCTCTGCGAAGCCCGACGTCGCGAGGCCGTCGACGACCACGCGGACGTGGTCGGACAGTGCCGCCCACTGCTGCGCGTCCATCCGCTCTGCCGCGTCGAGGAAGCGGTCGGCCTCACCGGCCAGCCAGCCGCGCCGCCATGCGTCGAGCACCGACTCGTCGCCGGGCCGGCCCAGCACTCCCTCGATCTCGCGCGACCGCTCCAGCCATCGTGCGAGCTCCGGCGTCGGGTCGTCGACGACTCCGAAGCGTGCGTCGCGGGGAGCCGGATCCAGCAGCGTCACTGTGGGCACGCCGACCACCGACGGCGCGGCGAGCAGCGCATCCACGAGCTCGACCGGATCGGCCGTGAGCACGGACGGGCCCAGCCCCTTGCGGCGAAAGAGCATCCGCGCCGAGCGGAGCGGCCACACCAACTGCGGAGCCGCGCCCAGACGCGTGGGCGAGGTCCGACCAGATGCTGCGTCCGGGTGGTTCCGAAGCCCCTTGGACCGCCCATCTGCAGCAAGTGGTGCCCGCGGTACGTCGTGAGCCGTGCTCCCCAACGCCACAGACGCACCAGAGGCTCCGATGCCTGCGAGCAGGGCCTCGATGGCACCCCCGGCGAGCCGGTCCCCCGGCTGCAGACAAAGGACGTACCGCCCGCGCGCCGAGCGCCGGCCATCGCCCCGCCGCACCCGCCAGTCCTCGTCGAGGTGCCTGGCCACTCGTGCGTCCATCCCCGGCCCGACCACCACGATCTCCAGCCCGGCCACGGGCTGGGCACGGACGGAGTCGAGGCTGGCGTCGACCAGTGCCGCATCAGCGGTGGCGTCGACGAGGACGCTCACCACCGGCCGAAGCACGCTCAGCTCGCGCAGCAACCGGACAGCGCGTCGCCGCAGCAGCGCAATCACTGATCCTCGTTGTCGGCGGTCCGCACGATCCACTCGGCCATGCCGGGTGTCGGGAAGTGCAATCGGCGCCCGTCGGCGAACAGCGTGCCCTTCTTGACGAGGCGGTCTCGCAGGTAGGAGACGTCACTCGGCGCTCGGCCCAACCTTCGGGCGACACCCGCACTCGTGGCGTCGACGTCTTCCGACGACAACTTGGCCAGTGCGAGGAGGTACTCGCGTTCACGCGGCGACGCGTCTTGCCAGCGGACGGCGTACAGCCCTGCCTCGAGGTCCCGCTGCCCGGCGGCCACGGCAGCGCGAGCGTGTCGGACATCGATGCCGTCTGAGTGCGCGGAAGTGCGCCAGGCGTGGTGGCCGAGAACCTGGATGGCGTAGGGGTATCCGCCCGAGGCGTCGACGAGGAGGTCAGCCGCCGCGGCGCTCAGAGGCCGTCCCGCGGCGATCGCCGGACGCTCCAGCGCGGTGCGGCTGGCCGCCGGGTCGAGCGGTCCGAGCACGTGCCACTCCCCGCGTTCGAGGTAAGTCACCGCTCGTCTGGGTTCACGCATGCTGGGCAGACCGGCCATCACGACGACCAGCGGCCAGCCGTCCGGAACGCGCTGCTGCAGGGTCGCGGCGAGGTCCGCCAGCTCGGCGCGCTCGGCGAGGTGGATCTCGTCGAGTGTCACCACCAGACCGGCCGAGTGCGCCTCGGCCGCCTCCACGGCCCCCGCCAGCGCAGCATCCAGCTCCCCCGCGGTGGTCGACGCAGGGTGAGTGCGGCGACGCAGCTCGACCTCGGCACCCAGGCCGAGGACAGCGGCCCGCACCTTCGTGGACACAACCTCGACATCTCGCCCGGCCGGAGCCTGGGCGTAGAGGTCTCGCGCGATCGACAGTCGCTCCACGAGCTGCGGCGTGAACGAGGATCTGGGACGGACCTCGACCGGCACGGTCAGCCAGCCGTAGTCGGTTGCTGCCATGACCGCCGCCTCCCCCATGACCACGGTCTTGCCGACCCCCCGCCCTCCGGTCAGCAGAAGTGGTCGGGGAGTGCGAGCATCGAGAGCGGCGACGTCGAGGGCTTCGCGGAACGCGGCAAGGACACCCTCGCGCCCGGCGAGGGCAGTCGGTGTCTGGTTGAACCCGGGCCGGTACGGGTTCGGCACTCGTGCCACGAGCACAAGATAGCACCTATAGCGAAATGAGAGTTCTATAGCATTCTATAGCAGCGCGGGAGGTGGCAGGATGAATGCTGTGTCTGCGCAGATCTTGCCCACCGCGCAGGTGGACCCGTCCGCGCGGATCGGCGACGGGAGCACCGTCTGGGAGCTCGCGCAGGTCCGGGAGGGCGCGACTCTCGGTGCCGAGTGCGTGGTCGGTCGCGGCGCGTACGTCGGATCCGGCGTCGTCATCGGCAACCGCTGCAAGCTGCAGAACTACGCCCTGGTCTACGAGCCGGCCTCGCTCGGCGACGGGGTGTTCATCGGACCGGCAGCGGTGCTCACCAACGACGAGTACCCGCGCTCGATCGACCCCGACGGCACGCTCAAGCGTGGCGGCGACTGGGAGCCCGTGGGGGTCGTCGTCGAGCAGGGCGCCTCCATCGGGGCCCTGGCGGTCTGCGTGGCACCGGTGCGGATCGGCGCCTGGGCGATGGTCGCGGCGGGGGCGGTGGTCACCAGGGACGTGCCCGCCCATGGCCTCGTGGTCGGCGTGCCCGCGCGCCGGGTCGGCTGGGTCGGGCGTGCCGGCGTGCCCCTGACCAGAGACGGGTCGGGTTGGCGCTGCCCGCGGACCGGTGAGCGGTACGTCGAGTCCGCGGGCGAGCTCACGCAGGCGTAGCCGAGGGGCCGCCGATCACGATCCGGCGCACGCCGGTCCACTTGGCAGGGTCGGTGACCCTGCGTCCGTCGACGATCACCTTCACCTCCGGCAGGTCCTCCGGAGTGAGCTCGGCGTACGCCGCATGGTCGGTCTGCACAACCGCGGCGTCCACCGGCTCACCGCGATGCGGCCGCAGCCCCAGCGCCTCCAGCTCGCCGGGATCGTAGAGCGGGTCGGACACGAAGACCTCTGCGCCGTGCCCGCGCAACGCCGCCACGGTCGGGAACACCCCCGAGAACGCGGTCTCCTTCACGCCTGCGCGGTAGGCGGCGCCGAGCACCAGCACCCGGGCACCGGACAGATCTCCGTACGCCGCGGCGAGCAGGTCGACCGCGTAGCCGGGCATCGCCGCGTTCACCTCGCGGGCCGCCCGCACCACGGTCGCCGACGGGTCGTTCCACAGGTAGATCCGCGGGTAGATCGGGATGCAGTGTCCGCCGACCGCGATGCCGGGCCGGTGGATGTGGCTGTAGGGCTGGCTGTTGCAGGCCTCGATCACCGCCATCACGTCCACCCCGACCGTGTCGGCGTACCGCGCGAACTGGTTGGCCAGCCCGATGTTCACGTCGCGGTACGTCGTCTCGGCCAGCTTGGCCAGCTCCGCGGCCTCCGTCGAGCCGAGGTCCCACACGCCGTTCGGGCGGGCCAGGTCGGCACGCTCGTCGAAGTCGAGCACCTGCTCGTAGAACCGCACCCCCGCAGCAGCGGACCGCTCGTCGACGCCGCCGACGAGCTTCGGGTAGCGGCGCAGGTCGGCGAAGACCCGCCCGGTGAGCACCCTCTCCGGGCTGAACACCAGCGAGAAGCCCTCGCCCGCCTCGAGCCCGGACCCCTCCTGGAGCATCCGCGCCCACCGGCCCCGCGTAGTGCCCACGGGCAGGGTGGTCTCGTAGCTGACCAGAGCACCCGGCTGCAGACCGGCGGCGACGGCGCGGGTCGCCGCGTCCATCGACGTGAAGTCGGGGATGCCCTCGGCGTCGACGAACACGGGCACGACGAGCACGACCACCTCTGCGTCCCGGACCGCTGCGGTGGTGTCGGTGGTCGCGCGCAGCCGGCCGGACTGAACCGCGGCCGCCAGTCGCTCGTCCAGCTGGTGCTCGCCCGGGAACGGCTCCCGTCCGGCGTTGACAAGGTCCACCACCCGTTCCGACACGTCGGCCCCGACGACGGTGTGGCCCTCTGTGGGCGGGGTGGAGGGGGACGACGTGGCGAACTGGACCGCGAGCGGCAGACCGATCTTGCCCAGTGCCACCACGCAGATCCGCATCGCCCCATCGTAGGGGTGTCCGCTCGCCGCTAGGGTGACTGGCCATGAGCCCAACGCTGCTGCTGGTCACCGGGGCGGGACGCAGCGGCACCAGCACGATGGCCGGGGCCCTGGCCCATCTCGGTGTGCACGTGCCGGGCCCGTACCTTGCGGCCAATCGCACCAACCCACGCGGGTTCTACGAGTCGAAGTGGTCGGTGGACTTCCACAACAGGCTGCTCCAGCGTGCGGCGGTCGGGATCGCCGACGGCCGTCCCGAGGCCGCCAGCCTCATGCACGCTGCGGTTCGCGCTCCGGACCGGGAGCGGCTGAGAGGCTGGTTGACGCAGGCCACCGAGGGCCACGACCTCACCGTGGTCAAGGATCCGCGGATCTGCTGGGAGATCCCGCTGTGGAGCGAGGTCGCCGAGGACCTGGGTCTTCGCCCGGCGTACGTCGTCATGCTGCGGCATGCGGCCGAGGTGGTCGGCAGCCGCGCCACCCACTACGCGGATCGCAACCGCGACGTCGACGCCACGACGTTCGCGGTGAAGAACCTCGCCGGGTGGGTGAACGCGATGCTGGTCGCCGAGCGCTTCACCCGCGAGCGCAGCAGGACGTTCGTCAGGTACGACGACCTGCTGGCCGACTGGCGCTCGACACTCGCCGCCGTGGACAGCGCCTTCGGGCTCAGGCTGCCGCTCGGCGACGCACAGGCAGCCGGGCGGGTCGAGGAGTTCCTCGACCCGGATCTTCGCCGGCATCGGATCGGCTTCGGGGACCTGACCGAGGAGGACCTGCCGCTCGAGCTGCGCGAGGTCGCCGAGTCGGTCTGGAGCGCATGCACCAGTGCCGAGACTCCCGATGCGAGCGACCTCGACAGCGTGGCCGGCCGCTACGCCGGCCTCTACGGCTCGGCGCGAAGGCTGGCCTTCGACCACACTGCGGCCGAGGTCAGCGTGGCGCGACGGCAGGCCCGCCGCGCCGCTCGCAAGAAGATCGACGCCGCATCGCGGACCCCGCCCACACTCGCCGACCGCCTCCGCCGGGTCGTGCGAAGATGGGTATAGACGAGCGCCAGCGGCGCGAACTCCAGGAGGCATTGGTGGGCGCCATCGGACCGACGCAGACCGATACGCTGTTCGCGCACCTGCCTCCGAGCGGGTGGGGCGACGTCGCCACCAAACGCGACCTGGAGAACCTCCGGCTTCAACTACACGGCGAGATCGCCGAACTTCGTGGCGAGATCACGGGAATCAAGGCCGAGCTCCGCCTGCTGCGCTGGATGGTCGGCCTGCTGGTCGTGCTGATGGCAGCCGTCCTCGGCACGCTCACCTTCCAGTGACACCGCACCCCGCCATCGCGCTGACCGGGCGCCCGCACGCTACTGTGACGCCGACCCGACCGATCAGACGACGAGATGACGGGGCCGCCCGGATGCCGGTTTACCGCAGAGAGGACACGAACGTCCTGTTCGTACACGTCCCGAAGACCGGCGGCACCACGATCGAGCGGGTGTTCCGGACTGCCGGCTTCAAGGAGCACTACCGGGACTCCAAGGTCGGGCAAGGCACCCTGAACCGGTTGCGGTTGTGCTCGCCACAGCACATGCACACCGCCCTGCTACAGGGCCTGTTCCACCTCGACCGCTTCGACGTGGTGTTCATGGTCGTGCGGGACCCGATCGCGCGCTTCCGGTCGGAGTTCGCGATGCGTCACAAGGCCGACGTCCCGCTGGAGGAGCATCGAGTCGAGCGGTGGGCGGACAAGGTCTTCAGCACCTACGCCCGCAACCCCTACACGCTCGACAACCACCTCCGTCCGCAAAGCGAGTTCTACCTTCCCGGCGCGACGGTGTTCCGCCTCGAGGACGGCCTGGAGAAGGCGACCGCCCACCTGAACCAGCACTTCGGACTGGGGCTGCCTGCGGAGCTTCCCCGGGTCATGGACCGGGAGAAGGGCTCCGGCGTGCCCAGCCGGAGCGTCCCCATCACGACCGACCTGGAGGCGCGCCTCCGCGCCTTCTACTGCGAGGACTTCGCCCAGTTCGGCTACTGACCCGCGGCTCGCCGGGTCATGAGGCGCGGCTCGGCGGGTCATGAGGCGCGGCTCGGCGGCGTACGGCTGCCTCGATCGGGCCCACGGCCCGCGACTTGCGGGCGGGCTTGGCGGGCAGCGACGCCAAAGCCTCCACGACACCGGCCGCGAAGCACGCGGCAAGATCGACCGGGATCTCCGGTGCGACCAGGTTCTCCCCGATCGCCGTCTCCCGGCCCGGGTCGGAGAGCGTGCCCAGGTCGCCGACCACCCGCACCCCGGTGTCGGCGATGCCACGCGCCATCTCGGCAGCGATCGAGCACGCTTCGTCCACCGCCCAACGTGGGGTCAGCAGCCGCTCCTCGGACGACGGCGGGGTGCGGGCGAGCATATGGCGAACTGCGCCGAAGCGCACCAGTCTGGTGTAGTCGGCTTCGGAGAACCCGCGTGCCCGGTAGGCGACGTTGAACGCCCGGACCATCTCGACCTCGGGATAGGTCAACGAGCGGTTCGCGGCGAGGTTCGGAGCGGCGAGGGTGCCCGGCTCGACGCCGACCAGGCACTCGAACGTCCGGAGCAGCATGCCTGGGTCGTCCTGGTCGACCGCCACCACGGTGAGGTTCTCCCTCCCGACCACGCCCGCCCAGCGTCGTACCAGGTCGTCGTGGCGGTGCCGGCGCCAGAACGCCGGCGTCACGTCGGTGTCGTCGCGGTGCCGGAGCATCGCGTCCAGCCAGTCCGGGTAGGAGATCACCAGCCGGTTCTGCATGAACTGCTGCCACTGCGAGGCGAGGATGCGCACCAACGGCCGCAGGGTGACCACGACGTGGACGCGCTCGCCGCCCAACACGTGCACGATGTCCCTGAGGTGCTCCTCGTCGGCCTCGCAGAAGAACTCACTGCTCACCACGGCGGTCTCGGGCCCAGCCGCGCGGACCTCCTCGAGCAGAGAGCTCCATCGACCGGACGCGGTGTCCGCCCTCGACGCCAACCGCGCGCCGGTGGACGCCGCCATCGCCGCGATCATCGGGTGCTTGGTCGGCCCCGGATAGTGCACGCCCTGCCGGCCCAGAGCATCCCGGCTCGCGTAGAACGCGTGCTGGACGGTGGTGGTGCCGGTCTTGTGGGGGCCGATGTGCAGCAGGCGAGCTCCGGCCGGCAGCGGTTCGAGGTCACTCATCGGAGCCCTCGCCGCCACCGGGACGCACGCCGGCGCAGTCCTGAAACGAGGCGGCGCGGCCGAACTGCGCGCCTCTGCACCGGCGGTTCTGCCTTGGGAGGCGGTGCCTGCGGCAGAGCGAGCGCCGCGTCGAGCACGGCGATGGCGAGTCCGGCGGCCGTGTCGACGTCGACGCTGTCCGCGGCGGCGGGGCCCGGCCGCGACTGCGTGGCGCGTGAAAGCGCAGCATTCACGAGAGAGGCGCGAAGCCGGTCGGCCGAGCCTGCACCGACTTGTCGACGCAGCTCGGCCGCAAGCGGGTCCTCGTTCAACGGAAGAACCTCTCGGTCACCCGGCGCGCGGCGTGCCCGTCCTGCAGGTAGTTGAAGCGCGCGTTGAAGGCGGCGTAGGCGTCGGCGTATCTCTCACGCACCGTCCGCAGATCCCGCAGCGCCTCGACGACCTCCTGCGCGTCGTCGAGCAGCGGCCCCGGCGCGGAGTCCTCGAACGGGTAGAGGAAACCGCGCGTCCCGCCGGTGTACGCGTGCAGGTCGGGCACCAGGAAGAGCATCGGTCGCCCGGTGAGCGCGATGTCGAAACGCATCGACGAGTAGTCGAGCACCGCCACGTCCGCCGCCAGGATCAGCTCGTTCACCTCGGGGTAGTCGGTCACGTCGACGAGGCGGGCGCTCCGCGGCAGGCGTTCGTCGCCCTGCGCATGGAAGCGGTGGCCGCGCATCAAGAACACGAAGTCCTCTCCGAGGCCCTGGCTGGCCGACTCCAGGTCGAGGTGACGCACCATCGGGGCCGAGCGCCAGCTGGTCGCCAGGTCGTCCCGCCAGGTCGGCGCGTAGAGCACCGCCGTCTGGTCCTCTCGTACACCTAGCCGCTTTCTGGTGCACCGGCGCACCTCGTCGGCGTCCCCGGCGAGCAGAGTGTCGTCACGTGGGTAGCCCGAGCTCTCGATCTCGCCCTGGTAGCGGTACGCCTGCCGGTAGTAGGCATCCATCTCCGGGCACGGAGTGAGTATCAGGTCCCAGTCTCGCGACGTACGGCGGATCTCCGCGTCGACCCGGCGAGGTGTGAACTGCTTGGCCCGCCAGAGCGGCAGTCCCATCGACTTGGCGGGGTAACCGTGGAAGGTCTGCAGCACACGTTGTCCGGGCTTCTTGGCGAACCAGCGGTCGAAGTCGATGTTGTTGCACAGGTATCGGGCAGTCCCGAGAACCTCGAACCACTGCGTGCTCTCGATGAGCACCGGCACCCCTCCGGGAGGCACCGACGTGGAGTGGTCGCGCACGCCCCAGTAGACAGTGAGGTCCGGCCTGGTGCGGACCAGCTCGTCGTGGATCGCGCGCGGGCTGTCGGTCGCCGAGTGCCCGTTGTAGGACTGCAGGTAGACGGCCGACTCGTCGACATGCTGCTCGCTCAGGCACCACTGCTGCAGACGCCTCTGGTGGAAGGCGCCACGCTCGTCCTCACCGAGCGGACGGCCCAGTCGCACCGCGATACCGCGACCGGACCTGAGCACGCCCATCCGGAAGTGGTCGGTGAGGGTGAAGTCCAGCAGCTGGTCGGCGACCCGCTGACCGGTCAGCACCCGGCACGCCCGCTCGACGCCCTGCTCCTCCTGCACGAGCCGGACCGGGTACAGGCCCGTCGGCACCGGAGCGATCCCGAGCCCCCAGTCGTCGCGGCCGAGCGGCACAGTCGCCTCGAACCGCGTCCCGTCGGCGGCGATCTTCGAGGCCCCGAGACGGGCCCGGCGACCGTGCAGCAGCAGGTCCCAGACCTCCGGGACCGGGCCCAGCCACCGCCCGTGCACCACGACACGGTCCGCCTCCAGCTCCACGCCGGTGATCACGGCAGTGCGCGCGCACTCGATCAGCTCGCAGTTGCCCATCCCGGAGCGCGCCAGCCCCAACGGGCGGGCTCCGTCCGCGCGCCAGTGCTCGTCGACCCCTGCCGGGAACGCGATGGGATGCTCCGTCCCGTCCCGGTCGACGACGCGCACGGTCCAGTTCGGCACGTGCGGGTCCTCGCCGTGACTGTCCGGGTGGACCGGCACGGGCACGTCGAAGACGAGCGCGCCGTCGTCGGTGCGCAGCGGTCGTTCGACCTGCACGCCGCGAGGCCCGACGACCCGCAGTGACTTGAGCGCGAGATGGTCCGACGCGTCCATTCGTCCGTGCCAGGTGCGGCCGCTGAACCACGACTCCACCAGATGCACATCCTGCTCGGGCACCAAGGTGAACAGGACGCCGTACGCCGTGTCCGGGACCAGGTTGACCCGGACGGAGTCGTCCCCCGCCACCATGTCGTCCCCCGCCACCCCGCCCAGGGACCGGGGAGCCAGCGGCCCGGATCCCAACATGTCCGCGGTCCCTCGCCGGTCTCGGGCAGTGATCGAACCGACGCGACGGAGGCCCCGGGTCTCGACACACGCCTCCAGCCGCCACTCTGTCGCCGGCTCGTCGTGCGAGCGCGCGAGGGCGATCAGCTTCCGTGCATCGACCACGACCTTCGCAGCACCACGCGCGTAGTCCTGGTAGCGGTGGCCGGCGACGACGTTCGCGTCGTTGTCGACCTCGGGGCGGACCTCGCACTCCAGCCGTCGCCCGCGGGCATCGACGAGCGCCACGTCGAGGCGGTGCGGCGAGTCGTCGTACCCGACGAAGTCGATGAACGCGTAGACGTCGAGCTCGACGTGGTGGCCGCTCCAGCGCACGCCGCGCAGATGGACCCGCAGCGAGGTCTCCTCCTCGGACATCAGGTAGCACTCGTCGGGGACGCCGGCTCCTGGGTCTCGGTAGAACGGCAGCAGCGCGCGGACCTCTCCGTCGACGACCTGCGTGGCCCGGTTGCCCTGCTCGAACCACCTCGCCTCGACGAACTCCTCCAGCTCCCGGCGGTGGTCGGCAGCCGTCAACCACACCTTCACACGTGACTCGGCGCGCAGGCCCCGCCAGGCGTCGTCGCGGATCCGTGCGCGCATCGGCGCGAGCAGGTCGCGCAGGGCCTGCCACTGGGCGCGGGTGGCGCGCTCGGTGTCGTCGAGGAACGTCTGCACGGTGACGTCGAAGACCACGAACGTCCACGCCTGAAGCAGGTCGTCGTTGCCGAGAGCCTCCAGCAGCTCCAGCGCCTGCCGCTGTCTGGCCAGCCAGCCGTCGAGGTCGTCGAGCTCGTTGCGCTGTGCGCCGAACGGCGTGCCCTCGTCGCGGCGCAGCTGTTGGTAGGTGACCTCGTCGAGGATGTCGAAGCTGTCCCCGTCGCCGAGAGCCGCGAAGGCCCTCAGCGCCAGGAGCGTCTGGTCTGCCTCGAACGTGAGTCCGGCAGCCTTCCAGAAGTCGAGCCGGAACAGCCGGCTCTCCAGGTGTACGTCGGTCACGGCCAGTGGGAACTCGGCGATCGTGGTGGCCCGCCGGGCTTGGGCGTGGACCGCGTCGCGCCGGGCAGCCACGTTGCGAAACGGTCCCCTGCTGTGCTGGACGGCGCCGATCGCGAACCGTGATCCGGACTCGTCCAGGGCGCGGGCCAGGGCCGCGAGTCCTCCGGCCGGCACGTGGTCGCGGGGGTCCACGAAGCACAGGTAGTCGCCGCCCTTGCGCGGGGGAGCGGGAGACGACACGGCGAGCCGCGCGCCGATGTTGCGGGCCTGCGCGACGTCGGGAGCCCGGTGAGTGTCGCCGGCGAGCCGGATGCGCCAGTCCTGCGCGGCGTGACGGCGGGCGACCTCGCGGACCCGAGTCGAGGCGGCCGCGTCGGCGCCGTAGGGCACCACCCATACGCGCAGGTTGCGGTGCGCCTGGGCGCGCATCGCGTCCAGGCAGGTGTCCAATGCCGTCGCGTCGGCTGCCCCCGCCGCCACGACCACGGTCATCTTGGCCGGCTGCGCACGTGCGCGAAGCATGCCATGGGCCTCATGCAGGCCGCGCCGCACACGCTGTGGGATGCGCCGAGCGGCGGTGCGGAGCATCCCCCCGATGAGGCGGCGTCCGCTAGGCACTGAGTCCCCTTCTGCTCTCTCGACGTCGCCGGTCCCGATCAGGGTACCTGAGAGGACAGTGGAAGGGCCGGATCGCCTGAGCGCCCGACGCTCCTGCCGGTCCGCTCGCTAACCTCGTCCCGTGAAGCAAGACGCCCCCCACCGCCCCGCCCCCTTGCGAGCCGGCCTGGTCGGGCTGGGAGCGATGGGCCGCAATCACGCCCGGATCCTCTCCGGGCTCGACGGGGTGGACCTGGTCGGCGTGGTGGACCCCGCCGGGGACGTGCACGGCGCCGGGTTCGGCGTGCCGGTGCTCGACAGTGTCGCGGAGCTGGTGTCCACGGGCATCGACTACGCGGTGATCGCCTGCCCGACCGCGCTGCACGAACCGGTCGGCCTCGAGCTGGCCGACGCCGGGGTCGCCGTACTCATCGAGAAGCCGCTGGCGCACACCCCCGAAGCGGCGGCGCGACTGGTCGACGCGTTCGGGTCGCGGTCGCTGGTCGCGGGAGTCGGACACATCGAGCGCTTCAACCCGTCTCTGCAGCAGCTGCGGACCCGGCTGGCCCAAGGAGAGCTCGGCGAGGTCTACCAGGTGGTCACCCGTCGGCAGGGACCGTTCCCGTCGCGGATCGCCGACGTGGGCGTGGTCAAGGACCTGGCCACCCACGACATCGACCTGACCGCCTGGGTGACCGGGCGGCGCTATGTGTCGGTGTCGGCGCGCACGGTCACCAAGAGCGGGCGGCCGCACGAGGACATGGTGGCGGCGCTCGGCGTGCTCGACGGCGGCATCATGGTCAGCCACCTGGTCAACTGGCTGAGCCCGTACAAGCAGCGGTCGACGGTGGTCACCGGCGAGCGGGGCGCGTTCGAGGCGGACACGCTGACCGCGGACCTGACCTTCTACGCCAACGGCGTGGCCGCCACCGAGTGGGAGGCGATCCGCGCCTTCCGCGGCGTCTCGGAGGGCGACATGACGCGCTACGCGATCGCCAAGCGGGAGCCGCTGCTGGTCGAGCACGAGAACTTCCGCGACGCCATGCTCGACAGCAGCCTGGTCGATGCGCTCGATGCGGGGATCGTCACGCTCGCCGAGGGGCTGCGCACCGTCGAGGTCGCCGCCGCGATGCTGGAGTCGGCGCAGTCCGGCCAGACCCTCGCGCTGTAGGAGGTCCTCACCGAGCCAGTCGGGCAGCCACCCAGTTGCGCAGCCCGACGTGTCGCGGCATGCGCCGCCGGACGACGAACATCCGGCCCTGCTCGTCGCGGCGGGCGGCCAGCCGGAAGAACCGTGTGCCGACCCGGACCTGGACGTGCGTGCCAGGCGCGCCCTCGGCAGGCAGGTCGTAGGTCCTGTCCCGGACGTCGACGCGGAAGCGGAGCTCCCAGCGCCGTCCTGAGCCGGCTGCGTGCTCGATCAGCGGAGTCAGGTCTGCGCGCGCGGTGATCGGGTACGTCGTGGCGGTCTCCCGCCGCTCGGGACCCGTGTCGTCGGAGCCGAACTCCACCGGCCACTCGTAGCCCTGCTCCGTGCCCTTCCGCAGCCAGCGCGCCGGGCGGATGCCACGCTTGCGGTTCACCGGCGCCAGGGCCAGGCGCACCCGTCGTGCGCCGACCGGGTGCAGTCGCGCCTGGGCCGAGACCATGAGGGTGCGGCCCTGCCACTCCACCTGCGTCAGGCGCACGGTGTCCCCGCCCGCGAGCTGGCGTGGCTTCTTGGTGCGGTCGCGCGCGGCATACCACTCATCCGGGTGCGCGCCGAAGCCGGGGAGTGCCACGCAGACCTGCTCGGCGCGCAGCGCCAGCGCCGGCTCGTGCTCGGCCTGGTCGAACTCGATGACGCGCACCAGGTCGTCCAGCTCGCCGGCCTGCGCGAGCCGGACCCGCAGCCGTGACCTGACCGGCATCTGCTCGGCGACCCGGTCGGTGAGGTACTTGTCGGCCATCGCCGCGACCGTCGCGCACAGCGCCTGCTGCTCGGTGTCCGTCAGGGCCAGGAACTCCTCGCGGAGGCGCTTGGCGATCTCCCAGCGGAAGTGCCGTTGGAAGATCGCGTCCCGGTCGGGGCCGGGCGGAACCAGTCCGGCGATGTGGTCCATCACCGAGTCGATCGCCCTCAGCCGGTCGTGGCCGGCGGTGCTGAAGCTGATGTTGGTGGCATCCTCGCGACGCACGCCGTAGTAGTACGGCTCGTCGGCCAGCACCGAGATCCGCCGGGCGTGCAGCATCGCCTCGACGGTGAACGGCTGGTCGCTGCCGATGCGCAGGTCCAGCGCGTACCGGATGCGGTGCTCCTCGATCATCGAGCGGCGGAACATCTTCGAGTTGGCCAGCGCGTAGGGCAGGTCCGAGTGCGGGAAGGGGATGTCCTTCTCCGTGCTGCCGAACAGCCGCTGGCTGATCCCGCGGCCGCCGACGCCCTCGACGAGTCCCCAGATGACGTCCGAGCCCCAGTCGTCGGCCGCCCCGACCAGCTTCTCCAGCGCCCGGTCGGCCAGGTAGTCGTCGGCGCCGAGGAAGAACACGTAGCGACCTTGCGCGAGCTCCAGTCCTCGGTTGCACGGCCCCGCGGGGCCTCCCGAGTTCGCCTGGTGCAGCACGGTGAACAGGCCGGGATGCCGTTCGGCGTACCGGTCGAGCTGCTCACCCCCGCCGTCGGTGGACCCGTCGTCGACGGTGATCACCTGCAGCCGCTCGCGGCCGATGCTCTGTGCGACGAGGGAGTCCAGGCAGGCGGTCAGGTAGGGCATCGTGTTGTAGACCGGCACGATCACCGTGACGTCGGGGACTGGTGTCGTCACGGGCAGCGACACTACCGCCACCCTCGTCGAGTGGGCGCTCCTGCAGGTCAGCCCAGCGCGTCCGCGGCTACCCGCAGGTCGTCGACGAGTGCCTGGTAGGCCTCGTGCCGGCGGTCCTGGGCCCGCAGCACGGCCGAGGGGTGGCTGGTGGGCAGCACAGGCGGCGACGTGCACCCGGCTCGGTGTCTTGTGGATGCGCGATCGCCCGGCTGCTCGCCGAGCAACACCAGCTCGGCCGAGACCCGCCCGGAGCCCATGACCGCCTGGATGGCGTCGCGGTGCAGCTCGCAACCGCGGCACTCCTGGACCCCTTCCCGCAGCGCGGTCAGGCTGCGACGCTCCGGCAGCCACGCCGCGGCACCGGGCCGCTCCTCGCTCCTGGGCTCAGAACTCCTGGCGCAGATAGTCGATCATCACCGCGACCAACGCGGCGCCGGCCAGGCTCAGCAGTGCTGCACGGGGCTTCTTTCCCATGACGAACGCTCTCTTTCTCTCGCGCTTTCTCTCGAGACCTTCTACTGGGGAGACTTCGGCGACCGCGTGGGGTCGCCGCAGGTGGTTTCGGTGCCCACATCCCGGCCCTGCAAACGTCCGACGACCGGACGCGGAGCAGGCGTGGAGCTCAGCCGCCGGCCTTCTTCTCGCGCCGCCGCGCGCGATCCAGGCCGCGGATCTCCAGCAGCATCGCGGCGACGACCTCGCCCGCGAGGTCGGCCACGTCGGCATCGGTGAGCGGATCGGAGGAGGCCTGCGGCAGCTCGTCCGGAACCAGCAGGTCGTCGACATCCCCGACCACGTGATAGCCCGCATCGCGGATCGCGGCGACTCCGGCAGCGCCGCGGGCCCGGCACTCCTCGATGCGGTGCGGAGGTGGCACCGGCCGGGCGCCGCCGCGCGGCACGAGCAGCTCGCGGCACAGGTAGTCGCGAATCCACCGGCCGCGCTGCTTGCCGGTCAGCTTGCCGTCGAGATGGGCGTTGACGCGGCGCAGCACCTCCGCGCCGGCCGCGTCCATGGACGAGTTGCCGAAGCTGGCGCCGAGATCGGCCCGCCCGGGGTCGAACCCGATCAGTCCGGAGAACCGCCGCCACAGCTCGTCGGGTGGCGAGCCCGAGCCCGGCAGGATGACCACGTGGACGCGCTCGGGCGGCACGCACGGCCCCCACCGCGAGAGCACCTCGCTCGCGTCGAGGTTGCCCCAGTGCCACAGGTCGTGGGGATCGGACCGGTCCGCGAGGTCGAAGTCGGCCAGCGTCGAGACGATGCCGCGGTAGCGCAACAGCTCCTGCCAGGCCGCCGTCAACGTGCCGAGCGGGTTGCGGGCGGTGACGACCAGATGCACCTCCGCCGGCGCGAGCGCCCCGACCGCCCGAGCCGCCTGCTCGGAGCTGGCGGGACCGAACAGCTCGTTGCTGATCACCGCGTCGCCGGACCAGTCGGCGCAGCCGTCCACGACCCGCTGCCAGGCGCCGGCGGCGTCCGGTGGCTTCTCCGCCAGCCGGAGGTCCTCGCGCACCACCATCGTCGCCCACCAGTGGTCGCGCCTGTTCAGGCCGGGCAGCCTCAACCCCGCGTCGGCGAGCCGGTCCCGGTTGCCCCACAGGATCGACTGGAGGTACGTCGTCCCCGTCTTGGGCGCCGCGATGTGGAAGAAGACCTTGCCGGCCACGACGCACCCCATCCCTATACTCGGCTCACCGTCCGAACCTCGATGTTAGGGGCAAGCCCATGCTCAGCTTCCGGCGTGTCCTCGCCGTCGGCGCCCACACCGACGACATCGAGCTCGGCTGCGGCGCCCTGCTGAGCCGGCTGCACCGCGAGGACGCGGAGATCCGTGTCGCGGTGTTCTCCCGCGCCGAGCAGAGCCTGCCCGCCGGAGTGCCCGAGGACACGCTCGAGATCGAGTTCCGCAAGGCGATGGGACACCTCGGCGTCGACACGGACGCGATCCACATGGGCACGGTCCCGGTCAGGCACTTCCCCGCCCACCGCCAGTCGGTCCTCGAGGACCTGGTCGCGCTGAACCGGTCGTTCGACCCGGACCTGGTGCTGACGATGAGCAGCACCGACACCCACCAGGACCACGAAGTGGTGCACGCCGAGTCCGTGCGGGCCTCCCGCGGCCGCACCGTGCTGGGCTACGACACACCGTGGAACCAGCGGGTGACGCACACCACCATGTTCGCGGAGGTCACGCAGGCCGACGTGGACACGAAGGTCGCCATGATGGCGGAGTACCGCTCCCAGGCAACCCTGGGTCGCGGCTACGTCGACGAGGAGTTCGTGCGCAGCGCCGCAAGGTTCCGCGGCGTGCAAGGCAAGTGCGGGCTCGCCGAGGCCTTCGAGGTGGTCACCATGAGCTGGCCGTGCGATGGGTGAGCCGACGGCAACCACGTTCGCCGACGTGGCACGGTTCCTGTCCGCGGAGTCCACTGATCCGACAGTGGTCGAGGGCGTCTCCACCGCGTCGAACCCACGGCCGCGCACATTGTCGTTCGTGACCCGGTGGGACTCCCAGGCCGAGGACGTCGTACGCCGGAACCCGGCCACTCTGTTCGTGGTCCCGCTCGAGGCGCCCCCGGCCACCAACGTGGTCCCGGTGCCCAACCCGCGGCTCGGTTTCGCACTGGCGGCGCGGGAGTTCCTCGCGGCTGTCAGCGAGGCCACGATCGCGCCGACCGCCGAGATCGCCGACACCGCCGAGATCGCCGAGGGCGTCAGCATCGGGGCGTTCACGGTCGTCGAGGACGGCGTCACGATCGGAGCCGGGACGTCGATCGACTCCCACGTCGTGCTCAAGTCCGGCACCCGGGTCGGGCGCGAGGTGCGGATCGGCTCTCACACCGCCATCGGCGGTCCGGGCTTCGGCTTCGAGGTCGACGACGCCGGGGTGCCGATTCGCCTCGCACACCTGGGCGGGGTCGTGATCGGCGACCACGTCGAGATCGGGGCGCAGGTCTCGATCGCTCAGGGCACGATCGAGCCGACGCGCATCGAGGATCACGTCAAGATCGACGACTGCGTCTTCATCGCCCACAACGCGGTCATCGGGGAGGCCAGCTTCGTGATCGCCGGCGCGGAGATCAGCGGCAGCGTGCGGATCGGCAAGCGTGCGTGGATCTCGCCGGAGGCGTCGGTGATCAACAAGGCCAGCATCGGCGACGACGCCCTGGTCGGGATCGGCGCCGTCGTGGTCGGCGACGTCGAAGAGAACACGGTCGTCGCCGGGGTGCCGGCCAAGCCGCGCGGACCCCGCCACACCGACAAGACCCGCTGAACCTCGGCGTACGCCAACCGACGCCGTCGCGACCTCTCCACAGATTGAGTTTGCCGGGTACCCGCGGTCCTCCGGTCTGCGTAGCCTCGGAGCCGAGAACATTGGCGATCGGGCAGGGAGGTGGGACCATGGCGGTGGGCGAACGCGAGCGACGCGAGCTCCAGGAGGCCTTGGTGGACACCATCGGACCCGAGCAGACCGACACCCTGCTCGGTTACCTTCCGCCCACCGGATGGGCCGACGTCGCCACCAAACGCGACCTCGAGGTCCTCGACGCCAAGTTCGACGCGAAGTTCGAGGCCATCGAAGCCAGGATCCGTGCACTCCAGTGGATGGTAGGTCTGCTGATCCTTTTGGTCGCGGCAGTCCTGGGCACCGCCCTCTTCCGCTGACGCCGCTCCGCGATCAGCCGGTCAGCCGGTCAGGCGCCGACGGCGTCGTTCACGGCCTCGACGATCCGGGCCAGCTCGCCGTCGGTGAGGCCGGGGTAGACCGGCAGTGAGAGCACCTGCCGGGCCGCCCGCATCGTCTCGGGCAGATCCCAGGTGCGGTTCGCGGGATGGTTGCCCGGGAGGAACGGGGTGAGCAGGTGGATCGGTGTCGGGTAGTAGACGGCGTTCCCGATACCGCGCTCGGACAGCGCCTTGGCCAACCCGTCCCGGTCCACGACGGCGTCGTCGGGGACACGGATCGTGTACTGGTGCCAGACGGGCACCGCCTGTGCCGCGACCGGTGGGACGATCACGCCGCGCAGTCCGGCGGACAGGACGTCGGCGTTGGCGCGGCGCTGCTCGTTCCAGCCGTCCAGCCTGCCGAGCTGGATCCTGCCGATCGCGGCCGCCACGTCGGTGAGCCGCATGTTCGCCCCGACGATCTCGTTGGCGTAGCGGCGCTCCATCCCCTGGTTGCGCAGCAGCCGGACCGTGCGGGCAAGGTCGGCGTCGCCAGTGGTGACCATGCCGCCTTCGAGGGAGTGCATGTTCTTGGTCGGGTAGAAGCTGAAGCACCCCGCCGTGCCGAACGCACCGACCGGTCTGCCGGCCCATGTCGCACCGTGAGCCTGCGCCGCGTCCTCGACGATCGCCAGCCCGTGCCTGGTGGCGATCGCGTCCAGCGCCGTCATGTCTGCGGGATGGCCGTAGAGGTGCACCGGCATGATCGCGACCGTGCGCGGGCCGACCGCGGCCTCGACGGCTGCCGGGTCGAGGTTGAAGTGGGCCGGCTCGATGTCGGCGAAGGCCGGCTCCCCACCGGCGAGGCGTACGGCGTTCGCGGTCGCGGCGAACGAGAACGACGGCACGATCACCTCCTCGCCGGGCCGCAGGCCGAGCGCCGACAAGGACAGCTGCAGGGCGGACGTACCGGAGTTCACCGCCACGCAGTGCCGGCCCTCGACGATCGCGGCGAAGCCCTCCTCGAAGGCGGCGACCTCCGGGCCCTGGACGACCATGCCGCTGCGCAGCACGCGGACGGCGGCGTCGATCTCCTCCTCGCCGATCACCGGCCGGGCGGGGGGAATGGCGTCGGGCACTCTGGTCCTCTCGGTGGGTGTGTCATCGGCAGTCGCGACGGCGGCCGACGCCAGTTTTCCACACGCGGCCTCTACACTGTGCCCGACCGGCGTCGACCCCAAGGAGCCAGCCGTGGACAGGCCCACGCCCGCCTCGAGCGGGCAACGCAGCGGCCGTCTCGTCGTGGTCGGCCAGGGGTACGTCGGACTCCCGTTGACCATGCGGGCCGTGGAGCGTGGGTGGGACGTCGTCGGCGTGGATCTCGACGACTCGCGGGTCAAGAGGCTGCTGGCCGGCGACTCCTACGTCGAGGACGTGCCGACCGAACAGCTCCAGGCGGCGCTGAGCAGCGGACGACTCTCGATCAGCACCGGCTACGACGACTGCGACGGCTTCGACGTCGCGGTGATCACCGTGCCGACACCGTTGCGCGACGGGAACCCGGACCTCTCCTACATCGAGAGCGCCAGCCGCTCCCTTGCCGGGTACGTCACGCCGGGCTCATGCGTGATCCTGGAGTCCACGACGTACCCCGGCACCACCGAGGAGCTGGTCGCGCCGCTGCTCGAGGCAGGCTCCGGGCTGCGAGCCGGGACCGACTTCCATCTCGGATACAGCCCCGAGCGCATCGACCCGGGCAACCGGCAATGGACGTTCGTGACCACCCCGAAGGTCGTCTCGGGGATGGGGCCGGCGTCGCTGGCCGCGGTGGAGTCGTTCTACGCAGGACTCATCGACCGGACGGTCCCGGTCTCCAGTCCCCGGGAGGCCGAGCTCGCCAAGCTGCTGGAGAACACCTTCCGGCACGTGAACATCGCCCTGGTCAACGAGCTGGCGATGTTCGCCCATGACCTCGGCATCGACATCTGGGAGTCGGTCGACGCGGCGGCAACCAAGCCGTTCGGGTTCATGCGGTTCACCCCCGGCCCCGGAGTGGGCGGCCACTGCCTGCCGATCGACCCGTCGTACCTGTCCTGGCAGGTCAAGCAGGAGCTCGGGGCCTCGTTCCGGTTCGTCGAGCTTGCCAACGACGTCAACGACCACATGCCCGACTACGTCGCCCGCCGCGTCGCCGCCTGGCTGAACGAGCGCAGGAAGCCGGTCAACGGCTCGCGCATCCTGGTGCTCGGGCTGGCCTACAAGAAGAACACCGGTGACGCCCGTGAGTCGCCGGCACCGCGGGTTGCGCGCATGCTGGTGGCCATGGGCGCCGAGGTGTCGGCGTGCGACCCGCACGTCGAGGGCCCGGCCCCCGACGGAGTCGCCCTGGTCCGGCTCGACGAGGCGCAGGCCGCGGAAGCCGACCTGATCGTGGTGCTCACCGATCACGACGCGTTCGACTACGGGCTGCTCGCCAGCCACGCGGAACGGGTCCTCGACTGCCGGGCGGTGCCGCAGCTGGCCGGTGCCGAGAGGCTCTGAGCCGGTGGCTGACGGCAAGCGCGGCCGCGGCCGGGTGGTGATGCTGGTCGACAACCGGGTGGAGGGGGACTCCCGGGTGCAGAAGCAGGCCCGTTCGATGGCCGAGCGCGGCTGGGACGTCGTGCTGCTGGGACGCTCACCCGACAAGCGCGACCACCGCTGGCGGCTCGGAGATGCCCGCGTCCGCCTCGTGGCGATGCCGACCCCCTTGGTCAGGCCCCGCAACCAGTTCGGCCGAGCGCTGCTGCGTGCGCCGCTGGCCTACCCCGAGGGCCGGCTGCTCGCCTACCAGCAGCAGCTCGCCGTGGCGCGCCGGCTCGACGTCCGGGTACGCCGTGCCGCGCTGGCCCGCGACGTCGCCGCCGGTCGGCGTACGTCGGCCTCGGCACTGACACGCCGGGGCTGGCTGTGGCTGGCCCGCGCCTACGCGAAGGCCCGCGCCGACCTGGTCGCGGCGCGCGTACGCAGCACGGAACGACTCGCGACCAGCCGCGGTGGAGCCCCCCGCAAGCCGGGGCGGCGAAGGAAGCCATGGCGGCGGCTGGACCCGGGACTGTGGGACTGGGAGCTGGCCTTCGGGCCAGTCGTCGACCGGCTCGCACCGGACCTGATCCACGCCAACGACTTCCGGATGCTCGGGGTCGGTGCCCGCGCCAAGCTGCGGGCAGGCGCTGACGGCCGCGACGTGAAGCTGGTATGGGACGCCCACGAGTTCCTGCCGGGCCGGGAGCCGCCGGCCGGGCACCATCCGCGCTGGCACGAGGCGCAGATCTCCCACGAGGCCGAGTACGTCCCGTTCGTCGACGCCGCGGTCACCACCTCGGAGATGATGGTCGAGCTTCTCACCGAGGCGCACGGCCTGACGAGTCCGCCGACGATCGTGCGCAACGCTCCGACACGCGGGCTGGACTCCCCCGCCGATCCCGACGCGGGTCCCGGGGTGCGTCAGCTGTGCGGACTGGCCGACAACGTCCCGCTGCTGCTCTACATCGGCGTGACCGCCCCGCAACGGGGGGTGGACACCATGATCGAGGCGTTGCCGCAGCTGGACGGCGTACACGTCGCGCTGGTCGCCCGGGAGTCGAAGAACCTCGACCGGCTGACCACGCTGGCCGACCGGCTCGGCGTCCGGGACCGGGTGCACACCCTGCCCTACGTGCCGGTGGACCAGATCGTGCCGCACATCGCCTCGGTCGACGTCGGCGTCTTCCCGGCGCTGCACAACCTCAGCCACGACAGCGACCTGCCGACCAAGTTCTACGAGTACGCCCAGGCCCGCCTGCCGATGGTGGTCTCCGACGTGAAGACCACCGCGGAGACCACGCAGATGCTCGGCCAGGGTGAGGTGTTCGCCGCCGGCGACGTCGACGACTACGTCCGCGCGGTCAAGCTCGTGCTCGGCGACCTGCCGCGCTACCGGGCGGCGTACGACGCGCGTGCGGACCTGCTCGAGGTGTGGACCTGGGAGCGCCAGGCCGACATCCTCTGCGGCGTCTACGAGCGACTGCTCCGCAGCTGACGAGCGTCTCCGTCCACAGGTCACCAGCCACGCCTCGACCTTGGCGCAGTGGCGTCCTAGCGTGGGCGGCATCGATGGTCGGTCCCCGGCACGAGGTGGCAGCATGG
>DASSKK010000012.1:0-49743 GCA_035690495.1 Nocardioidaceae bacterium | reverse complement strand
CGCCGCCGCCGAGGCGCTGCTGGAGGAGATGGGCAGACCGGTCCCCACCTGGCCGACGTGGAGCGCCCCGGTGATCGGGGAGGTCGCACAGCGACCGCCTCGAAACGCCGGCCCCTACCTGCGCGGCCTGTTCGTCGGCGGCACCATGTGCGACGAGGCGATGCTGGTCGCCGGCGAGGCCCTGGGCCCGGTTCGCAGCAACATCCCGCTGTCGCCCGAGCTCGCCCTCGACTCCAGCCTCACCGCCGAGGCCCACCTGATGATCGACTTCGGCGACGACGCGCTCACCCAGGGCCGCGCACACCCGATGATCGATCCGACGCTGCGCACCGAGCACCTGGCTCGTGCCGCCGCGGACCCGCAGACCGGGGCAGTGCTGCTCGACGTGGTCCTGGGCCACGGCGCCGAGCCCGACCCCGCCGCCGGCCTGGCTCCTGCGATCACGAAGGCACGCGAGGGCCGGGACCTCCCGGTCGTCGTGGCCCTCGTAGGCACCGAGGTCGACCCGCAGGTGCTGTCCCGCCAGGCCGAGGCACTGGCCACGGCCGGCGCCGAGGTCCACCTGTCCAACGCCGCCGCCACGCGTCGTGCGGTGGAGACCATCAGCGGAGGAGACCGATGAGCCAGCAGACCCACCTTCCCAGCGAGGCCCCCACCATGATCGCGGCTGCGGGCGCCGACCTGTTCGCCACCGCCGTCGAGGACCAGGCGTTGCCGGTCACCCGCGTCGACTGGCAGCCCCCGATGGAGGGCACCGTCGCCGACCTCGCCGTGGTCGCTGCGGACCCGCTGCGTCGGGACGCGAACGCACGCGCGGTCCAGGCGGTGCTGGACGTGCAGGCGATGGTGGTCGGCCTCGCGCCGGCCTCGGAGGTCCTCGGCCTGGGGAAGGGCGAGTTCCTGCACGCCGGTCCCCCGCTGACCTGGGAGCGAGCCTCCGGTCCGATGCGCGGCGCGCTGATGGGTGCGGCCGCCTTCGAGGGCCTGGTCGAGGACCCCGAGGACGCGGCGAAGCTCTTCGAGGCAGGCGACGCGGTCTCCTTCGAGCCGTGCCACCACCGCAGCACGGTCGGCCCGATGGCCGGCGTGGTCTCGGGGTCGATGTGGATGTGGGTGCTGGAGGACCCGACGACCGGTCGCCGTGCCTACTGCTCGCTCAACGAGGGACTCGGCAAGGTGCTGCGCTACGGCGCCTACTCGGCCGAGGTGCTGGACCGGCTGGCGTGGATGCGTGACGTGCTGGGACCCGTGCTGGCGACGGCGATGGAGCAGGCCGACCCGATCGACGCGACCGGGATCCTCACCCAGATGCTGCAGATGGGCGACGAGGGCCACAACCGCAACCGGGCGGGCAGCCTGATGCTGCTGCGCGACCTCGCGCCGGCCCTGGTGAGGGCGGGGCGCCCCGGTGAGCAGGTGGGGCGGATCCTCGAGTTCATCGGGGGCAACGAGCACTTCTTCCTCAACGTCGGCATGCCCGCGTGCAAGCTCGCGCTCGACGCGGCACGCGACATCGAGGGGTCCACCATGGTCGTCGCGATGGCGCGCAACGGCACCGACTTCGGGATCCAGGTGGCCGGCACCGACGACACGTGGTTCACCGGCCCGGCCCAGCTCGCCGACGGCCTCTTCCTCGGCGACTACGGCCCGGAGGACGCCAACCCCGACATCGGCGACTCGGCGATCACCGAGACGGCGGGGCTCGGCGGTCTGGCGATGGCGACCGCTCCCGCGATCGTCCGGTTCGTCGGCGGCACAGTCCCGGACGCGCTAGCCACCACCCGGCGGATGTACGACATCACCGCCGGGGAGAACCCGGCGTACGCGATCCCGATCCTGGAGTTCCGCGGCGCCCCGACCGGTATCGACGTGACCGCCGTGGTGCGCAGCGGAGTGCTCCCGCAGATCAACACCGGGATGGCGGGGCGCATCGCCGGCACCGGCCAGGTCGGCGCCGGGCTGGTCACTCCCCCGATGGAGTGCTTCACCCAGGCCGTCGCCGCCCTCGCCGCCGCGGGTTAGCCGGGGCCGTCGCGGACGACGCCGAGCACATCGTCGACCGAGAGGTCGTACGGCGAGAACTCGACCAGGCGCCAGGTCGCTCCCGCCGAGGCGTAGGGAGCCGGATCGCTCCGCGCCGGCAGCGCGACCGCCACGTCGAAGGGGCCGCCACCGGTCCGCCGGGACGCGACCTCGCCGATGATCTCGGCGAGCTGGTCGGCGTCGGCGAGTCCGATCGGGAAGACCCCGTCACAGCGGGCCGCGCGACGCAGTGGCGCCCGGTTGCCGTGCCGGACCGCCGCCCACACAGGCGGGTGCGGCTGCTGCAACGGCCTGGGGCGTACGGCGATCCCGTCCAGCACGTAGTGCTGGCCGCGATGCCGCACGGTCTCGCCGGTCCACGCTTCCCGCAACACGTCCAACGACTCGTCGAGCATCTGCCCCCGGACCCGCGGGTCGCGCTCCTCGCCGGTGCCGGCGAACTCGCCGGCGCCGTCGTCACCGAGGCCGACCCCGAGGGTGACTCGTCCTTGCGACAGCGCGTCGAGGGTGGCCACCTCGCGGGCAACCTGGACCGGCCGACGCCGCGCGAGCGGGGTGACCATCGGACCGAGCCGGATCCGCTCGGTCGCACAGGCGACCGCGGACAAGGTGACCCACGGGTCCGCGATGGCGGTCACCGGCTCGCGGTAGGCGACGTGGTCCCAGCAGAAGAAGCCGTCCCAGCCGGCCCGCTCGGCTGCCTCCGCGAGGCCTGCGACCACGGTGGGGTCGCAGAGCGCATCGAAGATCGGCACGAACAGTGCGTGACGCATGCGGCCACCGTAGTGCCCACGGTCCTGCCGGGCTCAGTCGTTCTCCGCGGTCCGGGTGCGCGCCTCGACGAGCTGACGGAACTGGCGCACCTGTGCCGACGCCCGGCCACCGTCCGACCCCTGGATCCCCATCGCGGGCACCGACGTGCCGTCGGAGAGGTCGAGTACCGCCCACGGGCTGCCGGGCTGCAGGCTGACCGCGAGGATCTGGTTCCACTCGTAGCGACGGACCCGGTAGCCGTTGACCACGCGGACGCCGTCGGTGCGCGCCACCAGCCGGCTCCGGGCGAGCGCGTACCCGGCCGCGTAGAAGCACACCCCGAGGCCGATCACCATCGCCCGCTCCAGCAGGGAGAACTCCGCCCGGATGTGCGGAGGCAGGGCGAACCACAGCACCAGGCAGAGCAGCAGCAGCATCGTGCCCACCGAGTAGGCGACCATCCGCACCCCGAGAGGACGGAACGTGTGCGGGAGCCGGATCGTCGAGGGCGCCGGCTCAGAGTCGGCAGGCATGGATGTCGGTGGACAGGATGCCACGGGCACCCAGGTCGTACAGGTCGTCCATCACCTTCTGGGCGCGGTCGCGGGGCACCATCGAGCGGACCGCCACCCAGCCCTCGCGATGCAGGGGTGAGACCGTCGGGCTCTCGATCCCCGGCGTCAGGGCCACCGCGTCCTCGACGCGCTCGGACAAGATGTCGTAGTCCATCATCACGTACGACCGCGCCACCATGACCCCCTGCAGCCGGCGTTGGAACACCTCGAAGCCACTCGACGACCCGGCGCCGTCGGCTCCGACTCTCGTGACGAGCACTGCCTCGGACTCCAGGATCGGGTCGCCGACGATCTCGAGGCCGGCCTGGCGCAGCGTGCTGCCGGTCTCGACCACGTCTGCGATCACGTCGGCGACACCGAGCTGGATGCTGGTCTCCACCGCTCCGTCCAGGCGGATCACGGTGGCGTCGAGGCCGTGCTCCTCGAGGAAGTTGCGCAGCACCCCGTCGTACGACGTCGCGATGCGTTTGCCGGTGAGATCGGACGGCGAGGCGATCGTCCCCGGCGCGGCGGCGAAGCGGAGACGGGACCTGCCGAAGCCGAGCGGCAGCACCTCCTCGGCCTTGGCACCCGAGTCGAGCAGCAGGTCCCGACCGGTGATCCCCACGTCGAGGGTGCCCTCGCCGACGTACAAGGCGATGTCGCGGGGGCGCAGGTAGAAGAACTCGACGTCGTTCTCGGGGTCGGCGAGCGTCAGGGTCCTGTCGTCGTCGCGCTGGGCGTAGCCTGCCTCGCGCAGCATCTGTGAGGCGGCGTGCGACAGCGACCCCTTGTTGGGGATCGCGATCCGCAGGTGTGTCGACTGGTGGGCCATGGCTCCCTACAGGTGCGCGTAGACGTCGTCGAGGCTCAGGTCGCACGCCAGCATCAGCACCTGGGCGTGGTAGAGCAGCTGGCTGATCTCCTCGGCGGCGCGCGCCGGGCCCTCGTGCTCGGCTGCCATCCACGACTCGGCGGCCTCCTCGACCAGCTTCTTGCCGATCGCGTGCACGCCGTCGTCGAGCGCGCGAACCGTGTCCGACCCGGCGGGCCTGCTCGCGGCCTTCTGGCTCAGCTCCTCCCACAGGTCGTCGAACGTTTTCACAGCCGACAGCCTACGGTGTGAGCCCCCTGTCGGTCAGGAGCCGTCCGCCGCACGGGGCTGATGGCGCCGCCGGACGCGGCGCAGCGTCATCGCGGTCTGCAGGGCAGCCGCCGCGGCGTCGTACCCCTTGTCCTCCTCGGAGCCCCCCAGCCCGGCGCGCGCCCGCGCCTGCTCCTCGTCGTCGCAGGTCAGCAGGCCGAAGCCGATCGCCGCGCCGGTGTCCACAGCGACCCGGGACAGCCCCTCGGTCGCCGCGGTGCACACGTAGTCGAAGTGCGGCGTGCCGCCACGGATCACCACACCGAGCGCCACGATCGCCTCGTAGCCCGCGTCGGCCAGGGCACGGGCAACCACCGGGAGCTCGAACGACCCGGGCACCCGCACCACCGGGGCCTCCTCCACCTTGTGGTCGACGAGCGCCCGCTGGGCTCCCGCGAGCAGTCCGTCGACGATCACCTCGTGCCACCGGGCGGCGACCACCGCGACCCTGAGGTCGTGGCAGTCGGCCGGAGCGCTTGCGGGCGATCCCTCTCCACTCACTGGTGGCTCCCCTCGGGCGTGGCCTGGTCGAGCGCGGCGACCAGGTCGGGCAGCTCGTGTCCCATCCGGTCCCGCTTGGTCAGCAGGTAGGCGATGTTGTGGTCGTTGGGATGCGGTGTGAGCGGGACCCGTTCGGTCACCGGGATCCCGTAGTCCTGCAGGCTGGTGGTCTTCGCGGGGTTGTTGGTCATCAGCCGCACCGAGACCACCCCGAGGTCGCGCAGCACCTGGGTGGCTGCGCCGTAGTGCCGCGCGTCTGCCGGCAACCCGAGGTCGAGGTTCGCGTCGACAGTGTCGCGGCCGCCGTCCTGCAGCTGGTAGGCCTGCAGCTTCGCGACCAGCCCGATCCCCCTCCCCTCGTGCCCGCGGAGGTAGACCAGCACCCCGCGTCCCTCCTCGGCGATCCGGTCCAGCGCCTCCTCCAGCTGCGGCCCGCAGTCGCATCTGCGCGACCCGAACGCGTCCCCGGTCAGGCACTCCGAGTGCACCCGGGTGAGTACGTCGGTCCCGTCCCCGAGGTCGCCCATCACCAGTGCCACGTGCTCGGATCCGTCGATGGTGATGCGGTAGCCGTACGCCGTGAAGTCACCGTGGGCGGTCGGCAGCCGGGTCTGTGCCACCCGCTGCACGTGGTTCTCGTGGCGACGCCGGTAGTGGATCAGGTCCTCGATCGCGATCATGCGAAGATCGTGCTCGTCGGCGAACGCGCGCAGGTCCCGGCCACGTTTCATCGTGCCGTCGTCGTTGACGATCTCGGAGATCACCCCGGCCGGCTCCAGGCCGGCGAGCCTGGCGAGGTCGACGGCGGCCTCGGTGTGCCCGGGGCGCACCAGCACCCCGCCCTCGGCGTATCTCAGCGGGAAGACGTGCCCGGGCTGGACCAGCTCGTAGGCCTCGGTCGCCGAGTCGATAAGCGTGCGCACGGTGTGCGAGCGGTCCGCGGCCGAGATCCCCGTCGTCACGCCGTCGCGGGCGTCCACCGAGACGGTGTACGCCGTCCGCATCCGCTCCCGGTTGTGCGGGGTCATCAGCGGGATGCCGAGCCGGTCCAGAGTCGGCGCGGTGACCGGCACGCACACCACGCCCGAGGAGTAGCGGACCATGAACGCCATCAGCTCGGGCGTGGACTTGGATGCCGCGAAGATCAGGTCGCCCTCGTTCTCGCGCTGCTCGTCGTCGACGACCACGACCGCCTTCCCGGCGGCGATGTCGGCGATCGCCTGCTCGACGGTGTCCATGCGGACACTCATGCCGCCACCTCCTCGCCGACCGGTTCCCGCTCGTCGCGGCCGGCGTGCAGCCACACCGTGAAACCGTAGAGCACCAGGCCTGCGTAGACGACGTACAGCACTGCGGTCGGGTAGTAGTGGGAGTGCCACAGCAACGGGACGCCGACGACGTCGACCGCGATCCAGGTCAACCAGAAGTCGGTCCAGCCGCGCGCCATCGCGTAGGTGGCCAGCATCGAGCCGACGAAGATCCACGCGTCGCACCAGAAGTACCAGCGCGGTGCCGGCCAGCCCGCGCCGATGACGCTGAACAGCCACTGACAGACCAGCACACCGCCCGCGGCCACCACGAGGTAGGTCGCCCGCTCCGTGGCGCTGGCCCAGCGGGGCGTGATCGCCGGACGGTCGGCACCTCGGAGGCGGCGGTGCTGGTTCCAGCGCACCCAGCCGTAGACGCTGGTGATCACGAAGAACACCTGCCGACCGGCCTGACCGAACAAGGGCACCTGCGCGGTGGCGCTGAACGTCGCAGCGATGAACACCGTGAACAGCAGGACGTTGCCGACGATGCCGACCGGCCACGCCCACACCCGCCGGCGCATCCCGCCGATCGCGGAGGCGAACCCGAAGGCGTTGCCGAGGATCTCCCGCCAGGTGATCGGATGCCCGGCGATGGAGACGTGGGCGTCGTAGAGCCACGTCAGCAGGTGCATCACGGGGTTGCCCCACCTGTCGAGACCAGCCGTTCGACGTACTTGGCGATCACGTCCACCTCCAGGTTCACCCGGCTCCCGGCCTGCTTGGTGCCCAGCGTCGTGCGCGCGAGCGTCTCGGGGATCAACGAGACCCCGAACGTGCACGTCTCGTCGTCCACGTCGACCACGGTCAGCGAGATGCCGTCCACGGCAATGGAGCCCTTCGAGGCCAGGTAGCGCGACAGGGCAGCCGGGAACCGGATCCGCACCAGCTCCCAGTGCTCGGAAGGGGTGCGGGACACGAGCTCGCCGGCGCCGTCCACGTGTCCCTGCACGAGGTGCCCGCCGAGCCTGGTGTCGGGCGTGAGGGCGCGTTCCAGGTTGACACGATCGCCGGCCCGCAGTGAGCCCAGGGTGGTCCTGTCGAGACTCTCCCGCATCACGTCCGCAGTGAACCCGGTCGAGCCTGTCCCCCCGGTGGTCGAGCCTGTCGAGACCTCCGCGACCGTCAGGCAGCAGCCCTCGACCGCGATCGAGTCGCCGAGCCGGGTGCCGGCCGCGACGCGCGGCCCCCGCACGGTGAGCCGGATCGCGTCCTGCTGGTCGACGACGGCCTCCACGACTCCGATCTCCTCGACGATGCCGGTGAACATGTCAGTCCTCCCTCTGTGCGGGTTCGGCCTGCGTGATCGGCCGCTGGGGGGCCATGGTCAGCCGGACGTTGGTGTCCGCCCCGGATCCCAGCACGGCGACTTCCTGGACACCAAGGTGCAAGGCGTCCGCGATCGTGTCGATTCCCAGATCCCCGACCGCGGACCGTCCCGCGCCCAGCATCATCGGAGCGACGTACCCCACGACCTCGTCGACGAGGCCGGCGCACACGAACGCCGCCGCCAGCGTCGGACCGCCCTCGAGGAACACGTGCCGCCGTCCACGGTCGAAGAGCTCGGCGAGCACCTCGGCGGGATCTCTGGTCGCGAGGACGACGGTGTCCGCCTCGGCGTTGCGTATCCTCCGGTCCTCTGGCACCGGTCGCAGCCCCATCACCACGCGCAGCAGCTGGTGTTCCCGGGGCAGCGGGCGGTTCTGGTCGTCGCGCACGGTGAGCTCCGGGTCGTCCCCGAGAACGGTGCCGGTTCCTACCAGGATGGTGTCGCACTGTGCCCGCAGTCGATGGCTGTCGACGCGCGCGGCCGGGGAGCTGATCCAGCGGGACGTCCCGTCCGCGGCGGCGC
Organism: Nocardioidaceae bacterium; assembly: GCA_035690495.1. Taxonomy (GTDB): domain Bacteria; phylum Actinomycetota; class Actinomycetes; order Propionibacteriales; family Nocardioidaceae; genus DASSKK01. The sequence goes on along the minus strand of DASSKK010000012.1, from coordinate 41,589 downwards.
TGCGGCCGTCCAGCGTCGCCGCGAACTTCCACGTCACCAGAGGCCGGTGGTGCTCGATCCCGAACGCCCAGGCGCGGTTGACGTAGGCGGCGCATTCGTCGAGAAGCCCGCCGGCCACGTCTACCCCCGCGGCCCGCAGCACCGGGGCGCCGCCGGAGGCGACCGGGTTGGGGTCCCTCTGCGCGTAGACCACCCGACTGACCCCCGCGTCGATGAGGGCGGTCACGCAGGGCCCGGTCCGGCCGGTGTGGGCGCACGGTTCGAGGGAGACCACGGCGGTCGCCCCGTGCACGCGTCCGCAGGCTCGGGAAAGGGCGTCGACCTCGGCATGAGGCGTGCCGGCACCTGCGTGGTGTCCTTCGGCGAGAGTCGTTCCGTCCGGGGCCAGCAGCACGCATCCGACGCGCGGGTTGGGGCCGAACGGCACGCCCGGCGTCACGGCGAGGTCGAGGGCGCGGGCCATCGCGCGACGTTCTGCGTCGGTGAATTCCTCGGCCACCGCTCGCCTCTCGTCCCGGCGCGGGCTCCGGGGCGGACGGCGCGGCCGCAGGCGCCGCGACGGCGGCGCGGACGACCAGCACCTGCGTGCGCTTCCCATCCGGACTCTCACCGTCGGTCCAGGAGTTCCACCTGGTCAACCGGCCGCCCGTCCCGAAGGACACTGCGCGGCCGGGTCGCGGACTGTCACCGCCGGCTCGGAATTGCACCGACCCCAGAGCACGCGAGCTGTTCACTCGTCGCCCTCAGCCTGCCACATCCGCGCGCAGAGGGATACGTGACCCTCCCCACCTCCGACGTCGGCGGGTCAGGCGGGGGTGAGGGAGCTGACCCGGTTCTTCCCGCCTCGCTTGGCGGCGTACATCGCCCGGTCCGCGCCCTCGATGAAGCGGTCGAACTCCGGTGCACCGTCGAAGCCTTCGGGCCCGCCGGACACGGATGTGACCGCGGTTCCCGCGTTGACCCCGATGCTGACCGTCGGCGAGACGACCTGCCCGTGTCGTACGTCGACCCGCAGACCCTCGACAGCGGCCCGCAGCCGTTCGCCGATCTCCAGCGCGGTGGTGGCGGTCGCTGCCGGCAGGAGTACGACGAACTCCTCGCCTCCCCAGCGGGCGAGCACGTCGGTGTCGCGCAACTGGCTCTCACAGGCGAGCGCCACATGCTGCAGCAACCGGTCGCCGACGGCGTGGCCGAAGCGGTCGTTGACCGACTTGAAGTTGTCCACGTCGAGCAGCAGCACCGCCATCGGCTCCTCGGCGGCCTGGGCGCTCTGGAAGGCGGGCACCCCCACCTCATGGAAGCGGCGCCGGTTCAACAGGCCGGTCAGCGCGTCGGTGGCGGCGAGCCGTTCCGCGACCCGCCAGGCGTCCTCGGCCTCGACTGCGAGGCTGGCAAGGTACCACGCCAGCGGGGGCGCCAGCAGGGCGGGCACCACGACGGCGACGAGCAGACCGAGCAGGACCTGCCCGCCGAACAGCACCGCCTGCACGACCACGGTGACCAGGACGGACACGAGCACCGACCAGCCTCCGAAGGCCAGCGCGAACCGCCTCGGGCCCCACCGGGACAGCAGCCGTCGCCCCGGTCTGCCGCGTGGAGGCTCCATGGCGTGCTTGCCCATGCGTCATCCCTCCCGGCACGCCCGAGAAAGCGCCTCCAGGTGCCGAGTCGGCGCAATCTGCCGCGCTCCGGCACTCATCCCCACCCGAAGCGCAAGTCTAGCCCCGCAGATGCGCCGACTCGGCGCTTTTGCGCAACGCGTCCACCATCGCCTCCGGGGCGTCGGCACCGAACACCGCCGAGCCGGCCACGAACACGTCGGCGCCGGCCTCGGCGCACCGTTCGGCGGTCTCCAGGGAGATGCCGCCGTCGACCTGCACCCACAGGTCCAGCCCGTACTGGGTGATCAGCTGCCGGGCCCGACGGATCTTCGGCAGGCACACGTCGAGGAACTCCTGTCCGCCGAATCCGGGCTCCACGGTCATCACCAGCAGCATGTCGAACTCAGGGAGCAGCTCGGCGTAGGGCTCGACCGGGGTGGCCGGACGCAGCCCGAGACCCGCCCGAGCGCCGAGCGCGTGGAGCTCGCGGGCCAGCCGCACCGGTGCGGCGGCGGCTTCGGCGTGGAAGGTCACCGACCGAGCGCCGGCCTCGACGTACGACGGAGCCCACCTGTCCGGGTCCTCGATCATCAGGTGGCAGTCCATCGGGATCGGACTGGCCTTGCCGAGCGCCTCCACCGCCTGGGTGCCCAGCGTCAGGTTCGGCACGAAGTGGTTGTCCATCACGTCCACGTGCAGCCAGTCGGCGTTGCCGACCCGGCCGGCCTCCTCGGCGAGATGCGCGAAGTCGGCGGCGAGGATGCTCGGTGCGATCTGGATGCCCATGATGGCTCGATCCTAGTGCCGGGGCGATACGTTGGCGCCCGTGTCTGCGACCGCTCGTGCGATCCCCCGGGCACGTCTGGCCGTGCTCGCAGTGTTCGCGACCAACGGGCTGATGATGTCCAGCTGGGTGTCCCGGGTGCCCACGTTCCGCGACAGGTTCACGCTGGCCGACCAGCAGGTCGGCCTCGTGCTCTTGTCTGCCTCTGCGGGAGCGGTGCTGGCACTGCCCGCGACAGGTTCGGTGGTGGCCCGCCTGGGCGCTCGCACCACGGTGCGGGCGGGCTGCCTGCTCGCCAGCATCGGCCTTGCAGCCATGGCCCTGGCGCCGAGCGCAGGTGCGCTGTGGCTGCTGGTGGTGGGGATGTTCGGCTACGGGATCGGCTCAGGTTCGTGGGACGTGTCGATGAACGTCGAAGGTGCCGAGGTCGAACGTCGCTGGGGGCGGTCGGTGATGCCGCACTTCCACGCGTCGTTCAGCATCGGCACGGTTGCCGGGGCATTGCTGGGCGCCGGAGCGAACGCCGTGCACGTGCCCGTGGGCGTGCACCTCCTGGTGATCGCGGCAGTGTGCCTTGTCGCCACCCAGACGGCCTGCTTCTGGTTCCTGCCGGTGCACGCGGCGCACGGGCAGGCCGCGACACCCCGCCGGCACGCACTGCGTGCGTGGACCGAGCCACGCGTGCTCGCCATCGGGCTGATCGTGCTGTGCTTCGCATTCACCGAGGGGTCCGCGAACGACTGGCTCGCCCTCGGCCTGGTCGACGGCTACCACGTCTCGAACGCTTCCGGGGTCGCCGGGTTCGCGGTGTTCGTGGCTGCAATGACGCTCGGCCGGGTGGTCGGCCCGCTGGTGCTCGACCGGTACGGAAGGGTCGTCGTACTCCGGCTCACGGCGCTGTGCGCGGCTGCCGGCGTCCTGGTGGTGGTGTTCGCCGGGTTCCCGTGGGCGCTGCTCGGTGCCGCGGTCTGGGGCCTGGGCGCCTCGCTGGGGTTCCCGGTCGGGATGAGCGCCGGGGCGGACGACCCGGCGCATGCCGCCGCCCGGGTCAGCGTGGTCTCCTCCATCGGCTACACCGCGTTCCTCGCGGGGCCGCCGTTCGTCGGCTTCCTCGCCTCGCACGTGGGGATCCTGCACGCGCTGCTGGTCGTCCTCGCGGTGCTGGTCGTCGGGGCAATCGCCGCGCCCGCTACCCGTCCCGGCGCAGCACGGCGATGAACATCGCATCCGTACCGTGCCGGTGCGGCCACAGCTGGACGCTGCCGGCCAGCGGCCCCGCCGCGTCCTCCACGCCGGGAAGCAACCGGAGACCGTCCTCGAGTCGTACGTCGTGCCGTGCGGCGAGCAGCCGGGTCACGACCTCGGCGGTCTCGGCGAGGACCGGGGAGCAGGTCGCGTAGACCACCGCTCCTCCCGGGCGCGCCGCGTCCACCGCCGACGCCAGCAGGTCCTGCTGCAACGGCACCAGCGTCGTCAGGTCCTGCGGGGTCCGGCGCCACCGAGCCTCCGGTCGCCGGCGCAGGGCCCCCAGCCCGGAGCAGGGCGCGTCGACCAGCACCCGGTCGAAGGATCCCGGGCGCCAGGCCGGCCGGGTGCCGTCCGCGGCGATCACGCCGAGGGCCCCCGAGCCGGTGGCACGCGTCGCGGCGGCCACCAGCCGGGCCCGGTGCGGCGCCCGGTCGGCGGCGAGCAGCCGCGCCGCCGGCCGACGGGCGGCGGCGAGCGCGGTCAGCAGGGCGGACTTCCCACCCGGGCCCGCGCACAGGTCCAGCCACCGCTGGTCGCGTCCCACGACCGGGACGGCCGCGGCCACCGATGCGACCAGCTGCGACCCCTCGTCCTGCACACGTGCCCGGCCCTCGGCGACGGCGGCCACCGCGCCCGGGTCGCCTCGGTCGAGCAGCACGGCGTACGGCGACCGGCCGGTCGGTGTCCCGGGCAGCTCGGCGGGATCCGCGAGGCCCGGCAGGGCGGCAAGCGTCACCGCCGGGGGGTCGTTGTCGGCCGCCAGCAAGGCGTCCAGCTCGTCCCGCCGCTCGCCCAGCGCCTCGGCGAGCGCCTCGACCACCCAGCGCGGGTGGGAGTGCACGAGTGCGGCGTACCCGACCGGATCGGCACCCGGGTCGGGCGCGACCCGCCGCATCCAGGCGTCCATGTCGTGCGCAGCCACCTTGCGCAGCACGGCATTGACCAGTCCGGTCGGAGATCGGCCGACCCGGCTGCGGGCCAGGTCCACCGACGTGGCGACCGCGGCGTGCGGGGCGACCCGCATCGCGAGCAGCTGGTGGCACCCGAGCCGGAGCACGTCGAGCACGGCCGGCTGCAACCGGTCCAGCGGCCGGTTCACCAGGCCGGCCAGCACCGCGTCGTAGCTGCCACGGCGTCGAAGGGTGCCGGAGACCAGCTCGGTCACGAACGCGGCATCCCGTCCTGAGAGGCCGTGCTCGCGGAGCACGCGGGCGAGGGCGAGGTTCGCGTAGGCGTCCTGCTCGCGGACCGCCGCCAGCACGTCGAAGGCAGCCAGACGGGCCAGGTCACTCATCTGCCGGTCACTGCAGCCGGGCCCCATCGGGCACCCGGGCGCCGCGCGCCCATGCCTCGGCGGCCATCGCGGCCTTGCCGGAGGGGGTCACTTCTCCGAGCCTGACGGGGTCGGTGCCGGTGCCGGCGTACACCGCGTGCTTCTCCACCGCGAGCGTGCCCGGAGGCAGGCGCTCCCGGTCGGGATCCGGCCGCACCGGGCCGATCTTCAGCCGCTCCGCCGAGAAGCTCGTCCACGCGCCGGGCGCCGGCGTGCACGCCCGCACCTGCCGGTCCACTGCGACGGCCGGGCGCGTCCAGTCGATGTGGGCGTCCTCGACCGCGATCTTCGGTGCGAGGCTGACTCCGTCCGCAGGCTGGTCGCGTGCCTCCAGCGAGCCGTCCTCGATCCCGTCCAGCGTGCGCACCATCAGCTCCGCGCCGCCCTCGGCGAGCCGGGCCAGCAGGTCCCCTGCGGTGTCGGTGGGCCGGATCGGCTCGGTCATCATCCCGTACGTCGGGCCCGCGTCCAGCGCCTCGACGATCCGGAACGTCGTCGCCCCGGTGAGCTCGTCGCCGGCGAGCAGGGCGCGCTGGACCGGCGCGGCGCCGCGCCAGGCCGGCAGCAGCGAGAAGTGCAGGTTGACCCAGCCGTGGGCCGGGATGTCGAGTGCGCTGCGCGGCAGCAGGGCGCCGTACGCGACCACCGGGCAGCAGTCCGGGCCGAGCTCCCGCAGCCGCTCCAGGAAGTCCGGATCGCGCGGCTTCGCGGGCTTGAGCACCGGGACGCCGAGCTCGTCGGCGCGGGCGGCGGCCGGTGAGGCGGCCAGCCGGCGGCCCCGGCCGGCGGGAGCGTCCGGCCGGGTGACCACTCCGACCAGCTCGTGCCGGCTCGCGGCGATAGCGTCGAGCACCGGCACCGCCGCGTCCGGGGTGCCCGCGAAGACGACCCGCATCAGAGCGCGAGGCCGTTGGTGGGGTGTGGCGAGACCGCGATCCGGGGTGGGGCGGCGCCGAACCAGTCCGACTCGCGGATGGTCTTCATCGCCGCACGCCGGGCCTCCCGGTCGAGCCTGTCGATGAACAGCACCCCGTCGAGATGGTCGGTCTCGTGCTGGAGCGCCCGGGCCAGCAGCTGCGAGCCCTCGATGCGCACCGGCTCGCCGTACATGTCGAACCCGGTGGCGACCACCGACAGCGACCGCTTGCAGTCGACGGTCAGGCCGGGAAGCGACAGGCAGCCCTCGGGACCGTCCTGGATCTCCTCGGACAGGTCCAGGCTGGGGTTGACCAGGTGGCCGAGCTCGTCGTCGACGTACCACGTGAACACCCGCAGACCGACGCCGATCTGGGGCGCGGCCAGCCCGGAGCCGGGCGCGTCCAGCATGGTGTCCTCCAGGGTCCGGACCAGCTGGCGCAGCTCCTTGTCGAAGTCGGTGACCGGCACCGCCGGGGTGCGCAGCACGGGATCGCCGAACAGGCGGATCGGTGCGACGGGCACGGGAAGCTCCTCGAGAGGGTACGGCGGACGGGGCCAGTCTACGAAGCCGGGAGCGGGCCGCCTCAGCCCAGCCCGAGGGGATCGACCTGGACGCGCACCGGCGGCAGCTTGTGGGCGTCGCGGACGCCCTGCATCTCCCGCAGCGTCGCGGACAGCTGCCACCCTGCGGAGCGGGGCACCCGGACCACCGCACGCACACCGGCGGACCCGGCCGGCTCGGCGTCGGACCGGGCCCCGCGCCCCGCCTCGGGCGCCGGCGCCGGCCCGAGCACCTCCGCCCCCTCGGGCAGGTCCAGCGCGGACAGCGCGGCTGCTACGTCGTCCGGAGCGCCGTCCAGCGTGGCCAGCCGGCAGGCCGGCGGGAGATGGGTCGACTGCCGCTCGGTCATCTCGCGGCGCGCGAACCCGCCGGGATCCCAGCGGACCAGCGCCTGCAGCACGGGGTCTCCGGGCTCGCCGACGGCCACCACGTGCCCTCCCCGTTCGACGGACCGAGAGAGCGATGCGGCGTTCAGCCAGCGCCGCAGCGACTCCTCGCCGGTCCGCAGGTCGGTCCGAGTCAGCATCAGCCAGGTGTCGAGCAGCACCACGCACGCGTAGCCGCCGGCGGCCACGGGCTCGGCGCCGGGGGTCGCGACGACGATCGAGGGCTCGTCTTGCACAGTGGCCAGCACCCGGTCGCCGCCCGAGGTGCGCACCGGCACGGCCGGGAAGGCGCGTCCGATCTCCTCGGCGGTGCGTGCCTCGCCGATCACCGGAGCCCGAAGCCCATGCCCGCCGCAGACGCCGCACTGCCAGCCGGCGCGCTCCTGCCCGCACCAGCGGCACGTCGGTGGTCGGTGCGGTGCCGCCAGGTGCAGCGGGCCGCGGCAGTGCGGGCAGCGGGCGGGTGTCCGGCAGCTGTCGCACGCGAGCGCGGCGGCGTACCCGCGCCGCGGGGTCTGCACCAGCACCGGGCCATGCTCCAGCCCCGCCCGGATGGCGTCGTGGGCCAGCCGGGGCAGACGCGCGGAGCGGGCATAGGGGTCTCGGTCCAGCTCGGTGTCGGTGGCTCCGGTGACGGCCACCCGCGGGCACGCCCGCCGCAGCCCGGCCCGGTCGGCGAGGATCTCCGCGGCCCAGCCGGTGCGGAGAAGGTACTCCGCCTCCACCGTCCGGCTAGCCCCGGCGAGCAGGGCGGCGCATCCCCGCTGCTCGGCGCGCAGCAGCAGCACTTCGCGGGTGTGCGGGTACGGCGCGCGGGGCTCGCCGTACAGGTCGTCGCCGTCGTCCCAGATCGCGACCAGCCCGAGGTCGCGGACCGGCGCGAACGCGGCTGCGCGGGTGCCGACGACCACGCGCACCGCGCCCCGCCGCACCGCCAGGAACGCCCGGTAGCGCGCGGCCGGCCCGAGGTCGGCTGTCAGCAGCACGTGCCTTCCCTCGCCGAGCACCGTCGTGAGCGCTGCGTCCAGCCGGTCGAGGTCGCGCCGGTCGGGCACGCACAGCAGGACGCCGCGCCCGGAGCTGTGGGCCGCCGCAGCCGCCTGGGCGACCAGCGCGGGCCAGTCGCCGGGAAGCACCGAGCACACCGCTCGTGGGTTCTTGCCGGTGGCGAGGGCGTCGACGAAGCCGGGTCCGGACGGGTACGGCGACCAGGCCGCCTTCCAGCCGGCGGGGTCGGGGCGGGCGTTCTCTGCCGGCGGGGACTCCCGCTTCTCCACCGTCGCGTGGCGGGGCGGGACGGCCAGCCGGAGCACGTCCGAGCGCGTGCCGGCGTAGCGAGCGGCGACCAGCTCGGTCAGCTCGGCGATCTCGTGGCTGAGCACCGGTTCGGGGCTCACCGCCCGACGCAGCGGGGCGAGTCGTCCGGGGTGGTCGCTGTGGTCGACGCGTTCCAGCACGAAGCCGGGCACCTCGCGTCCGGCGAAGCGCACCTTCACCCGGGAACCTGCCTGCACCTGGTCGTCGAGCGCGGCCGGGACGGCGTAGTCGAACGGCCGGTCCAGGTGTGCCAGCGGCACGTCGACGAGCACCCGCGCCACCCGGTGCGCAGGGGTGGTCCGTTCCGCCTTCTCGGTCACGTACCCGAGTCTTGCAGCCCGCACCCCCGAGGCCGGGCCTTGCGTTGCCGGCACGCGCACTCCCCACGGGAATCTGCCACTCCCCATGGGGGGTGACCCGTGGGGAGTGGCGGAGATCCTGGGTGCCCTGGTAAACGGCCCGACGCCGAGCTCTAGACGCCGGCGGCGGCCTTCAGCTGCTCGACGCGGTCGGTGCGCTCCCAGGTGAAGTCGGGCAGCTCCCGGCCGAAGTGCCCGTACGCCGCGGTCTGGGCGTAGATCGGGCGCAGCAGGTCCAGGTCGCGGATCAGCGCAGCGGGCCGCAGGTCGAAGACCTCCAGCACGGCCTTCTGGATGGTCGAGACCGGGACGGCCTCGGTGCCGAAGCAGTCGACGTAGAAGCCGACCGGGTGCGCCTTTCCGATCGCGTAGGCGACCTGCACCTCGCAGCGTCGGGCCAGCCCCGCGGCGACGACGTTCTTGGCCACCCAGCGCATGGCGTAGGCCGCGGAGCGGTCCACCTTCGAGGGGTCCTTGCCGGAGAACGCCCCACCGCCGTGACGGGCCATCCCGCCGTAGGTGTCGATGATGATCTTGCGGCCGGTCAGCCCGGCGTCGCCCATCGGGCCGCCGATCTCGAACCGCCCAGTCGGGTTGACCAGGAGCTTGTAGTCCTCGCAGGCGATGTCGAAGCTGTCCAGCACCGGGTCGACGACGTGCTTCTTCACGTCCGGGGTGAGCATCGTGTCCAGGTCGATGTCCTTGGCGTGCTGGGTGGAGACCACCACGGTGTCCACCCGCACGGGCTGGTCCTGGTCGTCGTACTCGATGGTGACCTGGGTCTTGCCGTCCGGACGCAGATAGGACAGCGGGCCGTCCTTGCGGACCGCGGACAGCTGCTCGGCGAGACGCTGGGCGATCGTGATCGGCAGCGGCATCAGCTCGGGGGTGTCGTCGCAGGCGTAGCCGAACATCAGCCCCTGGTCGCCGGCGCCCTGCTTGTCCAGTGCGTCGACCGACCCCGTGCGCGACTCGTAGCCGGTGTCGACGCCTTGCGCGATGTCGCCGGACTGCCCGCCGATCGCCACCATCACCCCGCAGGAGCGGCCGTCGAAGCCCTTCGCCGAGGAGTCGTAGCCGATCCGCAGGATCCGGTCGCGGACCAGAGACTTGATGTCGACGTAGCCGGTGGTGTCCACCTCGCCGGCGACCACGACCAGTCCGGTGGTGAGCAGCGTCTCGACCGCGACCCGGCTGTGCGGGTCCTGGGCGAGCATCGCGTCGAGGACGGTGTCGCTGATCTGGTCGGCGATCTTGTCGGGATGACCCTCCGTCACCGACTCGGAGGTGAAAAGTCGTCCGGGCACGTGCTCTCCTCGCTGCGCTCGACGCCGGCTGTCGAGTCAGGATATCGCGCGGCGCCGTTCAGGCTCGGTCGGTCTCGAACCGTGCGACCACCTGGTCCCAGATCACGTGGGCCAGCGCGGACTTGGGACCGGGAGGTACGTCGAGGCTGGTGCCCTCCGCGGAGAGGATCACCGCCTGGTTGTCTGCGCTGCCGAACACCGCTCCGCCGGCCACGTCGTTGACCACCAGCAGGTCGCAGCCCTTCCGGGCAAGCTTGGCGCGGGCGTGATCGAGGACGCCAGCCTGGTCGTCACCGGTCTCCGCGGCGAAGCCGACCAGCACCATACCGGAATCATCCCGGTCCCGACGATAGGTGCCCAGCTCGGCGAGCACGTCCGGGGTCTGCTCCAGGGAAAGCGGCGCCACCGAGCCGTCGGCGACCTTCTTGATCTTGGTGGAGCTGGTGCTGCTCGGCGCGAAGTCCGCCGGGGCGGCAGCCATCACCACCGCGTCGGCCGTGCCCGCGGAGGCGAGCACGGCGTCACGCAGCTGGGCGGTGGTCTCCACCCGGATCACCTTGGCCCCTGCGGGATCCGGGAGGGCCGTGTTGGCGGCCACCAGAGTCACCTCGGCGCCGCGGGCGGCGGCCGTGCGGGCCAGCGCGTAGCCCTGCCGTCCCGAGGAGCGGTTGCCCAGGAACCGGACGGGATCGAGGTACTCCCGGGTCCCGCCGGCCGAGACGACCACGTGCCTTCCTGCGAGGTCCAGCAGGGTGGCGGCCTCCCGGCGGGACAGCACGTCGCGGGCCAGCTCGAACAGCTCGTCCGGCTCCGGGAGCCTGCCCTTGCCGGTGTCCGCGCCGGTCAGCCGGCCCTCCGCGGGCTCGACGACCAGCACGCCCCGTTCGCGCAAGGTGGCCACGTTGGCCGCGGTGGCCGGATGCTCCCACATCTCGGTGTGCATCGCCGGCGCGAACACCACCGGGCAGGTGGCGGTGAGCAGTGTCGCGGTGAGCAGGTCGTCGGCCCTGCCGTGCACGGCACGGGCCATCAGGTCGGCGGTGGCCGGGGCCACCACCACCAGGTCCGCCGTACGCCCGATGCGCACGTGCGGCACGGTGTGTACGTCGTCCCAGACGGTGCTGGACCTGGTGGTGACCGGTTTGCCGGACAGGGCCGCCCAGGTGGCCGGTCCGACGAACTCCAGAGCCGAGGCGGTGGGGACGACGGTCACGTCGTGGTCGGACTCGGTGAAACGTCGTAGCAGCTCGCAGGCCTTGTAGGCGGCGATCCCGCCGCCGACACCGAGCACCACGCGCGGACGCCCAGCCTCGGCCGGCACCGGAGTCTCCCTCAGCCCTCGGCGTCGGGCGCTGTCTGCTCGGCCTGGTCCGCGGCAGCAGCAGCGGCGGCCGCCTCCGCCTCGGGGTCCACGTCCTCGCAGGTCAGCAGGTCGTCGTTGATCTCGCGAAGCGCGATCGACAGCGGCTTCTCCTGCACGTGGGTGTCGACCAGCGGGCCGACGTACTCCAGCAGGCCCTCGCCGAGCTGGGAGTAGTAGGCGTTGATCTGCCGGGCGCGCTTGGCGCTGTAGAGGACGAGCCGGTACTTCGAGTCGGTCTTGGTCAGCAGCTCGTCGATGGGCGGGTTGGTGATGCCTTCGGCGACGGGGATGGTTCTGGGCACGCTTCTCTGGCCTCACGGGAGATCGGGGGTGGTCGGAGCATCAAGGCTACCAACTCCTCGGCGGCATCGTGAACTCGTGTGTTCACCACGCTCACGTCGAACTCCGTCTCGGCGGCCAGCTCCTCGTGCGCGGTCTGCAGCCTGCGCTGCTGCTGGGCGGCCGTCTCGGTGCCACGTCCGGCGAGCCGCGAGACCAGCTCCTCCCAGGACGGCGGCCGCAGGAACACGAACAGCGCGCCGGGCATCGACTCGCGCACCTGCCGGGCTCCCTGCAGGTCGATCTCGAGGAGCACCGGGGTGCCCTCGGCCAGCCGTTGCTCCACCGGCCCGCGAGGGGTGCCGTAGCGGGCAGCACCGTGGACGACGGCCCACTCCAGCAGCTCGCCGTCTGCCACCATCGCATCGAACCGCTCGTCGTCGACGAACCAGTAGTGCCGGCCGTCCACCTCGCCGGGACGCGGGGCACGGGTGGTGACCGAGACCGAGATCCAGATGTCCGGGTGGTGAAGGCGTACGTCGGCGGCGACGGTCCCCTTGCCGACCGCGGTCGGTCCGGCCAGAACCGTCAGACGGGCCGGATCAGCCACGCGCATCGGCTGGTTTGTCCGCCCCGGCTGTGTTGCCCCTGAAGTGGCGCTCGAGCGCGGCGACCTGGTTGGCGCCCAGCCCTCGCACCCGTCTGCTCTCGGAGATGCCCAGCCGCTCCATGGTCTGCCGGGCCCGCACCTTGCCCAGTCCGGGCATCGCCTGCAGCAGATCCAGGACCCGCATCTTGCCGATCACCTCGTTGGCCCGGCCCTGCGCGAGCACATCTTTGATGGAGGCCCCGGAGTGCTTGAGCCGGTTCTTGACCTCCGCGCGTTCGCGACGCGAGGCGGCGGCTTTCTCCAGGTTGGCCTGACGCTGTTCGGGGGTGAGTCGCGGCAAAGCCACTGCAGACCTCGTCTCGGGCACGGTGTGCGGTCGGTGTGAGCGGACAGGTCGAAATGTAGTCACCCCTGCGCGGGACCCGCAACGCCAGGCGGGCGCGCGGCCTCACCGCCGAGGCTCACATGGCAGACCTGACGTGCCTCGTCCTGGATCCGCCCCGCGGCGGCCAGGACCCGGGTCGAGCTCAGCGCCAGCGCCGCCTGGGTGATCTCGTGGTACTCGCCGGTGCTGACCCCGGGCGGTCTCTTGCCGGGGGTGAAATGTCCCGGATCCACCCCCGCGGCGCGCAGCGCGTCGGACAGCCGTGAGAAGGCCCCCACCAGCGTGTCCCAGTCCGGCGCGATGTCGGCGGGTGCCTTGTCCCGCAGCTCGCGGAACACCCTCAACACCCGGTCCATGCTGCGCCTGCTCGACGGGCCGCCGCCTCCCGCGACCTGGCTCAACACGGCCTTCTCGTCCTTCAGCGTCGAGCAGTAGGCGTCGGTGCGGCTGGCGCAGCCGGCCTGGCCGGCGGCGAGCACCACACCGGTGACGAGTGCGGCACCCACCCGGAAGGCGACCCGGCGCGGCGGCCTCATCGGTCCTGACCAGGCTCCTCGAGCAGCCCGCGGCGACGCAGCAGCGGCTCCGTGCTGGGCGGCCGCCCGCGCACCGCGGCGAACGCGTCCATCGCGTCGACGGTGCCGCCTCTGGACAGCAGCGCGGCCCGGAACCGCTCGCCGTTCTCACGGCGCAGACCGCCGTTCTCGGTGAACCAGTCGACCGTGTCCGCGTCGAGCACCTCGCTCCACAGGTAGGAGTAGTAGTTCGCGTCGTAGCCGCCGGCGAACGCGTGGGCGAAGTAGCCGGAGCGGTAGCGCGGAGGGACGAGCGCGGAGCGCACTCCGGTGCGTTCCAGCGCAGCGGTCTCGAACGCGTCGACGTCCTCGGCGGAGACCGGTTCGGAGGCAGGGGTACGCCGGTGCCACTCCTGGTCCAGCAACGCCGCAGCCAGCATCGAGACCGTGTCGAAGCCCTGGCCGGCCTTCCGGGAGGCGATCAGGCGCTCGACGAGTTCCTGCGGCAGCGGCTCGTCGGTCTGGTAGTGGCGCGCATAGCTGGCCACCACCTCCGGGTGCCAGGCCCACATCTCGTTGACCTGCGAGGGGAACTCCACGAAGTCACGCGGGACCGCCGTGCCGGCCAGCCGCGGGTAGTCGGCGTCGGCGAACAGCCCGTGCAGGGCGTGCCCGAACTCGTGGAAGCCGGTCTTCACCTCGTCGATGGTCATCAGCGCCCGGTGGCCCTTCGGCGGTTCGGGCACGTTGAGGCACACCACGACGACCGGGCGGGTGCCGTGCAGGCGCGACTGGCCGACGAACTCGTTCATCCAGGCGCCACCGCGCTTGGTCGGCCGGGCGAACCAGTCGCACACGAACAGCCCGAGCGCACTGCCGTCCTCGTCGTGCACCTCGAAGATGCGCACGCCCTCGGCGTACACGGGCAGGTCGAACCGCTCGGTGAAGGCGAGGCCGTACAGCCGGCGTGCGGCGTAGAAGATGCCGTCGTGGAGAACCCGGTCCAGCTCGAGGTAGGGCCGCATCTCTCGCGCGTCCACCTGGTAGCGGTCGGCCTTGACGCGGGTGGCGTAGAACGTCCAGTCCCACGGCTGCACCGGCCCCTCGACGCCGTCGGCGGCCATCGCCTGCTCGATCTGCGCACGCTCGGTGTCGAGGTTGCGCATCGCCGGTGCCACCATCTCCGCGAGCATGTCGGAGACCGCCTTGCTGCTGCCCGCGGTCTGGTCGGCGGCGACGTACTCCGCGTGATGGGCGAACCCGAGCAGTGCGGCACGCTCGGCGCGCAGGGTGGACAGCCTGGCGAGCAGCTCGCGGGTGTCGTGGTCGCCCCCGCTGCTGCCGCGGCCGACGGCCGCCTCGTGCAGCTCCCGGCGCAGCTCGCGGTCCTCCAGGTCGTGCAGCGCCGGCTGGATGGTCGGGGAGACCAACGTCAGCAGGTAGCCGTCCAGCCCCCGTGACGTCGCGGCGGCCTCGGCCGCATCGACCGCGTCCTCGGAGAGGCCCGCCAGCCGGCCCGGGTCGGTGACGTGCACGGCGCGTGAGTTCGCTTCGGCCAGCAGCCTGTTGCCGAACTCGGTCTGGGCGGCGGTGATCTGCTCGTTGAGAGCGCGCAGCCGCTCCTGCTCCGGCTCGGCGAGCGCGGCCCCGTTGCGGACGAAGTCGGTGTGGTAGCGCTCCAGCACCCGTCGCTGCTCGGGGGTGAGGTCCAGCGTCTCGCGCTCGGAGAAGACCGCGTCGATGCGCGCGAACAGGCGGGGGTCGAGGCGGATCGCGTCCTGGTGCGCCGCGAAGAGCGGGGCGATCTGCTGGTCGAGAGACTGCATCTGCTCGTCGGCCATCGACGAGGTGAGGTTCCAGAACACGCCCAGCATCCGCTCCAGCAGCCGGCCGGAGCGCTCCAGCGCCTCGACGGTGTTCGCGTACGTCGGGGCTGCGGGGTCGGTCGCGATCGCCTCGACCTCCGCGGCCTGCTCGGCGACGCCTGCGTCGAAGGCGGGCCGGTAGTGCTCGAACCGGATAGCCGCGAAGTCGGGGAACTGGAAGGGCAGCGTGCTGGGAGCCGCGAAGGGATTCGCGGGGTCCAGGCCGTGCTCGGCAGTCGTGGGCATGGCGATAGTTCTACCAGCAGGTGCCGCTACGAGCCGAACCCCTCGAACTCCGCCGCGGTGCGCTCGACGGCTTCGCGCAGCGCCGCCAGGTCGGGGCCGGCTGCCAGGATCCCCCGTGAGCTGCTTGGGAGCACGTTGCGGGCTGCCGGACCGAAGATCCGGCGTACGTCGTCAGCGGTGCCGCCCTGGGCGCCGATCCCCGGGACCAGCAGCGGCCCGTTCACGTCCAGCCGCTCGCCGCTGCCTCCGATCGTGGCTCCCACTACCGCGCCGACCGACCCGAGGCCCTCGATGGCGGCGTTGCGGGCGGCCACCGCGTCCAGGACGATGCCGGCGACCGTGCGGCCGTCGTCGGCACGAGCGTGCTGCACCTGCGGTCCCTCGGGGTTGGACGTCAGCGCGAGCACGAACACGCCGGCGCCGTGGGCGAGTGCGGTCTCCAGCAACGGGTCCAGCGAGCCGAATCCGAGGAACGGGCTGGCGGTGATCGCGTCGGCCGCAAGCGGCGAGGAGGGGTCGAGGTAGGCGTCCGCGTAGGCCTGGGCAGTGGAGCCGATGTCACCGCGCTTGACGTCCAGGACGACCAGTGCCCCGAGCTCGCGGGCACCGGCGACGACCTGCTCCAGGACCGCGATCCCGCGGGACCCGTGGCGTTCGAAGAACGCCGACTGGGGCTTGAGCACGGCAGCCGTCGCACCGACGGCCTCGACCACGCCCAGCGCGAACTTCTCCAGCCCGAAAGGGCTGTCGGTCAGCCCCCAGGCATCGAGCAGCCCGGGATGCGGGTCGATGCCGACGCACAGCCGGCCACGTCCCTCGATGGCCGCCTGGAGCCTCGTGCCGAACCTCACGCGCGTTCCTCCTCTGGTGCGTGCGCGACTGGTGCGTGCGCGGCGCCGACCACGTCGGCGAGCCGTGAGTACCCCTGCAGGGCCGGCAGGGCCCGCAGGTCGGTCAGGATCCGAGCAGGCGCGGCGGGATCGGAGAGCAGCACGCTGCCGAGCTGGACGGCGCTCGCACCGGCGAGCAGCATGCCCCAGACGTCGGCGGCACTGCGGATGCCGCCGACGCCGACGATCGGCATGCGCGAAAGGGCCTCGTGGACCCGCCAGACGCACTCCAGCGCCAGGGGATGCACGGCGGGGCCGCTCAGCCGGCCGACGCCCCCTCCGAGCATCCCGGGGAAGCCGTGCACGAGCACGAGAGCGTCCGCGCCCTCGTCGGCTGCCGCACGGGCCAGGTCGACCAGTCGGGAGTGCGGACTGAGCTTGGCCCAGACTGCCACGCCGCGGGGCGCGTCGCGGCGCACGACGTTGACGACCTTGGCGACCTGGCGCGGGTCGGTGTCGAAGTCGCGGTCGCGGGCTTCAGAGTTCGCGGTGGCCATGTTCACCTCGAGGCCGTGCACACCGGGAGCCTGGCCGACCCGGCGGGTCAGCTCGCCGTACTCCCCCAGCGTCCTGCCGGCTATCGAGACCACGGTCCGCACCCGTCGGCGGGCCAGCCAGGGCAGCTCGGCGGCGAGGAACCCCTGGAGGCCGGGGTTCTGCCCGCCCATGGCCGACAGCAGTCCGGAGGGCGTGGTGACGACCCGCGGGAGCGGGCGCCCCGCGGACGCATCGAGGGTGATCGTGCGGGTGACGAACCCTGCCAGCGTGGACATGTCGAGGAATGGGTCGAGCTCGCAGCCGGTCCCGCCGCAACCGGACGCGGTCAGCAGCGGATCCGGCAGGACCGTCTCGCCGAGGCGCGTGGTCAGATCGGGAGCGTTCATGCGCGCTGCCCGGCGAGTTCGTCCCACCGCACCCGGTCGCCGCGGAAGACCGGCCCGTCCACGCAGCCCCGCACCGTGCGGGCCACGGCGTCCTCGCCGACCACGGGCACCATGCAGCCCTGGCAGAGCCCTGTCCCGCAGGTCAGCGGGAACCCCACGGCCGTCTGGCTCCAGGCGCCGTGCTCCTCGGCCAGACGGGCCACGCCGTGGGCGGTGACGTTGCTGGTCGCGGCGTACACGACCTCAGCGTCGATACGGTCGAGTACGTCGGGAAGCACGTCGAGGACGGTTCCGGCCGTGCCGACGGAGCCGTCCCGGGTGGTGACGGTCACCCCTCGCGTCGAGCGACGGGCGTCCAGCGCGCCGAACAGGTCCGCGTCGGTCGCCGCGCCGAGGACCATGTGCACCACACAGCCGCGTTCGCGCAGCCGCTCGGCGAGCGCGAACAGCGGCGCGGCCGCCGCGCTCTCCCCGACCAGCAGGCAGGTGACCGGATCCTTCGGCAGCGCGTAGGGGCGGCCGAGCGGACCGGTCACGCGCAGAGTCGTACCGGCGGGCGCCTCGGCCAGCCATCTGGTCGCGGGTCCGTCCGCGTCGAACACGGTCTCGACCGTGCCGCCGTAGGTGCCGCTGACCCGGACCCGGTAGATCGGCAGGCCGAGCGGCACGCAGCGCTCGCTCAGCGGTCCGCCGACGCCGACCGCGAGGAGGGCGCCGGGACGGAACCGCTCGGCGACGCCCGGGGCGACCAGCGCGAGCTGGTGGTGGGATCCCACTCGGCGAACGGAGAGCACCCGGCCCGATGTCGAGACCGGGCCGCCGCTCGAGACCCCGCTCACCGCTCCAACTGCCTTTGCACCCGCCGCGGCCAACCGGCCCCGTGGTAGACGAACGCGGTGTAGGCCTGAAGCAGCGTTGCCCCTGCGTCGAGGCGGGCCCGGGCATCCGCAGCGGTCTCGATCCCCCCGACCGAGACCAGCGTCAGGCCGGGGCCTACGCGGTCACGCAGCAGCCGCAGCACGTCCAGGGAGCGCCCACGCAGCGGCGCTCCGGAGAGGCCTCCGGGCCCGGCCCGCTCCACGTCCTCCGGCGACGAGCGCAGGCCGTCCCGTGCGACGGTGGTGTTGGTGGCCACGATCCCGTCGAGGCCCACATCGACGGCCAGGTCCGCGACGGCCAGCACGTCCTTGTCGGACAGATCCGGGGCGATCTTGACCAGCAACGGCACCCGTCTCCCGGGAGTCGCGGCGTCTGCGGCACGGCGTACCCCGTCCAGCAGCGGACGCAGCCGGTCCACGGCCTGCAGGTCGCGCAGGCCTGGCGTGTTCGGCGAGCTGACGTTGACGACCAGGTAGTCGGCGTACGGCGCCAGCAGCCCGGCCGACTTCCGGTAGTCGGCGAGCACCGCAGCCTCGTCGTGCTCGGGCACGGCCTTGGTCTTGCCGATGTTCACTCCCACGACCACCTTGGTGGTTGAGGTGCGAGCCTGCGAGCCTCGAAACCACCGGACTCCCGCCCGGAGCCCCCCGGCCCGCCGCCCCAGCCGGGCGGCCACCACCTCCGCGCCGTCGTTGTTGAAGCCCATCCGGTTGACCACCGCCCGGTCGGCGGGCAGCCGGAACAGGCGCGGCCGCTGGTTGCCGGGCTGGGGCTCTCCGGTCACCGTGCCGACCTCGACGAACGAGAAGCCGAGCGCGGCCAGTGCGTCGATGCCGACGGCGTTCTTGTCGAACCCGGCGGCGAGCCCCAGCACGCCGGGGAAGTCGATCCCCATCGCCCGCACCCCCGCACCCCCGATTCGTCCGCGGTCGCCCCGCGTGAAACGGACGCGAAAACGCTGACGAACCAGCCAGAAGCCGAGGCGGTGGGCCCGCTCCGCGTCCAGGTGCACCAGGACGTGGTCGAACAGCCACCGGTAGCCGCTCACCGGGGATGCCAGCTCTGCAGGGAGCGCA
Source organism: Nocardioidaceae bacterium (assembly GCA_035690495.1). Classification (GTDB taxonomy): domain Bacteria; phylum Actinomycetota; class Actinomycetes; order Propionibacteriales; family Nocardioidaceae; genus DASSKK01. The sequence continues at coordinate 22,782 of DASSKK010000012.1, read as the reverse complement.
CGCCGAGGTTCCCGGTGCGCACCGCCTCGATGCCCTGGACCGCCGCGGCCAGCCCCTGCACCGTGGTGATGCACGGCACGTTGGCGAGGATCGCGGCGGTGCGGATCTCGTAGCCGTCCAGTCGCGGCGAGCCTCCGCGGGTGGCGCCGTGCGGGGTGTTCACGACCAGCCGCACCTCGCCGGACAGGATCCGGCCGACGATCGTGGGCTCGCCGTCGGGCCCTTCGCCCTCGCTGTGCTTGCGGACCACCGCCGCCTCGACGCCGTTGCGGCGCAGCACCTCGGCGGTGCCGGCGGTCGCCAGGATCCGGTAGCCCAGGTCGGCGAGCCGCTTGATCGGGAACACCATGTGCCGCTTGTCGACGTTCGCGACGCTGACGAACACCTGACCCTCGGTGGGCAGCGGTCCGTACGTCGCCGTCTGCGCCTTCGCGAACGCCGTGCCGAACACCGCGTCGAAGCCCATCACCTCGCCGGTGGAGCGCATCTCGGGGCCGAGGACGGTGTCGACGTTCTTGCCCTCGACGGTGCGGAACCTATTGAACGGCATCACCGCCTCCTTGACGGCGATCGGCGCATCGGCAGGCAGGTCACCCCCGTCCCCGGTATCCGGGAGGATGCCCTCCTTGCGCAGCGACTCGATGCTCGAGCCGAGCATCACCCGGGCCGCCGCCTTGGCCAGCGACGTGCCGGTGGCCTTGGACACGAACGGCACCGTGCGCGACGCCCTCGGGTTGGCCTCGAGCACGTAGAGGACGTCGGCGGCCATGGCGTACTGCACGTTGAGCAGCCCGCGCACGCCGACGCCGCGGGCGATCGCCTCGGTGCAGGCCCGGATCTGCTCGATGGTCTCCCGGCCCAGCGTGATGGGAGGCAGCGCGCACGAGGAGTCGCCGGAGTGGATGCCGGCCTCCTCGATGTGCTCCATCACGCCGCCGAGGTACAGCTCGGCGCCGTCGTAGAGCGCGTCCACGTCGATCTCGACCGCATCGTCGATGAACCGGTCCACGAGCACCGGGTGCGCCGGGCTGATCGCGGTGGCCCGCTCGATGTAGCCGCGCAGCGCGTCGTCGTCGTAGACGATCTCCATCCCCCGTCCCCCGAGCACGTAGGAGGGCCGCACCAGCACCGGGTAGCCGATCTCCGCGGCGATTGCCCTCGCCTGCTCGTAGGAGGTGGCCGTGCCGTGCTTCGGCGCGGTCAGGCCGGCCTCGGCAAGCACCCGGCCGAACGCGCCCCGCTCCTCGGCGAGGTGGATCGCCTCGGGTGGCGTGCCGACGACGGGCACACCGGCGTCGGCGAGCCGTTGCGCGAGTCCGAGCGGTGTCTGCCCGCCCAGCTGGCAGATCACGCCCGCCACCGGTCCGGCCTGCTGCTCGGCGTACACGACCTCCAGGACGTCCTCGAAGGTGAGCGGCTCGAAGTACAGCCGGTCGGCGGTGTCGTAGTCGGTGGAGACCGTCTCCGGGTTGCAGTTGACCATCACGGTCTCGTACCCGGCGTCGCTGAGGGCCCGGCAGGCGTGCACGCAGGAGTAGTCGAACTCGATGCCCTGGCCGATCCGGTTCGGCCCGGAGCCGAGGATGATCACGGCCTCCTTCCCCGGGGTCCTCGGCTGGACTTCGGTCTCCTCGTCGTAGCTGGAGTAGTGGTACGGCGTGCGGGCGGCGAACTCGGCGGCGCAGGTGTCCACGGTCTTGTAGACCGGCCGGATGCCCAGCCGGTGCCGCAGCGCGCGTACGCCGTCCTCTCCGGCCAGCTCTGGGCGCAGCACCGCGATCTGCCTGTCCGACAGGCCGTGCCTCTTCGCGTGGCGCAGCAGCGCCTCGCTCAGCGTGGCGGCGTCGCGCACCTCGGCGCCGACCTCGTCGACCAACGCGACCTGGTCCACGAACCACGGGTCGATGCCCGTCGCGTCGGCGACGTCGGCCACGCTCGCCCCGGCACGCAGCGCCCGCTCCACGTGGTAGATCCGACCGTCGGCGGGGACGGCAGCCCGGTCCAGCTCCACCTGGCGGTCGAGCCCGTCGGGACCATCGTCGAGACCTGTCCAGAACCCCGCCGCCTTGGTCTCCGTGGACCGCAGCGCCTTGCCCAACGCCTCGGTGAAGTTCCGGCCGATCGCCATCGCCTCGCCGACCGACTTCATGTGCGTGGTCAAACTCGGGTCGGCGGCGGGGAACTTCTCGAACGCGAACCGCGGAACCTTGACCACGACGTAGTCCAGCGTCGGCTCGAAGGCCGCGGGCGTCGTTCCGCCGTCCTCTCGAGAGGTGATGTCGTTGGGGATCTCGTCGAGCGTGTAGCCGATCGCGACCTTGGCGGCGATCTTCGCGATCGGGAACCCGGTCGCCTTGCTGGCCAGCGCACTCGAACGGGACACCCGCGGGTTCATCTCGATGACGATCAGCCGCCCGTCGGCGGGGTTGACCGCGAACTGGATGTTGCAGCCGCCGGTGTCCACCCCGACGGAGCGGATGATGCCGATCGCTTGGTTGCGCATCCGCTGGTACTCGCGGTCGGTGAGGGTCATCGCCGGCGCCACGGTGATCGAGTCGCCGGTGTGCACCCCCATGGGGTCGAGGTTCTCGATGCTGCAGACGATCACGACGTTGTCGGCGCTGTCGCGCATCACCTCCAGCTCGTACTCCTTCCAGCCGAGGATCGACTCCTCGAGGAGCACCTCGGTGGTCGGGCTGGCGGCCAGGCCGGCACCGGCGATCCGGCGCAGGTCGTCCTCGTCGTGCGCCATCCCGGATCCGGCGCCGCCCATGGTGAAGGAGGGCCGCACCACCATCGGGTAGCCGAGCTCCTTTGCGGCGCCGAGACAGTCGTCCATCGTGTGGCAGATGACCGACCTGGCGACCTCCCCGCCGAGCTCGGTGACGATCTTCTTGAACGACTGCCGGTTCTCGCCGCGCTCGATCGCGTCGATGCTGGCGCCGATCAGCTCTACGCCGTACTTGTCCAGCACCCCGGCCGCGTCCAGCGCCATCGCGCAGTTGAGCGCGGTCTGACCGCCCAGGGTGGCGAGCAGGCAGTCGACCGGCGTGCCCAGGTCCCGCTCCCGCTCGATCACCTTCTCGACGAACGCAGGCGTGATCGGCTCGACGTACGTCGCGTCGGCGAACTCCGGGTCGGTCATGATCGTGGCCGGGTTGGAGTTCACCAGGACGACGCGAAGGCCCTCTTCCCTCAGCACCCGGCACGCCTGGGTCCCGGAGTAGTCGAACTCGCAGGCCTGCCCGATCACGATCGGCCCCGACCCGATCACCAGCACGCTGTGGATGTCGTCCCGCCTCGGCATCAGTGGGTCCCCTCTCCGGTGGTTGAGGTGCGAGCGGAGCGAGCCTCGAAACCACCCATCAGCTCGCAGAATCTGTCGAACAGGTATGCCGCGTCGTGCGGCCCGGCGGCGGCCTCGGGGTGGTACTGCACCGAGAACGCGACCAGCTCGCCGTCGCGTCGCAGCTCGAGCCCCTCGACGACGTCGTCGTTGAGGCAGACATGGCTCACTGTCGCCTCGCCGTACGGCGTCGAGGTGGGCCGGTCGAGCGGAGCACGGACCGCGAACCCGTGGTTGTGGGCGGTGACCTCCACCTTTCCGGTGGTCCGGTCCAGCACCGGCTGGTTGATGCCGCGGTGCCCGTAGGTCAGCTTGTAGGTGTCGAAGCCGAGGGCGCGTGCGAACAGCTGGTTGCCGAAGCAGATCCCGAAGTAGGGCATGCCCGCGTCCAGCACCTCGCGCAGCAGCGCCACCTGGCGCTCGGTGGCAGCCGGGTCGCCGGGACCGTTGGAGAAGAACACGCCGTCGGCGCCCGTCGCCCGCACCTGCTCGAAGGTGGCCGTGGCCGGCAGCACGTGGGTCTCGATGCCGCGCTCGGCCAGCGTCCGCGGCGTGTTCGCCTTGATCCCGAGGTCGAGCGCCGCCACCGTGGACTGCTTCCCGCCGGTCGAGGCCGCAGGCACGACGTACGCCGTCGGGGTGCTGACCTCGGTGGCGAGCTCGGCACCCGCCATCGGCGCGGAGCCGCGCACCCGTTGCAGCAGCTGCTCCGGGTCGGTCTCGGTGGCGGAGATGCCCACGCGCATCGCGCCGCGCTCGCGCAGATGCCGGGTCAGCGCACGGGTGTCGATCCCGCTGATGCCGACCACGTTCTGCTCCCGCAACGCGTCCTCGAGAGTGCGGCGGGAGCGCCAGTTCGAGGGGGTCCGCGCAGGGTCGCGGACGACGTACCCGCTGACCCAGATCCGGCTCGACTCGGGATCCTCGTCGTTCATCCCGGTGTTGCCGACGTGCGGCGCGGTCATCACCACCACCTGCCGGTGATAGGACGGGTCGGTGAGGGTCTCCTGGTAGCCGGTCATGCCGGTGTTGAACACGGCCTCGCCGAAGGTCTCGCCCTCGGCTCCGTAGGAGTCGCCGTGGAACGTGCGGCCGTCCTCGAGGACGAGCATCGCGGCGGTGGTTGAGGAGCGAGCTTGCGAGCGTCTCGAAACCATCGGCGTCGAATTCCGTGCAGGCTGAGCCACCCGGGCCTCCTTCTCCGCCTCACGGGACGGTCGGTTAAAGGATGTCGGTCGAGGTGACCCTACCAGCCGCCGGCGGCCTCCCCGGTCAACCGCAGCTCGGCTCCGTGCCAGCGTCGCCGCAGCCAGCGGTCGTGGGTGGCGACGACCACGGTGCCGGGCGTGGTCTGCAGCGCCTCCTCGATCTCCCCGGCCAACGAGAGCGAGATGTGGTTCGTGGGCTCGTCGAGCAGCAGCAGGTCGGGCTCGGCGGCGATCGCGACCGCCAGCCCCAGCCTGCGCCGCTGGCCGACCGACAGCAGGCCGACCGGAGCCCGATGCCGGTCCGCCGGGAGCAGCCCGAGATCGCGCAGCGGGGTGCGGGCCGCGCGCTCGGCTCCGACCAGTGCGTCGTACGTCGCGCGGGCACTGAGGCGCGGGTCGCCGAAGCGCACGTCCTGGGCGAGCTCGGTGACCCGTCTGGCGGCGACTGACACTGTGCCTCGGGACGGTTCCAGCCGGCCGGCCAGCACGCCGAGCAGCGTCGACTTGCCGGAGCCGTTGACGCCCGTGACCAGCAGGTGCGCCCCTGCGTCGACGTCAAGCCGGTCGAGCGCGAGCCGGCCGCCGACGAGCAGGTCACGCACCTGCACGAGGCGGCCACCGGCACCGGCGCCGGTGAGGTCGGCGCGCAGCCGTAGGGGTGGCCGCGGCTTGCGCACCTGACCGCGTTCGGCGATCTCCAGGCGTCGCTGCGCGTCCTTCTTTCGGCGAGCCTGGGCTCGCTCCACGTTGTGCCTCTTGAAGCCGTAGATGTGCTTGTCGTTGTCGCGCGGTCCCCGGTCGTGCGCGATCGCAGAGGTGCCGATCCGGGCTGTGTCCCGGAGCCGTCCGATGTCCTCTTGCTGGTCGGCGTAGGTCTCCTCCCACCTGCGCCGCGCGGCCGCCTTGTGCTGCTGGTAGGCACTCCAACCGCCCCCGAAGCGACGACTGCCGGAACCGTCGGTGCCCAGTTCTGCCGGGTCCAGGTCGAACAGGTCGGTGCACACCTCGTCGAGCAGAACCCGGTCGTGGCTGGCCAGCACCACGACCCCGGGCAGACCGGCAAGGAACGTGCCCAGCGCTTCGAGGGCGTCGTCGTCGAGGTGGTTGGTCGGCTCGTCCAGCAGCAGGACGTCGGGGCGCGTGGTCATCACCCCGGCAAGTGCCAGCCGCGTCCGCTGGCCGCCGGAGAGCGTGCCTATCCGCCGGGCCGGGTCGAGGGTGCCCAGCCCCAGCCGTTCGGCGGACTCCTCTGCTCGGCGGTCGGCGTCCCACGCGCCGTGCGCGACTGCCAGGTCGAGCGCCGCGGCGTACGACGAGGCGCCGTCCTCGTCATGCATGTGCTCGGCGAGCCGCTCGACCTCGGCGACCATCCGACGCAGCGGCGCCAGCGACTTGCTGAGCACCTCGGCGACGGTCTCGTCGTCGCGGAACGGGGGCTCCTGGCCGAGCAGCACCAGGTCGGCAGGCGCAGCGACGCCGCCAGACACCTGCGCCCGTGAGGGCAGGGTGCCCGCGATCGCCCGCAGCAGCGTGGACTTGCCCGCTCCGTTCTCGCCGACGAGGCCGATTCGGCGGCCGGGCGCAGCAACGAGATCGATGGCGGTGAGGACGGGCCGGGTGCCGAACCGGACCGAGAGACCGGAGACGGTCACGGCAGAAGTGAGAGTGGACATGCGTAAGCCCTTCGAGCGATGAAGACTCGCCGGGCGAGAGAGCCTCGGGCGCGAGTCGGGTCAGCGGGCGATCCACATGATGGGCATAGCCTACCGGCCCGCACGGGCGCGCGAACGCTATGCCGCGCTCTTGCCGATGCGGCGGGTGCCGGTGTGGTCGACGAGGTAGTAGCCGCCGTGGGGGTCGCGCCAGACATACAGCCCGGGGAAGGGTTGCCTGACCTGCCAGCCGGCGAAGGTCTTCACCCGGTGGGTGAACCGACGCAGCAGCCCGTAGTTCCCGATCCGGGACTGTCCCGGCGGGCGCGGTCGCCCGGGGTCGCCGCGCTGGTAGGGGATTGTGTGGTCGACGTCGGTGCCGTCCGGACCGGCGCTGGTGTGCGAGGCGTAGGGGTGTTGAGTTGCGCCTCCTTGCCGTCTGTGCCCAACCGTGGGGTGGGCAGGAATGGCAAGGAGGCACAACTCAACATCTGCCCCACCGGGTCGAGGACCGGGGTGATGGTGAACCGGTGGTAGGGCGCCAGATGCTCGCGTACGTAGTGGTGGGTGATCGGGCCGTGTTCGGTGCGGGCCACCGGACCCGGCCACCGCCGGTCGAGCCCGTCGAGACCTGCGTCTCCATGTGCACTTTCACCGTCGAGGTGGTCTTGGTGGATGTGCAGGTAGCAGCGGATGCTCGGCAGCAGCCTCGGCCAGTCCAACCGCCAGGCTTCGGGGGTCTTGCGGAAGGCCGCGGGCACCAGATCATGGGCAGCGCCCAGATCCAGCCCGCCGGGATCGGTGTCAGCTTCTGGGTCGGCAGGCTCCGGCTCCCCCACCTGCTCGGCGTCAGTGTCCGGGCTCGGCTCCGAGAACCGGCCCGTGTCCGTGCCAGCGCCCGACTCGGCATCGGCCGGCTCAGCCGTGGCGGCCGGCGTGTCGTCTGCGTCACCGTCGGAGTCCTGCTCCGACTCCGACTTCGGACTGTGGGAGTCCTCGGGGTCCGGGCTCGGGTCCGTGGGCTTCGTGGCCGCCGGCGCCGGCGACTCGGCTGGTGCCGGCGGCTCGGGGTGCGGCTGCTGCTCAGGCTCGGGCTGGTCCTGCATGGCCTCGCCGACACGTTGGTTGAGCTGGTGCAGGGTGTCGAGCAGTTCGACCGCCGCGATGGGGTTGGCCAAGATCGCACAGGCTTTGACCCGGCGGGCATCCAAACTGTCGGGGTCGCCGAGCCGGGCGAGTCCTTCGGCGAGGAACGCAATGGTCGCATCCAGTCGGGCGATCAGCCCGAACGATCCACGCAGGTGGAACCCGCGCAGCCCGTGGTCGGTCGAACGGGTCGGGAAGTTGAGTTATGCCTCCTTGCCCTCTGCGCCCAACCGGAGGAGGGCAGGGACGGCAAGGAGGCATAACTCAACAAAGGCCAACCGCCCATCGGCATAGGTGGCCACCTGCTCATCGACGAACCCCGCCTGCTCGACGCTGAGGTGGCGGGTCTTACGGGCCACCAGCCGGGCATAACCGACCCGCACCTGCCCCGCCTGCACCCGGCTCCACAGCCGCGGCAGCCGGTGCCGACAGTCCAACGCGTCGGCGATCATCTTCTGCCCCGCAAACGTGGAGATCCCGGCACGGCCGGCGAACGCAGCCGGAGCGAACTCCGCCAGCTTCGGAGTCCCCTCCCCGCCGAGCAGGACCGCACGCTCGGCCCCCGAACGGCCGGCCTTGTCCTTCAGCGACTCCGGCGCGAACAGGTCCGCAAAATGCGCCGCCAGCGTGAACATCCTTGCCTCGGCCGCATCACGGTCCACGACCGTCGACTCGACGGCATCCAGCGCCTCCACCACGTCGAGACCCGCGACGTCAGAGTCGTCGCGGTCCTCGCCGAACGGCCGGTTCGCTTCCATGAACACAGTCCATCACCCACCACCGACAGTCCTGATCGTATCCGCACGTATCAGCGATTTATTGCAGAACTTTTCTCGAGACGCAATGCCGGCGTCTCGGGGTCAATACTCGTCGCGGTCCTGCAGAGGCTCGGGCCGGCCGTCCGGGTCGTGGACCAGGTCGAGGGGCCACCGCGCCCAGCGGCGGGCCCACGGCGACAGGTTCGGCAGCGGAAGTCGCCGGAGCCGGCCGGGTGGCCGCTCTTCCCGGCGACCGTCGGCGTGCCAGGTCTCGAGCCGGTCGGCGGCGGCGGCGTACGCGTCGAACATCCCGACGGGGTCGGCGCAATCGGCCATCGCGTCGCTCAGCCCGCGCGCATCGACGTCGCCGAGCCGGTCCAGGTGCTCGGCGGCCAGGCCCAGCCGCAGGTCGCGGGCGTAGTCCTGGTCGAGCACCGCCGCGGCCAGCTCCGAGTCGTGGGTCCACGAGCGGCGGTTGAAGTTGTCGGAGCCGACGCTCGCCCAGGTGTCGTCGATCACGCAGACCTTGGCGTGCACGTAGACCGGGGTGCCCTCGTGGTTCTCGATGCCGTAGAAGGCGACCCGGCCGCGGGCGACCCGGGTCAGCTGCTCCAGCGCCCGGACCCGGCCCAGCAGCTCGGGGGTCCGCCGCAGGCCCTGAACGTCCGGGAACAGCGGGATCACCACGGCGACGCGCAGGCCGGGGTTCGCGGTGAGGGCGTCCAGCATCGGGTTGACGACGTCGCCGCCCCAGAAGTACTGGTCCTCCAGGTAGATCAGGTCGCGAGCCCGGCCGATCGCCTTGCCGTAGCCGCGGGCGATGCTGCGCTCACCGCCGTTGGCGAACGGGTAGTCCCTGCCGTGCCGCAGGTTCGGATAGGTGCGCAGCAGCTGGACGACGTGACCGCCGGCCGGTGGCGGCGCCGGCCACTGCTCCGGCAGGCGGTCCGGGCTGATGTCCAGCCGCCGCAGCCGGTCGGCGAGCCGGCGCAACGGGCTGCGGGACAACGGGGTCGGGTCCTGCCAGCGCTCACGAAAGACCGTCTCCACGTCGTGGACGGCAGGGCCCTGGATGGCCACCTGTACGTCGTGCCAGGGCGGGTGCACGCCGTACTCCTCCGACAGACGCTGCGACTGCGGGTCGCCGCGGTGGTCGGCATCGTCGCGGCGGTTGTGCGCCAGGTCGATGCCGCCGACGAACGCGACGTCGCGCGAGGGGTCGTCGCGGTGGCGGACCACGGCGAACTTCTGATGGTGCGAACCGCCGGTGCGGACACGCATGTCCAGCAGCACCTCGGCGCCGCGATGCTGCAGCTGCTCACCGAGGTGGCGGTTCTCGGTGGCGAAGAACCCGCTCTGGTCCAGGTGGGAGCGCCACACCAGCCCGCGGACGTCGACGCCTCGCTCGTCGGCCTCGGAGAGCACCTCGACGACCTCGCTGCCCGGCTCGCCGGTCAGCTGCTCGTCGGCGTCGCCCTGCCAGTCGGTGAACAGCACCAGGTCGCCGGGGCGGGCGGCGCTCACCGCGTCGTACAGCTCGCGGAAGTACGCCGAGCCGTGCACCAGCGGGCGGACCAGGTTGCCCTCCGACCAAGCCTGGTCCCCGGAATGCTGGTCGTCGAGGCGGGTCTCCTGATTGTCGCGCTCGGCCTTCCTGAGGAACCACTCTCCAGGATCGCTCATCTGATGAGGATGTCAGGTGTTCCTGGCATGCCGCGAGGCCAGGATCTCCCGGAGCACCGGCAGCACCCGCTGGTCCTTGGGTCGGTTCGCGGCCTGCTTGCTGCGGATCACGTCGGCGAGCGAGGACGTGGGCACCACGACATCGAGGATGGCGACATCAGAAGCGTCCCGTATCAAGTCCGGGTAGCCCTGCGTGCCGTTCGGGATCATGGAGATGTTCAGGTCGCCGAATACGGTGCGCAGGTTCCATACGCCGGCGTTGGCCAGGGACTCACCGTTGTGGCTGAACGGGAGGGCCTCGTCGCCGAACCGCACCTCGGCCTCGAGCTCCGTCAGTGCAGCAGACAACCGGTCCAGGTTGCCGACATCGGGATTCGGCGTGATGTCCACGTCCAGAGTCGGGATGTTCGAGCCGTGCGCCAGCGCGGCCAGCCCGCCGATGAGCACGAAATCCACCCGGTGTCGCATCAGGACGGCCAGGATCTTGTCCGGACTGAACCTAGGCGGCCCCGCCATACGCACTTCCCCGGATCTCCAGCATGGTGTTCGCGGTGTCGATCGCATGGGCGATCCGCTGCTCCGGCGTGAGCTCGAGCATGTCCTGCGCCTGGGTCCAGTCCGAGTCGTCTCGCTCGACCAGCATGATGTCCAGGTCGAGGCCGCACAGTCGGACCAGGCGCAGCACCGTGTCGAAGCTCGGCGCGCTGCGACCCCGCTCCAGGCGCGACAGCGCGCTCTGCGTCGTCCCGGCCTTCTCCGCCAGCTCGCGCTGACTCAGCCCGGCACGCTTGCGGGCCTCGCGAACCAGGTCGTTGCCCATCCCGTTCACGGCCCTAGCATAGCATTTTCGCTATGCTGCAGCGCTCAGGTGAGCTTCCCGTCCAGCACCGTCGGTGCGCCCCGCAGGAAGGTCGCCACCACCCGCCCGGGCAGCTCCATCCCGGCGTACGGCGTGTTCCGCGACAGGGAGGCCAGCTCGGTGGGGTCGACGGTGCTCGTGATGGACGGGTCGTAGAGCACCAGATTCGCCGGCTCCCCGACCGCGAGGGCACGGCCCTGGCCTTCGAGGCGGCCGATCCGGGCCGGCCGGTGCGACATCACCTCGGCCACGCCTGCCCAGTCCAGCAGCCCCGCGTCCACCATCGTGTGCTGCACGATCGACAGTGCGGTCTGCAGCCCGAGCATCCCGAACGCCGCGGCCTGCCACTCGCAGTCCTTGTCCTCGTGCGGATGCGGTGCATGGTCGGTGGCGACCACGTCGAGCGTGCCGTCGGCCAGCCCCGCGCGCAGTGCCTCGACGTCGGCGGCCGAGCGCAACGGCGGGTTGACCTTGTAGACCGGGTCGTAGGTCGCCGCCCGCTCGTCGGTGAGCAGCAGGTGGTGCGGGGTGACCTCCGCCGTCACCGGCCAGCCTTTGCTCTTCGCCCACCGGACGATCTCCACCGACCCGGCGGTCGAGACGTGGCAGACGTGCAGCCGCGACCCGACGTGGGCGGCGAGCAGGCAGTCCCGGGCGATGATCGCCTCCTCGGCGACCGCCGGCCAGCCGCGCAGCCCGAGCCGCCCGGACAGCTCGCCCTCGTTCATCTGCGCGTCCTCGGTCAGCCGCGGCTCCTGGGCGTGCTGGGCGACCACCCCGCCGAACGCCTTGACGTACTCCAGCGCCCTTCGCATGAGTACGGCGTCCGAGACGCACCGGCCGTCGTCGGAGAACACCCGGACCCGTGCCGCGGAGTCGGCCATCGCACCGAGCTCGGCGAGCCTCTCGCCGGCCAGCCCGACGGTGACCGCGCCGACCGGTGCGACGTCGCAGTGGCCACCCTCCCGGCCCAGTCGCCACACCTGCTCGACCACGCCGGCGGTGTCGGCGACCGGCTCGGTGTTGGCCATCGCGTGCACCGCGGTGAAACCCCCGAGGGCGGCGGCCATGGTGCCTGTGTCGACGGTCTCGGCGTCCTCTCGGCCGGGCTCGCGCAGGTGCGTGTGCAGGTCGACCAGCCCCGGCAGGGCGACCAGGCCGTCCGCATCGACGACCTCGACATCGGTGGTTGAGGAGGGCGGAGCCTGCGGAGCCCGTCTCGAAACCTCCGACGCCGTCGAGACCTCCGCGACCACGCCGTCGCGCAGCAGCAGGTCGGCCGGCTCGCCGCCGAGGACGCGTGCGCCGGTGATCAGGTAGTCGGTCATCGCGCTTCCTCCTGTGTCGCCGCGCCGACGGCCGGCTCGCTGCCGCCCAGCAGCAGGTAGAGCACCGCCATCCGCACGGCGACCCCGTTGGTCACCTGCTCGACGATCACCGACCGCTCGGAGTCGGCGACGTCCGCGGTGATCTCCATGCCGCGGTTCATGGGCCCCGGATGCATCACCAGCGTGTGGTCCTGCAACGCGGCCATCCGGCGGCCGTCGAGTCCGTACCTGCGGCTGTACTCCCGCACGGTCGGGAAGTAGGCCGCGTTCATGCGTTCCTTCTGCACGCGCAGCATCATCACCACGTCGACCTTGGGCAGCACCGCGTCGAGGTCGTACGACGTCTCAACGTCCCACCCGTCCACGCCGTACGGCAGCAGCGTCGGCGGTCCGACCAGTGTCACCTCGGCACCCAGCGTCTTGAGCAGGAGCGCGTTCGACCGCGCCACCCTGCTGTGAAGCACGTCGCCGACGATCGCCACCCGGCGCCCGTCTAGGCCGGAGCCGTCGGCGGCGAGGTGACGCCACATCGTGAACGCGTCCAGCAGCGCTTGGGTGGGGTGCTCGTGGGTGCCGTCCCCGGCGTTGACCACGCTGGACCGCGACCAGCCGGCGTTGGCCAGCAGGTGCGGCGCTCCTGACGCCCAGTGCCGGACCACCACTGCGTCGGCACCCATCGCCTCCAGGGTCAGCGCCGTGTCCTTCAGCGACTCGCCCTTGGACAGGCTGGAGCCCTTGGCGGAGAAGTTGATCACGTCCGCGGACAGCCGCTTGGCCGCCGCCTCGAACGAGATCCGGGTGCGGGTGGAGTCCTCGAAGAACAGGTTCACGATCGTGCGGCCGCGCAGCGCCGGCAGCTTCTTGATCGGCCGGTCGGCCAGGCTGCGCAGCTCCTCGGCGGTGGTCAGGATCAGCTCGGCGTCATCCCGGGTGAGGTCGCCGGCGCTCAGCAGATGCTTGTTCATCGGTTCTCCGCCTCTCCGCTGGTTGAGGAGGGCGGAGACGAAGCGGACTCCGTCGGTGGTTGAGGAGTGGAAGAGCGAAGCGGGGGAGCGTCTCGAAACCTCGAAACCCCCGCTCCGTCCGCCGCGATCGTCACCGCGTCCTCGCCGTCGAACTCCGACAGGTGCACCGAGACCTTCTCGACCAGCGAGGTCGGCAGGTTCTTGCCGACGGAGTCGGCGCGGATCGGCAGCTCGCGATGGCCGCGGTCGACCAGCACTGCGAGGCGCACTGCGCGGGGCCGGCCCAGGTCGTTCATCGCGTCCAGGGCGGCCCGGATGGTGCGACCCGAGAAGAGCACGTCGTCGACGAGCACGACGATCTTGTCGTCGATCCCCCCGCTCGGGATGTCCGTGGGCAGCAGCGTGCGAGCGGGCCGCATCCGCAGGTCGTCGCGGTACATCGTCACGTCCAGTGACCCGACCGGGACCTCGGTGCCCTCGACGTCGGCGATCCTGGCGGCGATCCGGTGGGCCAGCGGCACGCCGCGGCTGGGGATGCCGAGCAGCAGCAGGTCCTGCGGGCCCTTGTTGCGCTCGAGGATCTCGTGGGCGATGCGGGTGAGAGCGCGGGACATGTCGCGCTCATCGAGCACCGTGCGATCGGTGCCGGAAGGATGTTGGGCAGGCGCAGGGCACATTCGGTGCCGGACCTCCTTCTCCGCCTCTCCGGACGGCTCGTTAAAGGATGTCGATCGCGATTACAGTACCAGGACCGCTCGAGCAGAAGGAGTCGCCGATGAGCCTCGGCTACACGATCATGTACCGGATCGGCTTCACGCCCTGGGAGTGGGGTGGCGGCACCGGCTCGGAGCACCTACGCCGACTGCTCGACCAGGAGGCCCAGGAGCGCGCCGGATCCCTCGGCAAGGCGCTCGACGTAGGTTGCGGCCGCGGCTCGCACTCCCTCGAGCTCGCCGGGCAGGGATGGCAGGTCACCGGAGTGGACGCCGTCGGCCGGGCCATCGCGGACGCGAAGGCCCGGGGAGCCGGCTCTGGAGTCAGGTTCCTGGTGGCAGACGTGACGGACCTCGCAGCGTCCGGGATCGGCGTCGGCTTCGACTTCTTCCTCGATGCCGGGTGCTTCCACGGCCTCACCGACGCCCAGCGCGCCGCCGAGGCGCGCAACCTCACCGCGGCGGCGACGGACACGGCGACGTTGCTGATGTTCGCGTTCTCGCCGGGGCCTCGACGTGGACCGCTCCCGCGAGGGGTGGACAGGGCGGGCGTCGAGCGAGCGTTCGCCGGCTGGACGGTCGTCGACCAGCAGCCGGCTCCCGCACCCCTACGCGGACCGCTCAAGAGCGCCGCACCCAGCTTCTACCGGCTCCGGCGCAGCTGAGAACCTCAAGCCGCGGCGGGAGCCGGGTCGTCCTCGACCTCGGCCTCGTAGTCGTCCGCGGTGGTCTCGTCAGCGCCTGCCGGGAGCCGGGCCAGCTTGCACAGCGGGTTGAGGATCAGCAGCACCAGGATGTTCACGACCAGCGCGATCAGCCCGGCGTACGCCGAGAACTGCAGCGGTCCAAGGTGGACGGCGTACACGGAGCTCTCGAACGCGTTGGCGACGGCCATCAAGGTGCCGGTGGCGATCCCGAACGCCCAGGCGACCAGCAGCGCCCACCGGTGGAACCAGCGGGTGTACAGCCCGAACACGAGCGCCGGCAGGGTCTGCAGGATCCACACCCCGCCGAGCAGCTGGAAGTTCAAGATGAACGTGGTCTTGATCGCCAGGATGAACAGCAGCGCGAGGGCGGAGATCACCACCGCGACGATCCGGGCCAGCCAGGTCTGCACGCTCGGTGAGGAGTCGTGGCGGATGTAGGTCGTCCAGATGTTGCGCGAGAACAGGTTCGCGGCCGCGATGGCCATGATCCCGGCAGGGACCAGTGCGCCGATGCCGATCGCAGCGAACGAGACGCCTACGAACCAGTTCGGGAACGACGCCTGGAACAGCCGCGGCAGCGCGAGGTTCGGGTCGGAGACGTGGATGCCCTTCGCGTAGGCCATGTAGCCGAGCAGTGCGATGAAGCCCAGCAGCAGGGTGTACGCCGGAAGGGCGGCCATGTTGCGGCGCACCGTGTCACGCCGCTTCGCGGCCAGCGTCCCCGTCACGTTGTGCGGATACATGAACAGCGCGAGCGCGGAGCCGAACGCCAGCGTGGCATAGGGGCTGTACATGCTCGACGGGGTGATGAACGCGGCGCCGGCCGAGGCGGGCTTGGCGGCCAGCGCGTGCCTCGCGCTGTCGAAGACGGGCGCGTAGCCACCGAGCGACAGCGGGATGTAGATCACCGCGACGATCACGACCGCGTAGATCAGCGTGTCCTTCAGGAACGCGGTCAGCGCGGGCGCGCGCAGACCCGACTGGAAGGTGTAGAGCGCGAAGATCACGAAGGACAGGAACAGCGGCAGCCCCGTGCCGAGGGTGGTGGTGCCGAGCCCCATCGCCTCGAACACCACCCGCAGCCCGTAGAGCTGCAGCGCGACGTACGGGATCACCGACACGATCCCGGTGATCGCTATCGCGAGCGCGAGCAGATCCGAGCCGTGTCGGCCCCTGACGAAGTCGGCCGGGGTGACGTAGCCGTGCCGGTGGGCCACCGACCACAGCCGCGGCATCACCACGAACGCAAAGGGATAGAGCACGATCGTGTAGGGCACGGTGAAGAAGCCGACCTGCCCCGCGCCGTACACCAGGGCCGGCACCGCGATGAAGGTGTACGCGGTGTACAGGTCGCCGCCGAGCAGGAACCAGGTGATGATGCCGCCGAAGCTGCGGCCGCCCAGCCCCCACTCCTCCAGGTTGTTCAGCGACTCGGCCTTGCGCCACTTCGAGGCGAAGACGCCGACCAGCGCCACCGCGACGAAGATGAACGCGAAGACGCCGAGCTGGACCGGTGCAATGCCCGCCATCTCAGCGTTCCTTGTCGCGCCGGGTGGTCATCCGGTAGACGAGGGCCAAGATCAGCGAGGTGATCACGATCCAGAGGAACTGCCACCAGTAGAAGAACGGCCAGCCACCGAGCTTGGGCTCGATGCGAGCGTAGAACGGCGGCACCAGGGTCGCCACGAACGGCAGGATCAGCAGGGCGTACCAGCCGCGGTTGACCGCTCGTTTGGGGCGGCGCTGCTCCTCGGGCGCCGGGTCGTGCTGCGCCATCGGCGGACTCCTTTCCGAGACTGGCCGAGTCCGCCGTACCCGGATGTTGTCTCGACAAAACGCCTCCGTCGCCTCACAAGACGCAGCTCAACGCACAACAAGGCGCATCTCAGCTAGCGGGGGCCGGGGCCCAGCTCCAATCAGGAGTTCAGGTCGCCGAGGGCGCTCTCCACCGCCCGGTGGAAGGTCGGATAGGCGTAGATCATCGAGCGGAGCGTGTCGGTGGGCACCTTCGCGTGCACCGCGGTCGTGAGCATCGAGAGCATCTCGCCGCCGCTCGGACCGACCGCGGTGCCGCCGACGAGCACGCCTCGCTCGGCATCCTCGACCAGCTTGACCAGCCCGTCAGCCTTGGCGATCCAGCCGCGGGCCGACGAGCCGAGGTCGGTGTGTCCGACCCGGACCGACAGGCCGTCGTCCCGGGCCTGCTGCTCGGTCATTCCCACCGCCCCGACCTCCGGGTCGGTGAACGTCACCCGCGGCACGGCGTGGTACGCCGCCTCGGGGCCGTCCTGGCCGAGGATGTCGCGCACGACGATCGCCGACTGGTACATCGACATGTGGGTGAACGCACCCTTCCCGGTGATGTCGCCGATCGCCCACAGGCCGTCGCCGGCGCGCAGCCGGCCGTCCACGTCGAGCGTCTTCGCGGTCGGGCCCAGCCCCACGGTGTCCAGCCCGAGATCGGCGAGGTTGGGGCTGCGGCCCGTCGTGACAAGCAGCTTGTCGGCCAGCAGCGACTGCGCGCCGATGGCGACGGTGAACTGCCCGTCGGCGTAGCCCACCTTGTCGATGGTCGCGCCGCTCAGCACCTGTATGCCTTCCCGGCCGAACACGTCGGTGACCAGGGCGCTGGCCTCGGGCTCCTCGGGGGCGAGGATGCGGTCGGCGACCTCGAGAACGCTGACCTGCACGCCGAAACGGGAGAACGCCTGCGCCATCTCCACGCCGATCGCGCCTCCCCCGATCACGACCAGCGAGCCGGGCAGCTCCTCGAGCCGGCAGGCGTCGCGGTTGGTCCAGTACGGCGTGCCGGCCAGACCGTCGATCGGCGGCACCGCGGGCTCGGTGCCGGTGTTCAGCACCACCCCTCGACTCGCGGTGTACGTCGTACCGTCCACCTCGACCTGGCGCGTGCCTGTCAGCCGAGCCTGTCCGCGGGTGAACGTCGCACCCGCGTCGGTGAGCCGGTCCACAGCGACCTTGTCGTCCCAGTCGGTGGTGGCCTCGTCGCGGATCCGGGCGTGCACCGGTGCCCAGCCGGGAGTCACCTCGGACCCGCCGGCGAGATCGGGAACCCGTCGCGCCTCGGCCAACGAGTCGGCGGCACGGATCATCATCTTGCTGGGGATGCAGCCGTAGTACGGGCACTCCCCTCCGACCAGCCTGCGGTCCACGCCGACCACGTCGAGCCCGGCCTGCGCGAGCTGGGTCGCCACCGCCTCGCCACCGGGCCCGAGCCCGACCACCACCACGTCACACTCAGCCATCTGCCCAGCCTGCCACGAGTGCGAGCCTCCTCCTAGGCTGTCGGCCATGGCACACGGCACCCACGACTTCGACGAGGATCCCCGCAACGAGCACATCCTGGTGTGGGTGAACGGCGAGCTGCTCCCCCGCGACCGCGCCGTGGTGTCGGTGTTCGACGGCGGTTTCGTGCTCGGCGACGGGGTGTGGGAGGGGCTGCGGATCGCGCACGGGCATCCCGCGTTCCTCGACCAGCACCTGGACCGGCTCGAGGAGGGCGCGAAGGCGATCTGGCTGGACATCGGCCGCACCCGCGAGGAGCTGGCCGAGGCGATCTACGAGACGCTGCGCGCCAACGGGATGACCGACGGTGTGCACGTGCGGCTGATGGTCACCCGCGGGGTGAAGGCGACGCCGTACCAGGACCCCCGCGTCACGATCGGCCCGCCCACCGTGGTGATCATCGCCGAGCACAAGCAGGCGCTGCCGTCGACGGTCGAGAACGGCATCACGCTGTTCACCACGCACGTACGCCGTGCCGCGCCGGACACCCTCGACCCGAAGCTCAACGCGCACAGCAAGCTCAACGACATCACCGCATGCGTGCAGGCGTTCACCGCCGGCGCCGACGAGGCGCTGATGCTCGACCCGCACGGCTTCGTCGCGACGTGCAACAGCACGCACTTCTTCATCGTGAAGGGAACCGACGAGCAGCCCGAGGTGTGGACCTCCGACGGACGCTACTGCCTCGGCGGCATCACGCGCGGCAACGTGCTCCGCATCTGCCGTGACGGCGGCATCACGGCCCGGGAGACGACGTTCAGCCTCACCGACGTCTACAGCGCCCGCGAGGCGTTCGTGACCGGGACGTTCGCCGGCGTCGCACCGGTCCGCTCCGTCGACGGCCGCACGATCGGCACCGGCCGGCGCGGTCCGGTCGTCGAACGTCTGCAGCGGATGTACGTCGACCTCGTCGAGTCCGACGTGCGCGCCCGAGCGGCGGGCACGCCCTCGTGACGGTGCGCGTCTCGATGTGGTCGGGACCGCGCAACATCTCCACGGCGATGATGCGGTCCTTCGAGAACAGGCCGGACACGGTCGTCGTCGACGAGCCGTTCTACGCCGCCTACCTGGCACACACCGGCATCGACCATCCCGGCCGCGACGACGTACTCGCCTCACAGCCGACCGACGCCGCCCGGGTGGTCGCGGCCCTCCAGTCGGACCCGCCGGAGGGGATCGACGTCGTCTACGCCAAGCAGATGAGCCACCATGTCGACGACTCGATGGACCTGTCCTGGACACTGGGTCAGCGGAACGTGCTGCTGATCCGGGATCCCGACCAGGTCGTCGCCTCCTACGTGCGCTCGCGCCAGGCCTGCGAGCCGGCCGACATCGGCGTGCTGCAGCAGCTGTGGCTGCTGGAGCTCTGGGGGTCGGCCGGGGCCACTCCCCCGGTGATCGACGCCGACGACTTCCTCAGACGACCAGAGGCGCACCTGCGATGGCTGTGCGACTGGCTCGGGATCGCCTTCACCGACGCGATGCTGTCCTGGCCGGATGGCACCCGCGACAGCGACGGGGTGTGGGCGCCGTACTGGTACACCGCCGTGCGGCGCTCCACAGGGTTCGAGCCGTGGCGGGCCCGCGAGATCTCGCTGAGCCAGCACGACGCCGCCGTGGCCGCGGCCTGCCGCCCCGCCTACGAGGAGCTGCGCGCCCGCCGCCTCCCCCTCTGAGGGCACGCCCGCTGACTGCGGTCAGGCGGAGAGCGCGGGCTTGTTGCGGACGATCGAGCCGAGCACGCCGTTGACGAACGCCGGCGACTCGTCGGTGGACAGATCCCGGACCAACGCGGTCGCCTCGCTGACCGCCACGGCATCCGGTACGTCCTCGACGTACAACACCTCGAACACACCGATTCGCAACACGTTGCGGTCCACGAGCGGCATCCGTTCCAGGCTCCAGCCGCGCGCATAGCTGCCCAGCAGCTCGTCGATGCGTGCCTGGTTGCCGGCGATCCCGCGGATCAGCGTGACGGTGTACTCGTTGACCGGCGGATCTCCGGCGAGCACGCGCTCGTCGAGGGTGTCGCCGAGCGGCAGCCGACGCACCTCGCACTCGAAGAGGATGTCGAGGGCGCGCTTGCGGGCCTTGGTGCGGGCAGCCATCGGACGGTCAGGCCGAGACTCGGCCGAGATAGCTGCCGTCGCGGGTGTCGACCTTGACCTTCTCGCCCGTGGTGATGAACAGCGGGACGCTGATCTGGTGACCGGTCTCCAAGGTGGCCGGCTTGGTCCCGCCGGTGGAGCGGTCGCCTTGCAGGCCGGGCTCGGTGTACTCCACGAGCAGCTCGACGGAGGCGGGCAGCTCGACGTACAGCACGCGGCCGTCGTTGGTCGCGACGATGGCCTCCTGGTTCTCGAGCAGGTAGTTGCTCGAGTCGCCGACGATGTCCGGGCTCACCTCGAGCTGGTCGTAGGTGTCGGTGTCCATGAACACGTAGTGGGTGCCGTCGTTGTAGAGGTACTGCATGGTCCGCTTGTCGACCTGGGCGACGTCGACCTTCACGTCGGCGTTGAACGTCTTGTCGACGACCTTCCCGGACTCGATGCTCTTCAGCTTGGTGCGCACCACGGCGCCGCCCTTGCCGGGCTTGTGGTGCTGGAACCACACGACGGACCACAGCTGGCCGTCCAGGTTGAGCACCATGCCGTTCTTCAAGTCGTTGGTCGTCGCCATGCGCGCGTGAGCCTTCTCGTCGTCGGGGGTGGCCAGCGGTCCAGTCTAGTTGGCACGGCGCCGCCCGCGGAAATCAGCGGCTAGGGAGCGAGCTCGGCGAAGGCGGCCGCGAGCAGGTCCGGGTCGGGGGCGGTGAGCACCACCGGGCGGGCCAGCCCCTCCAGGATGACGAACCGCAGCCGGTCGCCGCGGGCCTTCTTGTCCACCCGCATGCCGTCCAGCAGGGTCGGCCACGAGGCTCCGGTGCCCGAGCTGTTCGCCGGGTACGTCGTGGGCAGCCCGACCAGCTCCAGCACCGACCGGTGCCGGTCGGCTGTCGCCGGGTCGAGCCGTCCGGCGAGCCTGGCCAGCTCGGCGACGTACCTCATCCCGATCGCGACCGCGGCGCCGTGCCGGAAGGTGTACTGCTCGGCGCGCTCGATCGAGTGCCCCAGGGTGTGGCCGTAGTTGAGCACCTCGCGTCCGGGGTGGTCGTCGGTGCCTCCGGTCTCGTCCAGGTCGGCGGAGACCACGCCGGCCTTGACCCGGATGGCTCGCTCGACCAGCTCGCGCAAGGTGTCCGAGCCGACTGTCAGGGCTGCCTGCGGATCGTGCTCGACCAGGTCGAGGATCGCCGGGTCCGCGACGAACCCGCATTTGACCACCTCGGCCATCCCGCTCACGATCTCGTTGCGGGGCAGCGTCTGCAGGCTGTCCAGATCGCACAGCACGCCGGCCGGCTCATGGAACGCACCGACCAGGTTCTTGCCCTCCTCGGTGTTGATGCCGGTCTTGCCGCCGACCGCGGCGTCGACCATGCCCAGCAGTGTGGTCGGCAGGTGCACGACGCGGACGCCGCGCAGCCAGGTCGCCGCGACGAAGCCGCCGAGATCGGTGGTCGACCCGCCGCCGAGCGCGACGAGTCCGTCGGAGCGGGTGAAGCCCGCCTGGCCGAGCACCTGCCAACAGAACGAGGCGACCGAGGCGAGCTTGGCCTGCTCCCCGGCGGGCACCTCGAGGGTGTGCGCGGCGAAGCCGCCCCGGACCAGCTCACGGTGGATCGCTCGGGCTCTCTCGGCAAGGGCAGGCGGGTGGACGACCGCGACCCTGCGGACCTCTTCGCCCAGCAGGGGCGTCAGCTGCGAGCCGAGGTCGTGGCCGACGACCACGTCGTACGGCCTGCGCCCTTCGACCCGGACCGTCGTGCGCTCAGCCACGGTCGGCCTCCACGATCGCCGCCACCTCGTCGGCCACCTCTTCCGGAGTGCGCCCGTCGGTCTGCACCGTGGCCGTCGACGCCTGTTGGTAGATCGGGAGACGCTCGTCGAGCATCGCCTTGAGCTGCGCCCGGACGTTGCCGAACACCAACGGGCGTCCCACTCCGAGCCCTACCCGCTTGACCGCGTCGGAGAGGCCGACCTGCAAGAACACCACGCAATGCCCGGCCAGCGCCGCCCGGGTGTGCTCGTCGAGCACCGCCCCTCCGCCGAGCGCGAGAACGCCGTCCCACGAGGCGAGGGCCTCGGCGGCGGCCACGCGTTCCAGGTCGCGGAACACTGCCTCGCCGTCGTCGACGAAGATGTCGGAGACCGACCGGCCTTCGGTGGCCTCGACGTCGCGGTCGGTGTCACGGGCGCCGACCCCCCATCGCTCGGCGAGCAGCTCGGCCACCGTGGTCTTGCCCGCACCCTGCGGCCCGATCAGCACGACCCGAGGGCCACTCACCGGAACCTCAGCGTGTCGAGGTAGGCCTGCGCGTTCCGGCGGGTCTCCGACACCGCGTCGCCACCGAACTTCTCCAAGACGGCGTCGGCGAGCACGAGTGCGACCATCGCCTCGGCGACCACACCGGCGGCGGGGACCGCGCAGACGTCGGAGCGCTGGTTGATCGCGACGGCCTCATCGCCGGTGGCCATGTCGACGGTGGCCAGTGCGCGCGGCACGGTGGAAATCGGCTTCATCGCGGCGCGCACCCGCAGCGGCTCGCCGTTGGTCATGCCGCCCTCCAGGCCGCCGGCCCGGTTGGTCGAGCGGATGACGCCGTCGGGGCCGGGGTACATCTCGTCGTGTGCGCGGCTGCCGCGGCGGCGGGCGGTGGCAAAGCCGTCGCCGATCTCGACACCCTTGATGGCCTGGATGCCCATCACCGCCGCGGCGAGTTGGCTGTCGAGGCGGTTGTCGCCGCTGGTGAACGAGCCGAGCCCGATCGGCAGGCCGGTTACGACCGCTTCCACGACGCCGCCGAGGGTGTCGCCGTCTTTCTTGGCGGCTTCGATCTCGGCGATCATCGAGGCTTCGGCGGCCTTGTCGAAGGCCCGCACGCCGCTGTCGTCGATGGCGGCCAGGTCGCTGGGCTGCGGCGGCGGTCCGTCGTAGGGCGTGGAGTCGCCGATCGAGATGACGTGCGAGAGCACCTCGACGCCGAGGGCTTGGCGGAGGAATTGGCGCGCGAC
>DASSKK010000011.1:0-58691 GCA_035690495.1 Nocardioidaceae bacterium | reverse complement strand
CTTCGCCTTGACGCCGGCCCAGCAGGAGTACGTCGACCGGGTCCGCGAGCTCGCCCGCACCGAGCTTGCTGCCCCGGCGCGCAGGGACCCCGGCACTGACAGCGGGCACGGGCACGTGGACCGCAAGCTGCTCCGCAAGCTGGGCGACCTCGGCCTGCTCCGCGGCCTCTTCGGCGGCGAGCCCGAGGAAGCCCCGCGCGACGCCGCCGCGATGCAGCTGTGCCTGCTCCGCGAGACCCTGGCCGGCGTGGACACCGCCGCCGAGACCGCGCTCGCGCTGCAGGGCCTGGGCAGCTACCCGATCCTGCAGGCCGGCCGGCCGGAGACCGTCGAGCGCTGGATCCCTGGAGTGGTGAGCGGAGAGGTGGTGGCCGCGTTCGCGCTGTCGGAGCCCTCGGCCGGGTCCGACGCCGCCGCGCTCGAGCTGCGGGCGGAGGAGGTGGCTTCGAGACGGGCTCCGCCCTCCTCAGCCACCGGTCGAAGCTGGACGCTGCACGGGGAGAAGGCCTGGATCTCGAACGCGCCGGACGCCGACGTCTACACGGTGTTCGCCCGCACCACGCCGGCGGCCGGCGCCAAGGGGGTCACCGCGTTCGCGGTGCCGGGCGACGCCGAGGGGCTGTCCGGTGAGCGATTGGACCTGCTCGCCCCGCACGCCATCGGCCGGCTCGTCTTCGACGGCGTCCGGGTGACCGAGGACGACGTACTCGGCGAGGTCGACGCCGGGTTCGCGGTAGCGATGCGCACCCTCGACCTGTTCCGGCCGAGCGTCGGCGCCTTCGCGGTGGGGATGGCGCAGGCCGCCCTCGACGCCGCGCTGGACTGGTCGGTGACCCGTCAGATGTACGGCGGCCTGCTCGGCGACCAGCAGGCGGTCCAGCACGTGCTCGCCGAGATGGCGACCAGAGTGCAGGCGGCGCGGCTGCTGGTCCGGTCGGCGGCGACCTCCTACGACGAGGGGTCTCGACGGGCTCGACCGACGAGGAGCGCCGACGTGACCAGGAACGCCGCCATGGCCAAGCTGTTCGCCACCGAGACCGCCCAGTGGGTCGTCGACCAGGCGGTGCAGATCCATGGCGCTCGGGCCCTCGTGCGCGGCCACCTGCTCGAGCATCTCTATCGTGAGGTGAGGGCACCTCGAATCTACGAGGGCGCCTCCGAGGTGCAGCGCACGATCATCGGCCGGGCGCTGGTCCGGGACGCGCTGGCCGACAAGGAGCACGAGAAGTGAGCAGGTATCGCGGGTCGGCCCGGTTCACCGAGGACTGGAAGCACTTCGACCTCGACGTCGCCGACGGCATCGCCACGGTCACGTTGAACCGGCCGGAGAAGATGAACCCGCTCACCTTCGAGTCCTACGCCGACCTGCGCGACCTGCTGCACGAGCTGCCGCACCGCGAGGACGCCCGGGCGCTGGTGATCCGCGGCGAGGGAAAGGGGTTCTGCGGCGGCGGCGACGTCAACGAGATCATCGGCGAGCTCGTCAAGATGGACGCCAAGGGGCTGATGGGCTTCACCAAGATGACCGGCGACGTGATCCGCGCGATGCGCGAGTGCCCGCTTCCGATCATCGCGGGCATCCAGGGCATCGCCGCCGGCGCCGGCGCGGTCGTCGCCCTCGCTGCGGACTTCCGGGTCTGCGCCCGAGCGGCGCGGTTCGCGTTCTTGTTCACCAAGGTCGGGCTGTCGGGCGGGGACATGGGCGCGGCGTACCTCTTGCCTCGCGTCGTCGGCGCCGGCCGGGCCACCGAGCTGCTGATGCTCGGCGATACCATCGACGCCGCCACTGCCGACCGCTACGGCCTGGTCAGCGAGCTCGTCGAGGACTCCGAGGGGCACGGCGTGCTCAATGAGGCGGTGACGCGGCTGGCACGCCGGCTCGCGGACGGCCCGACGCTGGCCTACGCCCAGACCAAGTCGCTGATCACCAGGGAGCTCGACATGCCGATCGGCTCCGCGATGGAGCTGGACGCGATGACCCAGGCCCTGCTGATGACCACGCACGACCACGCAGAGTTCCATGCCGCGTTCAACGCGAAACGGCCGCCCGAATGGAAAGGACGGTAGGGCCACAATGACCGACCCGAAGATCGACCCCGCGGACTTCTTGGCCGTCGACGACCTGCTCTCCGAGGAGGAGCGGGCGATGCGCGACACCGTGCGGGCGTTCGCCGAGGCCGAGCTCGCGCCGCACGTCGCGGACTGGTACGAGCAGGGCGGCCTGCCCGACGACCTCGCGCCCCGGCTCGGCAAGCTCGGGCTGCTCGGGATGCACCTGAAGGGCTACGGCTGCGCGGGCACCAGCGCCACGGCGTACGGCGTGGCGTGCCGCGAGCTCGAGGCGGTGGACTCGGGGCTGCGCAGCTTCGTGTCCGTGCAGGGCTCGCTGGCGATGTTCGCGATCCACCGCTGGGGGTCCGACGCGCACAAGGACGAGTGGCTGCCCGCGATGGCCACCGGCGAGAAGCTGGGCTGCTTCGGTCTCACCGAGCCGGACGCCGGCTCCGACCCCGGGTCGATGCGGACCCGTGCCAAGCGCGATCCCGGGGGCGACTGGGTGCTCAACGGCTCCAAGATGTGGATCACCAACGGCACCCTGGCCGACGTCGCGATCGTCTGGGCGCAGGCCGAGGACCCTTCGACGGGCTCAGGACGAGCGGCGATCCGCGGATTCGTGGTCCCCACCGGCACCAAGGGCTTCACCGCCAGCAAGATCGGCCGCAAGCTGTCCCTGCGCGCGTCGGTCACCGCCGAGCTGGCGCTGGACGACGTACGCCTGCCGGCAGACGCCGTGCTGCCCGAGGTCCACGGCCTGAAGGGCCCGCTGTCGTGCCTGAACGAGGCGCGGTACGGGATCCTGTGGGGCGCGGTCGGCGCGGCAAGATCCTGCTTCGCCGAGGCGCTGGCCTACTCCCAGCAGCGAACCCAGTTCGGCAAGCCCCTCGCCTCGTTCCAGCTCACCCAGAAGAAGCTCGCGGAGATGGTGATCGCCCTGGAGAACGCCTCGCTGGCAGCGGTGCAGATCGGCCGGCTCAAGGACGAGGGCCGTCTCCATCCCGCGCAGGTCAGCTACGGCAAGCTCGGCAACGTGCGCGCGGCGATCGAGGTGGCGCGCACGGCGCGCACCATGCTCGGCGGCGCCGGGATCACTCTGGACCACACCGTGATGCGGCACATGAACAACCTGGAGACAGTGATGACCTACGAGGGCACCGAGGAGATGCACATGCTCTCGCTGGGTGCCGCGCTGACCGGGGAGCGGGCGTTCCGATGATGGACCCTGCCGAGTCACGTGTCTGCCTGGTCACCGGTGCCGGCCGCGGCATCGGTACCTCGGTCGCGCGGGTGCTGTCCGAGCGTGGGGACAAGGTGGCGCTCGCGGCCCGCAGCGGGCAGGATCTGGACCGGGTCGCGGCCTGGCTGCCCGGCCCCGCGCTCGTCGTACCCACCGACGTCACCGACCCCGCTGCCGTGGAGGAGATGTTCGCGGCCGTCGAAGCGGAATGGGGCCCGGTCGAGGTGCTGGTCGCCAACGCCGGCGCCGGCGAGACCGCCCGCGTGGTCGACACCACCGACGAGCAGTGGCAGCGCATGCTCGACCTGAACCTGACCGCCCCGTTCCGATGCCTGCGGCGAGCCCTGCCCTCGATGATCGCCCACGAATGGGGACGCGTGGTGGTCGTGGCCTCCGTGGCGGCCAAGCACGGCGAGCGGATGGTCAGCGCCTACTCCGCGAGCAAGCACGGCGTGCTGGGGCTGGTTCGCGCTGCCTCCCTCGAAGTCGCCTCCCACGGCGTGACGGTGAACGCGGTGTGTCCCGGCTACGTGAACACCCCGATGACCGAGCAGACCGTCGAGTCGATCGCCGAGCGCACCGGCCGCACCCACGAGCAGGCGCACGATCTGCTCGCCCGGCGTCAGCCGACTCGCCGGCTCGTGGAGCCCGCCGAGGTCGCCGATGCGGTGCTGGCCTGCGTGGACAATGCCTCGATCAACGGTCAGGGGATCAACGTCGACGGCGGAGCCGTCCAGTCATGACCACGCCGCGACGGGTCAACCCACCGTCGCTGCCACGGCCCTCCGGCTTCAGCCACGCCGTGGTTGCGACGGGCACGTACGTGCATCTGGCCGGGCAGACCGGAATGGACGCCGACGGCCGGATCGTCTCCGGTGGCGTCGTCGCCCAGTTCGAGCAGTCGCTCAGCAATCTGCTCACCGCACTTGCGGAGGCCGGCGGGTCGCCGGCGGACCTCGTGTCGATGACGATCTACATCGTCGACATGGACGACTACCAAGCACACGGACGGGAGATCGGCCGGGTCTGGAAGCGGCTGGCTGGCTCCGACTACCCGGCCACAGCCGGCATCGGGGTCTCCCGGTTGTGGGATGCCGATGCGCTGGTCGAGGTGCAAGGCGTCGCCGTACTCCCGGACTGACCCGTCACCGCGTCGGTACGCCGAGCGCTTGAGGGCGGCTCAGCGGGCGAGGAGGGCGAAGCAGGCTGCTTCGGCCGTGTTGGCCACGGCAGCACGCCGGTGTGCGGGAGAGGTGCCAGCGACGCCGACCATCGTCAGCATGTGCAGCACGTCGACGGTGGGGCCTGTGCCGGGGAACCCGGTCGGCAGCAGCGCCTGTGCTACGTGGCGCCCGCCGAGGAGCCGGCACACGACGACGGCGGCGCTGTCCGGGTTGCGCCGTCCAGACGCCCACCGGCACACCTGGCGGGCGGCGCCGACCTCGAGACCGCCGACCACGAACCGGAGAACGCGCACTGGGGACATGGCCTGAACGTACCCCCGGACGAAGGGACTAGTCCTAACGGGTCATGCGGGCATCGCCGCACAAGGAGTAAGGAGGTGTTTCAGGAACCACAAGCGGGTCCCGACGGCTCGACGTGAACTTCAGAACCCCGTGGGGGGCGGGTCGCCGACGCCAAGAAAGTCCACGGGGTTCGGGAGAACGATCATGTCCATATTTATGCGCAGTACCCGCGCCGGGGGGGTGCGGCACGCCCTGCTCGCCGTACTCGCCGTCGTCTGCGCGGTGCTGGTGCCGCTCGGGTCGGCCTCAGCCAGCAGCGGTCGGGCCGCTGCCGACGCGACCCATACGTTCCGCGTCCTGGTCGGCAACGAGTCGCCGCACATGGCGCTCTCGGGCATGCGCTTCCTTCCCAGGGAGGTCTGGGTCGACGTCGGGGACCAGGTCCGCTGGGTCGCCAACTCCGCCGAGATCCACACCGTCACGTTCTACGACGGCGGCAAGCCGCAGAGCACGATCCCGGTCTTCAACCCCGGCGACTCGTTCATGAACAGTCGGCACGGCGGACACACCGTGCTTCCCGGCAAGGACCTCAACTCCGGGATCATGACGACGGTGCACACCGGCGGTGACGCCGGGCCACTGCCGCCGGTGCCGCTCTACCAGCACTACACCGTGAAGTTCGTCCACCAGGGCACCTACACCTACTACTGCCTGGTGCACGGGGTCATGATGAGCGGTGTCGTGCACGTTCAGTCCGCGCGGGCGCGCTACCCGTTCAGCCAGGCCGACTACAACCGGCAGGCAGCGGGTCAGGCCCAAGCGGTGATCATCGACGCCAAGGCGATGCTGCGGAAGCTGCAGCGGTCGTCGAGCAACCACCTGGTCTGGACCGGCTCCAACGACACCCAGGGCATGGTGATGCGGTTCATCCACCGCCGCATCCACGTGAAGGTCGGCGACACGGTGACGTTCAGCAACGCCCGCTCGATGGGCGAGCCGCACACGGTGACGTTCGGGGCCGAGCCGCAGGGTCCGGCGATCGAGCAGTACACGCCGCAGGCGAGCTACGACGGAGGCGACCTCAGCTCGTTCATCCCGCCCGGTCAGACCTTCAAGGTCACGTTCACCAAGGCCGGCACCTACCACTACATCTGTGCCCTGCACGACTACATGGGCATGGTCGGGACGGTGGTCGTGGAGTAGCGGCTCAGGCGCGGGTGGCGGTTTACCAGGGCACCCTGGTAAACCGCCACTCCCCATGGGCCGTAACCCATGGGGAGTGGCAGAGATCCTGCATCCCCTGGCAATCGTCCGGGGTGGGCGGAGCGGCGCCGCCTACCCCGGCGAGTGGATCAACGCGCGGGCATGCTTCTCGGCATGGCCACGCAGGCGCTCGTCCAGGTCGGCGAACAGTCGCTCCGCGGACAGGCCGGCCCAGTCCTCCGGCAGGAGCCCCAGGGGCAGTCCCGGGTCCAGGTAGGGCAGCCGCCGCCAGGCGGTGAGCATCGGAACGTACGTCGTGAACGCCTCGCGCGGCGGCACGGCCCCGCGGCGCAGTTGCGGCGCGTACTCGTTCACGAACGCACGGTGCGCCCGCTCGAGCGCGCCGAGATCCCACCAGCGGCCGATCCGCTCCCGGAGGGCGTCGCCGGGGCCATCCGGGTCCAGCCAGGTGCCGTCGAAGAAGTCGGTGTAGGCCGTCAGGTCGTGCCGGTCCAAGGCGCGTACGGCCTCGTCGTACGTCGTGCCCGGCGCCACCCAGACGCCGGGGGCGACCGTGCCGAACCCGAGCCGGCGCAGCTGCGTGCGCAACGTGTGCCGGCGCTCCCGCTCCGCCTCGGGCACCGAGAACACCACCACCAGCCAGCCGTCCTGCGCCTCGGCGCGGCGGCGTGACCAGATCCTGGTGTCCCCGTCGCGCAGGATCGCCGCCGTGCTCGGGGACAGGACGTAGCCTGCGCGGCCCTCGCGGTCCAGGCTGCGCAGCACGTCGCGCTTCTTCAGCCGCGACACCGATGAGCGCACCGCCGCGGCCTCGACGCCGAGATCGGCCATCAGCCGCACCAGCGAGGCCACCGAGAGCCAGTCCTGCTCGGCGCGGGCGTACAGGCCGTACAGGGTCGTGATCAGCGACCGCGGTTGGGTCTCCATTCGACTCCCAGGCTCTCCGGTTCCCCGTCCCCGGCTCAGCCGCGCAGCCGGTACCGCTGCAGCTTGCCTGTGTTGGTGCGCGGCAGCGCCTCGAGGAACTCCAGCGCCCGGGGGTACTTGTAGGGCGCGATCTGCTGCTTGACGAAGCCCTTGAGCTCCTCGGCCTTCTCGTCGTCGCCGACCACGCCGTCGCGCAGGACGACGTACGCCTTGACGACCATGCCGCGCGCCTCGTCGGGCACGCCGACCACCGCGCACTCGGAGACGTCGGGGTGCGCGAGCACGGCCTCCTCCACCTCGGGTGCGGCGATGTTGTAGCCGGAGGAGACGATCATGTCGTCGCTGCGGGCGTGGTACCAGAAGTAGCCGTCCTCGTCGCAGGAGTAGGTGTCGCCGGTGACGTTCCATCCGTCGTGCACGTAGACCTGCTGGCGCGGGTCGGCCAGGTAGCGGCAGCCCGTCGGTCCCTGCACCACCAGGTGTCCCGGAGTCCCTGGCGGCACCGGCTCGCCGTCGTCGTCGACGACCGCCGCGACGTAGCCGGGAACGGCTCGGCCCGTCGAGCCCGGCCGGATGTCGCCGCCCGCAGAGGCGATGAAGATGTGCAGCATCTCGGTCGACCCGATGCCGTCCACGATCGCCACGCCGGTGGCCTGCTTGAACGCCTCCCAGGTCGCGGCCGGCAGGTGCTCGCCGGCCGACACCGCGGTGCGCAGGCTGCGCAACCTCGACACGTCGCCGGTGGCCAGCATCGCCTTGTACGCCGTCGGGGCGGTCGCGCAGACCGTCACACCGTGCTCGGCGATCAGGTCGACGAGCTCGGCCGGGGTGGCCCTCTCGATCAGCAGAGTCGAGGATCCTGCCCGCAACGGGAAGACCAGCACCTGGCCCAGGCCGAACGTGAAGGCAAGCGGCGGCGTACCGGTGAACACGTCCTCCGGGGTGGGCTCCAGCAGACGCGCCGAGAACGAGTCGGCCATCGCGAGCAGATCCCGGTGGAAGTGCATGGTCGCCTTCGGCCGGCCGGTCGTGCCGGAGGTGAACGCCAGCATGGCCACGTCGTCTGCGGCGGTGTCGACGGGCTCGAAGGTGTCCGGGTGACGCTCGGCACGCCGGGTCAGGTCGTCGTCGGCCTCGCCGCCGTAGGCGAGCACGGGTACGCCGAGCGCGGCGCCCTCCAGGTCTGCGAGGAACCGGTGGTCGCAGATGCATGCCGCGATCCCTGAGATCTCACTGATCGTGCGCAGCTCGCCTGCCCGCAGCAGAGGCATCGTGGACACAGACACCACGCCGGCCTTCAGGGCACCGAGCCAGCATGCCGCCAGCCAGGTGTTGTTCGGGCCACGCAGCAGCACCCGGTTGCCGGGCTGCAGGCCGAGGTCCTCGGTGAGCACGTGCGCGACCCGGTTGGCGGCCGCGATCACCTCGCCGTAGGACCACGTCGACTGCCCGGGCGCGTGCAGGCACGGCCGGTCCGCGCCGTGGGTCTGGGCGGTCCGGTCCAGCAGCTCGACGCCCGCGTTCAGGCGGTCGGGGTACTTCAGCTCCGGCAGGTCGAAACGCAGCGTGGGCCACTGGTCGGGCGGCGGAAGGTGGTCGCGGCAGAACGTGTCGGTGTACCCGGACGGGGAGAGCTGCATGGGCTCACGTTATTGCCCTTCTGCAACGACCGTCAATGACCCGCAATGCCACCCGCGCCTCCCGGGGGGCGGGTGGCGGGAAGGGCAGAGCCATCCGCACGCACTCCAGCTCCGAGCCCTCGCGCAGCGGACGAGTCTGCTCGGTGGGATGGAAACCATAGGAGAGGTACGACGAGTACGCCGCGTCGTTGCCGATGGTGACGTCCAGATGCAGCCGCAGCTCGTGCGGCGCGGCCCACTCGCCGATCACGTCGAGGATCCGGTGGCTGACTCTGCGGCCCCGCCAGGCAGGGTCGACCCACATCGCGACCACGTGCAGCCAGCCCGGTCGGTCGCAGAAGGCGGCGCCCATTCCGATCGGAGCGGAGGCGGCGTCTGCGCCGGCGGGGAACGCGAGCACCGCGGGACCGCTGTCGCCGGGTCCCAGGTCGGTTGCCGACCCGCCGCCGGTCCGCGAGCGCCAGAGCTCCTCGGAGTAGTCGGCCTCCTGCTCGTGCGTCGACCCGTAGGCGCTCGGGGTGTCGAGCAGCGAGCGCAGCCGGATCTCGCGCCAGGCCGCCCAGTCGTCGGGTCCGATGACCCGCGCCACGGCACGGTGGTTGAGCCTGTCGAAACCACTCTCGTCGAAACCGCTCATCGCCGCACCTCCGCGACGCACGCGGTCGCCACCCGGACAAACCCGACCCGCTCGTAGACGCGCGCGACGGCGTCGTCCTGGGCGGTGAGGAATACCGTTCCGATGCCGCGACGCACCGCGTCCGCCGCCAGGACGGCGGTGATCGCCGCGCCCACGCCCCGCCGGCGTGCCCGGGGCAGCACTGCGATGCCGGCCAGCTCGGCGGCGTCGCCGCGCGGGCCGTGCGAGCCGCTGCCCACTACCGCACCGCTGTCGTCGTACGCCGCGGCCTTCACCATCAGGCCCGCCCGCATCAGCTCACGCTGGCGTGGCAGGTCGCGCGGCCGCACCGCGTCGGTGTTCGCGAAGCCCGCGTGCACGACGCCGGCGATCTCGGGGAGGTCGTTCGTCTCTGCGTCGACCAGGCGCACGCTGACTCCGCCGTCCGCGCAGAGCTGTTCGGGCGGAGGCACACGGGCGCCGTCCAGGACGAGCCCTTCGACGGAGCTCAGGACAAGCAGAGGGCACTCCTCGACGACCATCCCGGCGGCACGGATCGCCTCGATCAGCGACGGAGTGGTCTGGTGCACCCACTCGAACGCCTCCGGCGCTCCGAGCTCGCGCTGCCGCCCCCGGACCGCGTCGACGTCCGCAGCGGTGACCGCCTCGGCAAGGCCGAGGCGTGGTCGGGCGTAGTAGGCGAAGCCGTCGGCACGCTCGGACACGAACAACGTGAACGGCCCGATCTCCTCGACGCGGGCATTCGGTCGTGGCGTGGCGTCGTAGTAGCGCTCCAGCACGCCCAGCAGGTCGGCCGCCAACATGTTGGTCATCGGGCGAGTATCCCCGACCGGCGACCAGCCTGCATCGGCTATCCGTCCAGCCCGGTGATATTGCCGATCCGCAAGTTGTTGCCGAACGGGTCCCGCAGGCCCATGTCGCGCCCGTAGGGCTGGTCCGTCGGCGGCTGGGTGATGTCGACGCCGTGGTCTACCAGCTCGGCGTGGACCGCGTCCACGTCATCGACCTGGAAGGCCAGCCAGCCGCCTCCAGCGCCCTTGGCGACCAGTTCGCGGACTTGCTCGGCGGTCCCTGGGTCGTGCGCGGGCGGGCCGGGACGCTCGAGCAGGATCTCCTTCTCGTCGCCCGGGACGCGGACGGTCAGCCAGCGCATGAACCCGAGGTCGGCGTCGGTCCCGACTTCGAGACCGAGCACGCCGACGTAGAAGTCGAGCGCCTGATCCTGGTCGAGCACGTAGATGGAGGACAGGTTGTTCCGGGTGAGTTTCATGACGCCGACGCTAGCCGCCGGAGACCTCCCTGGGCTTCTCCGAAATCGACGCGCCGGTCGACGCCGGACGGCGAACGTGGGTGAAGCTGCTGGGCCTGGTCCAGGCCATCGTGAAGCAGCCGGGCGCGGCCGGTTGCGAGCCCTTGCGCGACTGCCGGTTCTGGTCCGCGTACGACGACGGCGACTGGCCCACGATCTCGGTGAACAGCCGGCTGAACGTCCCCAGGCTGCTGAACCCCACGCCCATGCAGACCTCGGTGACGTCCTGGTCGCTGGTGCGCAGCAGGGTCATCGCGCGTTCGATGCGGCGACGCTGCAGGTAGCGGTGCGGCGTCTCGCCGAACACGGAGCGGAACGTGCGGATCAGGTGGTCCGGCGAGAGGTGGGCGGCATCCGCGAGCGCCGCGATGTCGAGGTCGGTGGCGTACTCGCGGTCGATCGTGTCGCGCGCCCGCAGCATCGACCGGTTCGTGGCCTCTTGGGCTCGGCTCACCGTCACCGCTCCGTGGACGACTCGAGGTAGCGGGATCGGATCGCCTTCTCCGCCTCGTCGACCACCACCTCGATCGGCGGCGAGACGTCGACCACCACGCCCACCTCGTCGTCGCCGAGCGGCTCGAGGGTGTCGAACTGGCTCTGCAGCAGCGAGGTCGGCATGAAGTGCTTGGTGCGCTTGGTCATCCGCGCTTCGAGCACCTCGAACGGCGCGTGCAGGTGCACGAAGAACAGCTCTTCCCTGGCGGCCTCACGCAGCAGGTCCCGGTACCCCCGGCGCAGCGCCGAGCACGACAGCACGGTCGAGACATCGTCGGCGTCGCACTCCGCCACGGCCTTCGCGCACATGCGCAGCCACGGCCACCGGTCCTCGTCGGTGAGCGGGATGCCCGCGGCCATCTTGTCGATGTTCGCCTGGGGATGCAGCGAGTCGCCCTCGAGGAACTTGAAGCCGAGCCGATCGGCGAGGTCGATGCCCACCAGCGTCTTGCCGGTGGCGGAGACGCCCATCGCGACCACGTGCACCGGCCCGCTGTGCTGCACCATGGCGCCCACCCTAATCGGCGGCGACGACCAGCCCGTCCCACGACCAGTGCGCGATGGCCAGCCCGTCCGGCACGTCGTCGGCCGACTCGTGGTAGCGCGGTCGTGGGCGGTCATGAGTTACCGCCCGGTACGCGGTGGATTCCGTCCACCTGGTGCGCGCGATCCACCGCGTACCCACCGGTAACCGAGTTGTCCACAGAACGCGACGACGCGTGCCGCTCGGTCACCGTCACCTCGGCCGTACCGTAGGCGAAGTTGTGGCACCAAGCGCGGCGGTTGTCGATCGGCAACCGGGACGCGACTCGGTGGCCCCGCCGCTTGCCAACAAATCCGGGTGTGGGAGAGACCGGAGGGCTGCTTCAATCTGCGCATGCAGATCCTCGACCTGCCCTACGGGCTGACCTCCCGGGCGTTGGCGATGGACGACGCCAAGGCGGTGTTCGACGTTGCGGCCGCTCAGGAGCTGCACGACGTCGGCAAGGTCGAGATCGAGCCGGCCGACATCGTCGCCGACTGGCAGCGTCCCAGCTGGGACGTCTCCACCCACACGGTCGGAGTCTTCGACGACCAGTCGATGGTGGCCTACGCCGAGATCACCGGCGCCGACCGGTGCGACTCGGCGGTACATCCGTCCTACCGCGGGCGCGGTCTCGGCACCACACTCGCCCGCTGGCTGCAGAGGCGCGGCCGCGAGCTCGGCTCGACGGTGCTCGGCTCGCCCGTCCCGCAGGGCTCGGCCGGCGACCGGCTGCTCGAGAGCCTGGGCTACCGGGTGCGCTGGACCAGCTGGGTGCTGGTGCTGCCCGAGGACCGGGTGATCGAGCCGCGGCAGCTCCCCGAGGGGTATGCCGTGCGAGCCGCACGTCCTGAGGACTACCCGGCCGTCCACACGGTGATCGAAGACGCGTTCCTGGAGTGGTCGGTGCGCGAGCGCACGTCGTACGACGACTTCCTCGCCACCTCGGTGCAACGACCTGGCTTCGAGCCATGGAACCTTCGTGTGGTCACTGGGCCGACGGGCGAGGTCCTGGGCGCAGCGCTGGTGATCAAGACCGAGCCTTCGCCGTCGGAGGCGTACGTCGACCAGCTGGCCGTGCGGCGCGACCAGCGGCACCAAGGGCTCGCCCAGGCCTTGCTGGTCGACGCATTCGCCCAGGGGCGCGAGCACGGCGCAGAGCGCTCGACGCTGTCCACCGACAGCCGCACCGGCGCGCTCGGCCTCTATCGGAAGGTGGGCATGCAGATCGAGCATGTCTGGGTCAACCGGGCGATCGAGCTCTGACATGGCCGCCGTGACACGCCTGCTGACCTACGTCGACATCGACGACAGGCCTCGTCCGATCGACGCTCCGCAGGTCGATGGCCCGCCTCCGGAAGGCGCCCATCCGGCGGTGGCCCCGCTGGGGCCCCGGCCGAGCCCGGACGATCCGCGCGAGATGTCGCTCTCGGCGTTGCACCTTGCCGTCCTCGATGACGGTCGTCGGCTGACCCTGCTCGACGACCGTGGCTGGGGTGCGCACGGACCTCCCGACATCTGGCAGCGGACATCGGTCGAAGACGTCGAAGCCGACGCGCGCATGGTGGTCGGTCCGGACGAACCCGAGCCGGAGATGGAGGCCGGTCACTGGAGACATCTCGCCGACGTTCTCCGGGGGCAGGGCGTGCTCGTCGACGCCGACGAGCTGAGCCGGATGCCTCACGACGTCGAGCTCAGTGAGCGGTTGCGCACCCGACTCACCGCCACCTGACCCGCTGACCCGCCCTGGAGCGGTGGCGTAACCGGGAGCTCCGGGTGTCGTTAGGAAACGAGAACGCGTTTCACTGCCGCCGTCGCTAGGAGCAGCCGCATGCGCCGTACCCGCCGGTCCCTCGCTCTCGCCGCGGTGCTCGCCACCGCCGCCACCGGGTTGGCCACCCTCAGCGTGCCCGCCGCGGGCGCGGGCAGCGGCGCCGACCGGTTCGGATCGGTGTGGAACATCCTGCCGCCCGGGCAGCGCGGGACCGTCACGATCGCGGACCTGCCGAAGCTGGCGCTGAGCCCGGGCGACGCCGCGCACCGCACCGCGGTGGACGGCAAGAACGCGCCGAAGAACTTCGCCGACCAGCTGGAGACCTACGACGCGCTCACCAAGACCCGGCCCGACACGTTGACCCGTGCCGACGTCAACCGGCTGTTCAAGCACGAGAACTTCACGCCTGAGCAGGTCGTCAGCACCACGCATCCCAAGCCCGGCGTGACGATCCGCCGCGACCAGTACGGCGTGCCCTACATCAGCTCCGAGCGCTACGACGGCGTGGAGTTCGGCGCCGGGTACGCCGGCACCAAGGACCGGATGTTCCTGATGGACGCGCTGCGGCACGCCGGTGCGGCACACCTCGCGGAGTTCGCCGGCGACACCCCGGCCAACATCGAGATGGACCGCAACCAGCTGCGCACCGCCTTCTACACCCGCAAGGAGGCGGCCGCGCAGATCCCGAAGGCGGCGGCCCGCGCGGGCAAGCAGGGCAAGAAGCTGCTCGGCGCGGTCGACGCGTTCATCGCCGGCATCAATACCGCCCAGCAGGACATGTGCCCCACCGTGCTCGCCCCCACCTGCCCGGCCGAGTACGCCGCCCTGCAGAAGACACCGCGTCCGTGGACGCGCGCCGACGTGGTCTACGTCGCGTCGTTGGTGGGCGGCATCTTCGGAAAGGGCGGCGGTCACGAGTACCAGAACGCCCTGTGGCTGCAACGGCTGATGCACAAGTTCGGTGCCCGCAAGGGCAAGCGCATCTACGAGGACCTGCGGGAGAAGAACGACCCCGACGCGCCCACCACGGCCACGGTGCGCACGCCGTACGGCGGAGGCAACGCGATCCATCCCGGCCGTCCCGGCGTGGCGATGCCGGACCTCGGCGGCGCGACCGCGCCCGGCACCGGCGCGGAGCTCTCGGGCTCGAGCTCGCCCCTGCCCCCGCTACCCGATCTCCCGACGGGGAGCCCCCTGGCGCCCGCCGGCCAGCAGATCGACCTGCCTGCGGGCACGATCGACCTGCCGATCGTGTCCCACGGCATGAGCAACGCGATCCTGGTCGGCGGGTCCCACACCCGCTCCGGCAAGCCGCTGACCGTGTTCGGGCCGCAGACCGGCTACTACACCCCGCAGCTGCTCACCGAGGAGGTGCTGGACGGCCCGGGGATCAAGGCGCGCGGCGTGGCGTTCGCCGGCACGAACCTGTTCGTGCAGCTGGGACGCGGCGTCGACTACGCATGGTCGGCGACGAGCGCTTCGAACGACCTGGTCGACACCGTCGTGGAGCGGCTGTGCAACACAGATGGCAGTACGCCGAGCGTGCACTCCACCGGGTACCTCGTCGACGGCCACTGCCGGCCGATGCGGCGCAATGTGTCGACCGAGACCACGACTCCCGGCCTGGCCAGCCAGCAGCCGCCGAAGACCTACCGGTTCCTGGTGCTGCGCACCCGGCACGGCATCGTCCAGCTGCGCACCACCGTGCACGGCAAGCCGGTCGCGATCGTCGCCCAGCGCAGCACCTACGGCCACGAGGTCGACTCCGTGATCGGCTTCGCCCAGCTCAACGACCCGGGCTACGTGCACGACGCCGCCAGCTTCCAGCGGGCGGCCAGCCACATCGACTACACGTTCAACTGGTTCTACGCCGACAACCGCGACATCTCCTACTTCTCCTCCGGCCTGCTGCCGCTGCGCGCGAAGGGCGTGGACTTCGACCTGCCGCGCTGGGGGAACCGCAAGTACGACTGGCAGGGCTGGCTGCCTTTCCGGCGGCACGTGCACCAGACCGACCCGCCGCGCGGCTACTTCGTGAGCTGGAACAACAAGACCGCACCCGGGTTCTCCGCGGCCGACGGCGACTGGGCCTACGGCACCGTCTACCGTTCGCTGGCCCTCGAGGACCACCTGAAGAAGGCGATCCGTGGCGGCCACAAGCTCGGCATCGCCGACGTGGTCGCGATCATGTCGACCGCCGCCACCGAGGACTCCCGCGCCCGCTACACCCTGCCGTGGCTGCTGAAGGTGGTCGGCAACGACCCGCAGACGGCCAAGGCGCGCAAGGTGCTGGCCTCCTGGCTGCACGCCGGCGCGCCGCGGGTGGACCGCGACCGGGACGGGTCCTACTCCCACCAGGCGGCGATCGCGCTTTTCGACGACTGGTGGCAGCACGGCAAGAAGTCGGTCGCCTACGACGTACTGAAGGGCCGGCTCGGCGCGAAGCTGACCCGCAAGCTGCCGCAGATCCTCGACGACCACCCGAGGCTCGGGCGCGGCTCGGCCTGGAACGGCGTGGCGTGGTACGGCTACGTGAACAAGGACCTGCGCGACCTGCTCGGCCGGCGGCTCGCCTCGCCGTACCGCTACGGCTACTGCGGCCACGGCGACCTGAAGGCATGTCGTACGACGCTGCGCCGGTCGCTGCGCGCGGCGGTGCAGCGGATGCTCGACGCGCAGGGCGTCTCCCGGGTCGACCAGCTGACCTACGACAAGACCCAGGACGACATCGTGTCCAACACCTCCGGGCTGGTCGGGGTCCGCCCGATCGACTGGCAGAACCGGCCGACGTTCCAGCAGGTCGTCGAGTTCACCCGCCACCGCCCCCGCTGAGGCGTCGATGCGCGGCCACAGACGAGTCCGGGCGCGCGCGCAGCGGGACGGGCCATGCGGGCCAGGAGGGCTACGGATGGCTGAAGAACCTACCGTCGAGCGGAGAGTTGTGTGGTGCGTCGACATAGAACCGGCTGTCATGTTCCGTTAGCCTGGCGTCTTGCCGTGGTCCGGGTCACACACCGCAGTCGGGTCTCGGGGGGCGGCTCCGACGTGTCCAGCCGATTGCAGAGCTCAGAAGTGGGGTCTTCGTGCCGTCCCAGCCGTCCGGATCGGGCACCGTGCTGCAGACGCGCGACCTGTCCCGGGACTTCCGCGGCTTCCGGGCGGTCAACTCCGTCGACCTCGACGTCGAAGAGGGATCCGTGCACGCGCTGGTCGGCCCCAACGGCGCGGGCAAGACCACGCTGTTCAACCTGCTGACCGGCTTCCTGAAGCCGACCGAGGGCCGGGTGAGCATCGGCGGCACCGACACGACCCGGCTGCGCCCCGACCAGGTGGCCGGACTCGGCGTCGCCCGGTCGTTCCAGATCACCAGCCTGTTCGAGCGGCTCCCCTGTCGGGACCACGTCGAGCTCGCCCTGGCGGCCGGGACGGGGATGGGATACCGGTTCTGGCGCAGCGACAAGCTGTTGGCGAAGTACGCCGAGCGTGCCGAGGAGCTGCTCGACGAGGTGGGGCTCGCAGAGCTCGCCGGCGTTCCCGCCTCCGAGCTCGCCTACGGGCAGAAGCGCGCGCTGGAGCTGGCGATCGTGCTCGCCCGGGACCCCAGGCTGATGCTTCTCGACGAGCCGACCGCCGGCATGGGCATGGAGGACGTCGCGCGCACTGTCGAGCTGATCCGCTACGTGCACACCGGACGGACCGTCGTACTCATCGAGCACAACATGAGCGTGGTGGGCAACCTCGCGGACAAGGTCACCGTCCTGCAGCACGGCGAGATCCTGGTCGAGGGCAGGTACGACGACGTGCGCGCCGACCCTGCGGTCGTCGCGGCCTACCTGGGAGAGCCCGGTGCTGAGCGTTCGTAAGCTGTCCGCCTGGTACGGCCAGGCACAGGTGCTCCGCCAGGTGAGCCTGGACGTCAACGAGGGCGAGGTGGTCACCCTCGTCGGACGCAACGGTGCGGGCAAGACGACGCTGCTGCGCTGCGTGATGGGACTGCACGCCAAGTCCTCGGGAGTCATCGAGTACGACGGGCGCGACATCGCCGGGGTGGCCGACCACCGCCGCGCGCGGCTGGGTCTCGGCTACGTGCCGGACGACCGCGGCATCTACGCCAGCTTGAGCGTGGAGGAGAACCTCACCCTGCCGCCGATGGTCAAGGCCGGCACGCAGGCCTGGAGCCTGGAGCGCATCTACGACGCGTTCCCCGTGCTCGCGCAGCGCAGGAGCTTCGCCGGCACGAAGCTGTCCGGTGGTGAGCAGCAGATGCTCGCGATGGCGCGGGTGCTGCGCACGGGCGCGCGGCTGCTGCTCTGCGACGAGCCGACCGAAGGACTCTCTCCGCTGATCGTCTCCCAGATCGGGGACATCGTGCGCGAGGTGAAGGGGCAGGGGGTGACCGTGCTGCTGATCGAGCAGAACCTGCATTTCGCCACCACGGTCGCCGACCGGCACTACCTGCTCGCGCAGGGGGAGATCGTGCAGCAGCTCGCGAACAGCGAGGTGGTCGAGCGCGAGCACGAGCTGTTGGACTACCTCGGCGTCTGAACTGTCAGCCGCCGGGAACTTGAACAAGACCTGAGGAGGTCGAAGGTGCGACACAAGAAGTTGGGTGCGGCCGCGGTGGTGGCAGCCGGCTCGATGCTGTTGGCGGCGTGCGGGGCCGGTGGCCCTAGCGGCGGTGGCGGCAAGGTGAGCGGCGACAAGATCGTGCTGGGCGTGATCACCGACGAGTCCGGCGTCTACGCCGACCTGGCCGGCCAGGGCTCGGTGACCGCGGCCAAGATGGCGGTGGCCGACTTCAAGAAGAAGTACGGCGACAAGGCGGTCACCACCGACATCTCCGTCGTCGACGCCGACCACCACGACAACCCGGACACCGCCAGCACCGAGGCACAGCAGTTCTACGGCCAGCAAGGCGTGGACGCGATCTTCGACGTGCCGACGTCCTCGGCGATGCTGGCGGTCGCCAAGATCGCAGCCCAGCAGAAGAAGGTCTTCATCGACACCGGCGGGGGGAGCACCGAGGTCTCCAACGCCAGCTGCAACAAGTACACCTTCCACTACGGCTACGACACCTACGCGCTCGCGTTCGGCACCGCCAAGCCGGTCGTGGAGGGCGGCGGGAAGTCGTGGTTCATCACCTACCCCAACTACGCGTTCGGGCAGTCGATGAACAGCAACTTCTCCAAGGCGATCAAGGACTCCGGCGGAACCATCGTGGCCAGCGACCCCTCGCCGTTCCCGAACCAGTCCGAGGACTACTCCTCGATCCTGCTGAAGGCCAAGCAGATGAAGCCCGACGTGCTCGGCGCGATGCAGGCCGGCGGCGACCTGGTCAGCCTGGTCAAGCAGTACAACACGTTCAAGCTGGCCAAGGCGGGCATCCAGCTCGCGATCGGCCTGCTGTTCATCTCCGACATCCACTCCCTCGGCGCGGACGTGCTCGCCGGCGACAAGTTCACCGAGTTCTGGTACTGGAACTTCGACGACAAGAACCGTGCCTGGGCGCAGGAGTGGCAGAAGGCGATGGGCGGAAGCGACAAGAAGCCGACCTCGGACCAGGCGGCGGTCTACTCCGCGGTCACGCAGTACCTCGAGGCCGCTCAGCGGGCCGGCACCGACGGCTCCGATGCGGTGGTGAAGCAGCTCGAGGGCTACAAGTTCAACGACTTCTTCGCCCGCAACGGACAGATCCGCAAGCAGGACCACGTGCTGCTGCACGACATGTACCTCGCGCAGGTGAAGTCCGAGTCGGACATGAGCGGTCCGTGGGACTACGA
Organism: Nocardioidaceae bacterium; assembly: GCA_035690495.1. Lineage (GTDB taxonomy): Bacteria > Actinomycetota > Actinomycetes > Propionibacteriales > Nocardioidaceae > DASSKK01. The sequence continues at coordinate 39,621 of DASSKK010000011.1, read as the reverse complement.
GAAGATCGTCGGCACCACGTCGGGCCAGGACGCCTTCCAGCCGCTGTCTGAGAACACCTGCAAGATGTGATGTCGAACTTCCTCCAGCAACTGTTCAACGGCCTGGTCGCGGGCAGCTTCTACGCGCTGCTCGCGCTCGGCCTGTCGGTCATCTTCGGCATGCTGAAGGTGGTCAACTTCGCCCACGGAGTGGTCTACATGCTGGGGGCGTTCGGCGCCTATCTGCTGCTGGACCGGCTCGGCCTGCCGTTCTGGGTCGCCCTGCCGGTGGTGCCTGCGGTCCTGTGGCTGCTCGGGATGGCGGTCGAGCGCGTCGCCGTACGACGGTTGGCGCGTCTCGACCCCATCTACAACCTGCTGCTCACCTACGGGCTGGCGCTGATCATCGCCGACGTGTTCCGGCTGCTGTTCGGCGTCTCCGGTGAGCCGTACGCCGCGCCTCCCGGCCTCACCGGCACGATCGACCTCGGGTTGTTCAACTACCCGACGTACCCGGTCTTCGTGTTCGGCGCCTCGATCGTGACGTGCCTGGTGGTGTGGTTCCTGCTGGCCCGCACCCGGGTCGGCGTGATCGTGCGCGCCGCCACGGAGCGGCCCGAGCTCTCGCGGGCCCTCGGCATCAACGTGGGCCGCTGGGTCACCCCGGTGTTCGGGTTCGGCATCGCCCTCGGCGGGCTCGCGGGCGTGCTGGCCGCCCCCACCCGCTCGGTCAACCCGAACATGGGCATCTCGGTGATCATCCTGGTGTTCGCCGCGGTGGTGATCGGCGGGCTGGGATCGATCTTCGGGTCGGTGGTGGCCGGCTACGCGATCGGGATCATCCAGTCGCTGGGCGCCGTATACGTCCCGGTGCTGTCCGGAGTCCTGGTGTTCATCGTGATGGCGGCCGTGCTGCTGGTGAGACCGGCAGGCCTGTTCGGCCGTGAGGAGACCGCCAAGTGAGCGAAGGAGACGAGCGGCGCGCCGTGACCGCGCCGGGCGGGCGGGGCACAAGCGAGCGACCGAGCGAACGATCCAGTGCGGTGACCGTGGCCAGCCCCGGCCGTGCCCTGGCCGCCCGCTTCGCCTCCGGTTCGCGACTGTCCCGCTACACGCTGCTGGCGATCGGCATCCTGATCGCGCTCGGGCTGCCGTGGTTCGTCTACCCGCCCGTCGCCTTGGACATCGTGATCTTCGCGCTGTTCGCGATGGCGCTCGACCTGCTGCTGGGCTACACCGGGCTGCTCTCCTTCGGGCACGCCGCGTTCTTCGGCAGTGCGGCGTACGTCGCCGGCCTGGTCAGCCTGCACCTCGAGCTGCCCTACCCGCTCGCCGTACTCGCCGGAACGGTCTTCGCGGTGCTGCTCGCGATCCCGATCGGCTACCTGTCGGTCAAGCGCAGCGGGATCTACTTCGCGATGGTCACGCTCGCGTTCGCGCAGATGGTCTACTACGTCGCCAACCAGTGGCGCAGCGTGACCGGCGGCGAGAACGGCCTGCAGGGCGTGCCGCGGCTGTTCCCGGGGGTGGACCTCCGCGACCCCTTCTACTTCTACTACGCGGCGCTGCCGCTGCTGGTGATCGGCGTGGCGATCGCCTGGCGGACGGTGCACTCGCCGTTCGGCAAGGTGCTCGTGGCGATCCGGGACAACCCCGACCGGGTCCGGGCACTGGGCTACCCGGTCGCGCACTACAAGCTGCTGGCGTTCGTGATCTCCGCCGGGCTGTCCGGCATCGCGGGCAGCCTGTACTCGCTGACGCACTTCTTCGCCTCGCTGGACGCCGTCGACTGGAGCATGTCCGGCAAGGTCGTGGTGATCACGGTGCTCGGCGGGGCCGGCACGCTGTGGGGGAGCGTGATCAGCTCCGCACTGATCGTGATCTTGGAGAACCGGCTGTCGCTGGCCGGGTTCAACGGCCAGGAGATCGTGATCGGCTCGATCTTCGTGATCGTCGTGCTGGCGTTCCGGCGCGGCATCTGGGGCACGATCGCCTACCTGCTGGCCCGCTGGTCTCGGCCGCCGTCGGCCTCCTCGTCGACGCCTGCGCTCGCGCCGGAGCCCGCTATCGGCCCGACGACACCCGATGCAGCCGAAGAGCCACCTGCAGCTCCAGTCGACGGTCGGGATCCTGCCAGTCACGGCCGATGAGCTTGCCGATCCGGTCCAGCCGCTGCGAGACCGTGTTGACGTGGACGTGCAGCGCCTCGCCCGTGCGGGCCAGGCTGGCCCCGTTGTCGAAGTACGCCGCCAGCGTCGCCACCAGCCCGGTCGACCGGCGCCGGTCGTAGTCGAGCAGCGGCCCGAGGACGGTCGCGACGAAGCCCGGCACGTCGGGCTCCTCGCCGAGGACCAGGCCGACGAAGCCCAGCTCGTGCAGCGCCGCGCCGTCGCCGTCGCGTCCGAGGGTGCGCAAGGCCGTGAGGCAGCGCACCGCCTCGGCGTGCGTGCGGGAGAGTGCCCCCACGCCCTGCGACGGTCCGGCTGCCCCGACCGTGACCGGGCAGCCGACCGTGCCGGTCAGCTCGGTGGCCAGTGACCGAGCGCGGCTCGCCGGATCGCTGTCGGGCAGGATCAGCACCGGACGGCCCTCGAACGAGGCGGAGAGCCCTCCCGCCCGGGTGGCAATCCGGGCCGTCGCCTCGAGGGTGCGCTGCCGGTCGGCGTCCTCGGCGGCCACCACCAGCACCACGTGCGGCTGCTCGAGATCGCAGCCCAGCCGGCGGGCGCGCTCGGTCAGGCTCGACGGACTCTCCGCGTCGTCGCCCGAGCTGCGCAGCAGGTCGTCGAGCAGGTCGCCGCGGACCCGGTTCTCGGCCTCCACGCCGGAGCGGAGGCTGAGCAGCAGCAGCGCGGTCACCACCGCGGCGCGCTCCAGGATCCGCTGGTCGGCGTCGTCGAGCGGCTGGTCGCGGTGCAGGACGAGCGCGCCGAAGCCCTGCTGGCCGGCGGTCACCGCGACCAGGCGGGCGTCGTCGGGGCAGACCGCGCAGCGGCCCGAGGCCCGCGAGGCCGCGATCGCGGCGGAGACGAGCTGCGGGTCGTCCCGTTCGGCGGACCCGATCGACGCCAGCTCCCGGCCCTCGTCGTCCAGCACCACCAGGGTGCCGCCGAGGACCTCCACGATTGCGGCGCCGATGTCCTCCACCCCGCCGCCGCGGAGCACCACCTGGGCCATCAGGTCGTGCGCCTCCGAGGCGCGCTCGACGCTGCGACCCCGCTGGGAGAGCAGCAGGTTCGCAGTGCGCAGCTCCTCGAGCGCCGACCTCGCCTCCGCGAGCAGACGGGCCTTGTCGATGGCGGCGGCTGCGTGTGCGGCCAGCGACGACAGCAGCGCCACCTCGGAGCGGGAGAACGGGCGCTCGCTGCGGTTGGCGGCGTACAGCACGCCGATCACGTGCGCACCCAACTGCAGGGGTACGCCGAGGATGGCGACCAGGCCCTCCTCGGCGACCGCGTCGTCGATCGCGGTGGTGTGGTTGAAGCGTGCGTCGGTGAAGTAGCTCGGCGTGGAGTAGGGCATCGCGTTCTGGGCAACTCGGCCGCCCAGACCTTCGCCCATCGCGAGCCGCACCTGCTGGAACCGCGCGGACGTCGAACCGTCGGTCACCCGCATGTAGGTGTCGCCGCCGTCCGGGTCGTTCATCGTCAGGTAGGTGATGTCGGTGTGCAGCAGCTGTCGGGCGCGGTGCACGATCGCCTCCAGCACCGCGTCCAGGTCGCTCAGCCGGGCCAGGTCGTAGGCGGTGTCGGACAGCGCGGTCAGGTCGTCCTCCCGGCGCCGCCGGTCGATCAGGCTCTCTCGGATCCGCAGCGCCAGCAGCTTGCCGTGCTCGAGCTGCTCGACGACGGCCTGCGGCTCTCCGCCGGCCCGCGCCTCGCGGACGGGAGCCTCGTACTCGACGGCCGAGGCGTCGCGCGCCAGCAGCTCGAGGTAGTCGGTGCTCATGGCTGAGATTGTCGCGTGCCGCGCGGGGCGTGGCGGTGGCGGGACGCTTCGCCACGGCGCGAGAATGGGGGCGTGGGTCTCTACCGTGACGAGGCGATCGTGCTGCGCACCCAGAAGCTGGGCGAGGCGGACCGGATCGTCACCTTGCTGTGCCGCGGCAACGGCCGGGTGCGTGCGGTCGCGAAGGGGGTACGCCGGACCAGCTCGCGGTTCGGCTCGCGGCTCGAGCCGTTCACCCACGTGGACCTCCAGCTCGCCGAGGGGAGGTCGCTGGACGTGGTCACGCAGGCAGAGACGCTGCACCCGTTCGGGGCCCGGATCGGCTCCGCCTACGAGCGCTACACCGCCGGCACCGTGATGCTGGAGACCGCCGAGCGGCTGGTCGCGGAGGAGAAGCAGCCCGCGGTCCAGCAGTTCCTGCTGCTGGTCGGTGCGCTGCGGGCGATGTGCCCCGACGACGGCGGCTCAGGCCGACCCGCGGGCGCGGTTCTCGACTCGTTCCTGCTGCGGTCACTGGCGGTGGCCGGCTACGCCCCCAGCTTCGAACAGTGCGCCCGCTGCGGCGCCGACGGGCCGCACCGGGCGTTCAGCCCCGCAGCCGGCGGGATGCTGTGTACGTCGTGCCGGGTGCCCGGCTCGGCGAGCCCGGCGCTGGAGACGGTCCGCCTGATGGGCGCGCTGCTGGCCGGCGACTGGCCGGTCGTGGAGTCGGGTGAGGCCAGGCATCGCAAGGAGGCCACCGGGCTGGTGGCGGCGTACCTGTCCTGGCACCTGGAGCGCGGGCTGAAGTCGATGGCGCACCTGGAGCGCTGAGGCGCCGCTCAGGCGTGCTCGGGGAGCAGGTCCAGCGCCCCGTTGAACCGGCCGAGCAGCCGGGCGAACTCGGCGCGGTCCTGATCGGACCAGTCGGCCATCGCGTCGGTGAACCGGGCCCTCCGGAACGCGCGGGTCTGGGCGAGCACGTCACGGCCGGTCGGGGTGAGGTCGAGGATCGAGGCGCGCCGGTCGGTCATGTCGGTCTCGCGCTGCGCCAGACCGGCCTCCTCGAGGGCCTGTACCTGGCGAGTGATCGTGGACGGGTCCAGCCCGAACGCGGTGGCCAGGTGGCCGAGCCGCTGGGGACCCTCGTCGGCGAGCCGGCACATGATGCCGTAGCCGGAGCGCTCGACGTTCAGGTTGCCCATCGACGTGGACAGGTGGATGTGCTGCACCCGGCGCAGCAGCACCGTCATCTGCTGTTCGATCTGTTCGTTCGCGTCGCCCATGGGTCCTCACCTGTGTCAGGCACGTCTGCGGCGTGCTTGTGGTGTTGGATGAAGCAGTTGGATGAAGCATAGGGCGAAATCGGTGAACGAAGTAGGTGACACGGTGCCAACCGGCAAGAGGCGACGCACCCCGGCCGCGCGATCCGGCGTACGCCGTCCGTCGCCACACCCGTCCGGGGCGCGTCCGCCAGCGATCCCCGCCGAGCTGGTGCCCGGGCACGTGGCGATCGTGATGGACGGCAACGGCCGCTGGGCCAAGCAGCGCGGGCTGCCGCGCACGGCCGGTCACGAGGCGGGTGAGCACTCGCTGTTCGACGTGGTCGAGGGCGCCATCGAGATCGGGGTGAAGGCGATCTCGGCGTACGCGTTCTCCACCGAGAACTGGACCCGCTCGCCCGACGAGGTGCGGTTCCTGATGGGTTTCAACCGGGACGTGATCCGCCGCCGCCGCGACGAGATGCACGCGCTCGGGGTGCGGGTGCGCTGGGCCGGGCGTACGCCGCGGCTGTGGCGCTCGGTGATCAAGGAGCTGCAGATCGCCGAGGAGATGACCCGCGACAACGATGTGCTCACGCTGACGATGTGCGTCAACTACGGCGGCCGGGCGGAGCTCGCGGACGCGGCCCGCTCGATCGCGCGCGACGTGGCGGCCGGCCGGCTGAACCCCGACAAGGTCGACGAGCGCACGTTCGCCAGGGCGCTCTACGTGCCCGAGCTGGCCGAGGCCGACCTGGTGTGGCGGACCTCGGGGGAGCAGCGGCTCTCGAACTTCATGTTGTGGCAGGCGGCCTACTCCGAGCTGGTGTTCACCGACGTGCTGTGGCCCGACGTGGACCGGCTGGCGCTGTGGCGGGCGATCGAGATCTACGCCCGGCGGGACCGGCGGTACGGTGGTGTGATCCCGAACTAGGTTCTCGACGCCGAGCAGCTCGGGCAGGTGCCGAAGATCTCCACCGAGTGGCCGATGTCGGTGAAGCCGTGCTCTGCCGCGACGTTCTCGGCCCAGCGCTCCACGGTGGGGCCCTCGATCTCGACGGTGCGACCGCAGTCGCGGCAGACCAGGTGGTGGTGGTGGCTGGTGCTGCAACGCCGGTAGGACGCCTCGCCGTCCTCGCCGCGCAGCACGTCGACCTCGCCGGCGTCGGCGAGCGCCTGCAGCGTCCGGTACACGGTGGACAGCCCGACGTTCTCCCCCTCGTGGCGCAACACGTCGTGGATCTCCTGGGCGCTGCGGAACTCCTCGCTGGCCGACAGCGCGGACACGACCGCGCGGCGCTGACGGGTGGGCCGGGTGCCTTCGGGCAGCGTCGGGTCGGGCCTGTGGTCAATGTTCGTCATAATGGCTCTCGTGTACGGCGTGGCGGTGGCCGTCGTGGACGTAGTCGACGTGGTCCCCGTGCGGCACGGCCTGGTGGCCGCAGTCGGGCCCGTGGACGTGCTGGTGGGTCTCGGGGACGGTGGTGTGCGGCTCGGGCACGGCGTACGGGTCGGTCTCGGCCACGAAGGGCATCCGCAGTCGCGCCCTGCGGCGTACCCACATCCCGACCGGGTAGGCCGCGACGAACCCGGCCAGCGCCAGCAGCACGATCGTCGCGCCAGGCGCCACGTCGACGTAGGCGGAGGTGACCACCCCGGCGAGCGAGGCGAAGGTGCCGATGCCCATCGCGAGTAGCAGCGTCGTCTTGAACCCGTGGGTCAGCTGCTGGGCGGTCGCGACCGGCACGACCATCAGCGCGCTGACCAGCAGCAGCCCGACGGTGCGCATCGCGACGGTGACGCTGACGGCGGCCATCACCGAGACCAGCATCGTGTAGGCGCGCACCCGCAGACCGGCGACGCGGGCGAACTCGGGGTCCTGGGCGACCGCGAACAGCTGCGGCGCCAGTCCGATCGCGATGGCGATGACCACCGCGGCCAGCCCGACGGTGACCCACACGTCGGTGCCGGAGATCGTGGTGATCGACCCGAACAGGTAGGTGTTCAAGGTCGCGGCGCTCTGCCCGGCGATCCCGGTCAGCAGCACACCGCCGGCGATGCCGCCGTAGAACAGCAGCGCCAGCGCCACGTCGCCGTTGGTGCGGCCGCGTTCGCGGACCACCTCCATCACGGCGGCGCCCACGACCGCTACGACGACCGCGGTGATCGTGGGGGAGGTGCGGGTCAGCAGCCCGATGGCGACGCCGGTCACCGCGATGTGGCCGATGCCGTCGCCGAGAAGCGACAGCCGGCGGTGCACGAGGTACGTGCCGACCGCGGGCGCGGCCAGCCCGGTCACCACCGCCGCGATCAGCGCCCGCACGATGAAGCCGTAGTCCAGCAGGTTCACCGGTGCACCTCCGGATGGTCGCTCGCGTCGAGGGGCGCCACCACCCCCGGGGTGTACGGCGGCAGCGGTGCGTCATGGTGCGCGGCGTCGGCGAACGAGCTCAGCGGCTGGCCGTCATAGGCGATCCTGCCCTCGCGCATCACCACGCTCCGCCCGATCAGCGGGGCGAGCGGGCCGAGCTCGTGGGCGACCAGCACGACGGTGGCGCCCCGGGAGACCAGCGACTCCAGCGCGTCGGCGAATCCCTGCTGGCTCTCCACGTCGACGCCGGCCGTGGGCTCGTCGAGGACGAGCAGGTCCGGCTCCCCGGCGAGGGCACGCGCGATCAGCACCCGCTGCTGCTGGCCGCCCGACAGCGTCGTCACGCCGTCACGGGCTCTCCCCGCCAGGCCGACCGCGTCGATCGCGGCCTCGACTGCGCGCCGGTCTGCGCGGTGCAACGGCGCGAGCAGCCGGCGCCGGGACAGCCGGCCCGCGGTGACCACCTCGCGGACCGTGGCCGAAACGCCGCCGGCGGCGCCGACCCGCTGCGGCACGAAGCCGACCCGGCACCAGTCGGCGAACGCATCCAACGTTGCGCCGAACAGCCGCACCTCGCCGCGGACCGTCGGCACCAGGCCGAGCATGGTGCGCACCAGCGTGGACTTGCCGGAGCCGTTCGCGCCGAGCACGGCTACCACCTCGCCCGCGTCCACCGACAGGTCGATGCCGCGCAGGACCGGCCGGCCGCCGAGCTCGACGGCGGCCTCGTCGATCCGCACGACCTCGGCTGCTCCGTCTGTCATGTGCACTGGTTCGCCTCCTCGATCGCGGCGAGGTCGCGCCGCATCAGCGACAGGTAGTCCTGGTCGGCGGTGGCCGGCCCGAGACCCTCGATCGGGTCGAGGACGGCGGAGTGCACTCCCGTCTCGTGGGCGAGCACGTCGGCCATCTTGGAGCTTCCCAGCTCTTCGGAGAAGACCGTGGTGACCGCATCGGTGTGCACGAGCCGGGTGAGCTGTGCGACGTGCTCGGGCGACGGCTCGGCGTCGGGGGAGAGGCCGTTGATCGCGACCACCCGCAGGTGGTAGCGGCGCCCGAAGTAGCCGAAGGCGTCGTGGCTGACCACGATCGTGCGCGTGGCGCAGTGCGCGAGGCCGTGCCGGATCCGGCCGTCGAGGCTCGACAGGTCCTTGCGCAGCGCCGCCAGGTTCCGCGCGAAGTCCGCAGCGTGCCGCGGGTCCGCGACGCTCATCGTCTGCTCGAAGGCGGAGGCGACGTCGGCGAGCCGGGTCGGGTCCAGCCAGAAGTGCGGGTCGAGCTCGTCGCCCCCGGGGGCGTCGACCAGTCGCGCCGAGTCGGCGGCGTCGACGGTGTGCGCCGGCGAGGTCTGCGCGACCGCCTGGTCGACGGCAGGCTGCAGGCCGGTCTCGTAGAACGCCACCTCCGCGTCGGCGACCTCGGCGGTCTGCCGCACGGTCAGCTCCAGGTCGTGCGGGTCGATCCCCGGATGGGTCAGGTCCAGCACCGTCGCGTGCCTGCCGACGATCCGCTGGGCGACGTAGGCCAGCGGGTAGAACGCGGCGACCACGGTGGCCCTTCCTGCATACGGGTTCAGCCGGCCGCAGCCGGCCAGCGACAGGCTCAGCGCCAGCGCCAGCGCGCCGGCGACCACGACGCCTGCCCTTCGGTTCATGACAATCATTCTCAACTGGAATGAGAACCATTGTCAACTCTGGCGCCCATGGAAACCTGCCCCTCCCCATGGGGAAATCACCGTGGGGAGGGGCCGTTTACCAGGGCACCCTGGTAAACGGCGGGGGTCCGCGCGGCTAGGGTGCTCACGTGCTGGTGGTGAGCAGGTTCCGGGTGCCGTCGGGCGAGCAGGAACGGTTCCGTCCCGCGCTCGAGCAGGCGCATGCCGCGCTCGCCGTCCGGCCCGGGTACGCCTCCGGTCAGGTCGGGCGCAACGTGGACGACCCCGACCTGTGGGTGCTGGTCACCACCTGGGCCGACGTGGGCAGCTACCGGCGGGCGCTGTCGTCGTACGACGTGAAGCTCGCGTTGGCCGAGGTGATGGCGCACGCGGTCGACGAGCCCTCCGCGTACGAGAGCGTCGAGCCGGGCACCGAGACGAACGAGTCCCACCCGCGGACCCTCGGCTAGCGACGCGTCCACTAGTCTGGGTCCTTCGCCGTCAGCCAGCCGGCAGCCAGCCGGCCCGACCAGAAAGCGCGATGATCGTGGCCACCAAGCCCTCCTCGGTGCTCGACACCGTTGTGTCCCTCTGCAAGCGACGCGGGTTCGTCTACCCGTGCGGCGAGATCTACGGCGGCACCCGCTCGGCCTGGGACTACGGGCCGCTCGGGGTGGAGCTGAAGGAGAACATCAAACGCCAGTGGTGGCGGGCGATGGTCACCAGCCGCGACGACGTGGTCGGTCTCGACTCCAGCGTGATCCTGCCGACCCGCACCTGGGAGGCCTCCGGGCACCTGTCCACGTTCACCGACCCGCTCACCGAGTGCCAGTCGTGCCACAAGCGGTTCCGCGCCGACCACCTGCAGGAGGGCTACGCCGCCAAGAAGGGCCTCGCGGACCCGGATGCGGTGGACCTCGCCGACGTGGCCTGCCCGAACTGCGGCACCCGGGGCGCGTGGACGCCGCCGCGCAACTTCAACATGATGCTGAAGACCTACCTCGGCGTGGTGGAGGACGAGTCCGGGCTGCACTACCTGCGGCCGGAGACCTGCCAGGGCATCTTCCTCAACTTCGCCAGCGTGATGAACTCCTCGCGCAAGAAGCCGCCGTTCGGCATCGCGCAGATCGGCAAGAGCTTCCGCAACGAGATCACCCCGGGAAACTTCATCTTCCGCACCCGCGAGTTCGAGCAGATGGAGATGGAGTTCTTCGTCAAGCCGGGCGAGGACGAGCACTGGCACCAGTACTGGATCGACGAGCGCACTCGCTGGTACGTCGACCTCGGCATCGACCGCGACAACCTCCGGCACTTCGAGCACCCGAAGGAGAAGCTGTCGCACTACTCGACGCGCACCGTCGACATCGAGTACCGCTTCGGCTTCGCCGGCGGGGAGTGGGGCGAGCTCGAGGGCCTGGCCAACCGCACCGACTTCGACCTGTCCCGGCACTCGGAGTTCTCCGGGCAGGACCTGTCCTACTACGACCAGGCCACCGGCGAGCGCTACATCCCCTACGTCATCGAGCCGGCCGGCGGCCCGAACCGCTCGATGATGGCGTTCCTCGTCGACGCCTACACCGAGGACGAGGCGCCGAACACCAAGGGCGGGGTCGACAAGCGGACCGTGCTGCGCCTCGACCCGCGGCTGGCGCCGGTCAAGGTCGCCGTGCTCCCGCTGTCGCGCAACGCCGACCTGTCGCCGAAGGCCAAGGACCTGGCCGCGGGTCTGCGCAGCGCCGGCTGGAACGTGGACTTCGACGACGCCGGCGCGATCGGCCGCCGCTACCGCCGCCAGGACGAGATCGGTACGCCGTACTGCGTCACCGTCGACTTCGACACTCTCGACGACGAGGCGGTCACGGTCCGCGAGCGGGACACCATGAAGCAGGAGCGGATCGGGCTCGACCAGGTCAAGGGGTACTTCGCCGAGCGTCTGCTCGGTTGCTGAGGCCGTGGTGACGCAAGCCAGGCACAATGAGCGCGTGCTGTTCTCGAGCAGGCTGAGGAAGATCGTCCTACCCGCCGCCGCCGTGCTGGTTGCCGCTCTCGCGGCCGGGTGCTCCGGGGGCTCCTCGCCCAAGGCGGGCGAGTCCGGTGCGTCCGCCTCGCCGTCATCCTCCCCGTCTCCGAGCTCGACGGTCAGCGTGCCGCCCGGCGTCGACCTGACCGCGCAAGGCACCAACCTGAACTTCGGCGACACGGCGACGGTGATCTTCGAACCGACCGAGAACAAGGCCACGGTGCTCTCGCTGACCGTCAAGAACGCCCGCCAGGGCAGGCTCAGCGACTTCAAGGGGTTCATCCTCGACGACCCCTACAAGAAGAAGGCCACCTACTACTACGTGAAGGTCCGGGTGAAGAACGTCGGCACCGGCGACGTGGGTGGGGTGCCGGTTCCGCTGTGGGGCGTCAACGGCGCGAACACCCTGCTCCCGGCAGTGAACTTCACCAGCACGTTCAAGAAGTGCACCTCGAAGCCGCTGCCGAAGAAGTTCGCGCCCGGCGACGCCGTCGACACGTGTCTGGTCTACCTGTCCCCGAAGCATGGGTCGCTGGAGGCGGTCAGCTACCGCCCGAGCCAGGAGTTCAACCCGATCCAGTGGACCGGCACGGTCAAGCACTGAACCCCGATTCGTCCGCGAAATTGCGTCCTGTTCACGCGGGGTGACTGCGGACGAATCGGGGTGGGTGCGCGGGTGGGAGACTGGGGGCATGAGGCTGGGCACCCTGCAGGTCGAGTCGCCGGTGGTCCTCGCGCCGATGGCCGGGATCACCAACGCGGCGTACCGCCGGCTGTGCCTGGAGCAGATGACGAAGCACGGCAGGGGCCTGTTCGTGTGCGAGATGATCACCTCCCGCGGGCTGGTCGAGCGCGACGAGGTGACCGCGCGGATGCTCGTCTTCGACCCGCTGGAAAAGACCCGCTCGGTCCAGCTCTACGGCACCGACCCGGTCTACGTCGGCAAGGCGGTGGAGATCCTCTGCGCGGAGTACGGCGTGGCGCACGTCGACCTGAACTTCGGCTGCCCGGTGCCGAAGATCACCCGCAAGGGCGGAGGCGGGGCGCTGCCGTGGAAGCGGAACCTGCTCGGCGAGATCCTGCGCGCCGCCGTGGGCGCCGCCGAGCCGTACGCCGTGCCGGTCACGATGAAGACCCGCAAGGGGCTCGACGAGGACCATCTCACCTATCTGGACGCCGGCCGGATCGCCGCCGAGAGCGGGTGCGTGGCGATCGCCCTGCACGCGCGGACGGTCGCTCAGGCCTACTCCGGGCAGGCCGACTGGTCGGCGATCGCGGCGCTGGCCGACCACGTGGACATCCCGGTGCTCGGCAACGGGGACATCTGGGAGGCGAGCGACGCGCTGAGGATGGTGCAGCAGACCGGCGCCGCCGGAGTGGTGGTCGGGCGCGGCTGCCTGGGCCGGCCGTGGCTGTTCCGCGACCTGGCCGCGGCGTTCGCGGGGACGCCGGTGTCCACCCTTCCCGTGCTCGGCGAGGTGGCTGCGATGATGCGCCGCCACGCGGAGCTGCTGTGCGCGCACATGGGCGAGGAGCGCGGGTGCAAGGAGTTCCGCAAGCATGTGTCGTGGTACCTCAAGGGCTTCCGCGCCGGGGGCACGCTTCGCCACCACCTCGGGCTGATCGCCACGCTGTCCGACCTGGACCGGCTGCTCGCCGAGCTCGATCCGGACGAGCCGTTCCCGGTCGCGGAGCTCGGCACCCCGCGCGGCAGGCAGGGCAGCCCGCGGCGAGTCGTGGTTCCCGAGGGCTGGCTGGACGACACCGACGGCACGGGACGGGTGATCGCCGAGGAGATGCACTCCGGCGGCTGAATTTCCCCCTCCGGGGCACAGTGGAGATATGACTGCCTCGGTGATCGCGTTCGACGTGAACGAGACTCTTTCCGATTTGTCACCACTTGCCGCGCGGTTCGTCGCGGTCGGCGCCCCCGCGCACCAGGCCGACCTCTGGTTCGCCTCGGTGCTGCGCGACGGGTTCGCGCTGACCGTGGCGGGGGAGTCTCGCCCGTTCGCGGAGATCGCCCGCGAGCGGCTCGACATCACGCTCGGCCCCGAGGCGGTCGATCCGGTGATGGACGGCTTCCTCGAGCTGAGCACCCATCCGGACGTCACGCCGGGCCTGCGGGCACTGCACGACGCCGGCTTCCGGCTGGTCACGCTGAGCAACGGGTCGGCCTCGATCGCGGAACGCCTGCTCAGCGACGCCGGGGTGGCCGACGCGTTCGAGAGCTTCCTGTCCGTCGACGATGCCGGCTGGTGGAAGCCGGACCGTCGCGCCTACGAGTACGCCGCGAAGGCGTGCGGCGTCGACCTCTCCGACATGCTCATGGTCGCGGTGCACCCCTGGGACATCGACGGCGCTGCGCGGGCCGGGATGGAGACTGCCTACGTGGACCGGTCCGCGCGGCGCTACCCGGCCACCTTCACCGCACCGACGTACACCGTCACCGGGATCGACGCCCTCGCCGAGACGCTCGAGCACGACCCCCGCTGACACCGCTTGCGTGGGGAGGCGGCTCGAAGACGCGCCGCGGCGTGGCCGGCGTGACGCAACCGTGACCTTTGTGGTTGACTCAGGTCGGCCCTCCCCCGAGACGACCAGCGAGTGAAGCTTCCGTGACTGCCCCACGCCACAAGCACGTGGCGCCGCGACCCCGCCGAACCACACTGCGACGACTCGCACTCGGCACCGTGGCCGCCACCGCGCTGACCGGATCGGTCGTCGGGTACGCCGTGGCCGATCCAGGGCCCCTCGCGCCAACGTCGTCGGCGGCCGCGTCCCCCACGGCGGCGCGCCATTCCGGCCCGGCCTCGGCCCGACCGCTCACCGCGTCACCGAGCGGCTCGGTCTACCTCGCCGACAGGGTGCGGAGCTTCTCCCGCTCCAGCCGCCGGGTCACGCTGGCCCCGAAGCCCGACGTGACCGGGCACCGGTTCATGACCGCACCGCTCAACGTGTGGCCGTCCCCGCGGGAGAAGGGCAGTCCGCTGAAGGTGCTCGACCCCGGCACGAAGGTCGCCGTCACCGGCCTGGTCAGCAACGGATTCGCCCGGGTGCTGCTGCACGACAAGGTGCGGTGGGTGAACGCCGACTACCTGGTCGAGAAGCTGCCCGAGCCGTCGGGCAGCGCCCAGCCGTCGGTGACGGCCGCCGGCGGGGGCGTGGTCTCCAGCGCTCCCTGCGCCTCCGGGTCCTCGGTCGAGTCCGGCCTCGTCCCCGACGCGATCGCGCTGCACCGGGCGGTCTGTGCGCACTTCCCGCAGGTGAGCAGGTACGGCGGCCGCAGCCCTTACGGCGAGCACGCCGACGGCCACGCTCTCGACATCATGGTCTACTCCGACTCCGCCCTCGGACAGGCGATCGCCGACTGGGTGCGCGCCAATGCCGGCACGCTGAAGGTCAGCGACGTGATCTGGTCCCGGCACATCTGGACGCCCGTCCGGGCCAGCGAGGGATGGCGGCTGATGCCCGACCGCGGCTCGGTCACCGCCAACCACTACAACCACGTGCACGTCCGCGTCTACTGATTTCGTCGCTGACGTGCTGGCTGAGGGCGATCACCCCTGACGGCAAACGAGCGTGCCCGATATGCGTCAGCCAGGCAGTGTCTACTTCGTGCCGACCCCGATGTTCAGCGGCGCGGTCAGCACCGCCGGGCCGGCGCCGCCCGAGCGCTCGCTAATCATCCCGTCGAGCACTTGGATGATGTCTGCACGCTGCTCGTCGGTGAGCTCGGCGACGAGAGCCCCTGGCACGGGATTGCTGCCGATGGTCCAATCCCACAGCTGCTGTCCGCTCTGAACCGTGATCCGTTCCTGGTTGCTTGTGTCGACGATGACGTCCCCCAGGCCCGCATCGACCAGCCGTTGATGGAGGACGTCCGGGTCGGCGACCTGGAACTCGAGCGACGGCTCGTCCTCCGCCGGCCCCTGAAACTCGGGGACCACCGCCTGCGCCGCACTGATGAAGAAGTGGAAGGCCTCGAACTCGGCCGGGTTCCCATAGGCGATGAGCAGAACGCGTCCGCCGGGCTTCGTCACGCGGACCATCTCCTGCAGCGCTCGGGCTTGATCAGGTACGAGCATCACGCCGAACACTGAGCCGGTGACGTCAAAGCTGTCGTCGGGGAGGTCAAGCGCGTGGCAGTCCATCACCCGACCTTCGGCGTCGAGCCCCTCGGCCCTCGCGCGTGCGTTGAATCGCTCGATCATCTTCGGGGACCAGTCGGTCGCCAGCACCTTCGCGCCGAGTCGTGCGGCGGGAAGGCTCAGTCCACCGGGGCCCGCGGCGATGTCGAGGAACGAGTCGCCCGCACGCAGGCCCGCCGCCCGAAGTCCGGCTGTGGTCAGTTCCGATTCACCCGGTGCGACGTGCTCGTCGTACAGAGCTGCGATCGCATCCCATGCCTCGACGGGCGCGGTGTGTTCGTCGTGCTCCGCTGTCTCCTGCTGCAGCTCATTCATCTTCGGTTCCTTCCTGCGACGCTTCCAGAGAAAAGAACGCTAGGCAGGCGGAGACAGGACGGCTTCGGCAAAACGATGCAGAACCTTGCGCGGAGGCATGGTCAGTTCTGTGCACGCGGCCTAGACCAGGCCGTGCTCGTAGGCGTAGGCGGTGGCCGCCGCGCGGGACGGCACTCCGATCTTGGTGAGGCAGTTGTGGACGTGTCGGGCGACCGTCTTCTCGGACAGCCCGAGCTCCCTCGCAATCACGCGGTTGGTCTTACCTGCTGCGACCAGCCGCAGCACCTCTACCTCGCGAGCGGTCAGGCCACCGGGGGCCTGACCGTGTCGACCTCTCGTGAGGACATCGAGTCGCTCGATGTCCGGTGAGGCCCCCAGCTGGTCGAACGCCTTCCGTGCGCCGTCGAGTTCCATCGCGGCGGTCTCCGGATCGCCGAGTGCGCTGCAGGCGAGACCGATCGACACTCGGACGCGTGCGGTCTCGTAGGGAGCGTCCAGGCCGCGCCACGCCGAAGCGGCGCGGCGGAGCATCCGCAGCGCCGATCGCGCGTCGCCCTCGGCGAGCAGCACCGCCCCGGCAGCCGACGCGGCCACCGCATGCAGATAAGGGGCGTCGAGGAGCTTCGCGATCTCGCCGAGCTCATCGGCGCCCGCGCGGGCCGATGCCACGTCTCCCGACGCGATCGTCGTCTCGACGTAGGCGGGGAGGACGCGGGACCGTGCCGGCGGTTCCTGGACCTCGTCCAACGCGCGGCGCAGCACGGCGACCGCCACATCGACGCGTCCCTGCGCCAGCCGGAGCAGCGCCAGACCCGGTTCGGGTTGACGGCCGGCCTCGCTGGCCTTGAGGTAACTCTGCTCGGCCGCGGCGAAAGCGCCCCGCAATCGCTGCAGCTCCCCGAGCTGGTAGTGGGCCGAACCAAGCGTGTCCCACCTGACCGGCCCGGACAGGAGTTCGCATGCCTGCCGGGCGGCCTCCATCGCGTCGGGCCATGCGCCGTCCAACTGCATGAGCTCGCATCGGTGGACCAGGCAGTTGCCCCTGAACGGCGCGAGATCCGGCTGGGAGTTGCACCATCGGGTGAGCGCCGCCGTCCACTCCCGGGCGCGCCGCAGATCAAAGATGTCCACGCAGCCGGCGATCACCGTGCAGTATGCGATCCCGGCATACATGGGTGACACTTCGCCCGATGTGACACCTACCATCGCCTCGTCCAGCAGGGCGATACCGGCGGGGCCATCGCCCTGGATCACCAGGCACATGCCCTGGCCCTGCAGCGACATCGTTAGCAAGTCGATGTCGCTGAACAGCTGGCCGGCCGTGACGCCATCGGCAAAGACGTGCAGCGCCCGCTCCGCGTCCCCGCCCCACATCTGCGCAAAGGCGTTCCAGATGAGCAGCCACGCCCGCTCTGGGCACTCCCCGCAGCCGTCGAGTAGGCGTCCAGCGCGTGCGAACCATCCCAACGCCGGTGCGGTCTCGCCACGGAACATCAGATCGGCCCCGACCAGCATGGCGTTCCGGGCTGCACGCTGCAGATCGTCACGCCGGATCGCTTCCTGCTGGGCTCGCGTCCACGCGAGCGTGGATTCCGCGTCATGGCCGGTGAGGTACGCGGCCAGTGCGAGGTTCTCGAGATCGTCCAGATCGAGCGGCGCAGCGGCGTCCACCGTCACGAACTCCAGGTACGCCTCGTCCCATGCGCTCCGGGCGAAGGACGCACGCGCCCGCGCAAGTACGTCGATGGTCCTCACACGTCCAGTGTGGGTGTCCGCAGCCCAGGTGTCGCGTAGGAGGCAAACGGCCTGCGACCGCGTCCCGGAGCGCCACGCCGAAGATCACGATCTACGGCTGGAGTACCGGGCCCCAGTCCAGCAACCCCTGACCCATTCCGACAGTTCGAACATCCGACGTCGCCACCAGCCGCGATCATCCTGGTCTCGCCGCAAGCCCGCGCCGAGCTCCACCGCGTGGCGGCAGGCGGGGACAACTCAGAGCGGCTGACATTCGTCACGGGTGAGTCGTGACGCCGATGTGGGGTACGCCGTGCGCGGCGGCCCCACGATGAGGGCATGACACGCGAACTCGTCGACGCCGGAGCACCCGCGCCTGCGCCATCCCGGACCGGCGTGCCGGCGATCGCCCTGCGCGGGGTGACCAAGGCTTTCGGCCACGTGCAGGCCGTGCGCGGCGTCGACCTGGACATCGCTCCGGGCGAGGTGGTGGCCTTCCTGGGCCCCAACGGCGCCGGCAAGACCAGCACGATCGACATGATCCTGGGACTGTCCCAGCCCACCGCCGGGACCGTCGAGGTGCTCGGGATGCGGCCACGTGCTGCCGTGGCCCGCGGGCTCGTCTCGGCGGTCATGCAGAGCGGTGGCCTGCTCAAGGACCTGACCGTGCGCGAGACCGCGCAGTACACCGCCAGCCTTTTCGCGTCCTCCGGCGACGTCGACAGCGCCCTGGCGACCGCAGGCATCGCCGACATCGCCGGGCGCAAGGTGGCCAAGTGCTCCGGCGGAGAGCAGCAGCGGCTCCGGTTCGCGCTGGCGCTGCTGCCCGACCCCGCGCTGCTGCTGCTCGACGAGCCGACGGTCGGCATGGACGTCGAGGGAAGGCGCTCCTTCTGGGCGGCGATCCGGGCCGACGCCGAGCAGGGCCGCACGGTGATGTTCGCCACCCACTACCTCGAGGAGGCCGACCAGTACGCCGACCGGATCGTGCTGATCCGCAAGGGCCGGATCGTCGCCAACGGCAGCGGTGCCGAGATCAAGGCGCTGGCAAGCGGGCGCACGGTGCGAGCGAGTGTCACCGACGCCGGCCCGGCACTCACCGGGGCCCTGTCCGCCCTCGGCGGCGTCGACAGCGTGGAGGTCCGCGGCGACTCTGTGCTCGTGCACGCCAAGGACAGCGACGCGGTCGCGCGCTACCTGCTGACCCGGACCGGCGCCCGCGACCTGGAGATCACCGCGAAGGGGATCGAAGAGGCGTTCCTCGACCTCACCGCCGACGACGCCGACGACACCGACGACACCGACACCGAAGGGGACGCACGATGAGTGCGCTGAGCGAACCGGTCCGGATCGACCCGACCACCCGCAGGGTTCCACCGCTGGGCGGGTTGAACCCGACGCTCTTCGGCATCGAGGTGCGCCGGATGCTGCGCAACCGCCGGACCGTCGTGTTCGCCCTGGCCTTCCCCGTGCTGATGTACTTCATCTTCGCCAGTCAGAAGTACGGCGACGACAAGGTCGGCTCGGGCAACGTGGCGGCGTACATCCTGGTGAACATGGCGCTCTACGGCGCCGCGCTCACCGCCGCCTCGATCGGATCCATGGTGGCCATGGAACGCGCTCAGGGCTGGTCCCGGCAGCTTCGGCTGACTCCGCTGAACCCGACGTGCTACATCCTGGTCAAAGCAGCAGTGGCGCTGATCATGGGCGGGTTCGTGGTCGCCCTGGTCAACGTGATCGCCGCCTTCCAGGGCCGGGCCCAGATGCCCGCGTCGGTCTGGGTCGAGGGCGCCGTCGTCACGGTCTTCTGCACGCTGACGTTCGCCGCGCTCGGCGTCTTCATCGGCTACATCGTTCCGGGCGAGAACGCCATGCAGGTGCTCGGCCCCGGGCTGGCAGCCCTGTCCTTCCTCGGCGGGGTGTTCATCCCGCTGAGCCAGTACGGCGACCTTCTGCGGCACATCGCCTACTGGACCCCGATGTACGGCGTCTCGGAGGTGGCCCGCGCCCCGCTGACCCACGAGCTGCCGTGGTACGCCGTGGCCAACGCGGTGGCGTGGTTCGGGCTGTTCGTCCTGGGCGCCGCCTGGCGGATGAGCAAGGACACCGCACGCGGCTGACCGCCGCATCGTCGAGCCCTACGGTTGACCCATGACCAG
The DNA here is from genome assembly GCA_035690495.1 of Nocardioidaceae bacterium. Classification (GTDB taxonomy): domain Bacteria; phylum Actinomycetota; class Actinomycetes; order Propionibacteriales; family Nocardioidaceae; genus DASSKK01. The sequence goes on along the minus strand of DASSKK010000011.1, from coordinate 20,049 downwards.
CACACCTCCCGACCCGATAGCCCGCAGCCACGAGCGAGCCGGGCGATGGGGCATCCTGTTCGCCGGGGTGTGGCTGTTCTACCTCCTCTCGCCGCTTCAGGCGGCCTGGCAGCGACGCGACAGCCTCACCGGCTGGGTGGGCATCGTCACGATCCTCGTGTTCGCGGCGGTGTACCTGGGGGCATTCGTCGCGGTGCGCCGTCGCCGGTGGGGGACCCGGCTCCAGTTCCGCCCGCTCGACAACCGCTGGCTGTCCTGGACGATACTGGGCGCGCTTCTCGGCCTCGGCGTGCTGGCCTGTGCCACGATCGGGCAGGAGGGCGTCGCGACCGCGGTGTACATCGCCGTGATGGGAGTGATGTGCCTGCCGACCGTGGCCGCCTGGGTGTTCGCGGTGGTCGTGGCCTTCGGCGCCTACGCCGCGACCGTGTGGCTGCCGGGCTGGCACGCAGACGGGTCGATCGTGTTCGGCACCCTGGTGGCGACGCTGGCGGTCTGGGGGATCACCCAGATGGTCAACCGGAACCTGCAGCTGAGCGCCGCCCGTGAGGACAACGCCCGGCTCGCCGTCGCCGAGGAGCGCAACCGGTTCGCCCGGGACCTGCACGACATCGTCGGGCACTCGCTGACGGTGATCACCGTCAAGGCCGAGCTGGCCAACCGGCTGTTCGACGTCGACGCCGACAGGGCTCGTGCCGAGCTCGCCGACCTGGAGCGGCTGGGCCGGGACGCGCTGGCGGAGGTGCGGCATGCAGTGGCCGGTTACCGCGAGCTGACGTTGGCCGGCGAGCTTGTCCGTGCGCGGGAGGCGCTGGGCGCCGCGGACATCGAGGCGCACCTGCCGAACTCGGTGGACGAGGTGCCGGCCGCCCTTCGCGAGCTGTTCGCATGGACGGTCCGCGAAGGCGTGACGAACGTGATCCGGCACAGCGGGGCCGCTTCGTGCACGATCCGGTTCGAGGCCGGTCGGGTGGAGATCATCGACGACGGGAGGGGCCCGGGCGGCGACGCGACGGTCGGCCGGCGCGATGGGCACGGCCTGGTCGGACTGCGCGAACGGGCGGCCAAGGTCGGCGCAGTCCTGGTCACCCGTGCGATGGAGCCTCGCGGCTTCGTCCTGGAGGTCACGCACAACCCATCCGGGCGCTCGCAGGCTCGCGTTCCGAAGGCGGCACCGAGCGCGGTGCGAGGCTCCTCATGAGTGGCGGACCGATCAGGCTGCTGCTGGCCGACGACCAGGCGCTCGTCCGCGGCGCGTTGGCTGCGCTGCTCGACCTCGAGCCCGACCTCGAGGTCGTCGCCCAGGTCGGGAGCGGCGACGCGGTGCTCGACGCGGTCGTCGAGCACCGTCCCGATGTCGCGCTGCTCGACGTGGAGATGCCCGGGATGGACGGCATCGCCGCGACCGCCGCGGTCAGGCAGGCAGACCCCGGCGTACGCGTGCTGATCGTGACCACGTTCGGTCGGCCGGGGTTCCTGCGCCGCGCGCTGCAGGCCGGAGCGGCGGGATTCGTCGTCAAGGACACGCCCGCCTCACAGCTCGCCGATGCCGTACGCCGGGTGAACGCGGGCCTGCGGGTCGTCGACCCGGCGCTGGCGGCGGACAGCCTGGTCGCGGGGGAGTCGCCGCTGACCGGCCGGGAGACCGAGGTGCTGCGCGCCGCCCGCGACGGTGCGTCGGTGGCGACCCTCGCCGGCCGGCTGTACCTCTCGGAGGGGACCGTCCGCAACCACCTGTCCGCGGCGATCGGCAAGACCGGCGCCGGCAACCGCGCCGAGGCGGTCCGGCTCGCCGAGGAGGCCGGCTGGCTGTGACTCCCCCGATTCGTCCGCGGTTCCGCGGGCACCCGCCGCGGACCGATCGCGGACGAATCGGGGTGAGGCGGATCGCGTAGGGTCGCGGCGTGTACGACGAGCACGCGCGCGCCCGGTGGGTCGCCGAGCCCCCCAAGCGTGCCGAGCGGACACCGTTCGAACGCGACCGGGCCCGCGTGCTGCACTGTGCGGCGCTGCGGCGACTGGCTGCCAAGACCCAGGTGGTGGGGCCGGACAGCGACGACTTCGTCCGCAACCGGCTCACGCACAGCCTCGAGGTCGCCCAGGTTGCCCGCGACCTCGCCAGGCGTCTGGGCTGCGACCCGGACATCGTCGAGGCGGCGGCGCTCGCCCACGACCTGGGCCACCCGCCGTTCGGCCACAACGGCGAACGCGCCCTCGACGAGCTCGGTGCCGCGTGCGGAGGGTTCGAGGGCAACGCCCAGACACTGCGGATCCTGACCCGGCTCGAGGCCAAGACGATCACTCCTGACGGCCGCTCCGTGGGGCTCAACCTGACCAGGGCGACGCTGGACGCCGCGACGAAGTACCCCTGGCCGCGGGCGTCGGCCGCCGGTCCGTCCGGACGGCATGCCGACGGGATCCCCAAGTCGGTGCAGAAGTTCGGGGTGTACGCCGACGACGCGCAGGCGTTCGCCTGGCTGCGTGAGGGAGCCCCCGACCGGCGCCGCTGCGTGGAGGCGCAGGTGATGGACCTCGCCGACGACGTTGCCTACTCGGTCCACGACCTCGAGGACGGTGTGGTGGCCGGCCGCATCGACCTGGCCCTGCTGGCCGACCCCGCGAGGCGCACCGAGGTCTGGTCGACCGTGCGCGACTGGTACCTGCCCGACGCCTCCGACACGGCCCTCGACGACGCCCTCGCCGGTCTGATGTCGGCGCCCTCCTGGCCGCGCACGCCGTACGACGGGAGCAGGCGGTCGCTGGCCGTGCTGAAGAACCTCACCAGCGACCTGATCGGCCGGTTCTGCGGCGACGTCGAGGCGGCGACCAGGGCCGCGTCCGGCGACGGGCCGCTGCTGCGCTACTCCGCCGACCTCGTGCTGCCAGAGCTCACGAAGCTGGCGATCACCGCGCTGAAGGGAGTCGCCGCGCACTACGTCATGCGCGCCGACGAGCGGGTCGCGATCCTGGCCCGCCAGCGCGAGGTGCTCGCCGAGCTGGTCCAGCGGCTGGTCGCCGAGGCTCCGACCGGGCTCGGGGCCGCCTTCGCCGACGACTTCGCCACCGCGACCGACGACGCGGCCCGGCTGCGGGTCGTGCTCGACCAGGTCGCCTCACTCACCGACGTCTCCGCGCTCGCCTGGCACGCGAGGCTGGTCTGAGGTCACTCCGTGATGGCCTCGGCGCGGTCGGACGCCCGGGCAAGACGGAGATCTGTGGTGAGCAGCGGAGCGTCGAGCTGCTCGGCGAGCTCGACGTAGAGAGCGTCGGCAAGCTGGTGGCTGTCGCGCCGCCGCCATGCGCCGGCGACGAGGTGTCCGAGGAGGTGCCGGGTGAGCGGAAGCGTCCTCAGCCGTCGAAGGCCGCCGCCGACTTGGCGTTCCGAGAGCTGGCCAGCGCGGTGCATTCGGCCCAAGGCGGAGAGCACCTCGGCATCGAAGTGCGCAGGCACGTGCAGAGCCGTGCCTCGCAACCGGACGGCCACCGACGCGGCAAGACTGGTTCGGGCCAACAGGTCTACGAGCACGGACGCGTCGACCACGACGTTCGGCACGGCTTGCTCAGCCCCGGCCGGCATCGAGCTCCGTCCGGGCGGCGTCGAGTGCAGCCATGGCACTCTCGTGCGAGATCCCGCTCGGGGTGAGGGGCAACTCGTCGAGCCAAGCGTCCAGGGTCAACAAGTCGAGCTCAGCGACGACTGCGCCCTGTGTGAGGGCCGAGATGTTCAGACCCGCGTCTCGGGCACGGCGGGCGAGATCGTCGGGCATGTAGACGTTGAGGCGAGCCATACACACATGATACACACGGGCCGCGCCCTTGGCGACGGCTCAGCTAGACGCACCGGCACTGTCCGCGGGCGCGACCGCGCGGCCGCGCCACCGCGCCAGGGGGTGCAGCTCGGCCACGCCCGAGGCGAGCGCCCACAGCCCCAGGGGCGCGTCGCCGATGAACAGCAGGGCGTCGTGCGAGTCCGGCCACAGCGCGACCACCGGCCCGGACAGCCCGAACACGACGCCGCCCACCACGCCGAGCACCGCGATCCAGGGGTTGCCCCAGCGGCGGGTGAGCCCGCCCCGCAGCGCCATCGCCGCGACCCCCCAGCCGAACAGCGGCGTGTAGACGGCCTGCAGCACCACGTGGGTGTCGAACAGCGGCGTCGGTCCGCCGGTGACCAGTGCGTGAGCCTCCGAGGTCATCGCGATGTGGAAGACGATCTCCACCCAGGAGAGCAACAACCCCACGAGAGCGACCAGGGTGGCCGACCGCAGGACCCGGTCCTCGCGCACGCGCAGCAGCCTCACGGTGAGCAGCAGCCCGGCGGTCAGCACCACGATCGCCACGGCGAGCACCGCGTGGGTCCACTCCCACGTGTCGGCATCGGCGAGCAGACCGCCTTCCAACGTGCGGAAGTCCCCGTCGAGTGGGCCCCTGGGGTGGATCTGCCCGGCGAGGAAGACCAGCAGCCCGCCCAGGGCCATCACGATGGGTGCACGCCGCGATGCGGCGCCGGCGAATGAGTGGTCGGACATGCTCGCGCTCCTCGGTCTTGTCGTGACCTTCGACGCTACGAACCGGTGGACTCGCTCGGAACGAGGCGGGCGCCCGAGCCTGGTGAGGCTGGCCGCACCCGCGCGCTGCGGCGTACCCCATGGACGCCGGGGCCGCACGATGTCACCCTTGTGGGGTGCAATGGTGCGCGCCGCTGCGACGCCCGCTGACGTGGTTGGCCGTGCTCGGGGCCGCCGGTCTGCTGGTGTCTGCCGTCGCCGGGGTGCGCACGCCCGGTCCGTTCGGGGTCAAGCAGCCTCAGGTGTGGTCACTGGTCGGGCTCCTTCCCGGCTACCTGACCGGCCTGGCCCTGGTGGGCATGCGGCCGCGGGAGCGCGTGCCGCGACTGCTGCTGGCGATGTACTCCGCGATGGCGCTGGCGACTGCCCTGGGCGCGGTGTCCAGCCGGCTGCTCGCGGACGGCGTTCCCTCCTGGCTGTGGGCGCTGGTGGTCTGCGAGTACGCCGCGGACGTCGCCGGCCCGGCCGCGATGGGCGCGATGTTCCTGCTGTTCCCCGACGGGGTGCTGCGCCGCCGCTACGAGCAAGGCGTGCTCACCGCGTTCGCGGCGGCCGTGGTCGCGCTGCCGCTGCTGCTGATGCTCACCCATCGGGTGCTGCCTGCCCCCGAGTACGCCGCGTCGCGGGCGGCGCTGGTGGGCAGTCCGCTCTGGTGGCTCGCGCTGACCGGGCTCGGGCCGGTGGTCGTGGCCGCCTACCACGTCGGCACCCAGCTCGGGCTCGTCGGAGCCGTGCTGCTGGTAGTGCGCCACAGGACGCTTCCGCCACGGCAGCGGGCGCAGACGCACTGGCTGCTGCTGGCGGCCGTCGCGGTGCTCGGCGACGTGGTCGTGGTGCAGCTGCTGACGGGGTTCGGGCTGCTGCCCCGGTCGGCGGTGATCACCACGTTCTACGCGGTGTGGGTGCCCGCCCTGGTGTTCGTCCCGGTGGCGATCTGGGTGGCTCTCGTGCGGCACCGGTTGTTCGACGTGCACCTGGCGGTCCGCCGCTCGCTCGCCTACGGCGCGGTGTCGGCGCTGATCGGCGCGGCGTTCCTCGGGGCCGCCACCGCCTTCGGGGTCACCGCCGGGCGGCGGCTGCCACTGCTCGCGACCGTGCTGGTGACCATCGCCGTGGTGCTGGCGCTGGCACCCGTGCGGCGCCGGTTGGACCGCTGGGCCAGCGCCCGGGTGTACGGCGAGCGGATCGGCCCGGCCGAGCTGCTGGGCAGCTTCGGGGAGACCCTGGAGCACGCCTACGACCTGCATGAGCTCGGACCGCGTGCCGCGCGCATGGTCGTCGACGGGCTCGGGCTCACCTGGGCGCGGTTGTGCCTGGTGCTGCCCGGCAGCGACGTCGAGGAGCTCATCGGCGAGGCGGGGGAGGGCGAGCCGGGCGGGCTCGCCGATCTTGTGATCCCGCTGGTGGACCGCGACGAGGTGGTCGGCCGCATCGAGTGCGGTCCGCCGGTGCGCGGCCGGGCCCTGGGCGCCGAGGACCGGGAGCTGCTGGTGACCGTGGCGAGGCAGACTGCCCTGGCGGTGCGCGCCGCCCACTTCGCGGCCGAGCTGGCGGCTCAGCTGGCCGAGACCCGGCGGCACGCGGATGCGCTGCAGGAGTCGCGGCGGCGGCTGGTCCGGGCGCAGGACACCGAGCGCCGGCGGCTGGAGCGCGACCTGCACGACGGGGCGCAGCAGGAGGTGGTCGTGGTCACCACGCAGCTGCGACTGGGGCTGAACCAGCTGGGCACCGATCCCGAAGCGGCACGACGTACCTTCGAGGACGCGCGGCGCACCGCCGCAGAGATCCTCACCGGGCTGCGAGAGCTCGCCCGCGGCATCCGGCCGCCGGTGCTCGCCGACCAGGGCCTGCTGGCGGCCGTGGAGGCGCGCACCGCGCGGGTTCCGGTGGGCGTCGTGCTCGAGACGGAGCCGGGGATGCGGGCGGCGCGCTTCGACGCCGAGGTGGAGTCGGCGGCGTACTTCATGGTCAGCGAAGCACTCACCAACGTGCTCAAGCACGCAGGTGCCGACGAGGTCCGGGTGCGGTTGGGCGTGCGCGGCGAGCGGCTGCACCTCGAGGTCGGCGACAACGGCGCCGGGTTCGTGCCCGCGGACGTGACGGGCACCGGGCTCGCCGGCCTGTCGGACCGGATCGGCGCGGTCGGCGGCGAGCTGTACGTGCGGTCGCGACCGGGGCAGGGGACCGCCCTGAGCGCAGCCTTGCCGCTGACCAGGACCGCGGATGTCTGAGCCCGCAGCCCGGTTGCGCGTGATCGTCGCGGAGGACAACTACCTGGTCCGGGAGGGGATCCGGCGGCTGCTGGAGGATTCCGGCGAGGTCGAGGTGGTCGCCGACGCGGGTGACGCCGAGGAGCTGCTGGCCGCCGCCGCGCGGTTGTGCCCCGACGTGGTCGTCAGCGACATCAGGATGCCGCCAGGGCACGGCATGGAGGGGATCGTCGCCGCGCACACACTGCGGGCGCGTGACCCGCGCATCGGTGTGGTGATCCTGTCCCAGCATGCCGACGAGGCCTATGCGTTCGCGCTGCTCGAACACGGTACGGCGGGCCTGGCCTACCTGCTCAAGGACCGGGTCAGCGAGCTCGGCGAGCTCCTCGACGCGGTGCGCTCGGTGGCCCGGGACGGTTCCACCATCGACCCGGTCGTGGTGGAGGCGCTGGTCGGCGCACGGGCCAGGCTCGCCCACTCGCCGTTGCGGGAACTCACCGACCGCGAGACCGACGTGCTGCGGCTGATGGCGCAGGGCCGCACCAACCGCGCGATCGCGGCGCACCTGAGCCTGTCGGAGTCCGCGGTGGAGAAGCACGTGAGCGCGATCTTCGGCAAGCTCGGGCTCGCCCAGGAGCCGAGCACCGACCGCCGGGTCAGCGCGGTGCTCGCCTACCTGCGCGACGATGCCGGCAGCCGCACCCGGGACCTTCTCGAGGGGTGAGCCGGCGATAGCCTGATCGCTCGGCGAGGAGAGGTGCAGGGCGTGTGCGGGATCGTGGCGGTGCACCGGCTCGACGGCGGGCGGCCCGACGCGGTCCTCGGCAGCCGGATGCTGGACCGGATCGCCCACCGCGGTCCGGACGGGCGGGGCGAGCAGGCCTTCGGCTCCACCTGGCTCGGCCATGCGCGGCTGTCGATCGTGGACCTGCCCGGTGGTGCGCAGCCGCTCGGCGACGACGACACGGGCATGTGGGTGGTCGGCAACGGCGAGATCTACAACCACACCGATCTGCGCGGCGAGCTGGACTGGGCGTTCACCACCGACTCCGACAACGAGGCGATGGTCGCTGCGGTCCACGCCGAAGGCCCCTCCGGCGTCGGGCGGCTGGTCGGCATGTTCGCGTTCGTGGCCGCCGGCCCCGAGGGCCCGGTGGCGGCGCGCGACCCGGTCGGGATCAAGCCGCTCTACTGGGTCCGTGACGGGGCCCGGCTGCTGTTCGCCTCGGAGATCAAGGCCTTCGACGCCGAGGACCGCCCCCTCGTCGAGGAGTTCCCGGCCGGCCACTGGTGGACCCCGGACGACGGCCTCGCTCGCTACGCGGATCCCGTCGCCCCCGCAGCCGCGCCCTTCACGGACCGCGACGAGGCCCGCACGGCGATCAGGGAAGCGCTGGTCACCGGGGTGCGCCGCCGGATGATGGCCGACGTCGAGATCGGCGTGTTCCTCTCCGGTGGGCTCGACTCCAGCCTGGTCGCGGCGATCATGGCCAGCGAGGCGCTGCCCGGCCAGCGGATCCACTCCTTCGCCGCGGGCACTGCGGCCAGCAGCGACCTGGCCGCGGCACGCGAGGTGGCGGCGTACCTCGGCCTGGACCACCACGAGCGGGTGTACGACGCCCGCACCGTGGCCGACGCGCTGCCGAGGGTCGTCGGACAGCTGGAGTCCGCCGAGCCGTCGCTGGTGCGCAGCGCGGTGCCGAACCTGCTCGTCGCCGAGCTGGCCGCCGCGCACGTGAAGGTGGTGCTCACCGGCGAGGGGTCCGACGAGCTGTTCGCCGGCTACGACCACTACCGCGAGCTCACCGATCCCGAGGTCCTCGCCAAGGAGCTGGACCGCGACCTGACCGGCCTGCACAACCTCAACCTGCAGCGCTGCGACCGGGTGACGATGGCGCACAGCCTGGAGGCGAGGGTGCCGTTCCTCGACCTGGACGTGATCGCGACCGCTCGTCGGGTCCCGATCGGCTGGCGGCTGCCCGGGGAGCCGGGCCGTGAGAAGGCGATCCTGCGCCAGGCGTTCGCCGGCTGGTTGCCCGACCGGCTGCTGTGGCGGGTCAAGGAGCAGTTCGGCGACGGCAGCGGGACGGCCACGGTGATGGACGACTACGCGGATCAGCTCGTCCCCGAGGACGACTGGTCGGCGTCGGGCCTCCCCGGCTTCCCGGCGCCGCGCAGCCGGGAGGAGCTCGGCTACCAGCGGCTGCTGCACGACGCTCTCGGCGGGCTGCGCGTCGAGCAGGTGCTCGGCCGCTGGGCCACGGCGTGACATCGGCACCTGCTGTTCACCTCCGGCTCGAGATGGGTCTCTCCGGGGGATGTGACGAGATCGGGTGGGATCGCTGGGCGATATTGCCGAGGATTCCACCCAAACCGGCGTGAGGAGGATCTGTGCTGCTCACCGTCGGGCACGGCCGGCTGGAGCGGGCTGAACTGGCCTCGTTGCTGCATGGGGCTGGGGTGCAGCAGGTCGTGGACGTACGCCGGTTCCCAGGAAGCCGCAGCAACGCCGACGTCCGCCGGGAGGCGATGGACGTCTGGCTGCCCGAGACCGGGATCGGCTACCGGTGGGAGGAGCGGCTCGGGGGCCGACGCCGGCTGGAGGGCGAGCCGGTCGACACCTGGTGGCGGGTCGAGCAGTTCGCGGCGTACGCCGCCCACACCCGGACCGCGGAGTTCGGCGCCGCGGTCGACCTGCTGCTCGCCGCGGTCGACGACGAGAACGTCGCGGTGATGTGCAGCGAGTCGCTGTGGTGGCGGTGTCACCGGCGGCAGATCGCCGACGTCGCGGTCCTCGCGCACGGCGTACCGGTCAGCCATCTCATGCACGACGGACGGCTCACCGACCACCGGCCTGCGGCGGGCGCGCGCGTGGATGTCCGCGGCCAGGTCGTCTGGGATGCCGTCTGACGGTCGGACGGCGCCGTACGCGACGGGCTGAACGGCCATGGGCGCCGTCGGCGCGGGCACGTAGACTCGCCGCCGTGGCTGGGCTGATCCGCGAGGAGGACATCGCGCTGGTGCGCGAGCGTGCCCGCATCGACGAGGTCGTGTCCGACTACGTCACCCTGCGCAACGCCGGCGGAGGCTCGCTGAAGGGCCTGTGTCCCTTCCACGACGAGAAGACCCCGTCCTTCCACGTCAACCCCGGCCGCGGATTCCACTGCTTCGGCTGCGGGGAAGGCGGCGACGTGATCACCTTCCTGATGAAGATCGACGGGCTCGGCTTCGCGGAGGTCGTCGAGCGGCTCGCCGACAAGACCGGGGTCCAGCTCCGCTACACCGAGGGCGAGCGGCCGGCCAAGCGCGAGACGCATCTGCGTCCCCGGCTGATCGAGGCGCACCGGCTCGCCCAGGCCTACTACGCCGACCAGCTGGCCGGCCCTGACGCCGTGCCCGGCCGGACGTTCCTCGACCAGCGCGGCTTCGACCAGGACGCAGCGTCGAAGTTCGGCGTCGGCTTCGCCCCACGTGAGGGCGACGCGTTGTTCAAGCACCTGCGCCAGAAGGGCTTCACCAACGCCGAGCTGGTCACCTCCGGGCTGTGCGCGGAAGGCCGCAGCGGCCACTACGACAGGTTCCGTGGCCGGCTGCTGTGGCCGATCCGGGAGACCAACGGCGACGTGATCGGCTTTGGAGCCCGGCGGCTGTTCGACGACGACCGGGTCGAGGCGAAGTACCTCAACACTCCCGAGACGCCGATCTACAAGAAGAGCCATGTGCTCTACGGCATCGACCTTGCCCGCCGCGAGATCGCCCGTGCCTCGCAGGCGGTCGTCGTCGAGGGCTACACCGACGTGATGGCCTGCCACCTCGCGGGCGTGCCCACCGCCGTCGCCAGCTGCGGCACGGCATTCGGCGAGGACCACGCGCGCGTGCTGCGCCGGCTGCTGCACGACCACGACGACTTCCGCGGCGAGGTGATCTTCACCTTCGACGGCGACGCGGCCGGACAGAAGGCGGCCCTGCGGGCATTCGAGGGAGACCAGAACTTCGCCGGCCAGACCTACGTCGCCGTCGAGCCCGAGGGCCTCGACCCGTGCGACCTGCGGCTGTCCAGGGGCGACGCAGCGGTGCGCGAGCTGGTCGCCCGCAGGATCCCGCTCTACCGCTTCGTGCTCTCCCACGTGGTCGCCCGGTTCGACCTGGACCGCGCCGACGGCCGCATCGACGCGGTGCGGGAGGCCGCCCGCCTGGTTGCCAGCATCAGGGACCGCTCGAAGGTCGACGCGTTCGCCCGCGAGCTGGCGGGCATGGTGGGAGTCGACGTCGAGCAGGCCCGTGCCGAGGTACGCCGTGCCTCCACCAGCCGGCGCCCCGGTCCGAAGGCGGACCACCCCGCCGGTGCCGCACCACAGGCCGGACCCGGCGCCGCCGCGCCGCCAGACCTGCGCGACCCCCGCTACGCCCTCGAACGCGAGACCCTCAAGCTCGTCGTCCAGCACCCCGAAGCCGTTGGCGACACGGCCGCCGACGTCGACGCAGGCGACTTCACCCATCCCGTCTACCGGGCTCTGTGGGAGACCGTGGCCGCCTGCGGCGGGCCGGGCGGCGCACCGGCCGGGGAGGTATGGGTCGGCAAGCTGCGCGACGCGGCCACCGATCCGGCGGTGGCGCGGGCGTTGAGCGCGCTGGCGGTGGAACGGGTGCTCAAGAAGGCCGACGAGGCATACGTCGCAGCGCACGTCTTCCGGCTCCAGGAGCTGACCGCGATGCGCCGGATCGCCGACCTGAAGTCCAGGCTTCAGCGCACCAACCCGGTCGAGCAGACCGAGGACTACAACAGGATGTTCGGCGAGCTGGTCGCCCTCGAGCAGCATCGCCGGACGCTGCGGGAACGCGCGATCGGCGACCAGTGAGCCCGCTGTTCAAGCCGGTCGCGCCCCGTGCGGTGGTCGACGCGGCCGGGCTGCCGCGGTCGGAGAGGCCGTTGGCCGCCGCCCAGGCCGAGGACGGCACCTGGCTGCTCGGCACCCGCGACGCGTTGGTGCTCGTCGTCTCCGGCCAAGACTCGATGCGGATCCCCTGGGAGCGGCTCGAGTCCGCCGAGTGGGAGCGCGACGAGGAGCGGCTGCAGATCATCGAGGTGGCCGACTTCGGCCGCCCGCGCCCGGTGCGGACCTACGTGCTCCGCGACCCGGGTCAGATGCTGGCCTTGGTGCGCGAGCGGGTCACTGCCAGCGTCGTGCTCCAGCGCCGCGTCGTGGTCGCCCGGCGGAAGGGCCTGACCGTGATCGCCCGCCGTCCTCCCGCAGGCGGTGCGATCACCTGGGCGTACCGCTTCGACCCCGGCGTCGAGCCGGACGACCCGGAGGTCCGCCGGATCGCGGAGGAGGGCCTGCGGGCGGCCGCCGAGGAGCTCGGCGAGGCCGGCGATCCGATTTAGTGCTCGGTGACCGGGCTTGCTACCCTGTGCGGGCCTCGGGCAACCCACGTCCGAGCGGTCCCCTGTAGCTCAATTGGCAGAGCATTCGGCTGTTAACCGAAGGGTTGTTGGTTCGAGTCCAACCGGGGGAGCACACAGAAACGGCCCGTGACCTGCGGAAACGTAGATCGCGGGCCGTTTCGCATGTCCGATGCATCGGCTATGCATCGTTCAGTGCCTTCGACTCACCACGCTGGCAGAGCGGGATCACCCTTCAGCAACTCGCGATTGTGGTCCGCAGACGACAGTCCCAGGGGCCGGGCCACCAAGCGGTTGCCCGCCAGCATCACGCGGCGATCGCAGATGGTGCAGTTGCGTTGAGTTGGGCTGCGTCGCCGCCGGGGACGGGATTAGGCCCGTAGGCGGACTGACGGCGTATTCGCGGGTAAGCGTGCGCGCGGTGTCAAGCGCCCAACTGCACGCCAGCAACGATCAGGATCGCTGTCCGACCTGGGTAACTCCTGCCGAGGGGCGGGACCTTTGATTCAGTTGCGCTTGACGCAATGAGCTCACTATTGCTGCCATGTGTCATCGATTTCTTGGCCCGTCGTGGCGTCCAAGAACAACCATTCCACACATGGATTAGACGACGGCGCAGGAGTGACCATACCGAGGTTGGGTGGGCAGGACGACGAGCTGAATGACCAAACTAACTCATCCTTAGCCGTGTAGGCGCCCGGATCGCCTGCTCCGACCGCTAGCGTAAGGTAACCCAATTGAACGTTGACGTTGCTTGGCGGACGTTGCAGCGCTGACCCGTTAGCCTTGGCGTATTCCGTGAACACTGCATCCGCGCTCATGGGCGCGGTGGCATTTGAATTCGCCCGGGTGAACGTCTCTGGAATTGAGCTATCGATCACTACAGGGTTGGCATTAGACAACACCTTCGGAGACGCACCACTGGCATTCGTCGAGACAGGCGATATGCCTCTCTTGCCACCAGATCCATGCCCACCGGAAACCAGCACGGCCGGAATCACGATGGCTGCTACAGCCGCCACGCTCGCCATGACGATCGATGTTGTTTTACGAACAGCCATGACGCCTCCTCTCGCTAATTGCGGCTATCCCACGTAGACACAATCGAATTTGTGTATGCCTTCTTGTAGTCTGAGCATACTGCAGACGTCCCGATCAAGGACTTCGTACTCCACGAGCTCACCAATGGCAGTTCGCCACTGGATCGGGTTGGCGCTCGTGCCTGCATTATCGGGCGCCGATAAGGAGCCCATTATTCGGCTCGTACATAGTGTATAGCCATAACTGGCTTCCCCAAGCACGTAGCCTTTCGGGTTGACAAAAGCTGTCTGGGTCGAATTCTTGATCGTGCATGAAGAGTACCCACCGGATGTACCGCAATCCTCGATATCGTAATAATACCCGTATTGAGCGTTGACCTCCCTGACTCGGAAGTAGATGTACGTCCCGCCGCTGTCGTTGCCACAGAGGTACTTGTGGACAGATCCGGTGCCGATGGCCCAGAAGCGACAGTACTGCCCCGAACTGTATTTGCGAGTTATAGACGTGGAGTGTCCCACGCCTGAGCGAGCGCCGAATTATTACCAGCTTGGATCGCAATCCAGAAGCCATCGGAATCCGGTTGTGGCCCGCCCGAGCAGACGGTTCCAGTTTTCCGCATCTGCACCGGCGCACGGACTCCTTTCGCCGAGCTGGTAGACCACTCCGCCCCTACCCAGTCGTGACTCGCGCTCGACGGACAGCTGGCTGCGCTAGCTGGACTTTGCTCGACGGTTTGAACGATCGAGGTGCTCCCCAGAACCAACAGGACGGAGAGAATGAGTCGTCTCATCGGGTCCTCCTCGACGACGTACCTGACCCCGTGGCGAGCGTGGGACACGCATGGCCGCCGCGCAATAGCACGAGTGGGTCATCCGATTGTCCTTGGTGACGCCAGTGCCATGGGCGCCTGTCAGATGCCGCTGCACCCAGCAGATGATCTTGGCTAGGTCCGCATTTGGTTCACTAGCTGGGTACGTTGCCTGTCCATCTCCTCCACCAAGGACCGCTGACCGCGCGGCTTCAGCGCGTCCCGCGCCTGGGGTCCGGCGATGGGACGGGCGGGTCTGCCCAACGCCCCGTACCATCAAGGTCATGAGCAGTTCTGCGACGGAGCCGTCCCCCTTGCCGCCTGCCGATGAGGCGACGGTGCGAGACCGCGGCGATGACCTGCGGGCGCTCGCGGCCCGACACGGCATCAGCGAGTTGCGGTTCGCTTCCCCTGGTCGGCTTGTCGGGCACGTCGCGGACGACAAGGATGCTCTCGACACAGCGGACTTCGAGATCGCCGCACGCGCCCAGGCCGGCTTGCCCTGGCATGCGGCATCCTGGGGGGAACCGTCGGCGGTGTAGTACTCGGCGTCGACCGAGTGGGTGTCCGCGCCGGTGCCGTCGGCGTTCGCGGTACCGTCTGGCTGTCGGGTCTCGATGGTGTTCCCGTTGGTGTCGAACCGAGTGGTCTGGGTCGACCAGGACTCGTCGCCGAGCTGGGTCTTGGTTTGACTAAGCATGCCCAGGGTCCAGCCGTTGCCGTCGCCAGTCGCGGCGGGGGCCTCTTCGGCGCGGGCGGCGCCGGCGGCGCGGTCGACGATCCCCATGTCCCGACCCTACGGCGCATCACACTGGCCATCGGCCACCGCACGTTCGACGATTCAGGGCTAACCGGCCTACTGTCCGAGTGCCCAAACTCAAGATCGGCTAGGCGAGGGTCTCGACAGTCGATCAACACCTCACCGCACAGCGGGATGCGCTCACCGCGGCTTGACCGGCACCAACCGCGACCGTCCTGGCCTTCCTCGTGCCCGACCGCGGCCGGCTGCGCCCCGACATCTGGCAGGCGTGGCACGACGTCCAGCACCGCTGGCCGGGCGGGGCGTCTAACGAGATCACGAAGACACCTGGATTCGCTCCGTTGCTAAGCCGACCCCTCGGCGCGCGCGAGCTCGGGCGGGGTGTCTCGGGACCTGTTGCCCTGCATGACCTTCGGTGAGGCTGGGCTGCCCGCCCAACTCTGGTACGCCTGCTCGCCTCCATCATCGCCTCGAACCGGCGGGATGCACTACGACCGGGCAATCGGCATCGAGGATCACATGCTGAGATGGCGATCGAGGGGATTCGAGCACCGATTGGTGCTGGTTGTTGCTGAACGTCTCGGACTGTCTCTCAACGTCTCGGGATGTCTTGTCGCCCGGCAGAAGTGGCCCTTGACGTGCAGGAATGTCTCACTCACGCTGGATGGTCCCTGCCTATAGTTGGCGGCGGGGGATGTCCCTCGGGAGCGTGTCGTGTCCGTTGCTGATCGCCTTGGCCTTCAGGATCTGGAGGGTGCGCTGATGGGTGAGGCGCGAGCGGCGTGGAGCCGTTGGGTGACCCAGCGCCTCGTTGACGGCGTTGTCGACGAGCTCGTCGAACTGCCCGCTTGGGCTCTGGCGTCACCGGACGAGGCGAAGGCGGTTCTCGGCGCACTCGCGTCGATGACCGAGAGTGCGCCGGACGCGATTACCGCTCTCGTGTGGGCGCTGCTCCCCGGAGCGGAGAGGGTCGCGTGGCGGCTTCGGGGCCTGTCGGATGACATCGACGGACTGGTGGCCGGCCAGCTCTGGATCGAGGCTTCAGCGGCGTACCGCCTGACCACGTCGAACATCGCCGGCGCGATCGTCGGCCAGACACAGCGCGAGGTGCTCGCGGATCTGGGGGCGGGCGACCTCGCCGTGCGCCGCGACCGGGCGAAGTCGCAGGCCATTGGGGATCCCGACCTGCTCAATGACATGGCGTGCATCGAACCGGAGAACGATTCTGGTCCGGTCCTCGCTGAGCTGTTCCAGATCGGCCAGGAGGAGGCCGCGATCAACGGTCTGGACTACTGGCTGCTGTGGGCGCTCGCTGCGGAAGCGGACCGACAGGACGTGCCCGCGCACCGCGGGCGCGTGGGTCTGACGGCGCCCGCTGTCGTTGAGGCCGTGGCTGCCGAGGCGAACTTGGCGCCGAGGTCGCTGAGGAAGCGAGCAGCGAGGGCTCTGGACCGGCTGATCGAGTATGTCGACGCCCGGGACGACCCGCAGCGGTACGCGGAGTGGAGGGCGCGGCACCGCCAGCGCGAGCTGACGGTGTGGGACGAGATGGAGCTCACGCTCGTCGAGGCGGAGCAGGAGCGGTTCCGCCTCGACCATCCGGGCATGACCCGCAAACAGCTGCGCGTCGCGTTCAATGTTGTGCTCGGGACGAGGCGACGAAGCCACACGCCGCAGGAGTGGCGAGAAGTCCTAGAGTCCGATGCTGGGTGAGCGCCGGCTCGGTTGATGGGTCTGCGGCCGGAGAGCTGCGTCGTTGGCGGCGATGCGACCGATCCGGTAGGCGAGGGCTTCGACCCTGCGGTCGTCGGGGAGCGGGCGCCGGAGTGTGGCCGCGCGACGGAGGATCTGGGTGGCGTTGAGACCGCTGGCTTGAATGCGGTCGAGCTCGCGGGCCAGGTCGAGGGTGTGGTCGTCGCGGTGGTTGGGGTCGCCGATCGTCTGGGCGATCTTGGCTTCCCAGCGGCGGACCGATTCGGGGTAGCGGGCGTCGACCTGGCGCTGGAGGTGGCGGGCGTAGCGGTCGGCGGCGAGGTCGTTGGTGCGTGGGCCGAGGAGGCCGCGGTCGTCGTCGGGCACTCCGTTGGCGGCCCGCCAGACGGCCGCCGCCGCGCGGAGCTGGTCGGTGAGCACCTCGTCGAAGCGTCGCAGGCTCGGCGGAAGCTGCGGGTCGCGACGGACGGTGTCGGCGAGGGTGCGGATGCGCTGGGCGCGAGCGTCGAGGTAGTTCGACCAGTCGGGGTGGCTGCGCAGGGCGGCGGGGATGCCGGGCAGCCACGGGAGCGGGCCGGTGCCGGCGGCTTCGAGCGCGTCATCGGCGTCTGCGCCCAGGATCCGTTGGGTGACGCCGGTGACGGCGTCGGCGTATCTGCCCGCGGCCTCGTGCAGCAGCGTTGCGGGGCTCGTGGTGTGGGCGACCTGGGTGGTCGCCGAGGTCGCGGTGCCGTCGCGGGCGATGATTCGGTCGAGTGTCTCGACGGCGGTGATCTGCTCGTCGATCCCGGGTAGGAACTGCTCATCCGGGGCGGTCGGCTCGCTGATCAGGTGAAGGTGGTTCTCGAAGCGGCCGCGGGTGAGCATCGTGTAGAGCAGTTGCCGGTCCTCGTGCCCGGTGAGCATGCCGTGCATGACATCGACGGTGCTGCCCTGGGCGGCGTGGACGGTGGTGGCGTAGCCGAGCTCGACGTGGTTGGCGACGTACTCCGGCGGCAGTGTGACCTGGAGTCCGGACCGCAGGTGTCGGGCGCGCAGGCCGCCGTTGGCGGTGAGCGCGGTGACGGTCCAGCGGTCGCCGTTCTTGACCCAGTCGGTGCCGCCGACGCCGAGGCGGCGGTCGTTGTGGCGCGTCAGGATCGTGTCGCCGACCGAGGCCCGGTTGCCGTCGGCAAGATCGGCCTCGTCGTCGGGACCCATGCCGTCCAGGCGGACGTTGCGGGCCGCGTGGTTGAGCCTCGCGACGAGATCGCGGGTCGGCGCGCGCATCAGGCACTCGCGGCCGGCAGTGGCCTCCTCCTGCAACGCGACCAGGACGTCGGCGAGGCTGGTGAGCTCGTCGCCGGTGTGAATACGGTCGTGGTCGAGGTAGTACCCGAGCGCCGTACGGTCGCCGTCGCGTAGCGCGAGCGACGCCGACGCCTCGACGGGGTCGTCGAACCGGACCACCTGATCGAGACGCACGGCTCCGTGGGTGGTGGCGATGTCGCGGAGTACGCCGCCGGCGCCGACCGCTGCGAGCTGCTGGTCGTCGCCGATCAGCCGGATCCGCGCGCCTTGGCCGGTGCAGGTGGCGACGATCCGGTCGAGGGTGGGCGTGTCGGCCATCCCGGCCTCGTCTATGACGACGATCGTGTGGGGCCCGAACCCCGGATCGAGGCCGGCGGCGAGGGCGTGGTCGAGCATCGCGAGCGTCTCGGACGGGATCCCGGTCGCCTCGGCGAGCAAGCCCGCAGCGGCCGCCGATGGCGCGAGGCCGACGACGTCGTACCCGAGGTCGTGGGCAACCTGGGCCAGGGCGCTCATCGCGGTGGTCTTCCCGGATCCGGCCGGCGCGAGTGCCAGTGCGACTTGGCGTGGGTCGGCGACGAGGCTGCGGACCAGCTCGCGCTGACCGTCGTTGAGCTTCGGCCCTTCGAGGGCGGCCGCCATCAGCGCCAGGTCGACGTCGATCGGATCCGGGCTTCGGGTTGCGCTGGCGCGGGCGGCGCCGACGATCCGCGCCTCGGCCTCCAGGATCCGCGTGCTGGTGAAGTGGTCGGCGCCAGTGTGGCGGTAGACGCTGACGCCGTCGGACCGTTTGAGCGCGGTCGGCTCGGTGATCGGGTCGAGGTCTGGCGTCAGGTTGATCAGCTGGTTCGTGACGGCGTCCACGAGGTGCTCGATGACTTGGGGAATCTGCTCGGGCGCGATGGTGAGGCCACGGACCTGGCGCTGTGCCTCGGCGTAGATGTGCCAGCTCTGCCAGGTCGCGCGGTGGGCTTCGAGCTCGCCGATCACCCGGTCGGCGGCTTCGCCGAGCCAGGCCGCGGAGACTTGTTGGGTTGAGGCCGGGTCGGGGTGGAGCGCGGTGTCGACCATCCTCGGCAGGCCCCGCTCGCCGAGCAGGTCCACTGCCTCGTCACGCCAGGTCGCGTGCTGCTCGGCCTCGGAGCGCGGCTCGTGCTTGGCCTCGCGGGTCTCCAGGTTCGCGCGCTGCGCGAGGGCGATCCGCTCCTTGTCGTTCGGGCGGCGGCCGCGGTTGTCCGCGAACTCCTCTGCGAGCTCCTCGACTCGCTCCTCGATGTCGGATCGACGGCGGGACCAACGTGCGGACAGCGTCGGGTCGACGCCGGCGATCTCGCGCACCGGTCGCTTGCCGCCGGCCCGTGGGACGTCGATGAATCGGACTCCGAGGTGTTCGCGGAGGCGTGCTTCGAGCGCCGTGTTGTACGCCTCGGAGGCGGCGACGACGTGTTCGTGCAGGATCGTGCCGTAGATCGACAGCCACTTGCCCTGCTTGGTCTGGACCTTGTTCGAGACCGCGATGTGGGTGTGCAGGTCCGGGTCGCCTGCGCGGGAGTCGCGATGCAGGAACCCGGCGGCGATCAGCCACCGGGTCTCGACCTGGCGGGCGCCGCCGGCGCCCTCGCGGGTGAAGATTGCATGGGTCTCGAGGAAGGCGAGCGTGTCGAGTACGGCGGCGTTGTGCGCCGCCTGGATCTGCCGCGCGACCTCGGGTGGTGCGACCGCCCACAGCGTCGAGACCGACTTGGCCGGGCTGAACGTCAGGTCGAAGCCGGCGACTGAGTCTTGCTTGAACGGGCGACCGAGTGAAGCCCGGCTGACTGGGTGGCAGCCGTCGCCGAATAGGTGCTTCATCTGCTCGGCGGTGACGACGTCGCCGTACTCGATGCCCTCGACCCCGACGAGTCCGGAGCCGACCCAGCGGCCGGGTGCCTCGCCCTTGGCGGCGTAGTAGTCCGCCAGCGGAGTCTTGCCGAGCTCGGTGGAGTCTGCGGCCGCGACCTGGCGAGTCAGGTACTCGTAGCCCGACCCGGCGGCGAGCTTCTTCAGCGTCATCGTCACGTCCCTCAAGGCCGTAGCTGTGGCGCGAGTGGCCACCCCGATTGGTCCGTGAAAGAGGTTGGTCTGCCGCGCGTTTTTCGGACAGTGATTTATAGTGATTCTATGCTGCCTGCTGCTGGTTCCAGTACTCGTTATAGGCCTCTTGTGGGGTCCGGTAGCCGAGTGCTGAGTGGAGACGGAGTCGATTATACCTGAAC
>DASSKK010000010.1:0-96739 GCA_035690495.1 Nocardioidaceae bacterium | reverse complement strand
CGCGGCCCAGCAGCGTGCCGTCGGCGCCGAACAGCGCGCCCCCGACGGGTACGCCGCCCTCGGCCAGCCCGAGCCGCGCCTCCTCGACGGCGACCGCGAGCATCTCCTGGTCGGTGGTCACGCGGCGTCCGGGACCGTCGGCGCGTGGTGGTTGCGCTCCGGCATCAGGGTGGTCAGTCCCAGGTAGATCCCGGCCGCCACCACGAACCCGACCAGGAAGGTGATGTCGCCGAGCGCCGGGTGGTGCTTGACGACGTACCCGACGTACTTGGTCTGGTTGGAGAAGCCCCAGATCGAGATGATCATGCCGAGGCCCATGGCGACCATGCCGCGCGGGTTCTTGAAGTGGTCGTTGAGCGCCAGGCGAGTGACGTCCTGGCCGCGGCGCTGCCACCGGTCCGCGATCACGACACCGAGCCACGGGCCGATCCAGTAGGCGATGATCAGCAGGAAGTTCTCGTAGTTGACGCCCGGGTTCTCGATCGCGTAGAGCGCGAGGATGAAGCCCAGCACCCCGAAGACGCATGCCACGATCGCGCGCGCCCGCCGCACCGGCAGCCGGATGCCGAGCGCCAGACACGACATCGCGCCGGAGTAGATGTTGAGCACGTTCGCGCAGACCGCGCCGACCGCGATGGACAGCAGCGTCAGGTCCCCCAGCCAGGTGGGCATCAGGCCGGTGTAGACGCCGGGAAGCACGTCCGCGCTCTTGCCGGCCGCGGAGACCATCGCCGCGCCGGCGCTCTCGAGGACGATGCAGGAGACGAACACTCCCAGCGCCGCCGACCAGCCGACCGAGGGTCGGGGAGAGCTCTTGGGCAGGTAGCGCGTGTAGTCCGAGGCATAGGGGTTCCAGCCGCAGGCGTAGCCGAACGCCGCCGCGGCCTCGATCAGGAAGCCACCCGAAGTCGGCAGCGGGAAGCCGGGGTCGATCCGGGCTGCGCCGGGGTCGAACTTCGTGAAGATCACGATCGCCCCGATGACGAAGATCACCGCGAGGATCGGGCCGGCGTACCTCTCGAAGGCCTGCACCAGGTTGTGGCCGTAGAACGCGATGCCGATCTGGGCGATGACGATGATCACCAGGCACACCCAGTGCGGCAGCGCGGGGATGAGTACGTGCAGCGCGAGCGCACCACTGATCGAGTTGACCGCGAACCAGCCGATGCCGGCGATCACCGCGTTGATGCCGGCCGGGAGGATATTGCCGCGATAGCCGAAGCCGACCCGGGACAGCACCATCTGGCACAACCCGCTCGGCGGTCCCCAGGTGGACAGGATGCCGTGGGTCAGCGACCCGAGAGCGGTGCCGACCACGATCGCGGCCACCGACTGGGCGAACGTCAGCCCGAAGAACAGCGGGCCGAGGATGCCCACCCCGATCGTCGCGAACTCCAGGTTCGGCGAGCTCCAGGTCCACAGCAGCTGGCCGGGCCGGCCGTGCCGCTCGCTGTCGGGGATGATCTCGACCCCGCCCGGCTCGACGGCCGCTGTCTTTGAGCCGTAGTGCTCGGCGGCGATGGGGTTGAGCTCGTGCTCGCGTTCGTCCGGTGTCATGACCACGAGCGCATTCTGCACCCGGATCCGGCACTGACGCTAGGGCGCGTCGGGACGGCGTGTTCTAAGGTGTGGCCAGGGAGAGAGCAGGTGAGACTCATGCCGCTCGGGCAGGGCATTCTGGAGGCGTTGGAGGCGATCCCGAACAGGATCGAGCTCTCCGGACACGGACCGACCTGGCGGGTCAGCGCCGGGTCCTTCGAGGACGCACTCGGTTACGCGCGGGAGAAGTTCGGGGAGCTCGCGGTGCTCGCCCGGCACGACCATGGCCGGTGGTGGCCCCGGGTGACGATCACGGTCTGCACCGACACCGCGCTCGCGGCATCGGCGCCGCCGCTGGAGTCTCTGTCCGGGCCGTTCGTGGGACGGCACCGTTCCTCCGAGCCCTCCGTGGACGGCGCCTCGAAGGCTCCTGCGGATCCACCAGCCTCGGCGCTGGAGGAGATCTTCGCGCACGCCGAGCGGGCCCGTCGTGAACGGCTGGGCATCCCCGAGCAGCGCGCCCCCGAGTCCCGCTCGTAGCCCGGTCGCGCCGCGCCGGCTGATTACCAGGGCACCATGGGAAACTGCCGCTCCCCACGGGGTGTTCCCCATGGGGAGCGGCAGTTCGCCTGGGCCCCCTGGTAATCAGCCAGGGCGTCATCGACCCGGATCGGCGTCAGTGGCCGTGGCCGTTGTTGCCGTGACCGCTCCCGCCGGAGGTCGATCCCCCGCCGATCACGGCACCGACCAGATTCGCCACGTCCGGACTGCCCAGCCCGGTCGGCAGGTCGTAACCGGCCCCGGCGTCGAAGCCCGGGGCGTCCGGGTAGGGCAGCTGGTCGTTGCCCACCGTGATGTCGTGGAACGCGTCGCTGCCCGCGAGACCGTACAACTTCGGGTTCAACGCGCCCATCCGGTGGCCGGCCTGCTGGTCGAGCAGCGCGCCGATCGCGGCCCACTGCGGCGACCCGGAGCTGGTCCCGCCGTAGAAGTAGAAGCCGTTGTCGGCCGGGTCGTCGTAGAAGCCCACGTAGACCAGCACCGAGGTGTAGACCCCGGCGTTGTAGGAGACGTCGGAAGTGGTGCGCATGTCCTTGCCGGTCACCCCCTGCTGGTAGGCAGGGGCGGGGAACACCGTGCTCGGCGCGCCGCCTGTGGCCCCGAAGACACCCAGGCTGCAGCCGAACGGGCAGGTCGCCGGGTCGGAGTCGTTCCAGGTGTACTCCGACTGGTAGGCGCCCTTCTTGTTCGTGAACAGGTCGGTGCCACCCACGGCCGTGACCTCCGGGGAGGAGGCAGGGTAGCCGGCCGAAACCTGGCTGCCGCCGTCGGTTGCTCCACCGTCGCCGGAGGAGGCGAACAGCGAGATCCCCGCGTTCACCGCTGCCTCGAAGTTCTGCTCGGACTGCTGCAGCTGCAGGTTGTTGCCGCCTCCGGAGATCGCGGACTCGTCGGCGCCGTAGGACATCGACATCACGTCGCCGAGGTCGTGGTCCACGGCGTACTCGACCGCGTTGTTCAGCGAGTTGCCGTAGTTGTTGGACGCGACGACCAGGTTGATCGTGGCATCCGGGGCGATCGCGTGCGACCACTGCACGTCCAGGCTGGTCTCACCGGCCCAGCCGGGTGGCTGGCCCTTGTGCGCGGTGCCCGTGTCCGGGCAGCCGCTCGGGCAGTAGACGTTCACATGAGTGCTGGGGATTCCCATCGCGGCACTGAACGTGTCCAGGTCGCTCTGCACGGTCGGGCTGCCGTAGGCGTCGATGATCGCGATCGACTGGCCAGCCCCGGTCCAGGAGTCGGGGATGTCGTACGCCGTGCGGATCTCGTCGGGCGTGTAGCAGGCGAGGCCGTACTGCTTGACGCACTCTTGCGGGGACGGGAACGCGCCCGGGGTTGCGTCATTGGTGAACAGGTGGGTCAGCGGGTGCACGTGGTAGACGATGTCGCTGGAGTTCGTGGTGGCGGTGGACTGCTGAGCGTCGGCGGGGGCGCTGATCGAGAGCCCCGCGGCCAACGCGAGCGCCGAGGTCGCGGCCGCTGCCAGCGCAGCGGGGCGACGCCGGAGCAGGCGGTTGACGAGCATGCCTTTCTCCTTTTGTGAGGAAATTTCCTAGCTCAACCAGCGACGTCGTCGGTTGGTAGGAGTTGTCAGCTGAAATTACCTCTGCATAGTCCGTTCTGACTAGCCCCCTCCTCCGAAAGGTCAACCACCCTCTCCGCCGCCCAAGGACCGACTACCGTGAGCCTGCGCCTCAGGCCACTTCGGACCGCACCAGGGCGGTGCCGCACGAAGGGGGGAGCAGTGACCGAGCAGTACCCGCCAGCGGGATGGCACCCGGACCCGCAGGACGCGAGCCGGCTCCGCTACTGGGACGGCACGGCCTGGACCGAGCACGTCTCGCCGCAGGCACAGGCCGGCTGGCCCGCCGCGGGTCCCGCCAACCCCGCCTACCCGGCGGCGCCCTACCCGGCCGGCGGCTACGCGCAGAGCCCGTCCAACACGCTGTCGATCATCGGGATCGTCTGCGGCGCCGTCGCGTTCGTGTTCTGCCCGATCCTGTTCGGACCCGCCGGTCTGGTCCTCGGCGGCATCGGCAGGTCCAAGGGCGAGCGCCTGGCCACCGTCGCGCTGGTGGTCTCCGGGCTGGGGCTGGTGGTCGGGATCATCCTGGGAGTGGTGGTCTATCAGTCGCTGGGACGCTGAGCCCGCACCGCCATGTCCAGCCGCGCCTACCCTGGGTGGCATGCACCGGATCCGCAAGGCACTCCGACTCTCCGCGACAGCCGGGCTCGGGGCCGGAGGCCTCTACCTCGGACTGGTCACCGGCGCGGTCCCGATCGACGTCGGACTGGGCAGACGGGTGCGCCCGTTGGGACCGCAGGTGGTCGACATCGACGCCGCCCGCGAGCGGGTGTTCGAGATCGTCGCGGCGCCGTACGCCGAGCGGCCGCCGCGGGCGCTCCGGGAGAAGGTGCAGGTGCTCGCACGCGGCAGCGACCTGGTGCTCGCCGCGCACCACACCCCGATCCGCGGACGGCTGCGAGCGACGACGACCGAGACGGTCCGCTTCGAGGCACCTGGCCGGGTCGACTTCCGGCTGGTGCGTGGCCCGGTGCCGCACGTGCAGGAGCGCTTCGTGCTCGAGGAGGGTCCCCACCCGGGCAGTACCCGGTTGACCTACTCCGGCGAGCTCGGCACCGACCTGTGGGGGCTCGGCGAACGCTGGGGCAACGTGGTCGCACGGGCATGGGAACGCACCGTCGCCCAGTCCCTGGAGGAGATCCGAGCCGAGGCCGAGCGCGCACGTCGGTGAGCGAGTCGGCGAGGCTGATCCCCACCCCAGACGTCATAGCGTGGGGTCGCCATAGCGACCGGCGCGGATGACGTCAGAGCATGGTCAGTGCGGCTGGGCGAACGACCCGTCCGCGTTGCGGTAGCCGAGCCCGCCGATCAGGTAGACCTTCTCGGGCGCGGTGTCCTTGGCGACCGACACCGTCACGCTCTGTCCTGCCAGCCCGGTGAGCTCCGCGATGACGGTCTCGACCGTGCCGTCGGCGTCGTAGTCCTCCGCTGCCGCCGCCACCAGCTGGCTGTCGGGACCGAGGTCGAGCGGCGCCCCGTCCAGGCACCAGCCCTGCGCGCAGGTCGCGAGGGACCCGGTCATGCTCACCAGCGTCGGCGTGGAGGGACTCGGCGACGGGCTGGGCTTCGGCGAAGGGCTCGGCGTACTGCTCGTCTTCACCGTCGGCTTCGGGCTCGAGGACTGCGTCGGGGCAGGGCTCGGGCTGGTGTGGTGCCGATGGCGCCGGGTGTGATGGTGCACGGCGGGCTGCTCGTGCCGCACGGCGTGGTGCCGGTGGTGGCGGGCCTTGTGGTGCGCCTTGTGATGGTGCTTGTGGTGGGCGGTCGGGGCCGGCGGCGACGGGATCACGAAGACACCGGTGCGGTAGCCACGCTCGAAGGCCATCACCAGCGCGACGTAGTAGTCCGACGGGTTGTAGCGGAAGATCGCGGCCTTCATCGCGGACTCGGGCAGGATGCTCCCAGAGCCCGAGCAGAGGTAGGCCGCCGCCGCCAGTGCCGCGTCGTTGATGTCCTGCGGGTTGTCCACCCCGTCGCCGTCGCCGTCGCGGCCGGAGTGCAACCACGTGGAGGGAATGAACTGCATCGGGCCGACGGCGCGGTCCCACACCTTGTCGTGGTCGAGCCGGCCGTTGTCTGTGTCGGGGATCGCCGCCACGGCGCCGCGGCCGTTCAGCGGCACCCCGAAGATGCCGGGGTGGGGCACGCCGTCCGCGGCGAGCACGGATCCGCCGTACCGGCCGTGGTTGGACTCGACCCGGCCGATGCCGGCCAGCAGCGTCCACGGGATCTGGCAGCCCGGGTCCTGCCGGGCCATCGTGGCGGAGGCGTTCTTGTAGGCGTGCAGCGCCGCGGCCGGTACGTCGTGCTCGGCGAGCGCGCTGGCGGTCCAGACGTGCGTCCCCTTGGCGCTGGAGACGCGCACCTTCCCATCGTGCCGACTCAGCCGGGACTCGATCAGGGTGCGCGGGGCGATCCGCTGCGGCGGCTCGGCGGGGGCGAAGCGGCTCTCCCGGTGCGGGGTCAGCCGGGGGTCAGGGCTCTGTTGTGGACGCGCGGCGCCTGCGGGAGCCGATGCGGCCGGAGCGGTCGGTGTGTCCCCGGGGCTCGTCGCGGCGATGCTTCCGGTCGGCAACAGCGCGACCACGACGGCAACCGACAGCGCCGCCGCGACGCGGCCAGTCCCTACGTGCACACCCATCAGCGCCTGCCCTTTTGCGCCGTCACCCCGAAGGGGTCGAAAAACCGCGACCGTGCTGCTCCAGCCCTTACCGGCACCAGGGTAGGTCGGTCCGAAAAGCCCGACTCGGGTTTTGTCGACAATGGCCTGTTCGGGCGGTGTGCCCTAGTCCGTCGGTGCCTCAGCGCGAGAGCACCGAGAACTCCAGACCCGCCCGCCCCAGGCGCACCCGCAGCGAGGGCCCCATCGCCACCGCCGTGGTCACCTGGCCCGCCGTCGCCGGAAGGTCGTCGAAGGCGAGACACAGCGCGGACTCGGCGAGCATCCGCGAGGTCTCGGTGTAGCCGGGGTCTCCCCCGGACACCTCCGTGACGACCTGCTGCCCGCCGGCCTCGCCGACGAACCTCACCGAGAAGTACGACGCGTCGCGCCGCTCCTGGTCCGGTCCGCTGCCGGCCGGGAGCCGGTCGGCGAGCAGACGGCGTACCGGAGGGACCTGGGCCGCCACGGCCAGCCCGCCCGCTGCGCCGATCCCCGCAACCACCGTGGGCAGCCGCTTCACCGCCGCGTAGTGGGCGTACTCGAAGTCGGGGCCGTAGCGCGCCAGGGCCGCCGCCGAGCGCCCGACGATCATCGGGTCGATGGTCGGCAGCGGCACCAGCCACCAGCCGGTGACCGGGTCCCGGTGCGGTCGTCGGGCCACGGTGCGCACCCGGCGACCGGTGGGACGCGGCTCGACCGCGCGCCGGTCCGCGTGCGCCCGGCGCATCTGCGGGACACGGGCGAACGCACCCAGGGCGGAGGCCAGCGTGCCGCCGGAGAACCGGGCGTTGGTGCGCACCATCCCGCGCACCCGGACCGGCGCCCCCTCGGGCAGCTGCTCGACGGTGAACTGCACGCCGAGGTCGTGCGGGATCGAGTCGAAGCCACAGGCGTGCACCAGCCGGGCGCCGGACTCCACGGCCCGCTGGTGGTAGCCGAGGTACATCCGGTCCACGAACTCGGGCTCGCCGGTCAGGTCGGCGTAGTCGGTGCCCGCCTCGGCACACGCGGCGACGAGCGGCTCGCCGTGCTCGAGGTAGGGCCCGACGGTGCTCGCCACGACACAGGACTGCCCGGCGACCTCGCGCAGCGAGCGCTCGTCGTGAGCGTCGGCGTGCAGCACGGTGAGGCCGGGAACGCCCAGCCGCTCACGGACCGCCTCCAGCCGTGCCCGGCTGCGGCCCGCCAGGGCCCAGCGGGTGCCGGGCGGCGCGTGCGAGGCCAGGTATTCGGCAGTCAGGCCCCCGGTGAACCCGGTGGCGCCGAACAGCACCAGGTCGAGCGGGCGGTCCGCGCGATCGGCTATCTCGGGCACGCCGGCCACCCTACGGCCCCCACGGGTGTCTGTAGCGTGGAGGCATGTGTCGCAACATCCGCACGCTGCACAACTTCGCCCCACCGGCCACCGGTGAGGAGATCGAGGCCGCGGCCCTGCAGTACGTCCGCAAGATCAGCGGGACCCGCACGCCCTCGGCGGCGAACCTCGACGCGTTCGACGCCGCGGTCACCGAGATCGCTGCCGCCACGTCGAAGCTGCTCGACGGGCTCACCACCCATGCGCCGCCGAAGAACCGCGAGGCCGAGGCGGTCAAGGCGCGCGCCCGCTCCGCAGCCCGCTTCGGATGACGCTGGTGGTCCGGTGACTCCCGACTCCGTGCTCGACGCCGCGTTCGGCGAGGTCTCGCGGGCGGACTTCCTGCCCGAGCTCGTGCGGTCCTCGGCCGGCCAGGACCGGGCCCTGCCGATCGGCCACAACCAGACCAACAGCCAGCCGTCCACGGTGCGCGCGATGCTGCGGCTGCTCGACGTCCGCGAGGGTCAGCGGGTGCTCGACGTCGGCTGCGGCTCGGCGTGGTCGACGGCGCTGCTCGCCCGGCTGGTCGGTCCGACCGGCTCGGTGGTCGGCGTCGAGCTGGTGCCGGAGCTGGTCGCGTTCGGCAGGAGCAACCTGTCCGCCCAGCACGCGGACTGGACGCGGGTGGAGCATGCCGACCCGAACGTGCTCGGGTTCCCAGAAGGTGCGCCGTACGACCGGATCCTGGTCTCCGCGGAGGCCACGAACCTGCCCGACACGCTCGTCGACCAGCTCGGCGAGGACGGCGTACTGGTGGTGCCGGTTGCCGGCCGGATGCTGGAGGTACGTCGTAGCGGCGAGCCCGGCGATCCGGTGGTGGTGACGCACGGGCACTACTCGTTCGTCCCGCTCCTCGGCGGCTAGACCAACCTCTCGCGGGCGACCTCTCGTCGTGCCTGCTCGGAGATCGCCGAGACCGCTACGCCGGTGAAGCCGATCCCCAACGCCAGCACCTGGACGGCCTGCCCGACCCGGCCCAGGTGCGGGGCGATCGGCATCATGACCACGAACACGAGCAGCAGGACTGGCACCCAAGTGGGGGTGCGGCGCGACATGAACAGCGCGATCGAGATCAGCAGTGCCCCGGCGTAGAAGCCGCCGATCCAGATGGCGAGCATCACGATCAGGCTGGGGTCGCCGGCGACCATCGTCAACCCGTGCGGCTTGAGCGCCCGCTGGGTGACCAGGGCACGGAAGAACACCATCAGCATCGCAAAGCCCGCGGTCCCGGCGATCCCGACGCCGAACAGGCCGATGCCGGTGATGCCGGTCCCGCGACCGCGACGTGGCAGTAGAGTCAGCAAGGCCGGCATCCCGAGGGCCAGGCCCAGCGAGGCGCCGAAGTACATCACCGCCATCGCGAGCCAGCGCGCCCCCTGCTCGCGGACCGTGTGGATCGTCTGCAGCGTCGATTCCGCGCCGCTCGAGGGATTCAGCAGCGAGCCGAACACCAGAGCCATCGCACCGACGACCAGCGCCGATGCGGACAGAGGCAACCAACTCTTGCGCACGAGGAGAGGATAGGTCCTCCACGCGGAGTCGGCACCAGGTTCTCAACAACGCCGTACGCTGGCAGCGATGACGCTCCTGGACACCACTCCCACTCGCCGGGTCTCGCCGTCCGCGAGCGATGTGCTCGCACTGGTCGCCGACCGGCCGCTGCTCGCACTCACCGGTGCGGGTGTGAGCACCGACTCGGGGATCCCCGACTACCGAGGGCCCGGCTCGCCGGACCGGCAGCCGATGACCTACGGGGAGTTCGTCTCCGGTCCCGAGCCCCGCCAGCGCTACTGGGCGCGCGCCCACGTCGGCTGGGGCCGGATGCGGGCCGCGGAGCCGAACGCGGGCCATCACGCCCTCGCCCGGCTCGAGACGAGCGGGCGGGTGCGGATGCTGGTCACCCAGAACGTCGACGGCCTGCACGAGGCCGCCGGCTCTCGTCGGATCTGCGCGCTGCACGGACGGATCGCCGACGTGGTGTGCCTGGGCTGCCGGCGGCGTACATCCCGGGCGATGCTGCACGAGCAGCTCATGGCTCTCAACCCCGGCTGGGTCGACGCGCACTCCGACGCCGCGGTCCGTCCCGACGGCGACGTGGCGCTCGAGGACACCGCAGGGTTCGACGTGCCCGGCTGCGACGCCTGCGGAGGGGTGCTCAAGCCCGACGTGGTGTTCTTCGGCGAGAACGTGCCCGCCGAGCGGGTGCAGCGGTGCTACGCCGCCGTCGACGCTCTGGTCCCCGACGGCGCGCTGCTCGTGCTCGGCTCCTCGCTGACGGTGATGTCCGGGCTGCGGTTCGTACGCCGTGCCGCCAAGCTCGGCGTGCCGGTGGTGATCGTCAACCGCGGCGCGACCCGTGGCGACCCGCTGGCGACCGCGACCCTGGAGTCGGGCACGAGCGAGTTCCTCACCTCCCTCTCCCGTTGAGATCTGCCTCGTTCGGTGCCGAGTTCTGCCTCGTTCGGTGATGTGGATGACTTACCCGCGGCTCGACAGCTATTTATGCGCGGGTCGGCACCTTTTTATGCGCGACTCGGCGGCTAGGTGATGTCGCGGCGGCGGGACAGCAGCACCCCGATCGCGGCGAAGACCACCGCGTAGCCGAGCAGCACCAGGCCGCCGGCCCACCAGGACAGGAAGTCCACATAGGGGTTGGACGCGGACGTGAGCGCCGTGGACGCGTTGGAGGGCAGGTACTTCGACACGGCGTCCCAGTCGAGGGCGTGCAGCGCCAGGCTCACCAGCGGCTCGAGCAGGAAGGTGAGGAACACACCCACCAGGATCGCGACGATCTGGTTGCGGATCAGCGTGCCGATCCCGATCCCGACCAGCGTCCACAACGCGACCGCGACCACGGCGAGCGCCATCGCCCGGCCCAGACCGTCGGTCGAGAACCCGAGGGCGTAGCCGCGCGCGGCGATCACGATGGCGCCGACCACGACCGCGGTGACCAGCGCGACCACGCCGTATCCCAGGCCGTAGCCGAGGTGCGCCGCCATCTTGGCGGCCACCACGCGACCGCGACGCGGGCAGCTCAAGAACGTCGCCGTGATGGTCTGGTAGCGGTACTCCCCGGTCATCCCGGTGATCCCGAGGATCATCGCCAGGATGTAGGCGCCGGAGAAGGCGGCCCCCGCATAGACCCCGCGGATCGCGCTCGCGGTGTCGAGCCCGGGCGAGGCGGGCTGTCCGCCGCCGGGCTCCACCCCGGCGAAGCCCGCCGTGGCCCCCGCGCTGACCGCGGTGTAGACCACCGCCGCGAGCAGCAGCCCCCACCACAGCCGGGTCGAGGAGATCTTGCGCAGCTCCGCGCGCACCAGCCCGGTCACAGCGTCACCGGCTGCCCGGGCTGCGCCGCGCCCAGCCCGTCCATGTCGGGCTGCTCGACGTCTTCGGTCATCGCCAGGAAGACCTTCTCCAGGTCGCCGGCCTCGGCGGCCAGCTCGTGCAGCTCGACGCCCTCGACGTGCGCGAGGTGGCCGACCTGCTCGGCGGTCACCCCGATGGCCCGCAGCGCCCCGTCCGGCTGGGTCTCCAGCGCGGCGTCGGGAAGATGTACAGCGAGCACCTCGCGGAGCCGGGCCGGCTCGGGCGTCCGCACGCGTACGGCGTGAGGTCCGGTGTCCAGCTCGGAGAGGGGCCCGCGCCGCACCAACCGGCCACGCGAGATCACCACCACGTCGTCGACGCTCTGCTGCACCTCGGACAGGACATGGCTGGAGACCAGCACCGTGCGACCCTCCGCAGCCAGCGCCCGCAGGAACCCGCGCAGCCAGGCGATGCCTGCCGGGTCCAGGCCGTTGGCCGGCTCGTCGAGCAGCAGCACCGATGGGTCGCCGATCAGCGCGGCGGCGAGGGCGAGCCGCTGGCGCATGCCGAGCGAGAAGCCACCCACCCGGCGGCCGGCCACCGCGCTCAGCCCGACCTGCGCGAGCATCTCCTCGCAGCGGGAGACCGGGATGTTCGAGCCGAGCGCCAGCACCTGCAGGTGCGCGCGCGCCGTACGCCCGGGATGGAAGCTGGAGGCCTCCAACGACGCACCGACCACCGTCGCCGGGCCCGGGATGTCGCGGTAGAGCCGACCGCCCACAGTCGCGGTCCCGGCGGTCGGCGCGACCAGGCCGAGCAGGCAGCGCAGCGTCGTCGTCTTGCCGGCGCCGTTCGGGCCGAGGAAGCCGGTCACCGCGCCCGGCTCGACGTGGAAGGTCAGGTCGTCCAGCGCCGTGACCGCACCGAAGCGCTTGGTCAGGCCGACGACGTCGATCCGTTGTCCCTCCCGCACCATGCGCCCCATCCAAGCAGAAGCGGACTCGTCGTGGGGCAGGACGCGGAACTCACAGCCGGCGCACGAACAGGTGCGCCGCCAGCTCGATGTCGATCTCCGCGCTCTCCCCGCCGCTGCCGACCAGCACACCTTCGGCGCCGGAGGCCACCGTGACGACCTTGTCCGGGACCGCGCCCACGCGGCGCAGGGCGGACATCACGGACTCGTCCTTCTGCAGCTCCTCGCTGATCCGGCGCACCAGCACGCGCAGCTCGCCGCCGTCGGCCGCGGACAGGCCCACCTGGTCCAGCGGCTCGACGTCGTCCATGAACGCCTCCCCGGCGCCCGGCTCGCCGAGCTCGGCCAGCCCGGGAATCGGGTTGCCGTACGGCGAGGAGGTCGGGTGGCCGAGCAGCTCGACGAGGCGGCGCTCCACGGTCTCCGACATCACGTGCTCCCACCGGCAGGCCTCGGCGTGCACCAGCTCCCAGTCCAGCCCGATCACGTCGGTGAGCAACCGCTCGGCCAGCCGGTGCTTGCGCATCACCCGCATCGCCAGCCGGGTGCCCTCCTCGGTGAGCTCGAGGTGTCGGTCGCCCTCGACGGTGACCAGCCCGTCGCGTTCCATCCGCGCCACTGTCTGGCTGACCGTCGGGCCGCTCTGGTGCAACCGCTCGGCGATCCGCGCCCGCAGCGGGACGATGCCCTCCTCGTCCAGCTCGTAGATGGTCCGCAGATACATCTCGGTGGTGTCGATCAGGTCGCTCACCATCTCATTGTCGCGCACCGCACCGACCGACGGCGGCGCACGGTATGTTCACCAGCCAGCGACCGAGTCCGATACAAGAGGAGGGGTGCCGATGGGCACCGGGGATCAGGCCGAGCTGGTCGTGGCGCGGCGGTTCCGCGGCCCGGCCCAGTCCGGGAACGGCGGCTTCGTCGCCGGTCTACTCGCCGAGTGCGTCGACGTGCCGTCGATGGGAACGGAGAGCTGCGCAACTGAGGTGACCCTGCGCCGTCCGCCCCCTCTGGAGACCCCGATGTCGGTACGCCGCCTGCCGGCGGACGGCGAGCACGGCGAGGGCGCCGAGCTGCTGCTCGGAGCAGACCTGGTCGCCCAGGCACGCACGGTGGACCACGCGCCTGACGCGGTCGACACCGTCGACGCCTCACTCGCGGCCGAGGCGATGGCCGGCTACGCGGGGCTGCGCAGCCACCCGTTCCCCGGCTGCTTCGGCTGCGGGCCGGACCGGGAGGAGGGCGACGGGCTGCGGGTGTTCCCGGGACCGGTCGGCGAGCACCTGGTCGCCTCGACCTGGACGCCGCATCAGAGCCTTGCGGTCGAGAGCGACCTGATCGACGGCGGCGTCGCACGGGTCGGGCTGCCCACCGCGTGGGCGGCGATGGACTGCGTCGGCGGCTGGTCGGAGGACGTGGAGGGCCGTCCCGTCGTCCTGGGTCGGATGACCGCCCGCGTCGACGCGCTCCCCGCGGTCGGGGAGACGCACGTGGTGGTCGGTCGCCGGCTGGGCGCGGAGGGACGCAAGACGTTCACCGCGAGCACGATCTACGACTCCGACGGCCGGGTCGTCGCCCGCGCCGAGCACGTGTGGTTCGTGGTCGACCCCGCAGCGTTCAACTAGATCGACCGGTTCGCCGAGCGGTGCGTCGCAGAGTGCCGGATACGATCCGGCGATGGACGTCGACTGGAACGGCGAGCTTGTCGACCAGCTCGAGTCGCACTGGCAGCATCAGCTGCGGCCCAGGCTGGTCGGACTGACCGACGACGAGTACTTCTGGCAGCCGGTTTCGGACTGCTGGACGATCAGCCGCCGCGGAACGAGCCAGGCACCGATTTCGTTCGGGGCGGGCGAGTTCACCATGGACTTCGGTGAGCCGCCTCACGGTCGGGAGCCGGTGACCACGATTGCCTGGCGGCTCGCTCACCTGATCGTCGGCTTCGCGGTGACGAACGGGATCCGCTTCGGGGCTCCGCCGGCGGACCTCGCGACCTTCCGCTTTGCGGGCACCGCCGGGGAAGCGCTTCGTCAGCTCGATGACGCCTACGCCCTGTGGGTCAAGGGCGTGCGCGACCTCGGCCACGCCGGGCTTGCCCAGCCACAGGGCCCGACGCAGCCGCCCGGGTTCGCCGATGCGCCCATGGCGAAGCTCGTCTTGTATACGAACGTGGAGGTCATTCACCACGGTGCCGAGATATGCCTGCTTCGCGACCTCTATCTGCGGCTCGGGTAGGACTTCAGGCGCCAGGTGGCTGAAAGCCCACCCGAGCCCCCGACCCTAGGACGATGCTCGACCAGCGCCGGCCGGCTGCATCGTGCGAGACGGCCCGGACGACCTGGACCCGCGGCGTAGGAACAGCGTCAGCACCGGCACCAGGTAGCACGCCCAGCCGACGGCCATCAGCCAGCTGGTCTCCGCGCGGAACCCGACGATCCCCTTCAGCACGCTGCCGTACCAGCTGCTCTCCGGGACCGCGCCACTCACGTCGAAGGCGAGCGAGTGCTCGCCGGGCAGGATCGCGGCCTCCTGGAGCTCGTGGATCGCTCCGGAGAACACCCCGGCGGCTACCACGACCAGCAGCACACCGGTGACCAGGAAGAACTTCGACAGGTTCAGCCGCACCGCGCGCCGGTAGAGCAGGTACTCCAGCAGCACCGCCGCGGCGACCCCGAGCACTGCTCCGGTCAGCGCGACCGGTCCGGAGCCGGTGTTGGTGGTGATGTTGGTCCACATGAACGTGGCGAGCTCGAGTCCCTCGCGCGCCACGGCCACGAACGCGGTCAGCCCGATCGCCCAGGCGCCGACACGCAGCGCAGTCGTGAGCCTCCCCTCCAGCTCCGCCTTCATGTGGCGGGAGGCCCGCTTCATCCAGAACACCATGTAGGTGACGAAGCAGACCGCGATCAAGCCGACCACGCCCTCGAAGATCTCTCCGCCGCGCTCGCCGAGCAGGTCGGTGACCACGGTGAGGATGCCGCCGAAGACGCCGGAGAGCACGACGGCGGCGAGCACGCCGATCCACAGCGGACGCATCGCCTCGCGCCGGCCGGTGCGGGCCAGGTAGGCGAGCAGGATGCCGACGACCAGGGATGCCTCGAGGCCCTCGCGGAGGCCGATGACGAAGTTCGCGAGCATGGGAAACCTTCCGGAGTGCGAGTAAAGGTAGGCTTGCCTTATATAGGCTTGCCTAACCTAAACAAGCGTTGGGGGCGGCTGTCAAGTCCGCCCACCCACGGACGAGTGCCCACGGCGTACTCCCAGACCCAGGGCGAGGCCGGCCGCCACCACCGCGATGCCGAGCCAGACCAGCGGCCGCGGCGCGGCGCCTCCGAGGAGTACGCCGACCGCCGCGGCCGCGATCGGTGCGATCCCGGTGAGCAGCCCGGCCCGGCTCGAGCCGAGGATGTGCACGCCGGAGTACCACAGCACGAACGCCAGCGCGGTGACCGCGACCGCGAGGTAGACCATCGCCCAGAGGTCGTCGGCACGCAGCCGCGTCGTCGCCGTCGGCCCCTCGTCGATCACCCCGATCACCGCGAAGACGATCGCGGACAGCCAGGTGGTGTGCACCGAGACGCCCCAGGGGCCGATGCGGAGCAGCACGGGTACGGCGAAGAGGGTGAACCCCGTCTCGCAGGCGAACACCACGAACGCCCAGCCGAGGCCGATCGCGTCGGTGCGACCGAGACCCTGCACGAGCGCTGCGCCGCAGGTCACCACCGCGGCCGCGGCCACGGCGGTCGCGGTCGGACGGTTGCCCTCGAGGACCGGGCCGATCAACGCGAGCAGGATCGGCACGCAGGCCACCGCCACGCCCAGCACGGCCGGCTCGGCGTGCTCCGAGCCGCGCACCAGCGCCACGTTGAACACCACGATGCCGGCGCCGACCACGCCGAGCAGCCAGGCCCACTCCCGGCCCCGGGGCCAGCTCACAGGCCGGCCGGCGAACCGCGCCATGCCCAGCAGGAGCAGGCAGGCGAACGCGTAGCGGATCGCCTGCGCGGTGAACAGAGGCGCGTCGGCCAGGAGCGCGGAGACCGCGACGCTGCCCCCGACGAAGACCTGGGCCGTCGCACAGGTGGTGACCGCCTGCCACCGTTGCGCCGCCCTCACCGGTCGATTGTCCCAGGACCCGACCGGGAAGGGTCGGGCCGCCGTCAGGGGGTGGGACGAGCCGCGTCGTAGCGGAGGAAGCCCCGCTGTGCGACGCACGCCACCAGCACCCCCAGGATGCAGGCGGCACCGGCGACCAGCAGCGCGGTGCGCTCCCCAGCCAGGCTGGCCACCGACCCGGCCACGAAGTCGCCGGCGCGCGGGCCGCCGGCGACGACCACGATGAACACCCCCTGGATCCGGCCGCGGAGCTGGTCGGGTGCGGCCACCTGCAGGATCGTGGAGCGGTACGCCGCACTGATCATGTCGGCCATCCCGGAGGCCGCCAGGCAGATCACGCCCAGCCAGAGGATCGAGGTGAGCCCCACCGATCCGACGGCGGCTCCGTAGACCACCACCGCGACGGCGATCGCCAGCCCTTGCAGGCGGACCCGGCCGACCCAACCGGAGAAGAGGAACGCGACAACGGCTCCGGCGGCGGAGGCCGACTGGAGCACGCCGACGACGGCCGCCCCGCCGGCGTACACCTTGAACGCCAGCGCCGGGAACAGCGACCGCGGCTGTGCGAGCACCATCGCGCACATGTCGAGCACGAACGTCATCCGCAGGTTCGGAGCGCCGCGCAGGAAGCGCAGCCCGTCCACGACCGACCGGACGCCCGCGCGCGGAGACCCGGCGAGCGGCGGCATCTTCGGCAGCCTTAGGAGCGCGTAGTAGGCGGCGCTGAACGTCGCGACGTCGATCGTGTAGGCGGGACCGAACCCGTGCCACTTGATCACCAGCGCGCCCAGAGCAGGGCCGAACGTGAAGCCGAGGTTGAACGACGCCATGTTCAGCGCGCTCGCGGCCGGCATCAGCTCCTTGGGGATCAGCCTCGGCACCATCGCGCTGCGGGCGGGGTTGTTCAGCGCGTAGAAGCCGGACTGCACCGCGACCAGTCCGAACAGCAGCCACACCGATCCCGGGTGCAGGTAGGCCTGCACCGCCAGCCCGATGGAGACCGCCCACAGGCCTGCACTGGCGGCCAGCGCCAGGCTGCGCCGGTCCACCGCGTCCGCGATCGCGCCACCGTACAGCCCGAGACCGACCAGCGGCACCAGCGCGAAGATGCCGACGAGGCCGACGTAGAACGAGGAGCGCGTGAGCGCATAGACCTGGATCGCGACCGCCACCGTGGTCATCTGCTGGCCGAGCTGTGCGACGGTGTTGCCGAAGAACAGCCGCCGGTAGGGCGGGGAGATCTGCAGCGGGCGTACGTCGGTCAGCAGCCTGCGCCATCGTGATGGGCCCGCCCGCACCGCGTCATCGTAGGGCGGGCGAGCGAGCGGCCCGGCCACAGGCCGGCTACGACACAGCCGAAATCCCTTGTCCCGCCGAGCGACCGGGACGTACGGTGGTGCCACACGGGAAAGGAGGTGGTCCAGAAGATGCATTCTTTACGGACTCGTGAGGTGGCTGCCCGCTAGCAGCGCACCGGCCAGCCCCGCTGAACCGTAGTGCGAGCTGGTAATCCACGGACAGTCACCCGGCCCGTGGGCGCTCCGGCCCGTCCGACCGGAGGTTCCCGACGTACCCCTTGAGGAGTCGCTGGGATCACCACGCCCACGGGCCGCTTTGCGTCGTCTCAGCGGCTGCGACTTGCCAACGTCTCTCGGAGGCTCTCAGGGATAACTTCTCCGCTGCGGGGAACCGGGACTCGCAATCGCCGAGGGTCCGACGTCGGCGCACACATCGGTGGTGAGGCTGATGAGCCATTGGCTTGGCTTCGGTGCACCGTGCCGATCACGACCTGCGGGAGGACCGCGGTGAGCGAGCGGCAGCGTTCCTCCCTGATTCTGCTGGCCGTCGTCGTCGCGGTCGTGATCCTGCTTGTCAGCGGCTGAGACGAGACCGCACCGGCCGAGGTTGTCCGCTGGTCACCGCGTGAGGTCGACCCGACCGGCTG
Source organism: Nocardioidaceae bacterium (assembly GCA_035690495.1). Lineage (GTDB taxonomy): Bacteria > Actinomycetota > Actinomycetes > Propionibacteriales > Nocardioidaceae > DASSKK01. The sequence continues at coordinate 78,695 of DASSKK010000010.1, read as the reverse complement.
CGGTGAGCACGCGTAGCGCGTTGAGGGTCACCATGGAGTTGGGCTCGCCTGCACTGCCCCAGTCGACCGCCTCGGGGGTGATCCTGCTGCCGGCCGGGCGCCACCACTGCGCATTGGCGTTCCAGCGGCCGTCCGGGCGGCGCTTGCCCTCCAGCAGTTCCAGCGCGTCGCCGGTGCGCGGGTCGGTGCATCTACCGGTCAGGGCGATGAGGAGCAGGGCGGACAGCAGGTCGTAGTGCCAGTAGGAGGGGTACGGCGTCGACAGCCAGCGAGCGTTGATCGGCTTGCCGGTGCCACCGCGGCGGAACACGCGGTGGGCGAGGAACAGCTCGACGGCCCGGTCCGCGGCCTCGCGGGCACCGGTGTGACCGGTCGCCACGGCGTACTCATGCAGGCCCCACGCCGTGCGCAGCGACTCGTGGAACGATGACCGGTGCCCTGCGGCCTGGTTGTCGCAGTTCCAGCCACCATCCGGCCACTGCCAGGAGATGATCGCCTCGGCAAGCCGCTCGGTGCGATCCTCGGCCGCGAGGCCGAGCCGGGTGCACGCGCCGAGAGCGTTCCCGTGAATGCTGGCATGTGCGCGGGGCAGGCCGCCGACCACACGTGGGGGATATCGCAAGTCATCGACGATCCAGTCCAGTACGTGCTCGGCGGCCGCTGCGACCCGCGGGTCGTCGCCTGGTACGCCGAGCTCCGCCAGCGAGACCAGCCGCCAGTGAGCACCCGTCCACTTGCGATACGGGTCCTCGCCGAAGCCACCGCCCTCCTGCTGTCCGGCAAGCAGCGCCGACACCCACGGCCCGTCCGTGATCGCTGCCCGATCCGGCCCCGGACTCTCCCCGAGCAGGTCGCGGCGCGTCAGATGCCGGACCGCCGGCTCCTTCGCCGCGAGCAACCACTCCACCGCCGTCGTCGTGTCCTGGTCCACCCCGCCAGCATTCCAAGTCCACGCGTGCGACACACCTCCGGGTGGAACCGATCGACTGGCATGCGTCATGCCTGGTGGTCGTTTGCTGATCAGTGTCGAAGGACGACGTCGACCGGCTCATGGTCGACCTTCGGGGGCGGGCTCACCAGTTGCAGACCGGCCTGTCGAGCAATGGCAGTGAAGCCCTCGAAGCTGATCCAGTGGATCACCCAGTCCCTCTCGAGAATCTGCGTCCGTGCTCCTTCGTTGCGTTCGTATCGAAGCGTGAGCGTCTGGGTTCTCGCGTGCTCGTTCCGCACGGCACTGACCACCTGGCACTGGATCCAGCCCATCGAGGTGGACTCGCGGGTGGGTGCCCCGATGTCTTCACTGCCTACGGACTCGGGCACGAACAGCGGGATGACCGCGCTTCCGTCCGGGCTCAGAACCTCCGCGATTCGAGACAGGGCCTGGCTCATCGCGTGGTCGTCGGGGAGCAGGTTGAACGTAGGCCCTGCCAGAAAGACCGTCTGGTAGCTGCGCGGGGCACGCAGGGTCTCCATCAAATCCACCCACGCGTTGACGGCCATGCCCCGTTCGGAAGCACGGCGGTGCAGTCGCTCGATCATGTCCGGGGACGAGTCGATGCCGTCTACGTCGAGTCCTCGACCCCGTAGGTCGAGCAGCGGGTCTCCGTCACCGCACCCCAGCTCCAGAGCGGGCTCGCCGAACCGCCGGATCAAGTCGTGATAGGGATCCGCGTGGAAGCTCGTCGACTTCAAGGGCCCATACAGATCCGCCACGAGACCGGTGTAGAACGCACTGGCAGGCAGCTCGGGCACGACAAACTCCTGGCAGGCTTCTATGGTCACCGGAACTTCGACGCCAGGCTCCGTATTGGGAGTCTGCCAACGCGGCGCGTGGAAGTTCAACCGAATAGGTCACCGGACCGCGTTCGGCCCGTGTCGTGCTGAAGATGTGGGCCTGTCTTGCAAGGAGATCGAGCATGGTGGGGCTGATGGCTACGAAGGGGCAGCCGCGAGCTGCTCGGCGTCGATCGCGGCGTCCGTGGCCGAGCCTGCGAACTGCGCCTGGTAGAGAGCTGCGTAAGCACCGTCGCGCAGCAACAGCTCCTCGTGGGTGCCCTGCTCGACGATGCTGCCGTGCTCCATCACCAGGATCAGGTCGGCGTCGCGGATCGTGGACAGCCGGTGTGCGATCACGAACGACGTGCGGTCGGTGCGCAGAGCCGCCATCGCGTGCTGGAGCAGCAGCTCGGTGCGGGTGTCGACCGAGCTGGTCGCCTCGTCGAGGATCAGCAGTGCCGGGTCGGCGAGGAACGCTCGCGCGATCGTGACGAGCTGCCGCTCCCCGGCGCTGATGTTCGACCCCTCCTCGTCGATGACGGTGTCGTAGCCGTCGGGAAGGTTGTGCACGAAGCGGTCGACGAACGTCGCCTCGGCGGCGGCGTGGATCTGCTCCTCCGTGGCGTCAGGTCGGCCGTAGGCGATGTTGTCGCGGATCGTGCCCTCGAACAGCCAGGTGTCCTGCAGCACCATCCCGATCCGGCCGCGCAGGTCCGCCCGACGCATCGTGGAGATGTCGACGCCGTCCAGGGTGATCCGTCCGGCGCGTACGTCGTAGAAGCGCATCACCAGGTTGACCAGCGTCGTCTTCCCGGCGCCGGTGGGGCCCACGATCGCGACCGTCTGGCCGGGCGCCGCCACGAGCGACAGGTCCTCGATCAACGACGCGTCCGGGTCGTAGGAGAACGACACGTCCTCGAAGCGCACCTCACCACGGCCGCCCTCGGCCGGCGGGACGGACTGCTCGGCAGGCTCCTCCTCGGCGTCGAGCAGCTCGAAGACGCGCTCGGCGGAGGCGACCCCGGACTGCAGCAGGTTCATCATCGACGCCACCTGGGTCAGCGGCTGGGTGAACTGCCGGGAGTACTGGATGAACGCCTGTACGTCGCCCAGGCTCATCGACCCGTTCGCGATCCGCAGGCCACCGAGGACTGCGATCACCACGTAGTTGATGTTCCCGATGAACATCATCATCGGCATGATCAGCCCGGAGATGAACTGGGCCCCGAACGACGACTTGAACAGCTGCTCGTTCTCCTCGGCGAAGACCTGCTCGACCTCGCGCTGCCGGCCGAACACCTTCACCAGCGCGTGCCCGGTGAAAGCCTCCTCGATGTGCGCGTTCAGGGCACCGGTGCGCCGCCACTGGTCGACGAACTTGGCCTGGGAGCGCTTCATGATGGTGCCGGCGACCACCATCGTGATCGGCACGGTGATCAACGCGATCAGCGCCAGCAGCGGGGAGATGTAAAACATCATCGTGAGCACGCCGACCACGGTCAGCAGCGCGAACAGCAGCTGGCTCATCGTCTGCTGCAGCGTCTGGCTGATGTTGTCGATGTCGTTGGTGACCCGGGACAGCAGCTCGCCCCGCGGTGCGCCGTCGTAGTAGCTCAGCGGCAGCCGGTTGACCTTCTCCTCGACATCGGCGCGCATCCGGTTGATCGTGCTCTGGGTGACGTCGTTGAGCAGGTAGCCCTGCATCCACGACAGCACGGACGATCCGACGTAGATGGCGAGGACCAGCAGCAGCACCACCCCTACCGCGTGGAAGTCGACGCCCTGGCCGGGCACCACGTGCTGCATGTTCGCGAGCATGTCCGCGACCCGGGACTGTCCGTGGTCGCGCAGCTGCTCGACCGCCTGCTGCTTGGTGGAGTCGGCCGGAATCTGCTGTCCGAAGATGCCGGCGAAGATCAGGTTCGTCGCGTGCCCGAGGATCTTCGGGCCGACCGAGGCGAGGGCGACACTGCCCACCGCGAGCAGGACGGTCGTGATCGCCTTCCCCCGGTCGGGGCGCATCCGCCCGATCAGCCGCTTCGCCGACGGCCCGAAGTTCATCGACTTCTGGCCGACCATCCCGCCGCCCCAGCGGCCGGGCCCGTGACCTGCCGAGATCCGCTCGGTCTTCTGCATGGTCCCGCCGGGCTTCGGGGTGCTCTTGTTCACCGGGGGAGGTGTCTGCGGGGTGCTCATCAGGCCGCCTCCTCCGCGCTCAGCTGGGACTCGACGATCTCCCGGTAGGTCTGACAGGTCTCCAGCAGCTCGCCGTGTCTGCCCCGCCCGACGACGGCTCCGTCCTCGAGCACGAGGATCTGGTCGGCGTCGGTGATCGTGGAGACCCGCTGGGCGACGATCACCACGGTCGCGTCGGCGGTGATCGGCTTGAGTGCCTGCCGCAGCCGGGCGTCGGTGGACAGGTCGAGCGCCGAGAACGAGTCGTCGAACAGGTAGACCTCCGGTCGCCGGATCAGCGCCCTGGCGATCGCGAGCCGTTGCCGCTGTCCGCCGGAGACGTTGGTGCCGCCCTGGGCGATCGGGGAGTCCAGGCCCTGGGGCATCTCCTCGACGAAGTCCCGCGCCTGCGCGACCTCGAGCGCCGCCCACATCTGCTCGTCGGTGGCGTCCGGGTTGCCGTAGCGCAGGTTGCTGGCGACCGTGCCCGAGAAGAGGTACCCCTTCTGCGGCACCAGCCCGATCTTGCTCCACAGCAGCTCGGGGTCGAGGCGGCGTACGTCGATCCCGTCCACCAGCACCTCGCCGGCGGTGACGTCGAACAGCCGCGGCACCAGGTTGAGCAGCGTCGTCTTGCCGGCGCCGGTCGACCCGATGATCGCCGTGGTGCGGCCGGGCCGAGCGGTGAGGTCGATGCCACGAAGCACCGGCTCGTCGGCGCCCGGGTAGCTGAACTCGACGTTCCGCATCTCCAGCTCGCCGCTCAGGCTCACCGCGGCGACCGGCTCGGCAGGCGGCGTCACGGACGTCTCGGTGTCCAGCACCTCCCCGATCCTGTCGGCGCACACCGAGGCGCGCGGCACCATCACCAGCATGAACGTCGCCATCATCACCGACATCAGGATCTGCACCAGGTAGGTCAGGAACGCGGTCAGCGAGCCGATCTGCATCGAGCCGTCCGCCACGCGGTGGCCGCCGAACCAGAGCACCGCGACGCTGGAGACGTTCATCACCAGCAGCACGGTCGGGAACATGGTGGCCATCCAACGGCCCACGGTGATGGCCACGTCGGTGAGCTCGCGGTTGGCCGTGCCGAACCGCTGGGTCTCGTAGGGCTCGCGGACGAACGCGCGCACCACGCGGATGCCGGTGATCTGCTCGCGCAGGATCCGGTTCACCGCGTCGATGCGGGTCTGCATCTTCCGGAAGCCCGGCACCATCCGGGTGATGATCGCCCCGACGCAGAGCACCAGCACGGGCACGCTGACCGCCAGCAGCCATGACAGGCCGATGTCCTGGCGCATCGCCATCACCACGCCGCCGACCATCATGATCGGCGCGGTCACCATCAGCGTCGCGCTCATCAGCACGAGCATCTGGACCTGCTGCACGTCGTTGGTGTTGCGGGTGATCAGCGACGGCGCCCCGAAGTGGGAGACCTCGCGGCTGGAGAACGACCCGACCCGGTGGAAGATCGCTGCACGCACGTCGCGGCCGAACGACATCGCCGTGCGCGCGCCGAAGAACACCGCCGACACGCTGCATGCGATCTGCACCAGCGAGACGCCGAGCATGATCGCACCGGTGTGCACGATGTAGCCGGTGTCGCCGGTGACCACGCCGTTGTCGATGATGTCGGCGTTCAGGCTGGGCAGGTACAGCGCGGCGATCGTGCCGACGAACTGGAGCGCCACGACGTACCCGAGCGGGCGGCGGTAGGGCCGCAGGAACCTCTTGAGAATGCGTATCAACATCAGCGTGTCCCCGTTCGTCTCGTGCTCTGTGTCTGGCGGCGGTTGAGCTTGTCGAAGCCCGCGTCGGCCCGTGTGAGTCCGGCGACCAGGATCGCCACCATCTCCTCGACGGTGGGCCGTGGCAGCTTGCCCGCCGGGAGGGGCGAGTGGCTGCCGAGGACGAGGCCGCGGACCACGGTCGCCGCGGTCTGCGTCGAGACCGCGAGCTGATCGGCGTACGGCCGCAGCTTCTCGGCGAGGATCTCGATCTGGATCCGGTTCGACTCGGCGAAGAACTCCTGGGGAGGGTGCTTGCCGCGGCCGGGATGCTGGACGACCACCAGGTCGCCCCGCTTGGAGAGGGCCAGCGAGCGAAGCGTGATCATCACCCGGGTCATCCGCTCGACGCCGTCGGCGAGGATCCCGACGGTCTGCCGGATCGTCGCCTCGAGCCCGGCACCCTCGTCGATCGGGTCGAGCCAGGCCCGGACGCCCTCGGGCCGCATGATGTGCCAGCAGGCCTCGTGCAGCAGCTCGCTCTTGTCCTCGAAGACCCGGAAGATGGTGCCCTCCGCGATGCCGGCGGCGTCGGCGATCTCCCGGGTGGTGAGGTCTCCGCCCCGCTCGAGCAGCAGGGGTACGACCGCCTCGATGATCGCCCGGCGTCGCTCGTCGGGAGCCATCGGCGCGGCCCGGCCCGGACGGGCCGGGCGCTCGTCTCGGGAGGGGCGGTTGCTGGGAGGCACGACGTACACCCTAGATGAGTGAGCGCTCACTCACAAGCCGATTACCATGTTGCCACGGAAAACTCCCACCCCCCACGGGGAGCTCCCCATGGGGGGTGGCTGTTTACCAGGGTGGCCTGGTAAACAGCCGCCGCTTTCAGGGGGCGAGGCGCTCGACGCGCCACCCACCCGCGCCGGCGGACACGTAGCGGAGCCGGTCGTGCATCCGGCCCTCTCTCCCCTGCCAGAACTCCACCGTGTGCGGGGTGACCAGGAAGCCGCCCCAGTACGGCGGGAGCGGCACGTCGGTCTCGGTGGCGAACCGGTCCTGCTCCGCGGCGTACCGCTCGTCCAGCCGGTCCCGCGAGTCGACGGTGCGCGACTGCGGGGACGCCCAGGCGCCGATCTGGGAGAGGCGGGGGCGGGTCGCGAAGTACGCCGCGCTCTCGGCCTCGCCGAGGCGTTCGGCGCGTCCCTCCACGCGGACCTGGCGGCCGAGCACGTGCCAGCCGAACAGCAGCGCGCACGCGGGGTTCGCAGCGAGCTCGGCGCCCTTGCGTGAGTCGTAGTTGGTGAAGAAGCGGAAGCCCCGGGCGTCGTACCCCTTCAGCAGCACCATCCGCGCGGACGGCAGGCCTTCGCGCGAGGCGGTGGCCAGCACCATCGCGTTCGGCTCGTGCAGCCCCGCCTCGACCGCGTCGTGGAACCAGCGGTCGAACATCGCGACGGGGTCGTCGGCGAGGTCCTGCTCGGACAGGCCGCGGCCGACGTACTCCTGCCGGAGGCCGCTCAGCTCGTCCACGGTGCCCCACCGTAGTCGCCCCGGACCTCCTGGGGGGCTTGGTAGCGTGCCGGGGACGAAGGAGCGCCAATGACCGAAGTGCAGCACGGGCTCGAGGGCGTGGTGGCGTTCGAGACGCAGATCGCCGAGCCGGACAAGGAGGGCTCCGCGCTGCGCTACCGCGGCGTCGACATCGAGGACCTCGTCGGCCGGGTGCCGTTCGAGAACGTCTGGGGCCTGCTCGTGGACGGCGCCTACCAGCCCGGCCTGCCACCTGCCGAGCCGTTCCCGCTCCCCGTGCACTCCGGCGACATCCGCGTCGACGTGCAGAGCGCGGTCGCGCTGCTCGCACCGGTGTGGGGACTGCGGCCGTTGTACGACATCGACGCCGAGCAGGCGCGTGAGGATCTCGCCCGGGCCGCGGTGATGCTGATGTCGTACGTCGGGCAGGCAGCCCGTGGGCAGGGCCAGCCGATGGTTCCCCAGTCCCGGGTCGACGAGGCCGCCTCGATCACCGAGCGGTTGATGATCCGGTGGAAGGGCGAGCCGGACCCGAAGCACGTCAAGGCGGTCGACGCCTACCTCGCCAGTGCCGCCGAGCACGGCATGAACGCGTCCACGTTCACCGCTCGCGTGGTCGCCTCGACCGGAGCGGACGTCGGCGCGGCACTGTCTGCTGCGGTCGGCGCGATGAGCGGGCCGCTGCACGGCGGCGCACCGTCGCGCGTGCTCGGCATGATCGAGGAGGTCGAGCGGCGCGGAGAAGCCGAGTCCTACGTCAAGCAGCTGCTCGACGACAAGCAGCGGCTGATGGGCTTCGGCCACCGCGTCTACCGCGCCGAGGACCCGCGCGCCCGGGTGCTGCGCCGCACCGCACGCGAGCTCGGCGCGCCCCGCTACGAGGTCGCCGAGGCGCTGGAGAAGGCCGCTCTGAAACAGCTGCGGGAACGCCGACCGGACCGGGTCCTGGAGACCAACGTGGAGTTCTGGGCTGCGATCGTGCTGGACTTCGCCGAGGTGCCGCCGCACATGTTCACCTCGATGTTCACCTGCGCGCGCACCGGCGGCTGGTCCGCGCACATCCTCGAGCAGAAGCGCACCGGCCGGCTGGTCCGGCCCTCGGCGAAGTACGCCGGTCCCGACTCGCGGCGCGCGGACACCGTGGAGGGCTGGGACCAAGCGTGGGGTTGAGCGGAGGAGGAGCTGCCACGTCCGCGACCACCCAACCGGTGGGGCCTGCGGCCACGCGCCGGGACCTGGCGGCGACGGGGCTGGTGCTCGGCGTGGCCGCGACGGCCTGGTTCGGCTGGGCGCACGCCGCTCCGCCGTCCGGCTGGTCGGGACCACTCACGCTCGGCGGCCTCGTCGCCGTGCTGGTCGCGATCGGCTCGGGCGTCCTCGTGTGGACGCACCGGGAGTCCGACTCGGCGATGCAGGACCCGGCGAACCGTCGTGCGTACGGTCGTGCGGTCATCGTAGAGGTGGTCGCGATCCTGGCCGGAGTAGTCGTGCTGGGGGCGACCGACCGCTCGTCGTACCTTGCCGCGTGGATCCTGTTCGTGGTCGGCGTGCACTTCGTCCCGCTGGCACGGGTGTTCGCGGTGGGCGCGCTCGCCGTCGCCGGCGATGCTCTCGTGGTGGTGTCGGCGCTGGCGACGATCGTGGCGATGACCACCGACATGGCGCCGAGCGCGTTGGCCGGCGGGCTGGGCGGGCTCGTGATGCTGGTCTGCGCCGGACGCGTCGTGTGGCGCCTCGCGCGCCCGGGCCGCGTCGCCGTCTCGAGGTGATCGAGTAGCACGCTCCCGCGCTAGGGCACCGCCGCGGCGTGCCCCTCCAGCGCCTCGATGTCCTCCGCGGTGTCGAAGTAGTCGCGGTAGGCGGCCACTCTGCCCTCGTCGTCGAAGCTCCACATATGCAGCTCCTCGACGTGCACGCTGTTGCCGTTCGCGCGCACCATGGCATCGAACTCGATCTCCGCCGCGACCTTGCCGGCGCCGGACATCAGCGACACGACCTGGAAGTCGGTGAGCTCCAAGGCCGAGCCGAGCGCGCCGAAGAACGCCTGCACGCCGTCCTTGCCGTGCTGCTCGACCAGCCAGGACACCCGCGCCCGTGCCGCACTGGGAGCCCGCCAGGCGTCCCAGGCCACGTCGTCGCGCACCCGCTGCAGGACGCGGGCACGTCCCCACGCCCGAACGCCTCGTAGATCGCCTGCACCGTGGCGCGGTTCTCTGAGTGCGGCCCTGCTTGGCCAGATCGCCTGGCGTGAGCAGACCAGCTACGAGCTGGCCAAGGCGATGACCGGCAACCTGGCGTTCTTCTGGTCGCGTGCCGAGAGCCACGTGTACCGGCAGCTCAAGCAGCTGGCCGGCGACGAGCTCACCGTCGCCGTCAACGGAGCCACCGGCCGGCGCCGGCGTGGAGCACGAACCGCTGCTGCGGGTGTTCATCGCCGGCAGCGGTGACCGCGAGGACCTGCTCCGCGCGATCTCGGCCGCCCGCGAGTCGGCTCGCGCCATGCTCGAGATCGGCGCGCGGCTGGCGGACAGCTACCTCGACCGCACGCACCCCTACATCGAGCAGGTGCACCTGCGTGCGCTCGTCTGGGACTACCTGTGGGGATGGGGCCAGCACACCCTGGCCTGGGCCGAGCGGGCCGAGCGGGCCGAGCGGGCCGAGCGGGAGGTGGGCCGATGGCCCGATCTGCGCCCGTCGCCGGACAAGACCGAGCGCGCGCCGCCACGTCCGCGCCGGCCTGCGCGGCCAGACCCACCGACATCGGTAGGCGAAGCGGCTGAGCTACCGACATCGGTGGTCAAGCGGGTGATCGCGGCCGGAGTCGCTTGCCGAGGCAGCGGGACTTCGGCGACGCGGCGTAGTGACCGAACTTCGGCACCGGGACGTAGCCGGACTGCGCATAGAGCGCGAGCGCCTCGGGCTGCTCGACGCCGGTCTCGAGCACCATCGCGTCGGCACCCTCGGCGGCCGCGCTCCGCTCCAGATGCGCGAGTACGCCGCGCGCCAGGCCCCGGCGCCTGGCCCCGGGCACGACGTACATGCGCTTGAGCTCGGCGGTCCGCCGCCCACCGAGCGCCGCCACGTCGGGGCGGAACCGCCAGCCGCCCATGGCCACCACGGCTCCGGCGACGTAGCCCAGGAAGAACGCCCCCGACCCGGGCTCGAAGACGGACCCCTCGAAGGGAGTGTCGTCGGGCGACCCGTAGCGCACGACGTACTCCTCCTGCACCCGAGCCACCATCGCCTGCACCTCCGGGTCCGCGAACCGGACCTGACGGAGGTCCAGCTGTCGTCCGGAACCCGCGTCGTCGCGCACGAGGTGTCACAATAGGCCCGCCATGACCGACGCCGTCACACTCACCATCCCCGAGGACCTCAGGCCGGGGGACGGGCGTTTCGGTGCGGGGCCGTCGAAGGTGCGTGCGCAAGCGCTCGACTCCCTTGCCGCCACCGGGCGCACCCTGCTGGGCACCTCGCACCGGCAGGCACCGGTGCGGAACCTGGTCGGCCGGGTCAGAGAGGGAATCGCGGACCTGTTCGACCTGCCGGACGGCTACCAGGTCGTGCTCGGCAACGGCGGCGCCACCGCGTTCTGGGACATCGCCACGTTCGCCCTTATCCGTGAGCGCAGCCAGCACCTGAGCTTCGGGGAGTTCTCCTCGAAGTTCGCCAAGGCCGCGAAGTCCGCACCGTTCCTCACGGAGCCGACCGTCATCGAGTCGCCGACTGGCACTCGGCCCGAGCCGCGCCCCGAGCCAGGGGTCGATGCCTACGCCTGGGCGCACAACGAGACCTCCACAGGCGTGATGGCACCGGTGCGCCGGGTTGCCGGTGCCGACGCGGGCGCGCTGATGCTCGTCGACGCCACCTCCGGTGCGGGCGGGCTGCCCGTCGACATCCGCGAGGCCGACGTCTACTACTTCTCCCCGCAGAAGAACTTCGCCTCCGACGGCGGGCTGTGGGTGGCCGTGATGTCGCCCGCGGCGCTCGACCGCGCCGCCGAGATCGCGGCGACTGACCGGTGGGTTCCGGCGTTCCTCGACCTGCCGACCGCGATCGACAACTCCGCCAAGAACCAGACCTACAACACCCCCGCGATCAGCTCGTTGTTCCTGATGGCCGAGCAGCTCGACTGGCTCAACGGCAACGGCGGGCTCAGGTTCTCGGTCGGGCGTACGTCGGACAGCTCCTCGCGGCTGTACACCTGGGCCGAGAAGACCGCCTACACCAGGCCGTACGTCGAGAGCCCCGACGATCGCTCGCTGGTGATCGGCACCGTCGACTTCGACGACGCCGTGGACGCCGCCGCGGTCGCGGAGATCCTGCGGGCCAATGGGATCGTCGACGTCGAGCCGTACCGCAAGCTCGGCCGCAACCAGCTCCGCGTGGCGATGTTCCCGGCGGTCGAGCCGGCCGACGTGGAGGCGCTGACCCTCTGCGTCGACTACGTGGTCGAGCGCCTCTGACGCGCCGCTGGCGGGGACCTGGCGGCGTTCTCGTCGCTCGACGCACAACCCCGGTGCGCCGTCGCTGCTCGGCCTGGCCAGGCACTCCGCCAGACGACGCGTCCGTTCTTCTAGTGCCGGAAGCGGGACAGCCGGGTCGCGCCATATCCCAGCGCCACCAGGACCACGCCGACCAGTGCGATCCAACCCCAGTCGGCCGCGCTACGACCGCCGGGGTGAGGATGCGCCACCGGCGAGGGACGCCGCGTCGACGGCGGCGGTCCGACCGGCGACTGACCCGCCTTCGCCGACCCGGTCGACGCGGTGAGCGAGGCGGGGAGAGTGATGGACAGCACCGGTGCGTGCACGCCCTCGGAGCTGAGCAGGATCTCGCCGTCCGCGCCGATGGCCACGCCCTCGCCCTGCCGCTGGGAAGGCAGCCGCACCGTGCCGACCAGAGCGAAGTCCGGGAACGTGTAGACCGAGGCGGTGCCGTACGTGCGGACCAGCACGTGCGTGCCGTCGGGGAAGAACGCGGCATCGGTGACCAGTCCGGAGACGCGTGCGAACGGCGAGAGCCGGTTGGCCCGCGACGTGGACAGGTGCCGGGGCGCGGCGTACACCGTGCCCCCGAACACGGACTTGGTCACCACGAACAGCCGTCCCGAGTGCGGCTGGAGCAGGATCGCCTCGGCGTTGTGCGCCCCGTCCGGGTACTGCAGCGCGAACCGCTTCGCGTCCACGGTGCGGTCTCCCCTGCCGACGGGCGGCAGGTGGTAGACCGCGATCAGGTCGCGGCTCTCCCGGTTGTCGCCGGTGTCGCCGACCCAGACGGTTCCGTCCTGCCCAGGTGCCATCGACTCCACGTCGGTGACATCGCCGGAGGAGTACGTCGTCACCCCGGCGAGCCTGCCGGTGCGCCGGTCGATCGCGTACACGTACGGGCCGTCGCCCGAGTCGTTGACGGTCAGCAGCAGCCGCCCCTCGTCGACCAGTCCGCTCGACTCGATCACCCTGTCGCCGGCGAACCTGCAGACGGGCCGGCTCGGCACCGGGCCTGGGGTGCCGGCAGCGGTCGCGTCGGCAGCCGTCGCGGTGGCGGGATACGAAGTCACGACCGCGGCTGTCAGCGCGGCGAGCGCGGTCGGCAGCCTGCGCTCCCTCACCGAGCGCCGTCGCCGAGCAGGTCCGCGAGCCGTGGTCGGACCCCCCACGTGGTAGTCAGGTCCGCCAGGTCCTGGCGGGCGGAGTCCGGCGCGGCCGCACCGGTGCGGACCGCCCGCAGCAGCGTGTTCCGGGGCGTGTGCTTGCTGTCCACGAAGTCGATCACCTCGACCTGGTAGCCCGACAGCCGCAGGACGCTGGCCCGCATCGCGTCGGTCAGGGTGTCCGCGAAGCGTTCGCGCAGGATGCCGTGCCGGGTGAGCAGGGCGTACGGCGCCGGGGTCGGCGCCCTGCGCAGCTGGGACGCGACGTCGTGGTGGCAGCACGGCGCGGCCAGCACCAGGGGCGCCCGCCACCTCACCGCCCGGGCGAGTGCATCGTCGGTGGCGGTGTCGCAGGCGTGCAGGGCGAGCACGACGTCGGGTGGCCCGCCGAGTGCCGCGACGTCGACGTCGTCGATCGTGCCCTGCCGGAACCTCAGCGACTCGCCGGCCCCCAGCTCGGCCGCGCGCTCGTTGTTGCGTTCGACCAGTTCGCCCTGCCGGTCCACGCCGAGCAGCCGCACGGGCAGATCCCGTGTCCCGGTGAGGAAGGCGTGCGCGGCGAACGTGAGGTAGGCGTTGCCGCAGCCGAGGTCCACGATCCCCAGGGGCCGCTCCGCGGTGGGCTGCGGCAGTCGGCCCGAGTCGATCGCGTCGACCACGACGGCGTCGATGCTGCGCAGGAACTCGTCGACCTGGCGGTACTTCGACTGCCGGCTCGGCTTGACCCGGCCGTGCGAGTCACTGATTCCCAGGACCCGCAGGACCGGCGCGTCCTCGGCCAGCATCCGCGGCTTGGCCCGGTCGTGTGCCCCCGAAGGGAGCCTCGAGACCGCCGGCGAGACGTGCACCATCGCCTCGCCCCTCTTGGTCACCCGCAGCTGGTGCTCCTCCGTGGTCGTCCACACGTGCCAGTTGCCGAACGGCTCGTCGAGCAGGTCGTCGAGAGCGCGGGTCGCCTCCGGGCCGGCGTGGTTGGACGTGTGCGCCTTCGTCTGGTCGTACGCCGTGACCTGCAGGTACCGGCCGGCCTTGAGGTCGACGTACCGGATCTCCACCCGTCGCCAGCGCGGTGTCTCGCCGCGCCGCCGCCCGGACCCGACCGCGCGGATCAGCACGGCCTCGTCCAGGATCAGCGCACGCAGCCGGCTCAGGGCACGCAGCAGCGGCTCGCTCATCCGAGGCCCCTCACGATCGAGGCCACCACGACGATCACGATCAGCACCACGAGCGCGCCCGGGATCACGAGCCGGCGGTAGCGGGGATTCACGAGACGAGGCTAGCGAGCGCCCGGGCAAGGGACACGAATCCAGTTCGGCGGGGCCCATGTCGGACCTGACGGACTTGCCCCGTGGACGAGAGGTCGTCTCGGGCCTACCGTTCCCCGCAAGGCACCGGAGCGCCGCCACGAGGCGGCGGAGGCATTGGAGGCCAGGCGTGTTCATCCAGGTGATCGAATCCAAGAGCACCCGTCAGGACGAGGTGCGTGCGTTGAGCCGACGGTGGGTCGAGGAGCTGTCTCCAGGCGCTCGGGGCTGGCTGGGCGGAACCTTCGGGTTCACCGAGGACGACAGGTTCGTCGGCGTGGTCAGATTCGAGTCGCGCGAGGCAGCCACGGCGAACTCGGGGCGCGCGGAGCAGGGCGAGTGGGCCATGCAGATGGCCAAGCTGATGGACGAGCCGGCGCGGTTCCACGACTGCGACGAGGCGATGACCATGTTCGACGGCGGCTCCGACTCGGCCGGCTTCGTCCAGGTGGTCCGCGGCCGGGTCGGCGATCGTGCCCAGCTCGAGGGGCTGATGACCGACACCGGCGACTTGCACCGGATGCGTCCGGAGATCATCGGAGCCACCCTCGGCATCGACGCGGACGGGTCGTTCTTCCAGACGGTGTCGTTCACCTCGGAAGAGTCGGCGCGGGCCTCCGAGCAGCAGTTGGACATGCCCGCCGACGTGCGCGACCGGATCGAAGCAGCAATGCGGGACGTGAGCTACCTGGACCTGCGCGCACCCTGGTTCACCTCTCCGGTCTGACCACGCCGAGAGGCGGGAGGGTCACGCCGCGTGGCCCGAGCTCAGCTGCTCCTCGGGGCGCCGCCGGATCCGCAACGGTGCCGCACCGGGCCCGATCATGCCCTTCGCCCTGCTGAACACCAGGACCGCGAGCAGCGTGCCGAGCACCGTCAGCGCCCCGCCGCCGATCAGCGTCCAGCGGGCGCCGAAGGTCTGGCCGACCCAGCCGATGATCGGCGCGCCGAGCGGTGTGCCGCCCATGAAGATCGTCATGTACAACGCCATCACCCGGCCGCGCATCATCGGCGACACCGACAGCTGCACGGTGGAGTTCGCCGCGGTCGACAGAGTCAACGCGGTGATCCCGATCAGGGGAACGAACAGCGCGAAGGCGAGGTAGGACGGCATCATCCCGGCGACCACCTCGGCGAGGCCGAACGCGACCGCGGCCACGATCACCACCCGGTGCCGCGGGCGTCCGCGCCGGCGGGCCGCCAACAGCGCCCCCGCCAACGAGCCGACCGCCATCGTGGTGCCGAGCAGGCCGTACTCCCCGGCGCCCTTGTGGTAGACGCTGGTCGCCATCAGGGCCGAGGTCATCTGGAAGTTGAAGCCGAACGTGCCCGCGCAGAAGATGACCGACAGGATCAGCATCAGGTCCAGCCGTCCGCGGACGTAGCTGATGCCCTCGCGCACCATGCCCCGGGCGCGGGCGACCCGCTCCGGGGACTCCAGATCCTCCTGCCGCATCCGCTGCAGCGCGTAGATCACCGCGCTATAGCTGATCGCGTTGATCAGGATCACCCAGCCGGTTGCGGTCACGCCCGACCCAAGCAGCGCGATGAGCCCACCCGCCAGTGCGGGGCCGATGATCCGCGCCATGTTGAACGACGCTGAGTTCAGCCCGACGGCGTTGGGCAGGTCGTCAGAGCCGACCATCTCCGGGACGAAGGCCTGCCGCGCGGGTACGTCGAAGGCGCGAGCCGTGCCGAAGACCAACGCAATGAGGTAGACCTGCCACAGCTGGGCGTGTCCGGAGATCGCGAGCAGCCCCAGCGCCAGCGCAGGCAGTGCCATCGACAGCTGGGTGACCTGCAGCAGTCGCCGCTTCGGGAAGCGGTCGGCGATCAGGCCGGCGTACGGCGAGACCAGCAGGATCGGCAGGAACTGCAGCCCGGTGGTGATGCCGAGGGCGGTGCCGTTGATGCCGGTGAGCTGGAGGACGAGCCAGTCCTGGGCGATGCGTTGCATCCAGGTGCCGACGTTGGAGACGACGCCACCGGTGGCGTACAGGCGGTAGTTGCGGTTCGACAGCGCACGGAACGTGGAGCTCTTCCCGGTGGTGAGCCGGAATCCCCGTGGTAGAGCGAGCGAAGCGAGTGGCTTCGTGGACGTCAAGCGTGTGCCAGCCTTTCCAGGATCGGTGCCGCGGAACGCAGCACGGAGCGTTCGTCGGGGCTCAGCTCCCGCAGCCGCTGCGCCAGCCAGACGTCTCGGCGGCGGCGGTCGGCGGCGAGGATCCGCTCGCCCTTCTCCGCGAGGGCCACCACGACCTGGCGGCCGTCGGTGTCATGGGGACGGCGGGCGACGTACCCGCCCTCGACGAGGCAGTTGACGGTGCGGGTCATCGACGGAGGCGACACCCGCTCGAGCGCGGCCAGCTCGCCGACGGAGCACTCCCCGTTGCGGAACAGCGCCCCCAGCACGGACAGCTGGCCGACGCTGAGCAGGTCGTTGTCGGGGTCGCGCTCCGCACGCAACCGCCTGTTCAGCCGAGCCACAGAGATGCGCAGCGCTGACGCCAGTCCGGTGTCGCTGCGCGCGATCTGCGCGATCGAAGAACCCATATGCTTAGCCTAACTCATTAACCTTGCTAAGCATTCCACTTTCGGGCAACTCGTGTTGAGTCGGGCCTCGGGTTGAAGGATCCTGAGCGGATGAGATTTCTGGTGCTCGGCGGCACCCGCTTCGTGGGACGTCATCTCGTGGAGGCGGCCCTGCAACGCGGGCATGACGTGACCGCACTCACGCGCGGCGTCAGTGGCTCGCCGCCCGGGGACGTGACCGCGTTGTCCGCGGACCGGCGCGATCGCGCTCAGATGACCGCAGCTCTGGGTGAGCGGGAGTGGGACGCCGTGCTGGACACCTGGTCCGGCGAGCCTCGCACAGTCGCCGAGTCGGCGCGTCTGCTTGCCGGCCGCGTCGGTCACTACGGCTACGTCTCGAGCCGGTCGGTCTACCGGTGGCCGATCCCGATCGGCGCCGACGAGAGTGCGCCGGTGGTCGACGCGGACCCCGGGTCGGAGGACGCCGACGACTACGCCGCGGCCAAACGCGGAGCCGAGCTGGCGGTGACCGACGCCTTCCCGGCGCGCTTCCTGCTGGCCCGCGCCGGACTGATCCTCGGGCCGCACGAGGACGTGGGACGGCTGCCATGGTGGCTGGGCAGGATCTCGCGCGGCGGTCGCATAGTGGCACCCGGGCCGCGGGACCGTGCGCTGCAGTACGTCGACACACGCGACCTCGCTGCCTTCATGCTGCACGCCGCCGAACAGCAGATCGCGGGTGCCTTCAATGTGGTCAGCGAGACCGGTCACACCACGATCGGCGAGCTGCTCGAGTGCTGCGTCCGGCTGACCGGATCGGACGCCGAGCTGGTCTGGGTCTCCCCCGAGCGGATCAGAAGCGCAGGACTGTCCGGGTGGACCGATCTGCCGATCTGGGTGCCACCGGACGGAGAGCTCGCCGGGCTGCATGCAGCCGACGTGTCCGCTGCGCTGGCTGCCGGGCTGACCTGCCGTCCGGTCGAGGAGACCGTCGCAGACACGTGGGCATGGCTCCGGACCGATCCGGCCGCCGGCACCGCGCCCGGCGGCCGCGCAGGTGCGCTGGGCATCGACGAGAAGACCGAGCGCCGTCTGCTGGCGGGCTGAGCCACGCGGGTAGGGTCGAGGAGTGGAGGAGCAGCAGTCCGAGGAGCCGGTCGAGACCACGGAGATCGGCCACAAGACCTACGTGGTGCCGAGGCTGGCACCGCTCGACGTCGACGGCACCCGCACGGTCGCGGTCGGCACGGGGTTGTGGCTGCTTGCGTTCATCCTGCTGCTGCCCTTCTACGGCCGGCTGCAGGCCACCCATCACCTGTGGTGGCTGTGGACCTGTCTGGCCGGGTTCGGACTCGGCGTGATCGGCTGGGACTACTGCCGGCGACGCCGCAACCGCCGACTGCGCCGCGGCAGCCTCCCCTGACAAGTGCCGTCGCTGAGCGTCGTCTGGCGGAGTGCTCGGCAAGGCCGAGGAGCGAAGGCGCACCGGGGTTGTGCGTCGAGCGACGAGAACGCCGCCGAGTGCCCGCCAGGCGGCGCTCAGCCTAGAAGATGTCGAGGTCGTCCCAGGTCAGCGTGTCGAGCACGGGTTCCGGGAGTGGCTCCGGCTGGTTCTTCTTGCGCAGCTGCGCCTCCGAGTGCGCGCCGCAGCCGTGGTCGTAGGAGACCACCCGTCCGTCGTCGTTGGCGAACGCGTTGGCGCACACCCCGAACGCCTGGGAGAGCGGGCCGGCGACGCGCACCAGGAAGCCGCACGTGACGCAGTGCGCCGGCGCGGACTGCGCGAGCGGCGCGTCGGGGCCGTGGCTGCCGTCGTACCAGCGCTGTGCGGCCATCTCGCGGCCCTCCATCGACAGCACGCGGGGCCGGCCGAGGCCCAGCTCGTCGGCGACCTCCCTGATCGCGGCCGCGTCGACGAACTCGTCGCCTGCCGTGTACCCCGGCACGAGCCGCGGGTCGTCGTCCTCGGTGGGCAGCACGTCCCCGGGACTGAGATCGCCCGGCTTGATCCGTTCGCGCCACGGCACCCAGGCGGGCGCGACGATCGCCCCCTCGCCGGGGAGCAGCACGATCTCGTCGACGGTGACGTCCTTCATCCGCGGCGCCCGGGCCACCGTGACCGCCCATCGCCAGCCGTGGTAGCCAGGCCTCGTGCACCCGAAGAAGTGGGTGACCAGCCGCTCGCCCTCGGCCGCGTGGCCGAGGTGCTCGCCGACATCCGACGCCGGAACGCTGTCCAGCAGGGCGGCGCGCGCGGACTCGGCCGCACCGACGCCCACGGCGTCGGCCCTTCCCGTCTTCGCAGCCCTCGTCGCAGTCGCCATGGGAACGATTGTTGCAGAGTGACCGGGCCGCTCGGTGGCCAGGCGCCCGGGGTTGGTGACGGGTCGGCACGATCCGGGCGGGAATAATGGCCCCCATGGCGGAGCGCCCCCTGCACGACGACAGCGGGTACGACGCGCCCGCCGACGACGCGGGAGAGACCCCGGGGACCGCACCGCCGCGCGAGGGCACACGGCCGAGCAGCGGCCGCCGCGCCCGAACCTTCGCCCGCGGCGTCGGTCGCGCCGCCACGGCCACCGGGCGCGGTGCCCGGGCGTTCAGCATCGCCTCGTTCCGGGGCGGGCGCCGTGCCAGCAATGCGACCGGCCGGGCTGCGGGATTCACGCTGCGCCAGGCGCGCAGAGCCACCCACGCCGAGGGCGCCGGCGACAGCGGCCTGTTCCGGCTGATCGAGCTGCATGCGTTCAACTCCGCGGGCGACGCGGCGATCGCGATCTCTCTGGCCGGCACGCTGTTCTTCCAAGTGCCCACCAACCAGGCGCACGGACAGGTCGCGCTGTTCCTGGCGATGACGATGGCGCCGTTCGCGGTGGTGGCACCGCTGATCGGGCCGTTCCTGGACCGTTACGGACAGGGCCGACGCTGGGCCATCGGCGCGACGATGGCCAGCCGCGCCTTCCTGTGCTGGGTGCTGGCCGATGCCGTCACGCGGGGGTCGTTCGCGCTGTTCCCTGCGGCGCTGGGCTGCCTGGTCGCGTCCAAGGCGTACGGCGTAACGCGTGCGGCCGCCGTACCCCGGCTCCTGCCGAAGCAGCTGACCCTGGTCAAGGCCAACTCGCGGATCTCGCTGTCCGGCCTGGCCGGTGGGGCGATCTCCGCGCCACTGGCGGTCGGTGCCTCCCAGCTCGGGCCGGAGTGGGGGCTGCGCTACGCCTTCCTGGTCTTCATCGGCGGCACGATCGTGGCGATCCTGCTGCCGTCACGCGTGGACAGCGCCACCGGCGAGGCGCCTCCCGCACTCCCCGGAGCCGACGGGACGCGACGGCGCCGGCTCCGGTTGCCGCACCACGTGGTGATCGGGCTGCGGGCGAACTCGGGACTGCGGCTGATGTCGGGGTTCTTGACGATCTTCATGGCGTTCCTGCTGCGCGACCAGCCCTTCCCGCGGTTCGCGCAGAATCCGGCGCTGCTCCTGGCCCTGGTCGTCGGGTCGGCCGGCCTGGGCAGCGCGATCGGCATCGGGCTGGGCAACGTGCTGCGCAACGTCAAGCCCGAGGCGACCGTGGTCGTCACGTTGCTGGTCGACGCGGCGGTCACGGTGTTCGTCGCGATCGTCTACACCCTGCCCACCGCTGTGCTGCTCGGACTCGTCGCCGGCTTCACGCAGTCGTTCGGCAAGCTGTGCCTGGATTCGATGATCCAAAGAGAGGTGTCCGAGCAGAGTCGCGCCACCGCGTTCGCGCGCTCCGAGACGTTGCTGCAGATGTCGTGGGTGGCCGGCGGCTTCATCGGCATCGCGCTGCCGCTGGTCCCGCACATCGGACTGGGGGTGGCGGCCGCGGTGCTGCTGGCGTTCACGGTGTGGACGGTGCTGGGGGTCCGCCGCCGCGAAGAGCCATCGTGAAAAGACCCCCCGGGCCGGTTACCGGCCGGTACGCGGTTGATCGCACTCACCTGGTGCACGGAATCCACCGCGTACCCGTCGGTAACCCGGTCGCCCCGCTCTCGTGAGAGGTCGTCCGACTTCTCGTTAGCGATGCCGCCGGGGTGCGCCGTAGGCTGGTGCCTCCACCCGGCGCGCATGCGCGCATGTTCCATCGAAGAGGTCTCCTGGTGCCGACTGGCAAGGTCAAGTGGTACGACGCCGAGAAGGGCTTCGGCTTCCTGTCCAAGGACGAGGGCGGCGACGTCTACGTCCGCTCCGACGTGCTGCCCGCAGGTGTCACCGCGCTGAAGTCCGGCACCAGGGTCGAGTTCGGCATCGTGCAGGGGCGTCGAGGCGACCAGGCACTCCAGCTTCGGCTGCTGGAACCGGCGCAGTCGGTCTCCAAGGCGATGCGCAAGAAGCCGGCCGAGATGGTCAACATCGTCGAGGACCTCTACCGGCTGCTGGAGAGGATCGAGAAGGGCTACCGGGCCGGGCGTCATCCGGACCCGAAGACGGCTCGGCCTACCGCGAAGCTGCTGCGCGCCCTCGCCGACGAGCTCGAGCTGTAGCTACGGCGCTCATGGCTCAGCGGAAACGGGCCGGTTCGGCGAGCAGCTCGTTCATCGAGCCAGACCGGAATCCACGGGGGTCGACCGCAGCCGCCGGGAAACCGGCGTCGAGGGCGGCTGCCACCACGGAGGGCTCGCGGAGGGCAGCCGGCACGGCGTCCTGGTCCACCTCGATGCGCGCGGACTCGCCGAGGTCGCGCACCCGCAGGTTGCGCACGGGGATCCCCGCGGCCGCGAGCGCCGCACGCACGGCCGTCTCGGCGCGCTCGATGCGGACCAGCCGGAACGGGCTGACCGCGATGCCATAGGCCACACGCGAGGACAGGCAGGCTGCGGCCGGCTTGTCCCAGGTGGACAGCCCCCATGCGCGCGAGGCGGCCCGGACCTGCTGCTTGGTCAGCCCGGCGTCGAGCAGCGGGGTGATGGCGCCGCGCTCGGCGGCCGCCCGGATCCCCGGTCGGAAGCCCGCGAGCGCGTCGTCGGCGTTGGTGCCGGTGGCGACGTACGCCAGCCCGTGGCGCTCGGCCAACGGGCCGAGCACGTCGAGCAGCTCGGCCTTGCAGAAGTAGCAGCGGTTGCCGTCGTTGGCGCGGTAGCCCTCGCGCCGCATCTCCTCGGTGTGCGGGGTGAGCAGGCGCACCCCGAGGCCGCGGGCGAACTCCTCAGCCGGGCCCCGTTCGGCACGAGGCAGGGAGGCGGACCGGGCGGTGCCCGCCGCCACGTGGTCGGCTCCCAGGGCGCGCACCGCCGCGGCGAGCAGGAACGCGCTGTCGGCTCCCCCGCTGAACGCGACCAGCACCGACCCGCGCGCCGAGAGGTCGGCCTGCAGTCGCGCGAGACGCTCGGCGAGCACCTCGTCCAGCTCAACGCCCATAACGTCATCGTAGTGACGGATGTGGCGAACCGGTTGAGGTCTGCGGCCCGCTGCGAGACGATGGCGGCTGACCCGGGGGGATTCTGGGCGCTCCAAGACCACGAGTCGCAGACCAGGAAGGCAGCTACTTGAGCTCGCGAACAAAGCGTGTGCGGACGTGTGCTGCCCCCATAGCTCTCGTCGCCGGAGCTCTTCTCGCCGCCCTCGGCCTCGCCCCTTCCGCGTCCGCCGACATGTCGGGTGCCGGCGCCGCTGGCATCGACCCCGTCAAGGCGGTCGCCAGCGGGGTGTACGTCGTGACGCTCGGCCCCGCGCCGAGTGCGTCGTACGACGGCGGCCGACCCGGGTACAAGGCCACCCGGCCCAAGCCGGGAGACCGCTTCGACCGCACCCGCGCCCGGGTGCACAAGTACTCCCGGTTCCTGCGCGACCGGCAGGACAACGTCCTCGACCGGGTCGGCGACCCGCACGTGCTCTACCGGATGACGACCGCCCTCGACGGTTTCGCAGCACGGCTCGACAGCGCGCAGGTGAAGCAGCTGAGGAGCATGCCGGGGGTCGACCTCGTCGAGCGCAGCGTCAAGCAGCACGTCGCCGCCGCGCGGATGCGCCCGCTCTCGCCGGTGGTAGGCGCCGGCCGGGACTCCAGCGCGTTCCTCGGCCTGTCCGGACCCACCGGGGTCTGGGCACGCCACGGAGGCCCGCACCATGCCGGGCGAGGCGTCGTGGTCGGGGTCGTCGACACCGGCATCTGGCCGGAAAACCCCAGCTTCGCCGGGAACCCGCTCGGCCCGTCCGGCCGCACTCCCGACCTGCCCGGCTTCCACGGCAAGTGCGACACCGGGCAGCAGTGGACCACCCGCGACTGCACGCACAAGATCGTCTCCGCCCGCTACTTCGTGAAGGGCTTCGGCGCCGGCAGGATCGCCAGCTCCGACTACCTCTCCCCGCGCGACGGCATCGGCCACGGCACCCACGTGGCGTCGGTGGCGGCCGGCGACTTCGGCACCGGCGTGCGGATCGACGGCCAGCGGTTCGGCAGCATCTCCGGGATGGCGCCGGCCGCGCGGATCGCGGTCTACAAGGCCTGCTGGACCGCGCCGGACCCGGACGGGGACGGCTGCACCACCGCCGACGTCGCCGCGGCGATCGACCGTGCCGTCCGCGACGGCGTCGACGTGCTCAACCTCTCGGTGAGCGGGTCGCAGAACCCGACCGACACGATCGCGCGCGCCTTCCTCAATGCCGCCGCAGCCGGGGTGTTCGTGTCGACGGCCGCGGGCAACGGCGGCCCCGAGCCCGGGACCGTCGAGCACCTGGCCCCCTGGGTGACCACGGTCGGCGCGAGCACGTTCCACCGCTACCAGGGCGCGCTGCGGCTCGGCGACGGCAGTCAGTACGTCGGCGCGATGGTCTCCGACCAGACCGTCCCCAGCACCGGCCTGGTGCTCGGCTCGGCGGTGCCGGCACCGGGACACTCCGTCGAGCAGGCACGAGTGTGCGAGATCGGGGCGCTCGACGCCGAGCAGGCACAGGGACAGATCGTGGTCTGCGACCGCGGCGTCGTTGCCCGCGTCGACAAGTCCACGGCGGTGGCCCGCGCGGGCGGTGCCGGAATGGTCCTGGTCAACACCACGCCGGACAGCACGAACGCCGACGTGCACGCCGTTCCCACCGTGCACCTCGACGCGACCGCCGGCGCCGCGGTGAAGGCATACCTTGCGGCGCACCCTGACGACGCCACCGCCTCGCTGGACCCGACCGGAAGCGCACCGCAGCAGGTCCCGACGATCGCGGACTTCTCCGCACGCGGCGGCGACGGCGCGGCGAGCACGGGCCGAGGCAGCGTGCTGAAGCCGGACCTGACCGCGCCCGGCGTGAGCGTGCTCGGCGCGGTCTCCCCGGCCGCGGACTCCGAGCGGCTGTGGGACCTGGCGTCAGGTACGTCGACGAGTGCGGCCCACATCGCAGGGCTGGCCGCGTTCGTGGCGGGGTTGCACCCCGACTGGTCCTCTGCGGAGATCAAGTCGGCGATGATGACCACCGCCTTCGACCTGGAGGCGAACGCCGGGCCGTTCGCCGAGGGCGCGGGGCATGTCGACCCGACCCGGTTCCTCGACCCGGGCCTGGTGTTCGACAGTGGGCCGGCCGCGTGGCGCGACTTCCTGACCGGCGCGACCCGTGCCCGCCAGCTCAATCTGCCGTCCGTGACGGTCTCCGGCCTGCTCGGCACGACGACCGTCGTCCGCCGGGTCACCAACGTCGCCGCCACGACCGAGACCTACACCGTCACCACCAGTGGTCTGGACGGGGTCGACGTACAGGTCCGGCCACGCACGCTCACCCTGGCGCCCGGCGAGACCCACCGGGTGCGGATCCGGCTCACCGCGACGCCCAACACCCCCGCCGACCACTACACCAAGGGCTGGCTGACCTGGACCGGGCTCAGCCACCAGGTGCGGGTGCCGGTCGCGGTGGGCGCGGCGCAGGTGCGGGCACCCTCACTGATGCGCTCCCTCGGCATGTCGGGGACGCTCACCGTGGAGGGCCGCTCCGGCAACGGGGTTCCTGTGGACCTGACCAGCACCGGGATGGTGCCGGCCAACCCGACCGGCCTGTCCCTTGTGCCGGGCGCCTTCGACCCGAGCAACCCGACGTCCGACGCGGACACGTTCGAGACGTCAGTGCAAGTCCCGACCGGCAGCGACCTGGTGCGCGTCGAGCTGAGCAGCCACAACGTCGGCGACGACCTGGACGCCTACCTCTACCGGGGCGGCCGGCCGGTTGCCGCCGACACGAGCACGGGCTCGAGCGCCACCCTCACGGTCGCCGCGCCCGAGCCCGGCCGCTACACGCTGTACGTGCACGCGCAGAGTGCCGGCAACCACTCCACCACGACCGCCCAGCTCTACACGTGGGTGCTCGCCGACCAGGGCGGCACCAGCCTCGACCTGACCCCCGACACGGTCGGCGACGTGCCGGGCGGCAGCTTCGACTACACGGTCTCCTGGCAGGGTCTGGACCCCACCCAGCGGTGGCTCGGCGAGATCAGGTACGGCGACTCCTCGCGGCACACCCTGCTCGAGATCTACTGACCCAGCCGCGCTGTCACGACCTCCTCGAGGATGCCGAGCGGCAGCGAGCCGGAGTCGAGCACGGCCGAGTGGAACTTCTTGACGTCGAACGTGTCTCCCTGCCGCTGCTCGGCCTCCCGGCGCATCCGCTGGATCTCCAGCCGGCCGACCATGTAGGAGCACGCCTGTCCCGGCGAGACGACGTATCGGTCCACCTCCGGACGGCAGATCGCCTCGGTCATCGGCGAGTTCGCCACCATGTAGTCCACGGCCTGCTGCCTGCTCCAGCCGAGCGCGTGCATGCCGGTGTCGACGACCAGACGGCAGGCCCGCATCGAGTCCGCGGAGTACATCCCCATCCGGTCGACGGCGGCCGAGTAGAGGCCCATCTCGTCGGCCAGCCGCTCGCTGTAGAGGCCCCAGCCCTCGGCGTACGCCGAGTTGTGCAGGTGCTTGCGGAACTCCGGCACCGACTCGAGCTCGCTGGCGATGGCCAGCTGCAGGTGGTGCCCGGGGATGCCCTCGTGGAACGCGAGCGACTCCAGCTCGAAGACGCCCCACGCCGTCACGTCCTTGACGTTGACGAAGAACGTGCCGCCGCGCCGGCCGTCGGTGGCCGGCGGGAAGTAGAACGCCTTGGCGCCGGTGAGCGTGGACTGCACCGCACACTTCGCCTTCGGCAGCACCTCGAACCAGTTCGGGATGGCCTCCCAGGCACGCTGCATGGCGACCTCGGATGCCTCGACGAGCTGGTCGGCGTGCTCGAAGTGCAGCTTCGGGTCGCTGCGCATCGCGTCGAAGATCTCCGACAGGTCGTCGGTGCCGACCACCTCCGGCCCCAGGCCGCGGTACTCCTCGGCCAGCTTGTCGATCTGGGCCAGGCCGATGTCGTGGATCTCCTGCGCGGTCTTGTCGGTGGTGGTGAAGTAGCGCAGCGCCTTGGTGTAGGCGTCATCGCCGCCGGGCAGCCAGCACAGACCGACCTTGTCGTCCGGGCGGGCGTTCGGCAGCGCGACGTCGCGCAGCGCGTCGCGGTAGGTCTCCAGCCCCGGCCGCACGGACTTCTCGATCGCGTCCTGCAGCGCGCCGCGCCAGCCGGCGACGTCCACACCCTCCGGCGGCTCCTGGGTGTTCAGCAGCGGGTCCTCGCCGGCCGGACGGCCCAGCGACTCCTCGATCTGCTCGATGGTGGCCTCCACCGCGAACCTCGCCGGGAACCTGCCCCGCTCGGCGCCCTCGCGCAGCCGCTCGGCGAGGTCGCCGAAGTAGCGGCCCAAGCCGTGGAACGTCCTCACCATCGCCTCGGCGACCTCGGCGTCGGGAAGCGAGAGCATGCCGACGACCAGCGGCATCGCGGTCTGCTCACCGAAGATGGGGTCGGCCGAGATCTCCGGCAATCGGGACTCGGCGAGGTCGGCCGTGCTCGTGGCATGGTCGACGATCACCGCCCGCGTGATCCGCTGCTGCTCGGAGAGCCCCTCCTCCGGAAGCGCCTGGGCGCGCCGGGCGAACTCGCGGAGCTCGGCGACCCGGCGGTCCTCCTCGGCGCGCGTGGCCTGCTCGAACCCTCCGGCGTACTGGTACTCGCCGAGCAGGTGGGCCTCGGTCGGCGAGACGGCCAGCCAGGCGGAGTAGTACTCCTCGGCGAGCTGGTCCAGCGTCTGCGCGGTGTCGGTCATCCGAGATCGGTTCCTTTCGTCAGGCGGTGTCGACGGCGGCGAGGCCCAGCCTCTCGGCGGCCACCTCGCGCATCTGTACCTTCCTGATCTTGCCAGTCACGGTCATCGGGAACTCGTCGACCACCATCACGTACCTCGGGATCTTGAAGTGGGCGAGCTTCCCGGCGCAGAACTCGCGCACCGCCTCGGAGTCGAGCGGGGTGGCCCCCGCCCTCATCTTGACCCAGGCACACAGCTCTTCGCCGTACCTCTCGTCGGGGACACCGATCACCTGCACGTCCTCGATGTCGGGGTGGGTGTAGAGGAACTCCTCGATCTCGCGGGGGTACACGTTCTCGCCGCCGCGGATCACCATGTCCTTGATCCGGCCGACGACGTTCGCGTAGCCGTCCTCACGCATCGTGGCCAGGTCGCCGGTGTGCATCCAGCCGTCGTCGTCGATGGACTGCGCGGTCTGGTCGGGATCGCCCCAGTAGCCGATCATCACCGAATAGCCACGCGTGCAGAACTCGCCCGGCTCGCCGCGCTCGAGCGTGTCTCCGGTGGCGGGGTCGATGATCTTGATCTCCACGTGCGGGTGCACCCGGCCGATCGTGGAGGTACGGCGGTCCAGGTCGTCGTCGGTGCGGGTCTGGGCGGACACCGGCGACGTCTCGGTCATCCCGTAGGCGATCGCCACCTCGGTCATGTGCATGTCGTTCACGCAGCGCTTCATCACCTCGACCGGGCACGGCGAGCCGGCCATGATCCCGGTGCGCAGCGACGAGAGGTCGTAGGAGGGGAAGTCCGCAGAGGTCTGCATCGCGATGAACATGGTGGGCACGCCGTACACCCCCGTGCACCTCTCGTCCTGGATGGTCTGCAGCGTGATCTGGGGGTCGAAGCCGGGTGCGGGGATCACCATCGTCGCGCCGTGGCTGGTGCAGCCGAGGTTGCCCATCACCATGCCGAAGCAGTGGTAGAAGGGGACCGGGATCGCGAGCCGGTCCTGCTCGGTGAAGCCGATCAGCTCGGTGGTGAAGAAGCCGTTGTTGAGGATGTTGCGGTGCGACAGCGTCGCGCCCTTGGGGTAGCCGGTGGTGCCCGAGGTGTACTGGATGTTGATCGGGTCCTCGTTGCTCAGCGTGGACGTCCGCTCGACGAGCGCGTCCGCGCCGACCTGGTCGCCCTCCGCGAGCAGCGCGTCCCAGTCCGCGGTGCCGATGTAGACGACCCGCTCCAGCGGAATGGTGGTTGAGCCGTCCTCGCCGGTTGAGCCGTCCTCGCCGGTTGAGCCTGTCGAAACCTCCTCCACCATCGCCCGGTAGTCGCTGGTCTTGAACCCGGTCGCCGAGACCAGCAGCCGCGTCCCGGACTGGTTGAGCGCGTAGGCGAGCTCGTGGGTGCGGTAGGCGGGGTTGATGTTGACCAGGATCGCGCCGATCTTGGCGGTGGCGTACTGCACCAGCGTCCACTCTGCACAGTTCGGCGCCCAGATGCCGACCCGGTCGCCCTTGGCGATGCCGGCGCCCATCAGGCCGCGCGCCAGCGCGTCGACGTCCCGGTCCAGCTCGGCGTACGTCCACCGCTTACCGGTGGCGATCTCGACCATCGCCTCGCGCTCGCCGTGCTCGCGGGCGATCCGCTCGAGGTTCGCGCCGATCGTCTCCTCGATCAGCGCAGGGCTGGTCTCACCTGCCGCATAGGACTCCATACTTCGCACCCTAGTGAGCCTCCGCCGCTCCGGCCACCCTCGGCGGCACGTGGGTCACGCCGAGTCCCGCGAAGTAGCCGGCGATCCGCTCGACGTCCCAGCCCCGGGCCTCCCGCAGACCGACCCGCAGGGTGGCCAGGTACGCCGCCGACGGGGAGGTGTGCTCGACGCCGTCGATCCCGTGAGGTGCGGTGAAGGTGAGCATCGGCCGGTCGTCGTAGTGCCCCACCTCGAGCAGCGTCTCGTAGCGGCCGCGACCGAGCTGGTGCCGGCCGTCGACACCGGCCACGACCAGCTCCTCGATCGGATCGCCTGGTTCGGGGATCCGATGGAGCTCCTGCGCGAGGATGTCCGCGAACTGGGCGGCGGTGACGAGGTAGCCGCGAGCGGCCGTGGGACCCGTTGTGGTGTGGTCGTAGAACGCGACCCCTCCGCCCCACTGCGGGCTGTCGCCGGCGAAGTAGACCGCGCCGGGCAGGTCCACCGGGATGCTTTGTCGAGGTGGCCGCGGGTCCCGTGCGCCGGGATGCTGCCGGCTGCCTCCCGGAGGAAGGCCGCCGCTCAGGTAGGCACGGAGGCGCTGCGCGGACATGTTGGAGCCGTAGGAGACGTACCAGACCTCGGGAACCGATCGAGGTGTGGCTGGTGGCGACATCTGCCGCCACGCTATCTCAGCGCCGCCCGTCTCGGCGACATGGGAGTTGTTCAGTCACTATCGAGCTGAGAATCTCCCTAGTCGCCCCGGAAGCCTCGGGTCACGCGTCGCGGCTTCGGAACAGCACCAGGCTGGCGACCATCAGGATCGCGGTGAGGCCACCGAAGACGATCACCGCGCCGACCAGCGACAGCGGCTCGCCGAACGTCGAGGTGGCCCGGTCGATCGAGGAGATCATCCGGGTGCCCGCGGTGAACGGCAGGAACCGGGTCAGGTCGGCGTGGTCGCGCAGACCGGGAACCACGTTGAGGATCAGCGTGACCACGTTCTCGAGCGCCAGCGGCCACAGGAACATCAGCACCAGCGCCGCGGTCTGGTTGCGGATCAGCGAGGTGAACGCGGTCGCGATCCAGGTGAACACGAGCGTGTAGAGCAGGGTGCGCCCGACGATCGCGGCCAGGTCGGAGACGTGGAAGGGCACGCCGTCGTCGTGCAGCCACAGCCAGCCGATCAACGCCGAGCAGACCAGCGTCATGAGCGCCACCAGCAGCACCCAGCCGGCGACCACGACGTACTTGGCGATCCAGGCGCGGGTGCGCGAGTCCAGAGCCGTCAGGGTGGCGCGGATCATGCCGTGGCGGTACTCGTGGCCCCACGCGAACACACCGAGCATCCCGAGGATGTAGGCGACGAAGTATGGCGCGCCGAAGACCGCGAACTGGGTGGTGATCGCCGTACCCATGGTCGCGGCGTCCTCGGCGGAGGGCGGCTGGTTGGTGGCGTAGGAGATCGAGGCGCCGAGGGCAGCCAGGAAGGACAGCCCGATGCCGAACACGAACGCGATCGCCGACAGCCAGTAGGTGGAGCGGATCGTGCGGATCCGGGCCAGCTCGTAGCGCAGGGCTGCGGTCACGACGATCCCTCCGGACGGCCGGCGACGGCCTCGAACTCCTGGGCCGCCCCGGTCGCCTCCAGGAACGCCTCCTCCAGCGTTGCGTTCCTCGGCGCGAGCTCATGCAGCCGGATCGAGGCGTCGAAGGCGAGATCGCCGATGCGCGTCGCGTCCAGGCCGGTCACCCGCAGCGCGCCCGGCTCCTCGGCGTGCACCTCGCCGCCGGCACGGGTCAGCAGACCGGCCAGCTCGTCGGCCTGCGGGCTCCGCACCAGCACCGCGTTGCGGCGCGAGGTCTTCACGAAGTCGGTGACCGGTCCGCTGGCGATCAGCCGGCCTCGCCCGATCACCACCAGCTGGTCGGCCATCAGCGCCATCTCCGAGAGCAGATGGCTCGACACGAACACCGAGCGGCCGCCCGCCGCGAAGCCGCGCAACAGCTCGCGGATCCACTGGATGCCTTGGGGGTCCAGCCCGTTCGCCGGCTCGTCGAGGAGCAGCGTGTGCGGGTCCCCGAGCAGCGCCGCCGCGAGCCCGAGGCGCTGACCCATGCCCAGCGAGAACGTCTTGGGCTTCTTGGCCGCGACCGCGGACAGCCCCAGCTGCTCGAGCACCTCGTCGACCCGTCCCATGCCGATGCCGTTCGCCGCGGCGAGCATCCGCAGATGGTTTCGCGCCTTGCGGGTCGGGTGGAACGGCTTGGCCTCCAGCAGCGCGCCGACATGCCGCATCGGGTGCTCCAGGGACGTGAACGGGATCCCGTCGAACGTCGTCGTCCCCGCTCCGTGGTCGAGTCCCAGCATCAGCCGCATCGTGGTGGACTTGCCCGCCCCGTTCGGGCCCAGGAAGCCCGTCACACTCCCGGGCTGCACCTCGAAGCTCAGGTCGCTGACCGCCGGCTTCCCGGCATAGGACTTTCCGAGTCCGCACGCCTCGATCACTGCCATGCGCACATCCTGCCAGGAAGACGGCTTCGGTTCGGGTGGGAATTCAGGGATCAGGTGACTGACGGTCCACCCAGACTCCCGAGTGCTCGGGTTCGCAAGTCAGTTCTCGCAGATCGGCCGCGGTAATGCCCGTAGGCACCGATTCCCGAACCAGGCGCGGGCATTGTGAATGACGATGACCGCGCCTTCGGATGGTGCTTCGGGCATCGGTTCGGCGAACGACACTCCTCATAGTCCCAGGGAACGGCGCAAGCCGCGCCGCTTTCGCGACGGATGAGACCGGCGTGAGCGGGGCGGGGCGGCTCGGCCTCTGGGGCGGCGCCCGGTTTACTAGTGCCGTGCAGACCTCTTCGGACCGCCCGCGCAGCGCCAGGCTCAACGCCGCGACGTACGCCGCCCGCGCTGTCTCCGCGCTGTCGCGCGCCACCGGGCGCGGCGGCGGAGGCGTGATCGGCGGGCGGGTGCTGCTGGCGCTCGCGCCGGACGCGGCGCGCACGCTCGCCGCCGGGCGGTACGTCGCCCTGGTCAGCGGCACCAACGGGAAGTCCACGACCACCGCGATGCTGACCGCGGCGCTGCGCACCCTCGGCCCCGCCGACACCAACGCCGACGGGGCCAACACCCCGCCCGGCATCACTACCGCCCTGGCGCACGGGGACGCCGGCCGGGTGGTGCTCGAGACCGACGAGGGCTGGCTGCCCTGGGTGGTGGAGCGGACCCGCCCGCAGGCCGCGCTGCTGCTCAACCTCACCCGGGACCAGCTGACCCGCAACCCCGAGGTCGCCTCGGTCTCGAACAAGTGGCGGGCGGCACTGGACGACGTACCTCTGGCGGTGGCGAACTGCGACGACCCCGACGTGGTGTGGCCGGCGATGGCCGCGGCGCGCCAGGTCTGGGTGGCGATGGGGCAGCGCTGGACGGCCGACTCGGTGCTGTGCCCCCGATGCGGCGGCCGCTGCGACCGCGACGGTGTGCGATGGAGCTGCGCCGCGTGCGGGCTGACGCGTCCCGATCCCGACTGGTGGCTCGACGGCGAAGAGCTGGTCGCCCCGGACCATCGGGTCAAGCTGAGCCTGACGCTTCCCGGTGAGGCGAACCTCGCCAACGCGGCCCTGGCGATCGCGGCCGCCTCCGACGCGGGTGCGGACACGGCCGAGGCCGCCCGGGCGATCGGCGAGATCCGGCAGGTCGCCGGACGCTACGCCTCCTACGACGTCGACGGGAAGCGAGTGCGTCTGCTGCTCGCCAAGAACCCCGCCGGCTGGCTGGAGGCGACCCGGATGGTCAGCGAGACGCCGTCTCCGATCGTGCATCGTCCGATCATCTTGGGCTTCAACTCGGAGGGCGTCGACGGGCGCGACCCGTCCTGGCTGTACGACGTCACGTTCGACGCGCTGCGCGGACGTGACATCGTGGTCTACGGCAAGCGCGGCACCGACATGACCGTGCGGCTGGAGATCGACGGGTTCACCGGCGTCGAGCAGTTCCCCAGCCTCGAGGGCGCGCTGAGAGCGCTCCCCGACGGGCCGGTCGACGTGGTAGCCAACTACTCGGCGTTCCAGGACGCACGGAGGTGGATCGGCCGTGGCCGCTGACGCGCTGACGATCGCACTCGTCTACCCGGAGCTGCTGGGCACCTACGGCGACCGCGGCAACCTGCTCGCGCTCGTGCACCGCGGCAGGGCCCGCGACCTGCCGGTTCGGGTGCTCGAGGTCGCGCCCGGGGATCCGGTCCCCGGCGAGGCGGACCTCTACCTGCTCGGCGGCGGTGAGGACAGCTCGCTGCTGCTGGCCTGGGAGCTGCTCCGCGAGCAGCCGGTGCTGACCTCGGCCCTCGAGAACGGCACCCCCTGCCTGGCGGTCTGCGCCGGGTTCCAACTGCTGTCCGAGCAGTTCGCGGGCCCGGACGGCTCGGTGCGCGCGGGGATGGGCCTGCTCGATGTGCGCTGCGGACGGCTCGCCGGAGAGCGGGCCGTCGGCGAAGTAGTCGCCGACGCGGTCGGGCTGCCGATCGGCCGGCTCAGCGGCTACGAGAACCACCAGGGAGACGCCGCGCTCGGCGCCGACGCCACTCCGCTGGGCCGCGTCACCGCAGGGACCGGCAACGGTCACGACAGCCATGAGGGTGCCGTCCAGCACGGTGTCGTCGCGACGTACCTGCACGGCCCCGTGCTCGCCCGCAACCCCGCCCTCGCCGACCACCTGCTGTCGGCCACCACCGGCGCAACGCTGGAGCCGCTGGAGCATGCGGCTGTCGAGCGGCTCCGCCACGAGCGCTTCGCTGCCGCCACCGCCGCCCGTTGAGATCTGCCTGGTTCGGCGTCGAGATCTGCCTGGTTCGGCGTTCAGATCTGCCTGGTTCGCGACGGCCGGCGTGACCTCTCAGGGCCTCTCTCGTTGAGCAGGCATGCACCTACCAGGCTCATCGCTGCGCAGCAGGCTGCTGCGCGCCGGCGCGATCGGCGTACTCCTCGCCGCCGGATTCGCCCTCGACAGCGCTCAGGCCGCCACTCCCACCGAGGGCACGGTCTCCGACACCAGCACTTCGGTCTCGTGGTCGGGTGGCCCGTTCGTCGCGCCGAACGTCACCGCGCAGGCCAACGGCACACCCGACTGCACGGTTCCGCAGTCCTGTGACGACTACACGCTGCACGTCGACACGCCGGCCGGCTACGGCACCGACCACCGGATGGTCGTGAAGGTGAGCTGGCCCAACTCCGCCGCGGACTTCGACGTCTACGCGCTCGACGCGAACGGCGACCCCGCAGGCACGGCCGCCTCCAGCGCCGACCCGGAGACGGTCTACCTGCCCGCGACGAGCGCCGACTACACGGTTCGCGTGGTGCCGTTCGCACCGTTGGGCCAGAGCTACCAGGCCACCGCGACGCTGGCGACCACGCCGACGAACCCTCCGCCCGGAACGGACACCCCACCGGGCTTCGCGAACTACCCGGCCCCCGGGTCGTTCTCCGGCGCCCACGACGCGGGCGAGCCGTCGATCGGCACGAACTGGAACAGCGACGCGACGATGTACCAAGCCGGGCTCTCTACGGCGAAGGTCACCTTCGACGACGCCACCAGTCCCACGACCGCGACGTGGACCGATGTGACCGCGAGCGCCACCAACGGTTGTCCGCAGGGCGACACCACCAGCCTTGACCCGATCCTGTACACCGACCACACGACGGGGCGGACCTTCGAGTCCCAGCTGTCCGGGTTCGACTCGCTGACCTGCTACACCGACGACGACGGCGCGTCCTGGTCGCCCAGCCAGGGCGGCGGCATCCCCAGCGGAGTCGACCACCAGACCCTCGGCGGCGGCCCCTTCTCCCAGAACGGCGTCGGCGGCATCGGGGTCTACCCGCACGCTGTGTACTACTGCTCCCAGGACATCGCCACGGCGTTCTGCGCGATCTCTCGTGACGGCGGCGTCACGTTCGGTCCCGGCGTCCCGACGTACGACCTGACCGAGTGCGGCGGCCTGCACGGCCACATCAAGGTCGGGCCGGACGGCACGGCGTACCTGCCGAACAAGGGATGTGGCGCCACCCAGGCGGCGGTCGTGTCCACCGACAACGGCACCAGCTGGACCGTCGAGCACGTGCCCGGCAGCACGCCAGGTGACTCCGACCCGTCGATCGGTATCGGCTCGGACGGCACCGTCTACTTCGGGTACGTCGGAGCCGACGGCAAGCCGGGCGTCGCCGTCAGCCACGACCACGGCAAGACCTGGGAGCACAACCAGACCGTGGGCACCGAGTTCGACATCAACAACGCCGTCTTCCCGGCGATGGTGGCCGGCGACGGCGACCGGGCGTCGTTTGCCTACATCGGCACCCCGACCGACGGCAACTACCAGGACAGCGCGAACTTCAAGGGCGTCTGGCACCTGTATGTCGACACCACCTACGACAGCGGCAAGACCTGGGTTACCACCGACGCGACCCCGAACGACCCGGTCCAGCGCGGATCGATCTGCACCGCGGGCACCACCTGCTCGAACGACCGCAATCTGCTGGACTTCATCGACGTCACGATCGACGACCACGGCCGCGTGGAGGTGGCCTACGCCGACGGCTGTACGGGCGCGTGCGTCACGGACCCGACGCAGAACAACCACGACGCGTACGCGACGATCGCCCGGCAGAGCAGCGGGAAGCCGCTGTTCGCGCAGTACGACCCGGTGACGACCAACCTCACGCTCAGCTCGCTGGACGTGTCGCGCGCCCGTGGCCGTTACACGGCGACCACGGTGATAGAGAACTCGGGTGACACCGCGGTGAGCGGGGTGCGCACCCAGATCAGCGACAACGGCTCGGTGGTCGGACTGACACCCGGTGTGGATCTGGCGTCCGGCGAGACCGCGACCCAGCAGACGACGTGGCGCGCAAAGGGAAGAGCGCACGTCGTCACTGCCGTCGTGGATCCGCAGAACGCGATCACGGAGTCCGACGAGTCCGACAACAAGCTGCAGCACACCTACGGGAAGTAGCCGATGCGACGCATCCTCGCTGCTCTCTGCGCGGCAGGACTCGTCGGTGGGGCCTTATCCGCGTGTGAGAGCGCAGCAGACAAGGCTGCCGAGCACCGGCTCGACAAGGTGGCCGACCAATCCACCTGCCGGGCCGATGCGAAGCCTGCGCCGACGCCGTACGGCGCGGACTTCCCCGACAGCTGGCCGTTCCCGGCGAAGACGACGGTGTTCCACGCCGAGGACCGCAGCGGCACCGGCACCATCGTCACCGCGGTCTCGGATACCCGGTTCAAGCAGATACTCGGGTTCTTGAACCGCGAGGTCCAAGGCGCCGGTTTCAAGGTGACCAGCGGGGAGACCGAGGAGCACGACGCCGAGGCGAACTGGACCGGCAACGGGTTCACCGGCCGATGGGCGATCCGTGAATCCGCGAACTGCCCCGGCGAGACCGTCATCCAGGTGCTGGCGGCCCGCGGGAACGGCTGACTAGGCTTGCGCGGCGCAACGCGGCGCATCTCAACCGGGAACGGGGCGCATCTCAACCGGGAACGGGGCGCATCTCAACGGGGGTAGCGTGGAGCGGATGTCGTCCGCGAAGCCACCGCACCCGCCTCGGAGCCTCGCCGACCAGCTCCGCAGCTGGCCGGACGAGCGGGTGGCGCGCCTGCTCGCGGAGCGGCCGGACCTCGCCGCACCCGTCCCGCGCGACAGCGGCCAGCTCGCCTCCCGCGCCGGCGCTCGCGCCTCGGTCGCACGCGCACTCGACCAGCTGAACGTGCTCGAGCTGACCGTGCTGGACGCGGTGCAGGGGTCGTCCGGCTCCGCGGCCGCAAGGCACGCCTGCCTCGACGAGATCCGTTCGGTGGTGAACGCCGACCCGCAACGTGTCGAGCAGGCGGTGGCCCGGCTGCGCGAGCTCGCGCTGGTGTGGGGCGAGGACGCGCCCGACACGCCGTTGCGCACCGTCGGGGTCCTCGGCGACCTCGTGGGTACGTCGTGGTGCGGCCTGGGCAGGTCGGCCCGCACCCTGCTGGCCGGCTACGGACCGACCCGGGTCACGGCACTTGCAGAGGACCTCGGGCTGCGGCCGACCGGCGACCGCGCGGCCGACATCGCCGCCGTCGCGGAGTGCCTCTCGCGACGCGAGACCGTCTCGGGGCTGCTCGATGAGCTCGACCCGAGGGCGCGAGCGATCCTGGACCACCTCGACGCCGAGGGCAGGCCCGGCTCGGTCGAGTCCACCGACCGGACAGCCAGGCGTGGCGACCGCACCGCCGGGCCGGTCGACCAGCTGCTCGCCCGGGGCCTGGTGCTTGCCGCCGACTCCAGACAGGTGGAGGTGCCACGAGAGGTCGGCATCGGGCTGCGAGAGGGTCACACGACCCTGGAGCCGGCGGACGACGTACCGCCCCTGGCGACCTCGTCGCGCGACGCACAACTGGTCGACCAGGCCGCCGCGGGGGCCGCCTTCGACCTGGTGCGCAGAGTCGAGCTGCTGCTCGACCACTGGGGCACGTCGCCGCCCTCGGCGCTGCGCGGTGGCGGACTGGGGGTGCGCGAACTGCGTGCCGCCGCGCGGCTGCTCCATCTCGAGGAGCCTGCGGCGGCTCTGCACGTCGAGGTGGCCCACGCCGCCGGGCTGCTGGCTCTCGGCGACGCCGACGACCGTAATGCCTGGCTACCTACCGACGCCTTCGACCTGTGGCAGGCCGGCTCGGTCGCGGACCGCTGGACGACCCTTGCGCTCGCCTGGTTGGGGACGCCGCGGATGATCGGCCTGGTCGGGACCCGCGAGCCCGCATCCGGCGCGGAGCAGCGCGGCAAGCCGGTCAACGCACTGAGCCCCGACCTCGTCCACGGCTGGCTGCCCGAGACGCGTGTGCGAGCCCTGCGCGAGCTGCACGCGCTCCCCCGCGACCAGGTGCTCGCCACCGGCACCGGGCCCGCCTCACTGGTGACGCGGCTGGACTGGCTGCGCCCGCGCAGCCCGGCGCTGAGGCAGCAGGCGGTCACGTGGCTCCTCGAGGAGGGGGCCGCGCTCGGTGTGCTCGCGCTGGGCGGGCTGGCCTCGCACGGACGCGCGCTGCTGGAGGCCGAGGACCCGCGACGTGCGATCCCGGCGATCCTGGACCCGTTGCTGCCCGAGCCGGTCGACCACGTGCTGCTGCAGGCGGACCTGACCGCGATCGCCCCCGGCCCGCTGACCCGGGAGCTGGCCCACGATCTCGCGCTGCTCGCCGACGTCGAGTCACGGGGCGGTGCGACCGTGTACCGCTTCACCGAGCACTCGGTACGCCGTGCCTTCGACCACGGCTGGTCTGCCGCCGAGGTGCACGCGTTCGTGGCCGACTCCTCCCGGACGCCGGTGCCCCAGCCGCTGTCGTACCTGATCGACGACGTGTCCCGCACGTTCGGAACCGTGCGCGTCGGTGCGGCGGAGTCCTTCGTGCGCAGCGACGACGAGACCGCACTCGCCACCCTCCTGCACGATCCCGGATCGCTGTCGTTGCGGCTGCGCCGGATCGCGCCGACGGTGCTGGTCAGCGACGTCCCGGTCGACGTGCTCCTGCCGCGGCTGCGCGAGCTGGGCATCGCCCCGGTGGTGGAGGCCCCCGACGGTACCGTCCGGCTCACGGCCAGGCAGGCGCTGCGCTCGCGCGGCAGGCGGCCGCAGGAGATCAGGCGCCCGGCCCCTTCGGCGGCCCAGCTGACCTCCACCGTCGCCGCGATCCGCGCCGGCGACCGCGCGGCACAGAACCGTCCCGAGCAGGGCATCGGCGGTCGGATCTCTCCCGCGGAGGTGCTCTCGGCGCTCCGCGAGGCGGCCGACGCCGCACAGAGCGTGTGGATCGGCTACGTCGACAACCACGGGACGGTCACCGAGCGCGTGGTCGACCCGGTGCACGTGCACGCCGGCGAGCTCTCGGCGTACGACCAGCGCAGCCAGCAGGTGCGGCTGTTCGCGGTCCACCGGATCACCGGAGTCCGCGCACTGACCTGAGGCGTTTCCCCACGCCGCCCAGGCTGACCGGGAAGAATGTCCGCGTTGTGAGCACCCAGATCAAGCCGGCGGTCGAAGCGAGCCCCGCCACCCCGGTCGTCGTGGCCCGGCAGCCCGTGGTCGACGCGGACCGGAACGTCATCGGCTTCGAGCTTCTCTACCGCCCCGTCGACGATCAGGCGCCGCAGGTGGACGGCGAGCAGATGACCGCCCGGGTCGTGCTCGGTGCACTCAGCATCGGCATCGAGCAGCTGGCCGGCGACAAGCTGATGTTCTGCAACGCAGAGCGCGGGGTGCTGACCGGCGCCACCCCGCTGTCGCTGCCGCCCGCACGGACCGTCGTCGAGATCCTCGAGACCGTGCACATCGACGACGAGGCTCTCGAGGGCGCACGCGGCCTGGTGGACCGTGGGTTCACGCTCGCCCTCGACGACTTCGTGTGGGTCGACGGCGTCGAGCGGCTGCTGGAGCTGGCCTCGATCGTGAAGATCGACCTGCTTGCCACACCCCGGGAGGAGGTGGCGGCGCTGATGGCACGGTGCCGTGCGTACGACGTCCAGCTGCTGGCCGAGAAGGTCGAGACCGACGACGACGTCGCATGGGCGGTCGCGCAGGGCTTCGACCTCTTCCAGGGCTATGGCATCGAGCGTCCCGGCCTGGTGCACGGCAGCACGATCGCCCCGTCCGCGCTCGCCCGGGTCCAGCTCGCGCTGACCATGCTCGCCGACGACCTCGACTTCGACGCCGTCGAGGAGACCCTGCGCCACGAGCCTGCGCTGGTGCTGCAGGTGCTCCAGCTGGCCTCGGCAGGCGCGGACCACGGCCTGCACCGGGCGGTCCGCTCGGTGCGCGAAGCGCTCGTCCTGCTCGGCACCGTGCGGGTCCGCCAATGGATCGCGCTGACGATCCTGGGCGACCAGCCCGGCGGAGCCACCGACGGACTGGCCACGGCGCTGGCACGGGCCCGGATGTGCGAGCTGCTCGCCGTGCGCCGTGGCGCGGGCCGCCCCGACGTCGCGTTCACGGTCGGCCTGCTGTCGGCGCTCGACCTGCTGCTCGGTGTCGGCCCCGAGCACCTGGACGCCTCGCTGACCCTCGGCGACGACCTGAAGGCGGCAGCGTTCCGGGGCGAAGGCGCCCTCGGAGCACTCGTGACCGAGGTGGCCTCCTACCAGAAGCGCCTGCGCACCCGCGCCCCGCTCGACTCGGCGTCCGACGAGCTCGACACGGTGGCGGCCAGCGCGTTCGCCTGGGCCATGCCGTACGTCGGAGCGCTCGCTCCCTCCTCGTGACAGCGCAGTTCCCCGCCGCCCCACAGCGCAGCCCCCCGCCCCACCCACTGACTCTTACGCCGCCGCTGCTTGTCCGCGGCCGGTAATATCCACACATGGACTTTGTGCGTTACGCCGAGCGTGCCGCGGGGCTGGTGAACGCCGACCTGGAGGACGGCGATGCCCTGGTCGGCTTCCTCGCGGACCGCGCCTGGCTGCACCACCAGGTCGTCGAACGTGACGCGACCTCGCTGCGCCGGTTCGTCAAGGAGCTGCGGCCGGTGTTCGAGGCGTCCAACACCGGTGACGAGGTCGACGTGGTGAACCGGCTCAACGCCCTGCTGGCCAAGCATCCGGTCACGCCGTACATCGCCGGGCACCGCAGCACCGACGCCGGGGGGAGCAACTGGCACATACACGTCACCGACCAGCAGTCCTCGGTGGCCGAGCTGCTGGTCGCCGAGTCGCTGATGGGGCTGTCCACGCTGGTCTGCGACCTCGGCGCCACCCGGCTCGGCGTGTGCGACTCCAGTTCGTGCACGCACGTGTTCGTGGACACCTCGCCGAACCAGTCCCGTCGCTACTGCTCGGACCGTTGCTCGTCCCGCGCGAACGTCGCTGCGTACCGCGCGCGACAGAAGGCCGAGGCGACCGGCTGACCCCCACCCGATTCGTCCGCGACCGCCCCGCCTGAAACGGACGCAAGATCGCGGACGAATCGGGGTGCTGGGTAGGCTCGTGAGGTGAACGAGGGTCCCCTGATCGTCCAGTCCGACAAGACGCTGCTGCTCGAGGTCGACCATGAGCGCGCCCATGACTGCCGCAAGGCGATCGCTCCGTTCGCCGAGCTGGAGCGCTCGCCGGAGCACATCCACACCTACCGGCTGACCCCGCTCGGCCTGTGGAACGCGCGCGCCGCCGGCCACGACGCCGAGCAGGTCGTCGACACGCTGCTGAGCTTCAGCAGGTACGCCGTCCCGCACGCTCTGCTGGTCGACATCGCCGAGACGATGGCCCGCTACGGGCGGCTGCGCCTGGACAAGCACCCGACCCACGGCCTGGTGCTCACCACGACCGACCAGGCGGTCCTCGAAGAGGTACTGCGCGCCAAGAAGGTCAAGCCGATGCTCGGCCCCCGTCTCGACGACTCGACGGTGCTCGTGCACCCCTCCGAGCGCGGCAACCTCAAGCAGGCGCTGCTCAAGCTGGGTTGGCCCGCCGAGGACTACGCCGGGTACGTCGACGGGGAGGCGCACCCGATCGCGCTCGTCGAGGACGGCTGGAACCTGCGCACCTACCAGGCCGAGGCGGCCGAGTCGTTCTGGCACGGCGGCTCGGGGGTCGTCGTGCTGCCGTGCGGCGCCGGCAAGACCATCGTCGGCGCGGCCGCGATGGCCAGGGCCGAGGCGACCACGCTGGTGCTGGTCACCAACACCGTCGCCGCCCGCCAGTGGAAGCACGAGCTGTTGCGGCGCACGTCCCTGACCGAGGACGAGATCGGCGAGTACTCCGGATCCCGCAAACAGATCCGGCCGGTCACCATCGCGACGTACCAGGTGATGACCACCCGCCGCAAGGGCGTCTACACGCACCTGGAGCTGTTCGACGCACGCGACTGGGGGCTGGTCGTCTACGACGAGGTGCACCTGCTTCCCGCGCCGATCTTCCGGATGACCGCCGACCTCCAGGCCCGCCGCCGGCTCGGGCTGACCGCGACGCTGGTGCGCGAGGACGGCCGCGAGGGCGACGTGTTCAGCCTGATCGGCCCGAAGAGGTACGACGCGCCGTGGAAGGACATCGAGGCGCAGGGCTGGATCGCGCCTGCGGACTGTGTCGAGGTGCGGGTCACCCTGCCCGACGGTGAGCGCTTCGCCTACGCGACCGCCGAGCCCGACGAGCGCTACCGGCTGGCGTCCTGCACGCCCGCCAAGACCCGGCTGGTGGAACGGCTGGTCGCCCGGCACGCCGGAGAGCCGACGCTGGTGATCGGGCAGTACCTCGACCAGCTCGACGAGATCGGCGAGCACCTGGGCGCCCCGGTCATCAAGGGCGACACCACCGTCGCGGAGCGCGAGCGGCTCTTCGACGCGTTCCGGGCCGGAGACGTCGACCTGCTGGTGGTCTCGAAGGTGGCGAACTTCTCCGTCGACCTGCCGTCGGCCACCGTCGCGATCCAGGTGTCCGGCACGTTCGGGTCCCGGCAGGAGGAGGCGCAGCGGCTCGGCCGGCTGCTGCGTCCGAAAGCCAGCGGCGGCCCCGACAAGACCGCCCGGTTCTACGCGATCGTCTCCCGCGACACCGTCGACGCCGACTTCGCGGCGCACCGGCAGCGGTTCCTTGCCGAGCAGGGCTACGCCTACCGGATCATCGACGCCGAGGACATCACCGCCTGACGGCAGATCCCT
Source organism: Nocardioidaceae bacterium (assembly GCA_035690495.1). Taxonomy (GTDB): domain Bacteria; phylum Actinomycetota; class Actinomycetes; order Propionibacteriales; family Nocardioidaceae; genus DASSKK01. Next base: position 36,530 of record DASSKK010000010.1, on the reverse strand, counting down.
CGCCGGGCATCGCCTCGACCGCCGCCAGGTCGCGCACGGCGTACCGATGGTGCTCCCACTCCTCGTCGAGGATCGTGTGCAGGCACGACAGGGTGGTCTCCGGGACCTCCGGCGCCCACGGGTTCTTGCGCGGCACCGCGAGATCGTCGGGCGTGACGCTGGCGAGGAAGTCGCGCACCATGGCGACGCGGCCCGCTCGGACTTCGAGCACCTCGGCGTAGGACGGCGTCAGCGTCGAGAAGACCGACATGTCGTAGCCGTCGGGCTCGTAGTCGGCGTTCGGCTGGCCGAGGCGGTGGTACGGCTGCTCGATCTCCAGGATCGCCGCCCCGCCCAGCCACGTGTCCGTGGCCATCACCAGGTGCCGCAGCGTCTGCGCGAACGACCACTCGCCGGCCACCGAGACCTCGACAGTGCCTCCCGGCATCGCCGCGACGCGCTCGAGCGTGGCCGCCCACGTGGTCTCGAGCGCGGCCCAGGCCGCGCGCAGTCCCAACGGGTCTCCGGCGCGCCGGTCGGCCCGGCCCGGGAAGCGGCGGTTGAGCTCGGCCTCGACGAACGGGATCACGTCGACCCCGTTGACGCGCAGGAAGGTGTCGCCGTCGAACAGCCACGGTGCGTCGATCTCCGTGCCGGCCACATCGACGCCGCGCATCACGACATCGGACAAGTAGCACCCGACGAACCGGGCTTCACGCAGGTCCGCGTCGACGAACTCCGCTCCTCTCAGCTCGTCGGACCGGCCGAAGGTCGCCATGTGTGTCCTCCTCGCGCCTCAACCGACGGGAAGGTCGGCGTCGGTGGGCAGCAGCGTGGTGAGCGCCCGGTACACCGCGGTGGTCGTGGCGGGCACCAGACCGTCGTCGACCGCGACGTAGACGCCGATGTCCCCGTCCACCGCGAGCAGCCTACGGCCCCCGCCGACCCAACGCCTCCCGCTCGGGTTCGGCATGCCCGGGGTCGAGGATCCCGGCACTGTCGGCTCGAGCGCGGACGCTCACCCGCTCCTCGGGTGATGTAGTCTTACATCATGCAGCGCACACAGATCTCGCTCACCGAGGACGACCGGCGTCTCCTCGACGAGGAGGCCGCGCGCTCAGGACGCTCGGTGTCGGCCCTGATCCGCGAGGCGGTGCGTTCCCGGTTCGGCTCGGAGCGGAGCACAGAGCAGGATCTGGCCACGATGCGCACGGCCTTCGGTGCGTGGGGCGAGCGCAAGGTGGACGGCGCCGGGTGGGTGGACGAGCTGCGGTCCGCGTCCAGGCTGGCCAGACGTGACTCGTGACCGGCCGATGACGGCGCTGGTCGACACCTCCGTGCTCATCGACTACCTGCGAGGCGACGAGCGAGCCGCGCGCGTACTCGAGTCCGAGCGCGTCGCGGCGGCCTTGCACGCCAGCGAGATCACCAGGCTGGAGGTCCTCGCCGGCATGCGCGACGCGGAGGAACAGGCGACCCGCACATTGCTGCGCACGCTGGTATGGCATCCCGTCGACGCGGACGTCGCCGAGAAGGCGGGCGCCCTGGGTCGCCGGTGGTTGCCAAGTCACGGCGCCATCGACGGAGCCGACCTTGCCATTGCCGCCACCGTCGAGCTCACCGGCGCTCGGTTGCTGACGCGCAACGTCCGGCACTTCCCGATGCTCCCCGGACTCGAGGCGCCGTACTGACTCACGGAGCAAGTCAGGACCTATCCGGCGGACGGCGAGCCCGTCGCGCGGAAGACCAGCGTCTCGGAGAAGCCGACGCCGTCGACCTGGATGGCGTAGCAGCCGGGCAGACCGGAGGGCGGGATGTAGACGCCACTGGGGAACGAGTCGAGCGTGCCCCTGTCGTCGGCGCCGAACCCGGCGCGCTCGTAGAGCAGGCTGCGGTGGGCCTTGCCGTCGCCGGCTCCGCCGGAGTAGTGGGCCGCGCCGATGTAGTGCGCGAACCCGAGCCGGCCGGGCGCGTCGATCCGACCGCCGCGCAGCAGCAGCGGGCCGCCGTAGGTCTTGTCGACGACCCAGATCACCTTCTGCTCGTCCCACCCGCTGCTCCGGTCGGGACGCAGCTGCAGAGGCGTCGAGCCCGGACCGGCCATGTAGAACGGCCCGGGGCCGAGTGCCTGGAACGAGCCGGAGAAGCCGGCGCCGCCGTGCGGGAACGTCCGCGTCGGGCTGACCGGGCAGGACGCTCCTGGCGCCAGAGTGGGCAGGTTCAGGGGCTTGCGGATCGCGGCGGCCACCGCGCCCGGACCGCATGGGAAAGTGCCGTCCACGCCCGGCGAGCAGGCGACCCAGTGCCCCGACGGCGACGCCGAGGCGGCCGGAGCCACGGCCCTCGGCTGTCGGCCGGGCGAGGCGAGCCAGGAGGGCAGCCCGACGGCGAGCACCACCGCGGCCACCGTGCACACCACCGCCCCGGCCGCCGTCGCGCGCCGCCGGCTGCGCAGCCGGCCGGCACGTGCCCGCACCTGCCCGGCCCGACCGACGTTGGTTCCCGGCTCGGGTGTCGCCCGCCGCAAGGCGTCGGCGAGCTCCTTCTCGCTCAGTCCTGACATGCTCATCAGCGGCTCCCTTCGTCGATCAGGTCGGCGAGGGCGGTGTCCTGCAGCGCGCGCAGCCGGGCCAGCGCCTTGGCGGCCTGGCTCTTGACCGTGCCCACCGAGCAGCCCATCGTCGCGGCGGTCTCGGCTTCGGAGAGGTCGCAGTAGTAGCGCAGCACGACGGTGGCCCGCTGCCTGCTGGTCAGCGTCGCGAGAGCCTCGACAAGCGACCGTCGCAGCTCGACCGTCGCGGTCTGGGGCTCACCGCCGGACACCGGGCCGTCGACGAGCTCGCCGACGTCGCCGGCGGGCCGCTCGTGGTGCCAGGCCCGCCGCCACCAGGTCGCCTGCGTGGTGACCAGCACCCGGCGTACGTAGGCCTCCTCACGCCCTGGCTCTATGCGTTCCCAGGCCAGCAGCGACTTGGCCAGCGCCGTCTGCAGCAGGTCCTCGGCGTGCTGCCAGTCGCCGGTCAGCCACCAGGCCGTCTTGAGCAGCACGGCCGACCGCGACGCGACGAACGCGTCGAAGTCGGCCGGCTGCGACATCTCCTCGCCCCCTTCACCTATGAGGACGACCCGGGCCTGCCGGAAAGTTGCCGTCAGCGCCCCAGCGACGCTTGGTTCACCGTAGCCCGCAGCGCCTTCCACAGCGGCCGGTCGGGAGCAGGGGCCAGCGTGCGACCGGACGGCGCCGTCTGCGTCGGGTTCGGCTTGGGCAGCGGCGGGCACTTCGCGTCCGCGCGCCGTCCGTGCACCCGGTCGGGCGTCTTGCCGTGGTCGAGGTAGCGGGCGATCGCGTTGTCGATGCACGCGTCGCCGCTCAGCGACCCGGCGTGGGTGGTGCCGCCGACCCCGGCGATCAGGGAGGCGGTGGGGAACCTGCTGCGGACCTCGAGGCTTCCGGCGTACGGCGTGGCCGCGTCCTTGGTCTCGTCGATCATCAGCACCGGCTGCCGCACGTGGGCACCGGTGACGTGCACCGGCCGGCCGGCGTGACCGCGCCAGCCCAGGCAGCCGCCGCCGTTGAACCACTGGTTGGCCCAGGTCAGGAACGGGGCCCTTGCGTAGATGCGCCAGTTGTCCAGCCGCATCCGGGCGTAGTTGCTCGGCCAGTGGGCGTCGGTGCACTCGGTGGCGAGGTACATCGCGTAGCTGTTGTCGCCGCCCGGCTTGGTGGAGTTGGCCTGGCGGTACATGCGCAGCAGCGGCTTGTAGTTGTGCTTGTTCAGCAACGCGGCGTAGGCCTTGGCGATGTCCTCCCAGCCGAACACGTAGTACCCGGCCGGCAGCAGGGTGTCCGCGAGCTCGTCGGGGCCGAAGACGCCGCCCGCGGGATGCCGGCGCAGGTGCCGGATCTCGTCGTAGTAGTGGTTCTCGATCGCGGCGCCGCTCTTGCCGAGGTGGTAGACCGAGTCGTACTTGGCGAGCCAGTCGAAGTAGATCTTGATGTTGCGGTTGAACGCGGTGTCCTGGTGCAGGTTGTCGCGGTACCACACGCCGCGAGGGTCGACCGTGCTGTCGAGCACCATCCGGCGCACCCGGTGCGGGTGCAAGGTGGCGTAGACCTGGCCGAGGTAGGTGCCGTAGGAGAACCCGTAGTAGTTGATCCGCTTGCGGTGCAGGGCCTTGCGGATGCTCTCCATGTCCGCGACCGTGTCGGTGGTCTTGACGTGGTCGAGCAGCCGGCGCGCCTTCGCGTTCCCGCAGGCACGCGCGTAGTGGCGCGACCGGGTCTGCCAGACGTTGTCGAGATGCGCGGTGATCGGCACGTAGTAGGGCCGGTCCGGCTTGAAGAAGTGCCTGTCGCAGGTCAGCGCCGGGGTGCTGGAGCCGACGCCGCGGGGGTCCCAGCCGATCCAGTCGAACTGGTCGCCGACGTGATGCGGGACGAACATGCCGTAGAGGCTCATGATCAGCCCGGAGGCGCCCGGGCCACCGGGGTTCATCAGCGCGATGCCCTTGTAGTCCTTCTTCGAGGACGTGTGCTCGACCCGCGACAGGGCCAGGGTGATCTTCCGGCCGTGCGGGTGGTTGTAGTCCAGCGGCACCCGCAGCGAACCGCACTGTGCGCCGTACTCCCGCAGGAAGGTGCCCTTCGGGCAGCGGTGCCAGTCGATGCCGCCAGGGTTGAAGCCCGCCTGTACGGCGCCCTGTGCGGTCGGCACGGTCGCGGCACCCGCGAGCACCACGGCAGCTCCTACCGCCAGCGCGACAAGTCGTCTCATCAGTTGACTCCCTCGTTGACCTCCGCGCCCTTTCCCGAGCACAGACCTGGCAGCATCCAACACCCCAAGCCCGCGTCGAAGGAAGAGGCGCGCGGTCGCCGGTCAACCGGGCAGGAAGGTCTGCGGGTCGACCTTGGCCCGCCTCGTAGGCCCACCGCGCACGGCGTCGGGCAGTCGCGCCGCGAGTGCGCTGACCTCGTCGCAGGTCACCATCGGACCATCCCTCCTACGGCCGGACAGTCTGCCACTGGCGCGGACGAGAAAATGGGATGACCGGACGTGGGGTCGCTGGTAATGTCGCACGGCCCCCACCAGACATCTGGAGGTCTCCGCGTGCCCGCAGCCGCCGGCTCTTCCCCCGCCACCCCGCCCACGACACCCGATCCCGACCCCGACCTCACCTCCGAGCAGGACCACCTGACCGCCTCGCGCGGTGCCCTGTCGCGGATGCGCGAGCGCACCGCGGCCCTGGACACCTCCGCGGCCGGCGACTGGGTGAGTGAGAAGTACCTCGCCTCCGCGCTGTACCTGCGGATGAAGGCACTGGCCGACGACCCGACCGTGCCGCTGTTCTTCGGCCGGCTCGACTACTCGACCGAGGGCAAGGTGGTTTCGAGACGGGCTCCGCAGGCTCCGCCCTCCTCAACCACCGGCGAGCGGTTCTACATCGGCCGCCGCCACGTCAGCGACGAGATCGGCGACCCGATGGTCGTCGACTGGAGGGCCCCGGTCTCGGTGCCGTTCTACCGGGCCAGCAAGGCCGAGCCGATGGGCGTGCGGCTGCGGCGTCGCTTCGGCTTCTCGCACGGCACGCTGACCGCCTACGAGGACGAGCAGCTGCTCGAGCCCCTCGAGGCCGAAGAGGACTACTCGGCGATCCTCGAGGCCGAGATCGAGCGGCCCCGCGTCGGACCGATGCGGGACATCGTCGCCACCATCCAGCCCGAGCAGGACGTGATCGTCCGTTCCGACCTGAGCCAGTCGGTCTGCGTGCAGGGCGCTCCGGGGACAGGCAAGACCGCCGTGGGACTGCACAGGGCGGCGTACCTGCTCTACTCCCACCGCGACCAGCTGTCCCGGCAGGGCGTCCTGGTCGTCGGTCCGAACGCGTCGTTCCTGCACTACATCGGCGACGTGCTGCCGGCACTCGGGGAGATCGACGCGCAGCAGACCACGATCGAGGAGCTGGTCGCGAAGACTCTGGCGCGGCTGAACCAGCGCTACCGGATCCGCGGGCAGGACGAGGCAGGCATCGCCACGTTGAAGGGTGACGCCCGGATGGCCACGGTGCTGCACCGGGCGCTGTGGTCCCAGGTGCGCACACCGGCCGACGGGCTGGTGGTGCGGCGCGGCTCGCGGCGCTGGCGCGTGGCGACCTACGAGGTCGACGCTCTGCTCGACGATCTGCGCAACCGGGGGGTGAGGTACGGCGCGGCGCGGGCGATGCTCGCCCAGCGGCTGGCCCACCGGGTGCTGGTGCGGATGGAGGACGCCGGCGATGCGCCCGACGACCGCGTCCAGGACGCGGTGGCCCGCAGCCGCGAGGTGAAGGCGTACGTCGAGGCGGCGTGGCCGGCCACCGATCCGGCCCGGCTGGTGATGCGGTTGCTCTCCGACCCCGCGGCGTTGGCGCTTGCTGCCGACGGCGTGCTCTCCGCCGACGAGCAGGCCGTGCTGGTGTGGGCGAAGCCGCCGAAGGGGCCCGGCTCGGCAGCATGGTCGCTCGCGGACGCCGTACTCGTCGACGAGGCGGTCGACCTCGTCGACCGGACGCCCTCGTTGGGCCACGTGGTCGCCGACGAGGCCCAGGATCTGTCCCCGATGATGCTGCGGGCGGTCGGCCGACGCTGCTCGACCGGCTCGGTCACCGTCCTCGGCGACCTCGCGCAGGCCACGACACCGTGGGCCAGCCGGTCCTGGGAGGACGCGCTCGGGCACCTCGGCAAGCCCGATGCGCACGTCGAGCAGCTCACCAAGGGGTTCCGGGTTCCGGGCGACGTGATCGACTACGCCGCCCGGTTGCTGCCGCTGATCGCGCCCGGGCTGGAGCCGCCGACGTCGGTGCGCCGGGCGCGCGGCGAGCTCGAGATCCGCCGGACCGCGCCGGTCGAGCCGTCCCGGCTGGTCGAGCTCGTCGAGACCACCCTGGGCGACATCGGCTCGGTCGGCCTGATCGCGCCCGACTCCCTGGTCGCCGACGTCTCGTCCGCGCTGGCCGCTGCGGGGATCGCGCACACCCTGCTGGGCGCGGAGCAGTCCGAGGAGGCGTCTCTTGCCGAGTTCGACGCCAAGCTCGACGTGGTCCCGGCTTCGCTGGCCAAGGGACTCGAGTTCGACCACGTGGTGCTGCTCGAGCCGGCGGGCATCGTCGACGGGGAGCCGGACCGGATGACGGGCCTGCGCCGCCTCTACGTCTGCCTGACCCGCGCCGTCACGTCCCTGCGGATTTTGCACACAGCCGACCTCCCGCCCGAGCTCGGCTAGGACCGGGCGTCCGGGTTACCCACCGGTACGCGGTGGATTCCGTCTATCGGGTGCGTGCGATCCACCGCGTACCCGCCGGTAACCGCTCGCCGAGGCGCGGTGCAGACTGGGCACCGTGGACGACGTGCCGGCGCGCTACTGGCCCCGGTGGCTGGACCAGCAGCTGCGCGACCGGCTGCTGGCGGCGTACGACGACCCCGGGCGCGCCTACCACGACCGGCGGCATCTGGCCGAAGTACTGACACGGATCGGCGAGATCGACCCGCGGGCGGGGGAGGCTGTGCTGCTCGCGGCGTGGTTCCACGACTCGGTCTACGACATCCGAGCGGGCTCGGCCAACGGCTCGAACGAGGAGAGGTCTGCCCGGTGGGCGGAGTCCGAGCTGGCCGACGCAGGTGCCCCCGAGGCCCTCGCCGCAGAGGTGGCGCGGCTGGTTCGGCTGACGGAGAGTCACGACGCCCGCCAGGACGACGTGAACGGGCAGGTGCTGTGCGATGCGGACCTGGCGATCCTGGCCGCCGATCCTTCGCGCTACGCCGAGTACGTCGCCGGGGTGCGTGCCGAGCACGCGCACCTCAGCGACGAGGAGTTCGCCGCCGGTCGGGGCGCCGTGCTCCGCGCACTCCTCGACAAGCCGACGCTGTTCCACACCCGGTTCGCACGCGAGCATTGGGAACGCGCAGGGCGCGAGGCGATCCGCCGCGAGCTCGGCACCATGGCCTGAGCCCCGCCTTACGCGGCGTGCTTGCCGAGTCGGCGGGTGCCGGCGTGGTCGACGAGGTAGTAGCCGCCGTGGGCATGCTCATGCTGATGTGGATGACTGCCAGTCGGAGCATCACGCTGCGCTGGCGTTTCGACCGAAGTCTCGCCCCGCAGAGGTCAGCTTGGGCGGCGGAAGTCGGTGACGTCCGGGAGCTTCTCGAAGCCTGCTGACACGTACGCCGCCACGCCGCCGACGTTGCTGCTCGGGGTGCACACGGTCGCGCTGGACGCGCCCATCTCCTGCAGTGCGGCGGCCGCTGCCACAGTGATGGCCCGGCCGTATCCGTGGCCACGGTGGTCCCGATGGGCGCCCAGCGGTTCGATCAAGCCGGGAAGCCCGTGCCCGGCCGACCACACCGTCGTCGCTGCGACCGCAACGTCATCGCGGTCGTAAGCGACCAGGCAGCGAGCCCGACGGTATGCCGAGGACGCCGCCATCGTGCGCCATCGCTCCACAGTGAACGTGGAGTTGGGGAACGAGGCCCGCGCCACCACGACGCGATCCTGCACGATCCGCTCCTCGACGTTGTCTGCGTCGAGCCTCTCGATCCTGAGGCCGCGGTCCTCCACGGGTGCAGTCAGGTCACGACACAGCGGAGTCCACGGCTCGTCGGCGACCCAACCGCTGCGGTGTAGGAGATCTCGGAACGCAGCACCGAATCGGGCCTCGACGGACCCGCAACCGGCGGGCAGCACACCCCGCCCCGGATCCGACAGATCGGCCAGAAGCCGGGCGGCGAACGCCTCGTCGTCGTCGACGCTCGGCGCGATCGCCATGCGGATCAATCCGTCTTCGCCGTCCACCATGCCAGCGGCCAGGATCTGCCCGTCACGGCGCCACACACGAATCTGGTCAGCCAGCGCCTGCGCGCCGAACCTCCAGGCCCAGCCAAGGTCACCGGGGTGAAGCTGGACCGGCGCACCTTCCTGCTGCCAGAGCGCCACCGCCTCGACGATCTCGTCCAACAGGGCCGGCGTTCCGGACTGCAACGTGATCCACATACGCCGATCCAACCCGACACCAGAGCCAGAACGCACACGGTTTTACGTCGCCAGGGAGCCGACGACCGACGCGCGCGTCGCCCGGTGGTGCTGGGCTACAGGTCGAGGACTAACGCGAGAGCCTCGTCGACTCGTCGCATCTCGTCGATGGTCAGGAAGCCGGCCCGCTCTGTGAGGCGGTTGAGATCGACAGTCGCGAGTTGGTCGCACATCACCAGTGTCTGGCGATCGGCGATGATCACTGGCGGCCGGAAGTTGGTCTCGCGGGCACTGGTGCTAGTGAACGCGACGATCCAGGTACTGAGCGCGAGCCAGTCTGGCTGCAAGACGACGGCGTACCGCCGACCCCTCTGCTCGTGGCCCTTGCCTCGCGCGGGCAGTCGGTAGACCTCACCCCTCATGCAGCGCGGCCATGTCCTGCTGGATCGCTCGGACTTCAGCGAGGTCGGCCGGATCATCCTTGATGGCGCGCGCCTCTGCAGCAGCGTTCCGGCGGCGTTCTTCGCGGTTCATTGCGGCCAGAGCGGCAAGGATGACCTGGTCGGCGCTCTCACGGCGAGAGGCACCGATCTTGAGGAGGAGGTCGCGAGTGCTGTTTTGCACCTTCACGGTCGTGGTATCCGCCATGGCGTGAGTCTACTCCTGGTAGACCACTTGAGTGCAGAGACCGTGCGGCATACCCGACCAACCTGCGAGAGCAACCCTTCCCCGGTTGCCGACGCGGACTTCGCTGCATCTGGACAGAGGCCAGGGGACACAGCGCCTATGTCAGGGCGGCCACACGGAGCTCGAGGGTGCCGGCATCCGCATCCAGGTGTGCGGGCACCCCGTAGCAGAACGCGAGGTTGCGCGGGGCGTGGCCGATCGGCGCGTCCATGAGCACGGGTACGCCGAGCGCGGCCAGCCGGTCGAGGAGCATCGGCCGCACGAGCTCGGCAGGCGCACAGTCGGAGAAGTCGCCGAGCACGACACCGCGGACGCCGGCCAGCCACCCGGAACGGAGCAGCTGGGTCAGCATCCGGTCCACGCGGTACACGTCTTCGGCGACGTCCTCGAGCACCACGATCGTCCCCCGCGCCGTCTCCGCCTCGGCAGTGCCGATGCTCGACGCCAGCAACGCGAGGTTGCCGCCGGACAGCACGCCGTCCGCAGATCCCGGAACCAAGGGCGCCCCGCCCGCCAGCCTCACCGGCCCACCGTGGAACAGCAAGGCGCGCAGATGGTCGGCGGACTCCGCGTCGGCCGCGAGGCTGGTCACGACCGGCCCGTGCACGGTGGCCAGACCGAGCCGCAGGCCGAACCACTGGTGCAGGGCGGTGATGTCGGAGAAGCCGACGAGCAGCTTCGGGCCCGCCTCGGCGAGCGCGACCGCGTCGAGGAGGTCGACCATCCGCTGGCTGCCGTACCCTCCACGGCCACAGAACACCGCGCGCACGTCCGGGTCGCACCAGGCCCGGGTGAGCTCCCGAGCCCGCTGGTCGTCGGTGCCCGCCAGGTATCCCAGCTCCGGGTGTACGTCGCCCACTGCCGTGCGCACCTGGAGTCCCCAGGACCGCAACACGTCGAGGCCGTCCTCGAACTGCGACTCGCCGACCGGACCAGCCGGCGCCACCACCGCGACGGTGTCGCCGGACCGCAGCCGCGGCGGTCGCACCAGCGTGCGCCCAGGACGCCGAGGACCGAGTGTGCGTGCCTTGCGGCGCCGCAGGCCGGCCTCCGACACCCGGACGATCAGCTCGCGCGACGACACCGGGACCGCACCGGCAGCGACCACCGCTTCATAGCGCTCGGCGGGGATGTCGTAGTGGTCCCGGTCGAACCCGCGTCGCGGCACGCCGAGCAGCTGGGCGAAGCGGTGCAGCTCGTCGTAGGAGGTGTCGCTGGCCAGGTGGGACCAGAGCCGGCCGTGGCCCGGGGCGTTCGGTGGGTCGATCAGCAGCATCACTCTGCCGGTCCTGGTGCGTCGGGGCGCCCGGTCTCGACGTGGTCGAGGAGCAGCCGCCAGGCGCGCACATGCCCCGCGTCGACGTATGCCTTGGTCCAGGAACGCCCGGGCCGCACCGAGACGCCGACGTGGAACTGCCGCACCCCGGCCCGCGCCAGCCACGGCACATGCTCCGGCTGCAGCCCGCCACCGGCCAGCAGCAGCCGCGCCACGTCGGGGTCTGCGGCGGCACGGTCGGTGAGCTCGTCGTGTCCGGTCGACAGCCCTCGCGCCGACCCGGCCGACAGCACCGCGTCGACGCCGGGCAGCGCGGCCACCTGCCGCCAGGCACGGCCGGTCGACAGCGCCGCGTCGATCGCCCGGTCGAACGTCCAGGCCACCTCGGGCAGCCGGTCGGCAAGGTAGCCGCAGACCTCGGTGTCGATCTCGGTGTCGGCGTCGAGGAAGCCGAATGCCACCCCCGCCGCCCCCGCGGACAGGTAGTCCTCGCCCAGCCCCACCAACCGGGTCATCTCCCCGCCGGTGGTGGTGTAGCCCTCGGACAGCCGCAGCAGCACCCGCACGGGCAGGTCCGTCTCACGGCACACGCCGGACACCAGCGCCGGCTCAGGCGAGCGGCCCCCCTCCTCCGGTGATGCGAGCAGGAACAACCGGTCCGCGCCCCCTTCGTCGGCGCCCGCGACGTCGCGCTCGTGCACCACCGCCACCTCCAGAAGGGGCGAGGCGGACCGCTCGACCTGCACCGGGCCTTGATCCGTGCTCACAATGGACATCGTGACATCCGACGACCCGCAGACCGACGTACTCCTCACGGCGCGTGCCCTCGTGTTGCACGATCTGGAGGCGACCGCGGCCGCCACGCCTGCGTCGGTATCGGCCCTGGAGGCAGCGGTGACCACCCGACGGTGGTGGGCCTCCCAGTGGGAGGAGGGCAAGCGGTACGTCGCCGGGCTGGTTGCCCAGGACGTGCAGGACGCGCTGCTGGAGTCGGTCGGACGCTGGCCGCTGTGTAGGTCGTGCGACCAGCTGGACGCGCACGCGCTCTACATCCATCCCGAGCTCGGCGGGCCCGACCCGACCTGGGTGTGCGAGAAGTCCGGCATCAGCGTCGCACCGCTCGGGGGTCTCCCCCGCTGAGCGCAGGCGCCCGGAGTCAGTCCCCGCTTTGCGCGTGCACGACATCCCGCTCCTCGGCGAACAGGCACGCGGAGGGATGCGGCGAGCCGTCCCGCACGATCAACGAGGGGTCCTTCTCCGCGCACACGTCCTCGGCCTTGTAGCAGCGGGTCCGGAAGCGGCAGCCCGACGGCGGGTCGGTGGGGTTGGGTACGTCGCCCTCCAGCCGGACCCGCTGGCGGGTGTCGCGCGTGCTGGGGTCGGGGACCGGGACCGCGGACAGCAGGCCCTGGGTGTAGGGATGGGTGGGGTGCTCGGCGATCTCCACGTCCGTGCCGACCTCCATGATCCGGCCGAGGTACATCACCGCGATCCGGTCGCAGATGTGCCGCACCACCGACAGGTCGTGGGCGATGAACAGGTAGGACAGGTCGAACTCGTCCTGCAGCTGCTCCAACAGGTTGATCACCTGCGCCTGCACGGAGACGTCGAGGGCGGAGACCGGCTCGTCGCAGACGATCACCTTGGGGCGCAGCGCGAGGGCGCGGGCGATGCCGATGCGCTGTCGCTGACCTCCGGAGAACTGGTGCGGGTAGCGGTTGATGTGCTCAGGACTCAGGCCGACCACGTCGAGCAGATCGCGCACCCGCTTCCTGCGGTCCCCCTTCGGGGCAACGTCCGAGTGGATCTCGAACGGCTCGCCGACGATGTCGCCGACAGTCATCCGCGGGTTCAAGGAGGAGTAGGGGTCCTGAAGCACGATCTGGATGTCGCGGCGGATCTCGCGCAGCTGCCGCGGCTTCATCGACGCGATGTCCTGTCCGAGCACTTCGATCGTCCCGGCGGTCGGCCTCTCCAGCCCCATCAGCAACCGGCCGACCGTCGTCTTCCCGCATCCGGACTCGCCGACCAGGCCAAGGGTCTCGCCGCGGCGCAGGTCGAAGCTGATCCCGTCGACGGCGTGCACCTTGGCCACCTCGTGCTTGAACACGATGCCCTGCATCAACGGGAAGTGCTTGACCAGGTCGCGCACCTCGATGACGTTGTCTCCGCTTCCGCCGGTGTTCACGACTCGATCACCTCCTGCCAGAAGTGGCAGGCACTGTCCCGCCCGGGGCCGACGTCGTACAACGGAGGCTCCTCCTCACGGCAGCGGTCCCGGGCGAACGGGCACCGCGGGTGGAAGGAGCAGCCCGGGGGGATCCTGGCGAGGTTCGGCGGCAGCCCCTCGATCACGTCGAGCGACTGTCCCTTGCGGTCTACCCGCGGGATCGACCGCAGCAGCGCCCGGGTGTAGGGGTGGGCCGGGTCGGCGTAGGCATCTTCCACCGGGGAGTGCTCGACGACCTTGCCGGCGTACATCACCACGACCCGGTCCGCGACGTCGGCGACCACGCCCATGTCGTGGGTGATCAGGATCAGTCCCATGTGGCGCTCTTGCTGGAGGTCTGCCAGCAGGTTCATGATCTGCGCCTGGATAGTGACGTCGAGCGCGGTGGTGGGCTCGTCGGCGATGAGAACGTCGGGGTCGAGGGCGAGTGCCATCGCGATCATCACCCGCTGCCGCATCCCACCGGAGAACTCGTGCGGGTAGGCGCTGACCCGGTCCTTGGCGTTCGGGATGCGCACCATGTCGAGCAGCTCGGCGGCCCGCTTCCTGGCATCGGCTCGCTTCATCCCCCGATGCTTGCGGAACAGCTCGCCGATCTGGAAGCCGACGGTGAACACCGGGTTGAGCGCGGACAGGGCGTCCTGGAACACCATGGCGATCGCCTCGGCGCGGATCTGCCGGCGCTGGCCCTCATTCAGAGCGCCCAGGTCGACGCCGCGATAGCGGACGTGGCCACCCGACACCCGGCCCGGGGACGGCACGATGCCCATGACCGCCTGGGCGGTCACGGACTTGCCGGAGCCGGACTCGCCGATCACGCCAAGAGTCTGGCCGGACTCGACGGTGTAGTTGACGCCGTTGACGGCGTGCACGACGCCGTCCCGGGTGTGGAACTCGACCTTGAGGTCGTCGAGGCTCAGCAGCGGTGCCCGCGGGTCGTAGCCGGGCATCGACTCGACGGCGGCGCGCGGGGTGTCGGCCTCGCGGACCAGGACGTCGGGGGAATCGTTGCTCATCGGCGCTCTCTCATCAGGAGTCTGAGGGTCATCGAAGCTTCGGGTCGAGGGCGTCGCGAACCGCGTCACCGACCAGGATGAAGGCCAGCACGGTGGCGATCAGGAACGCGCACGGATAGACCAGCAGGTGCGGGTAGCCGGAGATCGCCCAGTCCTGCCCGTCGGTGATCAGGACCCCCCAGGAGATCGTCGGGCGCTGCAGGCCGACCCCGAGGAAGGTCAGCGTGGCCTCCGCGGACACGAACCCGCCCAGCGCGATCGTGGACAGCACGATCACCGGGGCGATCGCGTTCGGCAGGATGTGCTTGAAGATGATCCGGCCGTTGCGCGCTCCCAGGGCCCGAGCTGCTTCGACGTAGTCGCGGTTCTTGGTCTCCAGCACGCTGCCACGCATGATCCTGGTCAGCTGGGTCCAGCCGAAGACGATCAGAATCAATGAGACCGCGTACACCGAGTGGTTGCCGACGATGGCCAGGAAGATCAGCGCGGCAAGGATGAACGGCAGCCCGAAGAAGATGTCGGTGAGCCTGGAGATGATGATGTCCGTCCAGCCGCCGAAGAAACCGGCCAGTGTGCCCAGGGCGGTCCCGACGGTCGCGATCCCGGCGGTGCACACCACCGCGATGATGATGTCCGGGCGGGCGCCGTAGATCACCTGGGCGAACATGTCGCAGCCGTAGATCGTGAACCCGAACGGGTGCCCCGGTGAGGGACCGTGCTTGCTCTGGACCAGGTGGCAGTTGTTCGGGTCGGCGCCGGTCCAGATCTGGGGTGCGATGGCCATCGAGACGACCGCGAGCACGACGAGCACCGGAATCACGAACAGCGGGTTGCGGATCAGGTCGTGGAGCGCGTCGCCCCACAGACTCCGGGTCGACGATCCGCCGCTCTGCTGGGATGGGTCGCCGGATGCGGGGGGGGTGCTGACGCCCTCCATCGTCTGCTCAGTCATAGCGGATCCTCGGGTCGAGAACGGCGTACAAGATGTCGACCAGCAGGTTGAAGACCAGGAAGATCAGCACCAGGATCGTGACCAGTGCGATGATCACCGGGACGACGCCGGTGAGGACCGACTGGTAGGCCAGGCCGCCGATGCCCGGGATGTTGAAGATCCCCTCGGTGACGATCGCGCCGCCGATCAGGAAGCCGAAGTCGGCACCGATGTAGGTGGCCACGGGGATCAGCGAGTTGCGCAGTGTGTGCACCCCGATCACCCGCCGCGGCGTGAGGCCCTTGGCCTGCGCGGTGCGGACGTAGTCGGAGCTGAGGTTCTCGATCAGGCCGGTGCGGGTCAGCCGGGCGATCGAGGCAAGTGAGAGCGCCCCGAGCACCATCCCGGGGATGATCAGGCTCAGCCACGGATGGTCGGCCTTGAAGCTGACGGTGAACACGTCGGTGAGCCAGCCCGGAAGCCACGACTGCCCGCCGATCCAGACGCCGACCCACACACCGAGGGCCAGCTGGACCAGCACGCCCAGAACGAACACCGGGATGGCGATCAGCAGCACCGTGAGCACCTTGGTGAAGTTGTCGGCCAGCTTGTCCTTGCGGATGCCCGAGAGCACGCCGAGCAGGATCCCGAAGACCGACTCGAAGGCGATCGCGATGAGCGTCAGCCGCCCGGTGATCGGCCAGCGCCGGGAAAGCAGGGCGACCACCGACTGGTCGTTGAAGTCCTGCCCGAAGTCGCCGTGGGCGTAGCGGCCGAGCCGTTCCACGAAGAGGTTGAAGCACGGGTTGCCCGGCTGCTGGAGGCACGGATCGCCGAGGTGGTACTTCGCCGAGACCGCGTTGATGACGCTCTGGGGTGGCTGCCTGGCGCCGAAGATCGCCCGGACCGGGTTGCCCGTGAACTGGATGCCCAGCGTGGTCATGTAGTGGATCAGGAACAGAGTCCCGATCAGCACCGGGATGAACTGCAACAGCCTGCGGACGACGTACCTGCCCAAGGGTCACCTCCTCACACCTCGCCGGTGGGCCCGCCCCTCGATGTTCTAGAGAGTACGGGCCCACCCAAAGGCGAGACCAGACCTACGTGCTGCCGGTTCGGCCTACTGGTTGACGGTCACCTGGCTGACGTCGATGCGGTACAGCGGGTCGTACTTCACGTTGGAGACGTTCTTCGAGTAGATGTAGAACGCCTTGCCGTAGTACATCGGGATGACCGGCATGTCCTCGATCAACATGTCCTCGGCCTTGGAGTACTTCGCGATCGCTGCCGACTGCGAGCTGGCCGCGCTCCCCTCGTTGACCAGCTGCTCGAACTGCGGGTTGTCGTAATGCATGTAGTTCGAAGGCGAGTTCTTGAAGTAGATCGGCTGCAGGTAGTCGTACATCGAGGGGTAGTCCTCGATCCAGCCGAGGCGGAACGGTCCGGTGACCTCGCCGTGGCCGAGCTTGTCGAGGTACTGCGGGAACTGCAGCTCCTTGAGCTTGAAGTTCACCCCGAACGTCTGCTTCCACTGCTGGCCGACCGCCTGCACCCACTGGTCGTTGCCGGCGCCGGAGTTCACCCAGATCTCGATGTTCTGGGGCAGGGTGACGCCCGACTGCTTCATCAGCGCCTTGGCCTTCTTCGGGTTGTAGACACAGTAGTCGCAGTGATCGCCGCCACCGCCGGGCATGATCGGCGAGACCACCGACTGCGCCGGCGTGGCGAGCCCGGACAGCAGGTTCTTGATGATCGCCTTGCGGTTGATCGCCAGCGACAGCGCGTGCCGGACGTCCTTGTTCTTCAGGTAGGGGATGTAGGTGGGCAGCCCGATGTAGGTGAAGTCCGACGAGCTGGTTTCGATGACGTTGTCCCCAGCCGCCTGCTTGGCCTGCGGCACCTGCTGCGGCTCGGGAGCGACGATGTCCAGGTTGCCGGCCTGCCAGTCGCGGAAGGCGGTCGACAAGTCGGTGTAGATCTTGAACGTGATCTGGTCGGCCTTCCCGGCGTCAGGACCCTTGTAGGCGGAGTACTTCTTCACCGTGATCGACTCGTTGTGCTGCCAGGGGCTGGCCATCTCGTAAGGACCGTCGCCGACCGGCATCTTGCCCTCGTTGCACGCCTTGATGTTGTTCAGGCAGGTCTTGGAGACCGGGGCGAACGCCGGGGTGTAGAGCAGGGACTGCTCGAACTGGCTGAACGGCGCGATCATCGTGACCTTGAACTCGTAGTCGTTGACCTTCTGCAGGCCGCTCAGGGTCTTGGCCTTCGGGTTCTTGCCCTGCATCGCGTCGTAGCCCTTGATCTGGGTGAAGAACCCCGAGGTCTGCTGCGCGTTGGGGCCGTAGGCGGTGTAGTTCCAGGAGCGGAGGAACGCGTCGGCGTCCACCGGCTCGCCGTTGTGGAACTTCCAACCCTTGTTCAGCTTGATGTCGAAGTGGACCTCGTCGCTGCTGGTGATCGACTTGGCCACCCGCATCTCGGGCTTGCCGTTCACGCCCTCGACCAGGCCGGTGAACAGCTGGTTGATCACGGAGGTGCACTCGGACGCATAGCAGTTGCCGGGCGGGAACAGGTTGTGCGGCTCACCGATGGCGATCGAGAACGACCCGCCGGCCGCGCCGGTGCTGCCACCGCCGCCGCCCCCCGAGCCGCCGGCGTTGCCGCCGCCACCACCGTTTCCTCCGCCACTGCCTCCTCCGCACGCCGCGGCGATCAACGCCACGGCGGCGAGGGGTGCGACGATTCTCAGCCTCTTGAGCATTCCTGGGCACCTCCTCGGGCGGGCGCGCATGCGCGCCCCGTGCCGGCACGGCTGTGGCCGTGACGGCACACGTCAACTCGTATGTGACTTCGGCGTTCCCCGGATCGGGAGTCCCTAACAGGTTCGACGCAGGTTGTGACAGTTCTGTGACCAGCCGTTACCAACCGTTGACCCGGCCCCAGGGGGCGGGGCGGTGGGGGACGGTGCAGTCAGGAGCGGAGGCGTCGCCACACCCAGACGAGCAGCGCGAGCGCCCCGAGACCGCCGAGCGCCTGCTTCCAGTACGCCTTCGCCAGCACGGGCAGCACGGTCGCCCCGAGATCAAGAGCATCGGTTTGAGCGCCCGAACTGCGCGCCGGCGACGGGGCGCCCAACCGGCTCGGCTCCTTCGTCGCCTCGCTGCCAGACCCATCCACGGTCGCCCCGCCGCCCGCGCTCCGATCGGTCGCTGTTGTCGAGGCGTTCTGGTCAGCGGTCGGACCGTCCGTGGCCGTCGCTGGCTCCTTTGGGGCCGTTGGGGTTGAGGTGGGTGCCTCGGCGACGGTCTTGGTTTCGACAGGCTCAACCGGCGAGGCGCCGACGGTCTTCTCCAGGCACGCCACGAACTGGCCGAGCAGCTTGTCCGAGACGTCCTGGATCACCCCGCGGCCGAACTGGGCCGGCTTGCCGGTGATCGACAGGTCGGTGAGCACCTCGACCGCGGTCGACCCGGACCCGGCGTCGCTCATCGTGGCGGTCACGGTGGCGCCCGCCGTGCCGTTGCCGCGCTTGTCCTTGCCCTTGGCCTCCAGCACGAACCGGCCCGCGCCCTTGTCCTTCTCCACGAAGTGGCCCGAGCCGTTGTAGACCAGCGCGATCGGGCCGAGCTTGACCTTGCAGGATCCCTTGAAGTCGTCGCCGTCGACCGAGGTCACCGTGGCGCCGGGGAAGCACCCGGCGACCGACTCGATGTCCTCGAAGGCGGCCCAGGTCTCATCCAGTGTGGCCGGGACGGTGAACGTGTGCTTCAGGTCCATGGAGTCTCAGGCTACAGGCGCAGCCGCGGCGAGCACGGCCCGCCGGGTGAGCACGGTGGCCAGGTGCCTGCGGTAGTCCGCGTCACCGTTGAGGTCCGACGGCGGGTTGGTGCCCTCGGCGACGGCGACGACGGCGTCGCGTACGGCGTCCTCGCTTGCCTGCTTGCCGACCAGGGCCTGCTCGACGGCGGTCGCGCGCAACGGCGTGGAGCCCATGTTGGTCAGTCCGACGCGTGCCTCGCTGATGGTGCCGCCCTCGGCTTTCACCGCGGCGGCCACCGCGACGATCGACCACTGGTGGGCGACCCGTACGAACTTCTCGTAGTGCCCGCCCCAGCCGGTGTGCTTGGGGATCCGCACCTCGGTGAGGATCTCCTCGTCGTCGATCGCGGTGGTGAACAGGTCGGTGAAGAAGTCGGCCGCCTCGACGGTGCGGGTGCCGCCGGACCCGGCGATCACGAACTGGGCGCCGAGCGCGAGCACCGGGGCGCCGAGGTCGCCGGCGGGGTCCGCGTGGGAGAGCGAACCGCCGAACGTGCCGCGGTGCCGCACTTGTGGGTCCGCCACGGTCTGCAACGCCTTGGCGATCACCAGGGCGTGCTCGCCGATCAGCGGGTCGGTGAGCACGTCGCAGTGCCGGGTCATCGCGCCCACGACCAGCGAGTCGCCGTCGTCGCGCACTCCGCGCAGCTCCTCGACCCTGCCGAGGTCGACGACTGTGGAGGGTGCGTTGAGCCGGAGCCGCAGCACCGGAAGCAGGCTCTGCCCGCCGGCCAGGATCTTGGCGTCCTCGCCCGCCTCGGCAAGAGCGGACAGGGCGTCGGCCACCGAGGTCGGCGCCACGTAGTCGAACTGTGCCGGGATCACTGTGCTGCTCCTTCGTCCTCGGTCAGGTGGGGTACGGCGGCGCCCTCGGTGGCGGTCTGCCCGCCGGCGTCCTTGGAGTGGATGGCCTTCCAGACCCGCTCGGGGGTGCACGGCATCCGTACGTCGTCCACCCCGAAGGGCCGGCAGGCGTCGACGATCGCGTTCACCACGGCCGGAGTCGAGGCGATCGTGCCGGCCTCGCCGACGCCCTTGGTGCCCAGGCTGTTGGAGGTCGCCGGCGAGCTGGTGTGGCCAAGGTCGAAGCTGATCGTGTCCGCGGCCGTCGGCAGCGTGTAGTCGACGAAGGATGCCGAGACGAGCGTGCCGGCCTCGTCGTGGACCGCCTCCTCCCACAGCGCCTGGGCGATCCCTTGGACGAGCCCGCCGTGCACCTGGCCCTCCACGATCGTGGGGTTCACGATCACCCCGACGTCGTCGACCGCGACGTACTTGCGCATCTTCACGCCGCCGGTCTCGGTGTCCACCTCGACGGCGCACAGGTGGGTGCCGTGCGGGAAGGAGAAGTTCACCGGGTCGTAGGTGGCGTCGGAGTCCAGCGAAGGCTCGACCCCGTCGGGCAGGTTGTGGGCCGCGAACGTCGCGAGCGCGATGTCTGCCATCGCCATGCCCTTGTCGGTGCCCTTGACGGTGAACTTGCCGGCCTCGAACTCGAGGTCATCGGCGGAGGCCTCGAGCAGGTGGGCCGCGATCGGCTTGGCCTTCTCGATGACCTTGTCGGCGGCCTTGATCAGCGCCTCGCCGCCGACGGTCAGCGACCGCGAGCCGTAGGTGTCCAGGCCCTTCGGCGCGATCTGCGTGTCGCCGTGCAGCACCTCGACGTCCTCGAAGGGGACACCGAGCCGGTCCGCGACGATCTGCGACCAGGCGGTCTCGTGTCCCTGGCCGTGCGCCGAGGACCCGGTGACCACCTCCACCGTGCCGGTCGCCAGCATCCGGATCGACGCGTGCTCCCACCCGCCTGCGCCGTAGTCCAGCGAGCCGAGCACCCGTGAGGGCGCGAGCCCGCACATCTCGGTGAACGTCGAGATCCCGATGCCGAGCTGGACCGGGTCCTTGGACTCGCGGCGCTTGGCCTGCTCGGCGCGCAGCTCGTCGTAGGAGAAGATCTCCTTGGCCTTCGCGGTCGCCGCCTCGTAGTTGCCGGAGTCGTACTCCAGGCCGGAGACGGTCGAGAACGGGAACTCCTCGTGCTTGATCCAGTTCTTCTCCCGGATCTCCAGGGGGTC
Source organism: Nocardioidaceae bacterium (assembly GCA_035690495.1). Lineage (GTDB taxonomy): Bacteria > Actinomycetota > Actinomycetes > Propionibacteriales > Nocardioidaceae > DASSKK01. The sequence goes on along the minus strand of DASSKK010000010.1, from coordinate 15,515 downwards.
GGCGCCGACCTGCTCGGCCAGCTCGGTCATCATCCGCTCGATGCCGAACGTCGCCTCCGGGCGCCCGGCGCCACGGTAGGCGTCGGTCCAGGTCTTGTTCGTGAGCACCGTCTGGCAGGAGAAGTGGTAGGCGGGGAACTTGTAGATCGCGTTGAACATGAACGCGCCGAGCACGGGCACTCCGCCGCCGACCACCGCGACGTAGGCGCCGAGGTCGGCGAGCAGCTCCACCTTCAGCCCGGTGACCGTGCCGTCCTTGGTCGCCGCCAGGGTGAGCTTCTGCCACTGGTCGCGGCCGTGGTGGCCGGACATCAACGACTCCGAGCGGGTCTCGGTGTACTTCACCGGCTTGCCGAGCCGCCGGGCGACCGCCCAGGCGATCCACTCCTCGGGGGTCGTCTGCAGCTTGCCGCCGAAACCGCCTCCGACGTCGGGGGCGATCACCCGGATCTTCGACTCGGGCACGCCGGTGGTCGCCGCGAGTGCGAACCTCAGGATGTGCGGGATCTGGGTGGCCGACCACATCGTCAGCTGGTCGCCGGTGGGGTCGACGACCACCGACCGCGGCTCCATGAACGCCGGGATCAGCCGCTGCTGGCGGAACTCCCTCTCGATCACGATGCCGTCGGTGCGCGCCTTGGAGATGGCCTGTTCGACGTCGCCGCCGGTGCCGGCCTCGGCGGAGTCGAACTCCCACAGTGCCGACTTGTTCGTGCCCAGCTCCGGATGCGCCAACACCGCGTCCTGAGCCGCTTCCTTCAGGTCGAGTGCCGCCGGCAGCTCCTCGTAGTCCACGTCGACCAGGTCGGCCGCGTCGCGCGCCTGCGCGGCGGTGCGGGCGACCACGACCGCGACGATCTCGCCGGCGTAGGCGACCCGGTCCGACGGCATCGGCACGTGCGTGGGCGCCTTCTGGTCCGGGGTGATCGGCCAGGCGTTGATGCACACGCCCTGGGACTCGCCGAGGTCGGCGCCGGTGAGCACGGTCACTACGTTGGTGGCGGCCTTGGCGGCCTCGGTGTCGATGTTGGTGATCTTCGCGTGCGCGAACGGGCTTCGCACCATCGCCATGTGCAGCATCCCGGGCAGCACGATGTTGTCGGTCCATCGGGTGCGACCGGTGATCAGCCGCTGGTCCTCCTTGCGCGTCCGGGCCCTGCCCACCTCTCCGCCTCCGCCGGTCGAGCCTGTCGAGACCTCAGTCGTGGCGGTCATGACGCCACTCCGCTGGTTGAGCCCGTCGAAACCGAGCCCGTCGAAACCGAGCCTGTCGAAGCCGAGCTCGTCGGGGCCCCGGCGGCCTGCTGGACCGCCTTGACGATGTTGTGGTACCCCGTGCAGCGGCACAGGTTGCCCTCGAGCCCGTGCCGGATCTCGTCCTCGGACGGGTGCGGGTTGTCGTTGAGCAGGTCGATGCTCTGCATGATCATCCCGGGGGTGCAGTAGCCGCACTGCAGCGCGTGGCACTCGTGGAACGCCTCCTGCATCGGGTGCAGGGTGCCGTTGGTCTCCAGGCCCTCGATCGTGGTGATCTCGTGCCCGTCGGCCTGCACGGCGAGCATGTTGCACGACTTCACGCTCTGGCCGTCCAGGTGAACTGTGCAGGCGCCGCAGTTGCTGGTGTCGCAGCCGACGACCGTGCCGGTCTTCCCGAGGTTCTCCCTCAGGTAGTGCACGAGCAGGGTGCGGGGTTCGACGTCGTCGGAGTACCTGGCTCCGTCGACGGTGACTTCGATCTTGGTCATGGAGACACCTCGGTAGATGACGACTCGGGAGCGGTCTTCGGTCCCGACGCTAGGACGTCGGGGTTGGCGAAAGGTTGGTCGGAGGAGAGCTCGCGCGACCTCCTAGCGGACGGCCGCGGCGAGCCGTGCCTTGAGCAGCGCCTTGGCGGGATGCGCATGCGGGCCGAGGCGCGCCAGGCAGGTCTCGATCACCTCCACGTCGTACGGCGCCCGCACGCTGAACGCGAGCACGGAGTCGGGCTCGGGGTCGGCAAGCAGCGCCTCGCGGACCGCCACCGCCACGTAGTCGGCCAGCTCGGTCAGCCCCGGGGAGTTCGTGCCCGGCAGCAGGTCGCCCCCGTAGGCCGCCACGGCCTCACCGACCCGCCCCTGCCTCAGCAGGGTCAGCACCGTCTCGACGTCGCTGCGCACCGACAGCATCAGACGATACGGCCGGGAGGTCAGCGCACCGCCGAGGGCGCGGCGCAGGTGCGACACCTCGGCCTTGAGCGTGGACGCGGTCACCGGTTGCTCGCCGTACACCAGGGTGTGCAGCTGCTCCAGCGACAGGCCCTCCGGGTGCAGCGCGAGCAGCGCGAGGATCTCGGTCTGGCGGCGGTTCAGCAGCAGGCGTACGCCGTCCAGTCGCGCCGTCGCCGTGCCGAGCAGGGTCAGCGTCAGGCCTTCCTCGTCGTCGGCGACCTGCGGCTCGGCGGGCGCGCCGTACACCGAGGAGTGCGGCATCGCGGACTCGATCAGCCGGGCCATCACCCGCGCGGTCGCCAGCCCGATGGGGTGGGTGCGGTCCCACGTCGTGGACAGGTCGAGCACGCCGATCTGCTCGCCGCTGCTCGGGTCGTGCACCGGGGCCGCCCAGCACACCCAGTTGTGCACCATGTGGGCGTAGTGCTCGGGACCGAAGACCATCGCGGGCGCGCGCTGCCGTTGCGCGAGGTCGAGCGCGTTGGTGCCGGCGCTGCGGTCGTCCCACCGGCCGCCCGCCACGAAGTTCACCGACTCGGCCTTGCGGCGCATCACCCGCCCGCCGTAGGTCCACAGGATCCGGGTCTCCGCGTCGGTGACCGCGACGACCAGGTCGCCGTCCTCGGCGCTGCGCCGCAGCTCGGGCTCGACACGCGCGACCGCGCGCTGCAGCGGCGAGCCCTGCCAGAGCGCGCGGGTGTCGTCCTCGTCGGCCAGCGGCGCCTCGCGGACGTCGGCGGACAGGGACTGCTCGGAGCGCTGCCAACTGTCCAGGATCTCCGGCCGCACGTGGGCCCGCGCGTCGTCGCCGTGCTCGACGAACATCGTCCAGGCCCGCACCGCGTCCAGCCTGCGGGAGTGGAGCTCCTTGCCTGCCACCATCGACGACTCCTGTGCCCGGGTGTCCTCACCCTAGCCCCGCGCTCAACCCACGGAGCCCGCGAGCCCTTCGCTCGAGTGGTGGATGCGTCCCTCCCGGTCGCCGAGACGGTCACCGCGTCCGCCCCACTGCAAGGCGATGATCTCCGCGGCGATGCTGACCGCGGTCTCCTCCGGGGTGCGGGCACCGAGGTCGAGGCCGATCGGGGAGGACATCCGGGCCAGCTCCTCGTCGGTCAGCCCCGCCTCGCGGAGCCGGGCGAGCCGGTCGTCGTGGGTCTTGCGCGAGCCCATCGCGCCGATGTAGGCGGGCTGCTGCGGCAGCCTCAGCGCGACCTCGAGCAGAGGTACGTCGAACTTCGGGTCGTGGGTGAGCACGCACATGACCGTACGTTTGTCGATACGGCCCGCGTCGGCCTCGGCCGCGAGGTACTTGTGCGGCCAGGTGACGACGACCTCGTCGGCGGCCGGGAAGCGGGTGTTGGTGGCGAAGACCGGCCGCGCGTCGCACACCGTCACGTGGTAGCCGAGGAAGCTGCCGATGCGGGCCACGGCGGCGGCGAAGTCGATCGCGCCGAACACCAGCATCCGCGGCTGCGGCGCGAACGCCCAGCAGAACACCCGCATCCCCTCGCCCCGGCGCTCCCCGTCGGGCCCGTAGGTGAGGGTCTGACTGTGCCCGGCGGCGAGCAGGCCGCGTACGTCGTCCAGCACCGCCGCGTCGGCGCGCGCGCTGCCGATCGAGCCGGTGACGTCTCCGCCACCGTCCGCAGCACCGTCCTCCGGGTGCACCACCATGCGCCGGCCCACCCAGGCCGGGTCTGGGTGCTCGACCACGGTGGCCACCGCGACGGGACGCCCCGCCTCGATGTCGTCGGCGATGTCCTCCAGCTCGGGGAACGTGGCCTGGTCGACCTTCTCGACGTACACGTCGAGGATGCCGCCGCAGGTGAGCCCGACCGCGAACGCGTCGTCGTCGCTGACGCCGTACCGGTTCAGCTGCGGGACGCCGGACTCGACCACCGACTGCGCCGACTCGTACACCGCGCCCTCGACGCATCCGCCGGAGACCGAGCCGACCGCCTCGCCGCCGGGGCCGACCAGCATGGACGCGCCGGGCGGTCGCGGGGCGGAGCGGAACGTCGCGACGACCGTGCCCACCCCGACCGTCTCGCCGGCCCGCCACCAGTCCAGCAGCTCGGTCAGCACCTCACGCATCCGCGACCACCTCCACCAGCCGGGCGAACGTGGCGAGCGAATGACCCGCCACGAAGTCGTCAACGTGCGGAAGGGCGGCCACGATTCCCTGCTGCACCGGCTGGTAGCCGTCCTTGCCCACGTGCGGGTTCACCCAGACCACCCGGTGCGCGAGCCCGTGCAGGCGGCGCATCTGCTCCTTCAGCAGCTCGGCCTCGCCGCGCTCCCAGCCGTCGCTGAACACCACCACGACCGCGCCGCGGGCCAGGCCGCGCTGGCCCCACCGGTCCAGGAAGACCTGCAGGGTCTCGCCGAGCCGGGTGCCGCCGGACCAGTCCGGCACCGTCTCTCCGGCGGCGACGATCGCGCGGTCCGGGTCGCGCAGCCGCATCGCCCGGGTGATCCGGGTCAGCCGGGTGCCGACGGTGAACACCTCGACCGGTGGTTGAGGAGGCCCGGAGCCTGCGGAGGGCCGTCTTGAAACCACCGCGAAGCGGTGCGCGAGCCGGAGCAGCGCGTCGGCGTACCCGCTCATCGACCCGGACACGTCGACGAGCAGCACCACCCGGCGCGGGCGGGTGCCTCGACGTCGCCAGCTGATGTCGGCCGGCTCCCCCATCCGCCGCAGGGTGTTGCGCAACGTGCGGTGCGCGTCGACCTCGCCGCGGTGCCAGCGGGTGCGGCGGTGGGCGCGGCGGCGTGGTGCTCTCGGGGTGATCGTCTCGAACAGAGCGGCGAGGCTGGCCTTCTCGGCGGCGCTCAGGTCTGCGATGTCGCGGTGCCGCAGCACCTCCGCGGCGCTGGCACGGGCCCGCAGCGGCTCGGGGTCGTGGCTGTCCGGCCCCTCGCCGTCACGGTCGTCGGGCTCGTCGAGCGACGCCTGCGCGACGGTCGTCGCCGGGCGGTCGCGCTTGCGGGGCGGCCCGGTCGGGACGTCGCCGGTGAGGAACCAGGCCGCGAACACGTCGTCGTAGCGGTCCAGGTCGTCGGGTCCTGAGCAGAGCGTCGACCTGCCTGCCCAGTAGGTCGCCTGCCGGTCGTCGAGACCCAGCAAGGCGGTCGCCCTCAGGAACGACTGGGCTCGGTCCGACGTCACCGGCACGCCAGCCGCACGCAGCGCCCGGGCGAACCCGAGCAGCATCTCGTCAGCCGCATGAAGGGTATTCGTCGCCGGCGCGCTTGTGTCCACCGTCAGGTCGCCAGCATCCGGTCGAGGGCATCGCGGGCACGCTGCGCGTCCTCGCGGTACTTCACCACCGCGCCGAGACTCGCCGCCGCCGCCGCCAGGTCCAGCTCGGTGGTGCCGAGCGCGTCCAGGGCTCGCGCCCAGTCCAGGGTCTCGGCGACCCCGGGCGGCTTGAGCATGCCGTCGACGGTGCGCAGCTGCTGGACCAGCGAGACCACCTGCCGGGCGAGCTGCTCGGACACCTCCGGGGCGCGGCTGCGCACGATCGCGACCTCGCGCTCGAGGCCGGGGTGCTCCACCCAGTGGTAGAGGCATCGCCGCTTCAGCGCGTCGTGCACCTCACGAGTCCGGTTGGAGGTGAGCACGACGACCGGTGGGGTCTCGGCGCTCACCGTGCCGAGCTCGGGGATCGACACCTGGAAGGTGGACAGCACCTCGAGCAGGAACGCCTCGAACTCGTCGTCGGCACGGTCGATCTCGTCCACGAGCAGGACCGCCGGCGACTCGCGCAGCGCACGCAGCACCGGCCTGGCGAGCAGGAACCGCTCGTCGTACATGGACTTCTCGGCCTGCTCGGCCAGGAACGAGTCGCCGTCCTCGTCGTGCCGGCCCGCCACCTCGAGCGCGCGCAGGTGCAGGATCTGGCGCGGGAAGTCCCAGTCGTAGAGCGCCTGCGCCGCGTCGATCCCCTCGTAGCACTGCAGCCGGATCAGCGGCAGCCCCAGGCCCTCCGCGATCGCCTCGGCGAGCGCGGTCTTGCCGGTGCCGGGCTCGCCCTCGAGCAGCAGCGGCCGGTGCATGGCGAGCGCCAGGTAGGTGATCGTCGCCAGCGACTCGTCGGCCAGGTAGCCGGTCTCGCCGAGACGATCGCTGACCTCTCCCACCGACGTCACGTCCACCCCCCGAGCCTAGCCACCGCTCAGAGCTCGATGAGGCCGGCCTTGTACGCCGCGGTGACCGCGGCCGTGCGATCGGTGACCCCGAGCTTCTCGAAGGACCGCAGCAGGTGCGTCTTCACGGTCGCCTCGCCGATGTGCATGGCGCGCCCCACCTCGGCGTTGGACAGCCCGTGGGCGACGTGACCGAGCACCTCGACCTCACGCTCGGTGAGCACCGGCGCTGCCGGCCTCCGCATCCGGCCGGCCAGGCGCGCCACCACCGGCGGGGCCAGCACCGTCTCACCACGCGCCGCGCGCCGGATCGCGTCGGCGAGGGTCTCGCTCGGGGCGTCCTTGAGCAGGTAGCCGGTGGCGCCGGCCTCGACGGCGCGCACGATGTCGGCGTCCGTGTCGTACGTCGTGAGCACCAGGACCGCCGGCCCGTCCCCCGTGGCACGCAGCCTGGCCGTCGCCTCCGCACCGTCCAGGCCGGGCATCCGCAGGTCCATCAGCACCACGTCGGGCGAGTGCCGGCGAACCATCGCCACCGCCTCCTCGCCGTCGGCCGCCTCGGCCACCACCTCGAAGTCCTCCTGCTCGGACAGCATCGCGACCAGCCCGGTGCGCACCACCGGGTGGTCGTCGACCACCAGCAGGCGAAGGCTCACCGGGGCACCTCCACACGAAGCGTCGAACCCGCGCCCGGCTCGCTCGACACCACGACGCACCCGCCGACCTCCGCGGCCCGGGCGGTCGCCCCGTCGAGCCCGTAGCCTCGCCTTGCCGCGTCCGGGGCGAAGCCGACCCCGTCGTCGGTGACTGCCATCACGACCGGTCCGTGGACGTCGTACGAGAGCGACACCTCGAACGAGCGTGCACGGGAGTGACGACGCACGTTCGCCAGGCCCTCCTGCGCGGTGCGCAGCAGCGCCACCTCGGAGTTCGCGGGCAGCGCCACCGGCTCGCCGTCGACCCGGAGCCGGCCCTTCATCCCGCTCTCGGCGGCCACCGCGTCGACCAGCCGCCGCAGGGCCTCGGACAGGGTCCGCGACTGGAGGTGCCCGGGCGTCAGCTCGGCCACGATCAGCCGTGCCTCTGACAGGTTGTCGGAGGCGGTCTGCTCGATCAGCTCGAGTCGCGCGCGCACTGCGTCGAGATCGCCGCGGTCGAGAGCGGACTCCGTGGCACGGGCCAGGGTGACCACCGAGGTGAACCCTTGGGCGAGCGTGTCGTGGATCTCGCGCGAGAGGCGCTCACGTTCGCCGGCCACGCCCTGCTCGCGTTCTGCTGCCGCCAGCTGGGCCCGGGTGCGGTGCAGCTCGTCGATGGTCGCGGCGCGGGCGCCGGCCTCACGCATGATACGGGCGATGAACAGCCCGAGCGTCAGCGAAAGCACGAGCATGATGACCGTGGCGATGGCGATGCCGACCAGGTCCGCGCTGGTGCGGGGGCTCTGCCAGAGCCTCGCCGCCGCGATGGCGACCACGGCAAGTACGACGGTGAGCGCCGCCTGGTTGCGCCGCAGGCTGGCCCAGGTCTGCGGGAAGAGGCCGAACGTGAGGATCCCGGCGCTGCCCGTGCCGTCGAGGGACATGAGGACGACCATCAGGGCCCAGGCGAGCACGACGTAGGTCAGGGCGAGCCGCGGATTCTGCTCTCCCAGTCCCCGCGCCCCCCACACGACGTACGCGAGCCCGATGCCGAGCACGCAGCCGAGCTGCCACGGCAGGTGCGGGCTGTCCTCGGCGACCAGGATGGCGACCGTGGTCACGAGCAGGACCGCGAACAGTCCGTGCCACCAGCGAAGCTGGCCACGCCACACCTCGTCCAGTGCCTGGGACGACGACCCCGGCAGCGGACGTCCGAGCTCGTGCTGTGGAGCGCTCACGGCACCATCATGTCGTGCCGCGCTTGGTCCAGCGGAACGTCCGCACGCAGATCAGCAGCCCCGCCACCGCCCACGCCGCGATCACCAGCGCCGTGCGGCCGTGCTCCCACGTGCCCGCCATCTCCTGGACCTGCCAGCCGTCCGGGAAGAAGACCGACCGCATGCCTTGGGCGATCCACTTGAGCGGGAACAGCGACGCGACCTGCTTGAGCCACTCGGGCAGGTCGGTGAAGGCGAAGTAGACACCGGAGATGAACTGCAGGATCAGCGCCGGGGCGATGACGATCGCACCGACGGAGCGTGAGGAGCCGGCCAGCGAGGAGTACGCGATGCCGAGCACCGTTCCCGACGCCACGCCGAGCAGGAACACCCACGCGAACGTCACCCAGTGACCGACGTCGGTGGGGAGCTCCACCGCGAACGCGAAGCGGGCGACCGCGAGCAGCAACAGCAGCTGGGCCAGCGAGGTGATCGCGACGAGGCCGATCTTGCCGAGGAAGTACGACACCGGCGGCATCGGCGTCGACCGCAACCGCTTGAGGGTGCCGTCGTCGCGCTCGACGGCCACGCTGAGCGCCATCGACTGGAAGCTGGTCAGCATCACGCCCGCGGCGATCATCCCCGGCAGGAAGAACCGGGCGGCGTTCACGCCGTCGTCGGCCGCGTCGCCGGTGCTGAAGCTGTCGCTGAAGATCAGTGCGAACATCGTCAGCATGATGATCGGGAAGGCGAAGGAGAAGAACACCGCCTCCTTCTCGCGGAAGTACATCTTCAGCTCGAGGATCGTCCGGTCCCATCCGATCGCGAGAGCGTTCACGACGGCACCTCCTCGGGTGCGGTCTCGGTCGACGCATCGAGGTGCGGAGTGATCAGGGACAGGTAGGTGTCCTCCAACGAGGGCCTCGTCACGGTCAGCTTCGGCACTTCGCCGCCGTGCCGGGCAGTGAGTTCGGCGACCAGCCTCGTGGGTGTCGTGGTCCTCTCGGTTCGCCGTGCTCCCCCGTCGTCCTCCCAGCTCACCGTCGCCTCCGAAGAGGCGCGCCCGCCGAGATTGGCGGGGGTGTCGAGCGCCAGCACCCGCCCCTGCGCGATCACGCCGACCCGATCGGCGAGGTGCTCGGCCTCGTCGAGGTAGTGGGTGGTGAGCAGGATCGTCGCACCGCCCCTGGCCAGCGAGTCGATGAGCCCCCAGAAGTCCCGCCGCGCCTGCGGGTCGAACCCGGTCGTCGGCTCGTCCAGGAACAGCAGCTCGGGGCTGCCGATGATGCCGAGGGCGACGTCGACCCGCCGCCGCTGGCCGCCGCTGAGCCTCCCGATCCGGTCGTCCGCCTTGTCCTCGAGGCCGACCGCGGCGATGACCTCGTCGACGTCCCGGGCCCGGGTGTAGACCTTGGCGGTGCCGGCGAGCGCCTCGCGCGGGGTGATCAGGTCCAGGCCGGTCGAGGACTGCAGCACGATGCCGAGCCGGTCGCGCCACGACAGGCCTGCGGTCTGCGGGTCCCTCCCCAGCACGACGACGTCGCCGGCATCGCGCTGCCGGAACCCTTCGAGGATCTCGACGATGGTGGTCTTGCCGGCACCGTTCGGGCCGAGCAGGGCGAAGACCTCCCCGCGCTCGATCGACAGGTCGACGCCGTCGACGGCAGCCTTCGGTCCGTACGACTTGCGCAAGCCCGCGACGTGGATCGGAGTGTCCATGTGCACAGACTGCCGCGTCCGGGGCCGCTATCGTCAGCCCCTTCCGGTTGAACCGTCGTCCACCGACCGGTGGACTCTCGTCACCTTCGTCGCAAAGTGGGGATGGTGAGATGGGCGTCGTGACTTCCGAGCAGTTGCTCGCCCACTGGCGTGCCGAGCACGAGCGGCCGGTGGAGGGCTGGGACTTCTCCGAGCTGGAGGGCCGGTACGTCGAGCAGCATCCGCCGTGGTCCTACGAGCAGCTCGCGCGCGCCGTGCTCCTCGACGCCGACTCGGTGCTCGACATGGGGACCGGCGGCGGCGAGGTGCTGCTGAGCCTGGCCGACGCACTGCCGCGACGCACCGTCGCCACCGAGGGCTGGCCCCCGAACCTGCCGAACGCGCGGCGGGCACTGCGCGAGCTGGGCGTCGAGGTGGTGGAGTACGACGCGGAGCATGCGCCGGTGATGCCGTTCCAGGACGGTCGCTTCGACCTGGTGCTGAACCGGCACGAGGCCTACGACGCCAAGCAGGTTCTTCGCGTGCTCCGTCCGGGCGGGGTGTTCCTCACCCAGCAGGTCGACGGTCGCGACTTCGAGGAGACCCACGCGATCTTCGGCGGCCACACGGCGTACCCGCACATCACGCTGGACCGGCTGCGCGACGAGGCGCTCGCGGCGGGCTTCGAGGTGGGGCAGTGCGAGGAGTGGCGGGGGCAGACCCGGTTCACGGATGTCGCCGCGCTGGTGCGCTACTTCGCGTGGGTGCCCTGGGAGGTGCCGGAGGACTTCGATGTCGACCGGTACGCCGACCAGCTGCTCGCGCTGCACGCGTCCGGGCGGCCGCTGGTGTTCACCCAGCGTCGGTTCTACTTGCTGCTGCGCCGCCCGAACGCCCAGTAGAGCATCGAGTTGCCCGGGTTCGCCGAGACGAGCACGCGCCAGGCGAGCTTGCTGCCGCGGACCTCCTTGTCGGAGCGGCGGGCGAGGTCGCGCCAGGCCAGCACCGCGGAGAAGATCTCGGCTGCGACCAGCGGCACGAGCACGCGCTTGTCCAGAAGGAACCTCACGAGACGAGGCTAGACGGTCGGCGTGTCGCGATCGCGGCCGGTGGCCAGGTCGCCGCACTCGACCCGCCGGACCGACGCGCCGGCCAGGTAGTCGCGCGCACCCCGGTCGCCGACCGCCACGTCCAGCACGTGCGGCCAGTGGTCGCGGCCGAGCAGCACCGGGTGCCCCGGCTCCCCGTCGTACGTCGCGCGTGCGAGATCCCGGGGCGCCGCACCGGCCGCGAGCACACGGCGTACCACCGCAGGCCCCACGTCCGGCAGGTCCACCAGCATGACCAGCGCTGCCGACACGTCGTCGCCGGTTCGCTCTTCGCGCCGGGCATCTGCGGGGCTCGCAAGCTCACTCATCGACCCGGCGCCCAGCGAACGCAGACCGGCCCGCAGCGAGGCGCCCATCCCCTCGTCCCAGTCGGCGGCCTCGACGACGGTGACCGGCGGGTCGGCCGTCCAGCCGTCGCCGTCGAGCAGCTCACGGGCCTGGCCGGCGCCGGCCCCGAGCACCACGGTCACCGAGTCGCAGCCACCGCGGAACAGCACGTCGACGGTGCGGTCGAGCATCGACACCCCGTCGGCATCGCGGAGCAGCGCCTTCGGAACGCCCATCCGGCGCCCCGCGCCGGCGGCGAGCAGCAGCCCGGCGACGCTCACCGGGCGGCCACCGACTCCATGTCGCGCATCGCCCGCAGCACGTTGCCCGACCCGATCGCGTCGAGCTCCTTCTCCTGGTATCCGCGAGCGCGCAGCTCATCGAAGAGCGCCGGGTAGCAGGACACGTCGTCCAGGCCGTCGGGGTAGACCGACGAGCCGTCGAAGTCGCTGCCGATCCCCACGTGGTCGATGCCGGCGATCTCGCGCACCCGGTCCACGTGGTCGGCCACATCGGCGACGCCCGGTCGCGGCGGCGCGGCCTCCAACCGCTCCTTCAGCACCGGGTCGAGGTCGGAGAACCGGAGCGGGTCGCCGCCGCGCTCGCGGACCACGTCCATCGTCGCGAAGTACCAGTCGGCCCACCGCTGGTCCACGAACGGCGGCACGAACGTCACCATGCACACGCCGCCGTTGCCTGCCAGGGTGGCGAGCACGTCGTCGGGGACGTTGCGCGGGTGGTCGCAGACCGAGCGGGCGCAGCTGTGCGAGAACAACGGCGGGGCCGAGGTGACCGCGAGGGCGTCGCGCATCACGTCGGCCGAGACGTGGGAGAGGTCGACGAACATCCCGATCCGGTTCATCTCGCGCACGATGTCGCGGCCGAGCTCCGACAGGCCGCCGAGCTCCGGGACGTCGGTCGCGGAGTCGGCCCACGGCACGTTCTCGTTGTGGGTCAACGTCATGTAGCGCACCCCGAGCGCGTGCATGGTGCGGAGTACGCCGAGCGAGGAGTTGATCGAGTGGCCGCCCTCCATGCCCATCAGCGAGGCGATCCGGCCCTCGCGGCGTGCCGCGTCCACGTCAGCGGACGACGTACACAGCGCGAGGTCGTCGGGGAAGCGGGCGACGAGACGGTGCACGAAGTCGACCTGCTCGAGCGTCGCGGTGACCGCCTGGTCACCGGCCAGCGAGCAGGGCACGAACACCGACCAGAACTGCCCGGCGACCTGGCCGGCACGCAGCCGCGGCAGGTCGGTGCAGATCGACGCGACGCCGGCGCGGAGGTCGACCTCGTCGAGGTCGTAGCCGCACAGCTCGCGCAGCGTCCAGGGCAGGTCGTTGTGACCATCGATGACCGCTGTCACAGGGGCGAGCCCACCGTCGCCTGCGGTCGGGAGAGCGGCACCCACAGGGTGTAGCGGTCCGCCCGGAACGTCGAGCGGGACACCTCCACGGCGACGGTGCCGGCGAACGCCCGCCGCGCGATCCGCAGCACGGGCGTGTCCTCGGCGACCTCGAGCACGTCGGCCTCCTCGGGCCGCGCACCGGACGCGTCGACGGAGTCCTCTCCCCAGGTCGGCAGCAGGTGGCGCTGCTCGAGCTCGGCGTACAGGCTGTCGGGCAGCGGCTTGTCGAGGAATCCCGGCACCAGCGTGTCGGGGAAGAACGCGTCGGCGACGCACATCGGCAGGTCGTCGGCCAGCCGCAGCCGCTGCCAGTGCACGACGGTCGCTCCCTCGTCGATCTCCAAAGCGCGCGCCACGCCCGGGCCGGCCGCCTCCAGCCGGGCGAGCAGGGTGCGAGCGCCCGGCTTCATGCCGCGCTTGGCCATCTCCTCGGTGTAGCTGGACAGCCGCACCTGTACGTCGATCCGGGACCGGGCCACGAAGGTGCCGCGGCCGGGCACCCGCTCGAGCAGCCCTTCGGAGACGAGCGCGTCGAGGGCCTGACGCACGGTCATCCGGGCGACCCCGAAGTGCGAGACGAGCTCGCGCTCGGACGGCGCGGCGCTGCCCGGCTCGGCGCCGGTGACGAGACCGCGGACGTACTCGCGCACCTGCACGTGCTTGTGCACTGTGGGGCGGGGGCGTTCCGGCGTGGTCACCTCGCTCATCACTTCTCCCTCGTAGGTGGCCTAGCGTAGCCGCAGTTCGCCCGGCCGGGCGCGGCCAGAATCGGACGATGGAGTCGAACGTGTCTTCGAGGCAGGCGTAGGCTGGGTCCATGACGACGGACTTCCAGGCGTCGCTGTTCGACGTGCAGGCCGGGCCGGCGCTCGAGGGGCTCGGCGCGACGGTCCGGCGGCACCCGCTGAGCCGGGGCGCCTGGGTCGACGTACGGCCCGGATGGCTGTCCGGAGCCGACGACCTGTTCGCCCGGCTGGTCCGCGACGTGCCCTGGAAGGCGGAACGACGTCAGATGTACGACGCGGTCGTGGCGGTCCCGCGGTTGCTCAAGTTCTACGACGCGACCGAGCCGCTGCCCGACCCGGTGCTGGAGCTGGCCCGGGACGCACTGAGCGACCACTACGCCGACGAGCTCGGCGAGCCTTTCACCACGGCCGGGTTCTGCTACTACCGCGACGGCCGTGACAGCGTGGCCTGGCACGGCGACCGGATCGGCCGCTCCAAGACCGACGACACCATGGTCGCGATCGTCTCGCTCGGCGAGGAGCGGCGGCTCTCCCTGCGTCCCCGCGGCGGCGGCGCGGGCACCGGGTTCTCGGTCGGGCACGGCGACCTGGTGGTGATGGGCGGCTCGTGCCAGCGCACCTGGGAGCACGCGATCTTGAAGACCGCCCGCCCGGTCGGGCCGCGGATCAGCATCCAGTTCCGCCCCCACGACGTCCGCTGAACCGCTGTCGCCCGTTTACCAGGGTACCCAGGTAATCTCCCCCTCCCCATGGTGAATTCACCGTGGGGAGCGGCTGTTTACCAGGGTGGCCTGGTAAACAGCCCGCTGCGGCCTGGCCGGGGGGAGTGAGCAGCCCCGTCGAGTACGGCGAAGGGCCCCGGCTGCTGCCGGGGCCCTTCGGGTGGTGCGAGTGATGCGGTGCGGGCGGTCAGAAGTCCATGCCGCCCATGCCACCGGACGGGTCCGGCATGGCCGGGGTCTTCTCCGGCTTGTCGGCCACGACGGCCTCGGTGGTGAGGAACAGCGCGGCGATCGACGCGGCGTTCTGCAGCGCGGAACGCGTGACCTTGGCCGGGTCGATGATGCCCGCGGCGATGAGGTCGACGTACTCGCCCGTGGCCGCGTTGAGGCCCCAGCCCGTGTCGAGCCCGCGAACCTTCTCCACCACGACGCCGCCCTCGAGGCCGGCGTTGAAGGCGATCTGCTTGATCGGCGCCTCGAGCGCGATCTGCACGATCTTCGCGCCGGTCAGCTCGTCACCTTCGAGGTCGATCTTGTCGAACGCCGTCTTGGAAGCAGCCAGCAGCGCGACACCACCACCGGGGAGGACACCCTCCTCGACCGCAGCCTTCGCGTTGCGGACCGCGTCCTCGATGCGGTGCTTGCGCTCCTTGAGCTCCACCTCGGTGGCAGCGCCGACCTTGATCACCGCAACACCGCCGGCCAGCTTGGCCAGGCGCTCCTGCAGCTTCTCGCGGTCGTAGTCGCTGTCGCTCTTCTCGATCTCGGCCTTGATCTGGTTGACCCGACCGGCGATCTGGTCGGTGTCACCGGCGCCCTCGACGATCGTCGTCTCGTCCTTGGTGACGACGACCTTGCGGGCCCGGCCGAGCAGGTCGAGCGTGGTGTTCTCGAGCTTGAGGCCGACCTCTTCGCTGATGACCTGGCCGCCGGTGAGGATGGCCATGTCCTGCAGCATCGCCTTGCGGCGGTCACCGAAGCCCGGCGCCTTGACCGCAACGCTCTTGAAGGTGCCGCGGATCTTGTTGACGACCAGCGTCGCGAGCGCCTCGCCCTCGACGTCCTCGCCGATGATGACGAGCTGCTTGCCGCCCTGCATGACCTTCTCGAGGACGGGGAGCAGGTCCTTGACGTTGCCGATCTTGCCGTTGACGAAGAGCACGTAGGGGTCGTCGATGACGGCCTCCATGCGCTCCGGGTCGGTGACGAAGTACGGCGAGATGTAGCCCTTGTCGAAGCGCATGCCCTCGACGAGCTCGAGCTCGAGGCCGAAGGTGTTGCTCTCCTCGAC
>DASSKK010000009.1:0-8426 GCA_035690495.1 Nocardioidaceae bacterium | reverse complement strand
GCGTGGTCGCGGCCGGCTTCGGGGTGGGCCCGGTCGTGCTCACCGCGATGGGCATCCAGATCGTGGTGCGGTGCCTGCTCTTGATGGCACCGCCGATCCGCGAGGTACGACGTACCGAGCCCTTGTCGTCGGCTGCGGGCTGACGGGGCTACTCGAGGACGGCGCGCTCGGCCTTCTCCCGGTCGATCTTCCCGCCGAGGAAGTACGCCGTCGCCCACAGCGCGGCGAACACCGCGCCGAGGAAGAACATCGGGGCCACCACGAAGCCGAGGGCGAGCGAGACCACCTGCACCGCCCAGCCGAGCCAGAAGCCCCACGGCCTCCGCAGCGTGCCGGCGGCGACGATGCAGAGCACCGCCAGCCCGAGCCCGGTGCCGGCAGAGCGCCCGAACCCGAGGTCGGTGATTCCGGTGAGCACGAGCCCGGACAGGAACAGCACCACCGCCTGAAGCGCCAGCATGGCCGCGCACATGGCGCGTCGGGTCGAGCGCATCAGTCCCGCCTGCGCGACTTGAGCAGAGTCCGGGCCTGGCCCACCGTGACGACGGAACCGGTGACCAGCACGCCGCCCGAGCCGTAGACGCCGCCGGTCTCGGCGAGCGTGGCCGCCTGGTCGATCGCGTCGTCCAGGCGCCGCGCGACGTGCACCCTGTCCACGCCGAAGATCCCCTCGGCGACCTCGGCCAGCTCGTGGGCCGGCATCGCCCGCGCCGTGGAGTTCTGCGTGCACACCACATGGCTGAGCACCGGCTCCAGCGCGGCCAGCACGCCCTCGTAGTCCTTGTCGCCCATCACGCCGACCACGCCGACCAGGGGGTTGAACGCGAACGAGTCCTCCAGCGCCTCGGCGAGCGCGGCAGCGCCGTGCGGGTTGTGGGCGGCGTCGAGCACGATCGTCGGGCTGCGTCGGATCACCTCCAGCCGTCCCGGCGAGGTGACCTGGCCGAGCGCCTCCCGGACGAGCTCGCCGTCCACCGGCTCGTCTCCGACGAACGACTCGAACGCGGCCAGCGCGAGCGCGGCGTTGTGCGCCTGGTGCGCGCCGTACAGCGGGATGAACACCTCGTCGTACCCACCGCGCAGTCCACGCAGCTGGACCATCTGGCCGCCGACGGCAGCCACCCGGTGCTCCACCCCGAAGTCGATGCCCTCCCACATGATCGTGGCACCGACCTCGGTGGCCCGGTCGGCGAACACCTGGGCGACCTCCTCGGACTGCACCGCGGAGACCACGAGGGATCCGGGCTTGATGATCCCGGCCTTCTCCAGGGCGATGTCCTGAGGACGCTCGCCGAGGTACTTCGTGTGGTCGACGGCGACCGGTCCGAGCACCGCGACAGTGGCGTCGGCGACGTTGGTGGCGTCCCAGGTGCCGCCCATCCCGACCTCGATGACGGCAACGTCGACCGGGGCGTCCGCGAACGCGGCGTAGGCCATGCCGACGACCGTCTCGAAGAACGACATCGGGTGCCCCTCGAGCAGCGGGTCCTGCTCGACCAGGCGGGTGTACGGCTCCACGTCGTGGTACGCCTCGACGAACGCCTCCTCGTCGAGCGGCTCGCCGTCGATCGAGATGCGCTCGGTCATCGACTCCACGTGCGGGCTGGTGAACCGGCCGGTGCGCAGACCGCTGGCCCGCACGAGCGCGTCGATCATCCGCGAGGTGCTGGTCTTGCCGTTGGTGCCGGTCAGGTGGATCACCGGGTAGGACCGCTGCGGATCCCCGAGCAGCTCGCACAGCGCGGCGATCCGGTCCAGCGTCGGGTCGAGCCGGGTCTCCGGCCACCGTGCCAAAAGCTCGCGCTCGACCTCGGCGTACGTCGTGGCCGGCGCGGAGCCGGACGGGGAGGGGGGTGTGTCGGACATCGCGCCGAGTCTAGGCGCTGCGGTCGCGGAACCGTCGAGACCAGTGCGTCCCGTATCTGGTTCGCACCGACACGCGTGCGTTCCGTAGGATTTCGAGCCATGAGCAACGAGCCCCTCACCCCGGACCTGTCCACGGCGACGCGCGAAGACCGCAGCGTCGTCGTACCGGACAAGCCCGCACTGGAGGGGCTGGAGGAGAAGTGGTCGGCGCAGTGGAAGGCCGATGACACCTACAAGTTCGACCGGACCAAGTCGCGCGAGGAGATCTACTCGATCGACACTCCCCCGCCCACGGTCTCCGGCTCGCTGCACGTGGGGCACGTCTTCTCCTACACCCACACCGACCTGGTCGCGCGGTTCCAGCGGATGCGCGGCAAGGAGGTCTTCTACCCGATGGGGTGGGACGACAACGGGCTGCCCACCGAGCGCCGGGTGCAGAACTACTTCGGCGTGCGCTGCGACCCGTCGCTGCCCTACGACGCGGACTTCACCCCGCCGGAGAAGCCCGACCCGAAGAAGCAGCTGCCGATCAGCCGGCCGAACTTCATCGAGCTGTGCGAGCGGCTCGTGGTCCAGGACGAGCAGATCTTCGAGTCGCTGTGGCGCACGCTCGGCCTCTCGGTGGACTGGTCCCAGCACTACACGACGATCGGTTCGCACTCCCAGACGGTGTCCCAGCGCGCGTTCCTGCGGAACTTCGCGCGCGGGGAGGCCTACCTGCAGGAGTCGCCGACCCTGTGGGACGTCACCTTCCAGACCGCGGTCGCGCAGGCCGAGCTGGAGGCCCGCGAGTACGCCGGCCACTACTACCGGGTCGCCTTCCACGGCAATGAGGCACCCGTCTTCATCGAGACCACCCGGCCCGAGCTCATCCCGTCGGTGGTGGCGCTGATCGCCCACCCGGACGACGAGCGCTACCAGCCCCTGTTCGGGACCACGGTGAGGTCGCCGGTGTTCGGCGTGGAGATCCCGGTCCTCGCGCACCCGGCCGCGGAGCCGGACAAGGGCGCGGGCATCGCGATGTGCTGCACGTTCGGAGACCTGACCGACGTGATGTGGTGGCGGGAGCTGCAGCTGCCGGTGCGCACCGTGATCGGCCGCGACGGTCGGCTGCACCGGGAGACCCCGGAATGGCTGTCCGGCGAACCGGCCGCCACGTCGTACGCCGAGCTCGCCGGCAAGACCACGTTCAGCGCCCGTGAGGCGATGGTCGGGCTGCTCCGGGAGAGCGGCGACCTGGCGGGCGACCCGAAGCCGACGCAGCGGATGACGAACTTCTACGAGAAGGGCGACAAGCCGCTGGAGATCGTCTCCACCCGACAGTGGTACATCAAGAACGGCGGACGTGACGCGGAGCTGCGCGCCGAGCTGATCGGGCGGGGCGCCGAGATCGACTGGGTGCCCGGCTACATGCGGCACCGCTACGACAACTGGGTCGAGGGCCTGAACGGCGACTGGCTGATCTCGCGTCAGCGGTTCTTCGGGATCCCGTTCCCGGTGTGGTACTCGCTCGACGAGCAGGGCGAACCGGACTTCGAGCACCCGCTGCTGCCCAGCGAGACCGAACTTCCGGTCGACCCGTCCTCCCAGCCGCCGCGCGGCTACACCGAGGACCAGCGGGGCCGGCCCGGCGGTTTCGTCGGCGACCCGGACGTGATGGACACCTGGGCCACCTCGTCGCTGACCCCGCACATCGCGGGCGGATGGGAGACCGACAACGACCTGTTCCAGCGGGTCTTCCCGATGGACCTGTGCACCCACGCGCACGACATCATCCGCACCTGGCTGTTCTCCCGGGTGGTCCGGGCGCACCACGAGAACCACGTGGCGCCGTGGTCACACGCGCTCATCTCCGGGTTCATCGTCGACCCGGACCGCAAGAAGATGAGCAAGTCGAAGGGAAACGCGGTCGTGCCCTCGGAGATCCTGGACAAGTTCGGGGCCGACGCGGTGCGCTGGCGAGCCGCGCTGGCCCGGCCGGGAGCCGACTCGCCGTTCGACGAGACCCAGATGAAGGTGGGCCGCCGGCTGGCCATCAAGGTGCTCAACGCGTCGAAGTTCGTGCTCGGCCTCGGCGCGGTCGACGTCTCGCCGACCTCGGTGACCGAGCCGGTCGACTGCGCCATGCTCGGCGGCGTCGCCAACGTGGTGACCACCGCGACCGACGCGTTCGAGGCCTTCGACTACGCCGCGGCCCTGGAGGTCGTGGAGCGGTTCTTCTGGGAGTTCTGCGACGACTACGTCGAGCTGGTCAAGGAGCGGGCCTATGGCGCGCGCGGCGGCGCGGCCGCTGCTTCGGCCCGCGCTGCGCTCGCGGTCGCCCTGAACGTGCAGCTGCGGCTGCTCGCCCCGTTCCTGCCCTACGTCACCGAGGAGGTCTGGTCGTGGTGGCAGGACGGCTCGGTGCACCGGCAGCCGTGGCCGGAGGCGACCGAGCTCGGTGCCGCCGCCTCCACCACCCCCCAGATGCTGACCGCCGTGGGCCAGGTGCTCACCGGCATGCGTGGGGCCAA
The DNA here is from genome assembly GCA_035690495.1 of Nocardioidaceae bacterium. GTDB lineage: Bacteria > Actinomycetota > Actinomycetes > Propionibacteriales > Nocardioidaceae > DASSKK01. The sequence continues at coordinate 4,047 of DASSKK010000009.1, read as the reverse complement.
GTCCCAGGCCAAGGTGAAGATGCGCGCCCCGCTGGCCTCGGTCCAGGTGACCGGCCCCGCGGACCTGGTCGACCTCGCCGAACGGGCCAGCGAGGACCTGCGGGCCGCCGGGAACGTGGTGGGCGACCTGCTCTTCGTCTCCGACCCTTCCGCAGCGGAGCTCCAGGTCACCGCCCAGATCTCCCCCGACGCCTGATTCCTAGGGACGGACGGGGGCGATCCGGACGTAGTCGGCGCGGGTGACCGGGTGGTCGACGAGCCGGCCGCTGCCGTCCGGGACCGGGATCTGCTTCTTGCCGTCGGTGAACTCGACACGGAACGCGGCGCTGTTCGCACTGATGGTGAACACGAGCTGCGCCACCGCGAGGATCTGCTCTGAGACCGCCAGCCCGTCGAAGCCCGGCGGCAGCTGCAGCGTGGCCAGGTGGTCGCGCACGTGGACCACCACCGGCTGGTCGACCCTCGGCAGCGCGGTGCGCAGCCCCTCGTTGCGCTCGGCGAAGCGAAGCGGCTCGAACAGGGCGCCGATCACGGTCTGGAGGTGGGTGTTGCGCAGCGGGGTCGAGCGACGCACCTGCACCAGCGAGCCGTTGTGCACGAGGTAGACCCGCTCCGACACCTTCACGGTGGCCGCGCCGCTCTGCTGGTGGGACGGGCGTGCGTTGGCTGGGGTGGCCGACAGCGCCACCGGCTCCTGCTGGGGACCAAGCGCACAGCCGGCAGTCACCGCCGCGAGCGCGGACAGGAGTACGACGGAGCGTGCCGCTCGGCTGTGCTCACGACCGTTCACCTCACACCCCCTCCGTCGGCAGGCTGACCACGAACCGGGCGCCGCCGCCCTCGCGGTCCTCCACCCAGATCCGGCCGCCGTGCCAGGAGACGTGACTGGCCACGATCGCCAGCCCGAGCCCCACCCCGCCGACGCGGCGGGGACCGGTCCGGGCGAACCGCTCGAAGATACGGTCCCGCTGCTCCGGCGGGACGCCGGGCCCGTCGTCCTCGACCGAGATCCGCACCGACTCCTCCTCGGCGTCCACACAGACCCGCAGGCAGCCCTGGCCGTGCAGCTCCGCGTTCTCGACCAGGTTTGCCACCACCCGCTCCAGACGACGCTTGTCGGCGTGCACCACCAGGTCCTTGGCGGCAGGGTCGACCGTGGTCACCGGGCGACCCGCGGTCGCATCGGCGGCTGCGCGCACCAGGTCGACGATGCGCACCTCCTCGCGGTCGCCTGCCGGCTGCCCGTCGTACCGGGAGATGTCGATCAGGTCCACCACGAGCCGGCTGAACCGGCGCAGGTCCTCCGAGAGCAGGTCGAGCGGCTCGCGCACCGACTCCGGGAGCTCCTCGCGCCGGTGCTGCACCAGCTCGAGGGAGTTCAGCATCGTGGTCAGCGGGGTGCGCAGCTCGTGGCTGACGTCGCCGGCGAACCGGATGTCCGCGGCGACGCGGCGTTGCAGCAGGTCAGCGGTGTGGTTGAAGGACCTGGCCAGACCGCCGAGGTCCGGGTCGTCCTCGCCGTGCAGCCGGGCGCCGAGGTCCCCACGCGCCACGGCCGAGGCCACGGAGGTCAGCTCGGCAAGCGGGCGCAGCGCGAGCCGGGTGACCACCCCCCCGACGGCCATCGCCACCACCGACACGGCGAGGGCGGCACCCACCAGAGTCAGGGACAGGATGGACAGAGCCCGGTTGAGGTCGTCGAGCCGGAACAGCTCGAAGTACGCGTCGCCGCTGCGACCCAGTGGCAGGCCCACGGCGATCAGCAGCTGACCGTCCACGTCGACCCGCTGGGTCGCGGAGGTGCCGGACCGCACCAGCTTGACCAGGTCGGCCGGCAGCGACCGCGGGCCCTGGCGAGGAGCCGAGGCGTACCACTCGCCGTCGGTGTTGAGCAGCGCGAACGACGATCTGCTGGTGGCCAGCCGGTCCATCACCTCCGGCACGCTGAGGCCGTACTGCCCGAGCCCGGACTGCACCGAGACGGCGTTGAACCTCGCCTCGTCGACCACCGTGCTCATCCGCTGGTTGACCAGGTAGCGCGAGACCAGCAGCCACACGGTGAGGGCCAGCGCCGCGGTCAGCACCAGGCCGAGCAGCCCGAACAGCACGATGACCCGGTCGCGGAGGCCGACCCGTAGTCGCCGCCACAGCCCGCGACGGGCGTGCTCGCGGTCTCGCGCGGTCCTCATACCGCCAGCCGGTAGCCCAGTCCACGCGCGGTGATCACGTGCTTGGGATGAGCCGGGTCACGCTCGACCTTGGCCCGGAGCCGGGCGACGTGCACGTCGACGATCCGGCTGTCCCCGAAGTAGCCGTACCCCCACACGGTGTCCAGAAGCTGCTCGCGGCTGCGGACCCGGCCCTCGGCGGTGGCCAGCTCGACCAGCAGCCGGAACTCGGTGCGGGTCAGGGCCAGCGGCTCCCCGCCGCGGGTCACCAGGCCCTCGTCCGGCTCGATGACCAGCTCACCGGCGGCGATCCGGCGATGCGGGTGACCGTTCTCACCGGCGGCTGCCCGGCGGAGCAGGGCCCGGATCCGGGCCGACAGCTCCTTGGCGACCAGCGGCTTGGTCACGTAGTCGTCGGCTCCCGCCTCCAGCCCGGCGACCACGTCGTGGCTGTCGGTGCGGGCCGTCACCATGATCACCGGTACGTCGCTCATGCGGCGCAGCTGCCGGCACACCGAGAACCCGTCCGTGTCGGGCAGCATCACGTCGAGGAGCACGACGTCGGGTGGCGAGGCGGTCACCCGCTGCAGCCCGTCCTCGCCGGTGGCGGCCTCGTCCACGGCGAAGCCTTCGTCCTCCAGGGCAAGGCGCAACGCACGACGAACACGGTCGTCGTCCTCGACGAGCAGCACGGTGCGGGCCACCACCCAAGTATGGCGCTCCACCGCGTCCGCACCCTATTTCACCTCGACGTGGGCGCCGCTTCCACCTCGACGTGGGCGCCGCGAGGTATGTGACGGTTGTGCGACAACTCTGTGACAGTCCGGCCTCGGCCGTTGTCTCGAACTTCGGACGTTCTTTAGGTTTCGTTCAGGCGTGAGCCGGGGCGGAGATCCCGTCGTGCGCGCACACGCCGCCGTTCACAACGGGAAAGGAAGGATGCAATGTCAGGGACGAAGCGCCGGATCACCGGTGTCGTCGCCGTGTGCACACTCGCCATGACCGCAGCTGCATGCTCGGGAGGCGGGGGCGGGAGCACCACCCCAAGCGGCAACAACACCCAAGCGACCGGCCAGCCGGTCCGCGGCGGAACGCTCAACATGCTGGGCGCGGGCGACGTGGACTTCATGGACCCGAACATCAGCTACTACTCGATCGGCTACCTGGGTCTGCGCATGTGGAGCCGGCAGCTGTTCACCTACCCGGCCGACCCGAACCGGACCACCACCGCGGTTCCGGACATCGCCACCGAGATCCCGACCGTGTCCAACGGCGGTGTCAGCAAGGACGGGAAGACCTACACCATCCACATCCGCGACGGCGTGAAGTGGAACACCAACCCGGCGCGTCCGGTCACCGCCCAGGACGAGGTGCGCGGCGTGATGCGCACCTGCAACCCGATCAAGCCGTTCGGCGGCATCCCGGACTTCGCCACCCTGATCGAGGGTTACCAGAAGTTCTGCGACGGGTTCGCCAAGGCCGGCAAGACCGCGGACGCGCTGGCGAAGTACATGGACTCCCACAGCATCTCCGGCGTCCAGGCCAAGGACGACAAGACCGTCGTCTTCAAGCTGACCCAGCCGGCGACGTACTTCGTGGACATGCTGACCATGCCGGCCTTCTCGCCGGCCCCCGAGGAGGTCAACAAGTACCTCCCGGGCAGCCTTGACCTCGCCAAGAACCAGGTCTCCGACGGCCCGTACCAGGTCGAGAGCTACAACCCGACCAAGCAGATCGTCTTCACCCGCAACCCGGCCTGGACCGCCTCGAGCGACCCGGTCCGCAAGGCGTACGTCGACAAGATCGTCGTCGACGAGACGGTCAGCCAGGAGTCCACGCAGCAGCAGCTGCAGACGGGCACCGACACCGCGGACATGGA
>DASSKK010000008.1:0-132199 GCA_035690495.1 Nocardioidaceae bacterium | reverse complement strand
GCCATGATCGGCAGCTCGAACCGGTAGGCGTCGATCTGCCAGGCGACTGACACCTCCTCCTCGTCGCGGGTGCGTCGCGACGGCACGATCGCGATGTCGTCGAAGGAGTAGGCACGACGGCCGCTCTTGGCCTTGCCGATCTCGAGTTCCGCGACCATAGGCGTCAGCCTACCCAGCCGACGCGATGCCCTTCTCCAACATGGGAGTGCTGGCGCCACCAGGCGTCCCCAACGCTCCAGCGTCGGCCCCGGCCAGCAGGTCGCCACGGGACAACTCACTCCGCAGGGTCTCGGGGTGCCCTTCCAGCCGAGCGCGTGGAGCAGCCTCGCCACGCTGACGGCCAGCCGGCACGGTTGGAGCACCTGGTGCCGCCCACTTCGGAACGTGTGGACAGACACCGTCGTGAGCTGCCGGTGGACGGAACCGGGCCTCGACGTCAACGCGGGAGCGTCGGGGCCGTCAGGTGGCTCCAGCACTCCTATGATCCGGCGGGGCTTCCCGGGGCCGGTCAGCGGGAGGAGTAGTTGGGCGCCTCGGCGGTGATCGCGATGTCGTGCGGGTGGCTCTCCTTGAGCCCGGCAGAGGTGATCCGCACGAAACGGCCGCGCTCCTGCAGCTCTGGGACGGTCCGCGCGCCGACGTAGAACATCGACTGCTGCAGCCCGCCGACCAGCTGTTGCGCGACCCCGGCGAGCGGGCCACGGTAGGCGACCTGGCCCTCGATTCCCTCGGGGACGATCTTGTCGTCGGAGACCACGTCGGCCTGGAAGTAGCGGTCCTTGGAGAAGGACTTCTTGCCCCGGCTGGCCATCGCGCCCAGCGACCCCATGCCTCGGTAGGACTTGTACTGCTTGCCGTTCACGAACACCAGCTCGCCGGGCGACTCCTCGCAGCCGGCCAGCAGCGAGCCGAGCATCACGGTGTCCGCGCCGGCCACCAGTGCCTTGGCGATGTCACCGGAGTACTGCAGGCCGCCGTCGCCGACCACCGGCACGCCGGCGGGCTTGCAGGCCTGCGCCGCCTGGTGGATGGCGGTGACCTGGGGTACGCCGACCCCGGCCACCACGCGCGTCGTACAGATCGATCCGGGGCCGACGCCGACCTTGACGGCGTCGACCCCCGCGTCCACGAGCGCCTGGGCGCCGTCGCGGGTCGCCACGTTGCCGCCGAGGATCTGCACGTGCCGGGTGGCGGGGTCCGACTTCAGCCGCGCGATCATGTCCAGCATCAGCTTCGCGTGGCCGTTGGCGACGTCGGGGACGAGTACGTCGACCCCCGCCTCCACCAGCGTGGTGGCGCGCTGCCAGGCGTCACCGAAGTAGCCGATCGCCGCCGCGACCATCAGCCGGCCGTCGTCGTCCTTGGTGGCATGCGGGAACTGCTCGGACTTGACGAAGTCCTTGACCGTGATCAGGCCGGCGAGCCGGCCCTGGTCGTCGAGCAGCGGCAGCCGCTCCTTCTTGTGCTGGCGCAGCAGCGTCGTGGCGTCCTCACGGGTGATCCCGATCGGGGCGGTGACCAGCGGCATCGGCGTCATCACGTCGCCGACCAGCGTGGTCGCCCACTGCGCGACAGGCACGAAGCGCAGGTCGCGGTTGGTGATGATGCCGAGCAGCGTGTCGTCGGCGTCAACGACGGGCAGGCCGGAGACGCGGTACTGCCCGCACTTGTCGTCGAGCTCCTCCAGCGTCGCCTTGGCGTGGATCGTCACTGGGTTGGAGATGATCCCCGTCTGGGTCCGCTTGACCAGATCCACCTGGTAAGCCTGGTCCTCGATCGACAGGTTTCGGTGCAGCACGCCGATGCCGCCCTGCCGGGCCATCGCGATCGCCATCCGGGACTCGGTGACGGTGTCCATCGCGCTGGACACCAGCGGCACCCGCAGCGTGATCTCTTTGGTCAGCCGCGCGGAGGTGTCCACCTCGCTGGGGATCACGTCGGTCTCGCCCGGCTGCAGGAGCACATCGTCGAAGGTCAGTCCAAGGGGAGGGAGGAGATCCGACACGCGGTCAGTCTATCCGCCGAGTCGACGAGATCCCCGCTACGGGTCATTGGTTTCCAGCGTCCGACGCAGCTGCCGATCTCCCCGCCGGTAGAGCGACGGGTAGACCCACGCCATCGACCCCGCGTAGAGCGCCACGGCAAACAAGTACACGCTGGCGAAGAGCAACAGCTTGCGATGTTGCATCAGATACGACGCGAGCACCAGACCGCCGCCCAAGGCAAGGTCCAGGGCGCCCCACGTGAACACGCGGCGATACCAGCGCGGACCCATGCCGTGCCGCGCGGACACCTCGCGCGTTCGCAAGACGTACCTGGCCCTCCGCACGACGAGTTCGGCGAGTCGTGGGTCGTCCACCCGCGTGCCGGAAGAGGCTGCGCGCATCACACACCACCGCTCGCTCACTGACAGAGTCGGTGCAACCCGCCGCCAGCCGTCGTCCATCCTCCGCCGCTCACGAAGGGCCCGCAGCGACCGCGACCACACGCGCCACGCGTGCGCCCATGAACCCACGAGCGCGGCCACCAGCGCTACGCCGAGGACGACCAGTCCCACCAGCCGCATAACAGCGACATACCCTCCGGGCCTCAGGCGAAACATGACGAACGCCGCCCCGGCAGGTGCCGGGACGGCGTTCGGGAGGGATCCGGGTCAGTGGCCGTGGCCGTGCCCGTGTCCAGCACCGCCCGCGGCACTGTCCTCCTCCTCGGGCTTGTCGACCACCAGCGTCTCGGTGGTGAGCAGCATGCCCGCGATGGAAGCGGCGTTGACCAGCGCGGAGCGGGTCACCTTCACCGGGTCGAGCACGCCCTGGGAGACCAGGTCGCCGTACTCGCCGGTGGCGGCGTTGTACCCCTCGCCGGGCTTGCCGTCGCGGACCTTCGCGACCACGATGTAGCCGTTCTCGCCGCCGTTCTCGGCGATCCAGCGCAGCGGCTCGTCGACCGCCTTCGCGACGATGCGCACACCGGTCGCCTCGTCCCCCGACAGCCCGAGTCCGTCGGTGAGCTTCGAGGCGGCCAGCACGAGCGCGGATCCGCCGCCAGCGATGATGCCCTCCTCGATCGCGGCGCGCGTCGCGGAGACGGCGTCCTCGATGCGGTGCTTCTTCTCCTTCAGCTCCACCTCGGTCGCCGCGCCGACGCGGACCACGCAGACGCCGCCGGCCAGCTTCGCCAGCCGCTCCTGCAGCTTCTCGCGGTCCCAGTCGGAGTCGGTGTTCTCGATCTCGGCCTTGATCTGGCCGACCCGGGCCTCGACCTCGGCCTTGTCGCCGGCACCGTCGACGATCGTGGTGTTGTCCTTGGTGATGACCACGCGCCGGGCCTGGCCGAGCACCTCCAGCCCGACCTGGTCGAGCTTGAGGCCGACCTCGGGGGCGACGACCTGACCGCCGGTCAGCGTCGCGATGTCCTGCATCATCGCCTTGCGGCGGTCGCCGAAGGCCGGCGACTTGACCGCGACGGCGCTGAACGTGCCTCGGATCTTGTTGACCACCAGGGTCGACAGCGCCTCGCCGTCCACGTCCTCGGCGAGGATGAACAGCGGCTTGCCGGACTGGATCACCTTCTCCAGCAGCGGCAGCAGGTCGGCGATCGCCGAGATCTTGCCCTGGTGCAGCAGGATGTAGGCGTCCTCGAGGACGGCCTCCATGCGCTCGGCGTCGGTGACGAAGTAGCCAGAGATGTAGCCCTTGTCGAACTGCATCCCCTCGGTGAACTCCAGCTCGGTGCCCATCGTCTGGGACTCCTCGACGGTGATCACGCCGTCCTTGCCGACCTTGTCGAAGGCCTCGGCGAGCAGCTCGCCGATGTGGCTGTCGCGCGAGGAGACGGTGGCGACCGCGGCCATGTCGGACTTGTCGTCCACGTCCCGGGCGGCGTCGAGCAGCGCCTGACCGACCACCTCGACGGCCTGGTCGATCCCCCGCTTGAGGCTCATCGGGTTCGCGCCGGCGGCGACCGCGCGCAGGCCCTCGTGCACCATCGACTGGGCGAGCACGGTGGCGGTCGTCGTACCGTCGCCGGCGACGTCGGTGGTCTTGGTGGCGACTTCCTTGGCGAGTTGCGCGCCGAGGTTCTCGAACGGGTCGTCGAGCTCGACCTCACGGGCCACGGTCACGCCGTCGTTGGTGATCGTGGGCGCGCCCCACTTCTTGTCGAGCACGACGTAACGGCCCTTGGGGCCGAGGGTGACCTTGACGGTGTCGGCGAGCGCGTCGACGCCGCGCTCCAGCGCCCGCCGGGCGGACTCGTCGAACTCCAGGATCTTCGGCATCGGTGAGGATCTTCCTTTCGAACTGCTCGGACTGGCTGTGGCTCGAACTTGCTTGCGAGATGACTGCGGGATGGCCGGGTGCGGCCGGGAAGACACGCGCCCCAGGGGCCCGGACGAGTCAGGTGGTTCCTGAGCCCGTCGAAGGCCGCCCGGGGCGGAGTCAGCTCAGGGACGAACCCGGAGCTCAGGCGATGACCGCGAGCACGTCGCGGGCAGAGAGGATGAGCACCTCGTCACCGGAGTACTTGACCTCGGTGCCGCCGTACTTGCTGTAGATGACCTTGTCGCCGACGTTGACGTCGAGCGGGACGCGGTTGCCGTTGTCGTCGACGCGACCCGGACCGATCGCCAGGACCTCGCCCTCCTGGGGCTTCTCCTTGGCGGTGTCCGGGATGACCAGGCCCGAGGCGGTGGTCTGCTCGACGTCGAGCGGCTTGACGACGATCCGGTCCTCGAGAGGCTTGATGTTGACCGACACGCTAGTCGACCTCCACTTTTCCGTAAGTCGTGAGAACAAACCGAACTGGTGCCTGCGTCGAGATGCGCCGTCGCGGGGGTCGCACGCCTTCGCAAGCGTTGGCACCCTCCGTCCGAGAGTGCTGATGCGAACTTAGCACTCTCCCTCCGCGAGTGCCAAGACGGGTCCACGGGCCGGCTGGCACGATGGCGGTCGTGGACATCGAGGCGTTCGGCTGGCTGCTCACCCCGCCCGGTCAGGCACTTCTGGGGGCGGCGGAGAAGGCGTACGCCGAGCACGACGCCGACCCGGTCCGCACGGCCGCCGCGCTGCGCCGGGAGGCGACTGGGGAGCATGCCGCCGCCTCACTGACCCAGGTCACGCTGCGGCACAGGGCGGCGGCCAAGTTCGGCGAGTTGGCCGCCCGGATGTACTTCACACCCGACGGGCTGGAGCAGGCCACCCGGTTGCGGGTCGCCACGCATCGGGCCTCGCGGGTTGCGCTCGCCTCGCCCTCCTCGGTCCTGGACGTCGGCTGCGGGATCGGCGGGGACCTGCTCGCGCTCGCCCGGGCGGGCCTCACCGTGGCCGGCGTGGACCGGGACCCGCTGCGCGTAGCCGTCGCGCGCGCCAACCTGGACTCCCTCGGACTCGGCGGCGCCGTCCAGGAGGCCGACGCCGACCACCTCGACCTGACGCCGTTCGGAGTGGTCTTCGCCGACCCGTCCCGCCGCAACGCTGCGGGCAGGGTGTTCGACCTCGACGGGTGGTCGCCGCCGTGGTCGTTCGTCCAGCGGGTGCTCGACGTTCCCGCCTGCGTCAAGGTCGCTCCGGGAATCCCCCACGACGTGGTGCCGGAGAGCGTCGAGGCGGAGTGGGTCTCCGAGTCCGGCGAGGTGAAGGAGGCCGCACTGTGGTCGACGTACCTCGCGACGGCGAAGCGCCGCGCGACGGTGATCGGCAGCGGCCCCGAGGGCCAGCCGGCCGGGCTCGCGACACTCACCGATGCCGACGACGCCGACGACGGGGTCCGGCCCGTCGGCCGATTCCTCTACGAGCCCGACGGTGCGGTGATCCGCGCCGGCCTGGTCACGGCGGTGGCCGCCGGGGTGCACGGCGGTCTGGTCGACCCGAACATCGCCTACGTGACCGGTGACGAGGCGTTCCGCACGCCGTTCGCCCGCGGGTTCGAGGTCCTCGACACCCTGCCCTACAGGGAGAAGCAGCTACGCGCCGCTCTGCGCGAGCGGAACATCGGCACCCTGACGATCAAGAAGCGCGGGGTGGGCGTGGCTCCGGACCAGCTGCGCAAGCGGCTCGCCCTGCGCGGGGACGAGGCGGCGACGATCGTGCTCACCCGCGCCGCGGGCAAGGGCACGGCGCTCCTGGTCCGTCCGTTCCCCTGAGATTCGTCCGCGTTTCCGAGGCTTCGCCAGGCGGGGTGACCGCGGACGAATCGGGGTGGGCTGCCAGACTCCCCGCCATGAGCTCACGGATCATGAACACCTGCATCGACTGCGCCGACCCCTACTCGCTCGCCGAGTTCTGGAGCCAGGTGCTCGACATCCCGATGGACCCCGACGACTCCCCCGAGGACGAGGAGACCGGCTTCGAGCTCGGCGACGGGCGGGCGCTGCTGTTCTTGAAGGTGCCCGAGCCCAAGACCGTCAAGAACAGGCTGCACGTGTGCTTGGAGCCCCGGGGAGCCCGGGACGCGGAGGTGCAGCGGCTGCTCGACCTCGGTGCGAGCATGGCCGACGACCGTCGCAACGCCGACGGCACCGGGTGGGCGGTGCTCCGCGACCCCGAGGGCAACGAGTTCTGCGTGCTGCGGAGCGCCCAGGAGCGCGCCGCCACCTTCTGACCGAGGCGAGGCCGCTCAGGCGTGGTCGCGGACATCCTCGACGAGGCCCTTGTCCCCGGCGGCGCGCACGCAGCCGGCGACCAGCCGGGACAGGTCTGAGGCGTCGACGAGCTTGGCCAGCCGCTCGGCGTCCCGCGGGAGCCCGAGCCGTTCTGCTCCGTCACCGGTCCGCTTGTCGATGTACGGCGCCAGGTCCGGCCAGACGCCTTGCACCTCCCGGCAGAAGATCGCCGCACCGGTGGGGCCGACCCCCTTGAAGGCCTGCAGCGCGCCCTCGATGTCGCTGGTGTCGCCGTCGTGGATCTTGCGCAGGTCCCCGCCGTGCTCGTCGAGCAGCATCTCCGCGCACTCACCGAGCATCGTCGACGTGCGCTCGTCGTACCTGCGGTAGTGACCACGCCCGAGGGCGTCCACCCGCTGCTGCCAGGTCGCCTCACACATCTTCCGGGGCGTCCGGTAGCCGGCCTTGAACAGCTCGGTAGCCGCGGCGGTCGCGATGTCGGAGGAGATGCGCGCGGAGGCCAGCAGTGAGAGCACCAGCAGCTGCCAGAGCGGCGCGGGCTTGTCCCGCAGCGTGATGCCGGCCTCGTCTGCGAACGTCCGGCCGTGCCGGTCGAGGAGCGTCGTCGCGATGTCGCGCTGGGTCATGTGCGCGCCGTACCCGCGTCGCGATGCCCGCACACCCCGACGTGGTCAGCAGCCGGTGCGCGGGACGTGCGCGACCTGCACCGGCAGGTGGCCGGGAGCCGGCGCCTTCCCGAGGAGTACGTCGACCAGCGCCCGCATCGCGCCGGGCGTGCGGCCGTACGTCGCGATCTTGACCCCGCCGCGGGCACGACCCAGCACGTACGGCGTGTCCGTCGCGACCAGCACGTCGGCGCGCTTGGACGGCGCCGGGCGACCGTAGCCGACCAGCGCCACCGTGGAGGCCTTGCGCCAGCCCGGCTGGTGCTTGCGCAGGACCCGCAGGCCCTCCTCCCGGGCAGCGCCGCGGAACGTGGCCACGGCCGAACGGCTTCCCTGCACGCGCACCGCGGAGCCCACCAACCTGCCGCCGCACGAGCCCTGCACCTCGGTGATGCCGGCAGCCGAGAGCGCATGGGAGACGGCTCGCCCCTTCCCCGGAGGCCTGGCCGTCACCCGCCCGTGCTTGTGGTGCAGCATCAGGGCGACCACCCGGGTCGCGGCCTGGTCGAGCCGTGCCTGGTCGAGCCCTCCGTCCTCGACCGCGCGCACGATGCTCGCCCGGGCACGTGCCGGCCGGGGCGGCATCAGCACGATGTCCTCACCGGCCCGAAGCGCCTGCACGGCAGGGTTCACGCCGTGGGTGTGTCCGGTGATCGCGGCCATGTCCGTCGCGTCGGTGCTCGCGACGCCGCCGAACCCGAAGCGGTGACGCAGCAGGCCGGTGACCACCCTGCGGGACAGGGAGGACGGCGTACCCGGATCGACCGCGCGGACGTCGAGGTGGGCGACCATCACGACCGGGGCGCCGGCGTCGATCGCGTTCTGGAACGGCACCAGGTCGTCGTGGGCCAGCTCGGCGAGTGTCTTGGTCTGGACGGGGAGCGTGTAGTGGCTGTTCGCGGCGACGGAGCCGTGGCCGGGGAAGTGCTTGACGACCGGGATCATCCCCACCGAGGCGTATCCGTGCATGGCGGCCACCGACTGCTGTGCGACCACGCTCGGGTCCGATCCGGCGGAGCGCGACCCGATGGTGGGATCGAGCGGCCCCGAGGTGACGTCCGCGTCGGGAGCGAAGTCGACGTTGAACCCGAGGCCGGCGAGCTCCGCGCCGGAGGCTGCGGCAGCTCGACGGGTGAGCTGGGGACGGCCGGCCGCTCCTGCGGTCATGAACGCCGGGAAGCGCGTGCCCCCGGTGATGCGCTCCACCAGACCACCCTCCTGGTCGACGCCGATCAGCACCGGCCACCGGCGACCGGCCGCGGCGATCGCGTGCTGGAGCCGCCGGTTGCTGGCCCGGATCCGGTCGACGCCCGCGTAGTTGTTCGCGAAGACGACGACGCCGCCGAGGTGCAGGCGGTGCACGAGCGCGACCGGCGCCGCCGTCCCCTTGTAACGGGCCAGGATCACCTGCCCGGCCCGCTCCGCCAGCGAAAGGTGGTCGACGTACTCGCGGGCGGTGCCGATCTCGCGGCGGGTCGGTCCCCAACCGGTGTGGATCGGCAGGTGGTGCATGGCGCCCACCCCGCTGGTGCCGCCCTGCCTGCCGAAGCCGCCGAACGTGGCCGGTCGCACGAGGTGCCCGGACCGGGTGCCGCAACCGGCCAGCGCGAGCGCGGCCAGCATCGCGCACGCCGCCGCTGCCCGCCACCTGTGCCGCACCACCCCCCCAGTGTGCCGACCCGGGCGAAAGTAGGTGCCGACCCGCGGAGAATTTCTTTTTCGCGCTGTCGATTCGGAGCGGGCCCATCCGTCATCGTGGTGAGGCCGCACACGCGGCCAGACCCATATCCAGGAGGACCACTCGATGAGCCGCTACCTCGTGCTGCTGCCCGCTCCCGAAGCGGAGTGGGCGCAGCTGCCCGAGTCCGAGCACGAGAAGGGCATGCAGTCGCACACGCAGTTCCACCAGGACCTGGCTCACGGCGGGCACACGCTCGTGGTCGCGAGCCCGCTCGAGCCGTCGGCACGGGCGACATCGATGCGACCGGATGGGGAGGGACGGGCCCTCGTCACCGACGGCCCGTTCACCGAGTCCGCCGAGCAGATCGTCGGCTTCTACCTCGTCGAGACCGACGACGAGTCCGACCTGCGCGCAGCGTGCGAGCGGTTCGCCGCACGAGGCGAGCTCCTCGAGTTCCGCCGCCTGGCCGAGTGAGAAGCAAGGAGAAGGACATGACCGACCCCGCGCTCGCTCCTGCAGCCACCGGGTCGCGGCCGTCCGCGCGGAGCTGCTCTCCCGCGGGGGCGAGGTGGCCGCGGCGCTGACGGCGTACGACGAGGCGATCGCCGCATGCCACAACGATGCCGAGCGCGATCACCTCCTCGAGCGTCGCCGGGCCCTCCCCGCAGACGACTGAGGCGCGGCTCGGGCCCTCACAAGGCGCGACTCGGCGGCTCACAAGGCGCGACTCGGCGGGGAGGCGAGGATGGCGGCGGAGTCCGGCGGCAGCACGGTCTGGCCGGGCGTGCCGGGTCCGCCCGGGTCGAGCGGGTCCCAGCTGAGCAGCACCTCGCCCTCGAAGTCGAAGGCGAGCCGCTCGTGCCCGAGGTTGACCAGCACCACGTGCTCGCCCCTCTGCATCGTGAACCGGCCAGAACCGGCGTCCCAGGACACGTCCGCCAGCTCCAGCCGGGCGTCGCGCAGGCCCTTCCGCTCCCGGCGCAGCGCGATCAGCGCGCGGTAGAACTCCAGCAGCCGGGCATGCGGCGGGGCATCGAGCTCGGACCAGTCCAGCTTGGAGCGCTCGAAGGTGGCCGGGTCCTGGGGGTCGGGCACCACCGACTCGTCCCAGCCATGCTCGACGAACTCGGCGACGCGTCCGGCGGCCGTGGCCGCGGCGATCTCCGGGTCGGTGTGGTCGGTGAAGAACTGCCACGGCGTGGACGCGCCCCACTCCTCGCCCATGAACAGCATCGGGGTGTACGGCGAGCAGAGCAGGATCGCCGCCCCGCAGGCCAGCCGACCCGGCGACAGCCTTGCGGAGAGCCGGTCGCCCGCCGCACGGTTGCCGACCTGGTCGTGGTCCTGCAGGAAGCCCACGAACCTCCACCCCGGCAGCGACGAGACGTCCACCGGGCGGCCGTGGGCGCGTCCGCGGAACGACGACCAGGTGCCGTCGTGGAAGAACGGCGTGCGCATCACCTTGGCCAGCGCGTCGGGGCCCGCGAAGTCCGCATAGTAGCCCTGCGTCTCACCGGTCAGCGCGACGTGCAAGGCGTGGTGGATGTCGTCGGCCCACTGGGCGTGCACGCCCCACCCGGCGACGGCCAGGCCTTCCGGCGTGCCGCGCGGAGTGACCGTGCCGGGATCGTTGCGATCGGACTCGGCGACCAGCCACAGCCGCCGGCCGAGCTCCTCGGACAGCCGGTCCACCCGGGCCGACATCTCCTCGAGGATCGGCAGCGCCCGTTCGTCGTGCAGCGCGTGCACCGCGTCGAGCCGCAGCCCGTCGACGTGGAAGTCGCGAAGCCACTGCTCGGCGTTGTCGAGGACCCAGCCACGTACCTCGTCGCTGCCCGGCCCGTCCAGGTTGACCGCCTTGCCCCACGGCGTGGGGTGCACGTCGGTGAAGTACGGCCCGAACTCGGGCAGGTAGTTCCCGTCCGGCCCGAGGTGGTTGTAGACCACGTCGAGACACACCGCGAGCCCGCGTCCGTGGGCGGCGTCGACGAACCGTTGCAGGGCGACAGGCCCGCCGTAGGTCTCGTGCACGGAGTACGGCGCGGCGCCGTCGTAGCCCCAGTTGTGCCGGCCGGGGAAAGTCGCCAGCGGCAGCAGCTCCACCACGTCCGCGCCCAGCTCGACCAGATGGTCCAGCCTCTCGACCGCCGAGTCGAGGGTTCCCCCAGGGGTGAAGGTGCCGACGTGCGCCTCGTAGACGACGCTGCCCTCCAGCGGCCGACCGGACCAGCCGTCGTCGGTCCAGCCGAACTCGCCCGGGTCGAAGGTGCACGAGAAGCCGTGCAGCCCGTCCGGCAGCCGCATCCCTCGCGGGTCGGCTCGAGGCTCGCCGCCGTCGAGGCTGAACGCGTACGTCGTACCGCCGGAGGGCACGTCCACGTCCAGGCGCCACCATCCGCTGTCTGCGTCGGAGCGCATCGGCAGCCGCTCGCCGTCGAGCACGAGCTCGACCCCGGCGGGCCGGGGCGCCCACACCGCGAACCGGGTCACGACCGA
Organism: Nocardioidaceae bacterium; assembly: GCA_035690495.1. Classification (GTDB taxonomy): domain Bacteria; phylum Actinomycetota; class Actinomycetes; order Propionibacteriales; family Nocardioidaceae; genus DASSKK01. Next base: position 120,735 of record DASSKK010000008.1, on the reverse strand, counting down.
TGCACGCGCCGGAGCAGGGCGACCGGGTAGTCCACGAAGACGTCGGCGCAGCGGCTCTCACCGCCGCCGTGCAGGTTCTCGGTGATCTCGTCGCGCCACAGCCCCTCCGGGAGCGCCAGCCGAAGGTCGCCCCAGCCGCCGGCCGCCTCGAGCCGCTGCACCGCTCGGGTGACCAGCACCGCGATCTCGCCGCGCACGAACCCCACGACATGCCGGGTCTCGGTCGCGACTGGGTGGTACTCGACGTGCTCGCCGAACGAGTCCCGCATCGCCCTGCGCAGCGCCAGCGCCCGGGAGGTGAGCAGCAGCTTCTCGTCAGCGAGGTCGCGCGGGCCGCGCACCGCCAGGCCTTCGAGCCTGTTCCTCATGGTGGCGAAGTCCGCGGTCCAGCGGTTGTCGGGGTCGACCAGCCGCAGGTTGACCACCTCGGTGCCCTGGTAGCTGTCGGCGACCCCGGGCAGCGTGAGCGCGAGCAGCTTCTGGCCGAGCACGGCCGCGCGGATCGCCTCGGCGTTGTGCGCCACGGCCGTGTCGACCAGCGCCTTGAGCCCGCCGGGGGCGGTCGCCTCGGCGGCCAGCTCGAGCACCCTGCTCTCGTAGTCCGGGTCGCCGTTCACGTGCGCCGTGCGCTCCTTGGCCTCCCGCAGCGCCTTGAGCAGGTAGCCGGTCAGCCGCTCGGAGCCGATGTCGCCGGCTCCGGCGATCGTCTGCCAGACCAGCTGCGCGTCCGCCGGGTGTACGTCGTGCCCGGCCGCAGCCTCGGTGAACGCCTCCGCACAGCGCACCCACGACTCGGCGTCCCCGGCGAGCGCGATCAGCCGGGCCCGCACGTCCTCGCTGCGCTTGCTGTCGTGCGTCGACAGGCCGGTCATCGACAGCGGTCGCTCCCGCTGCTGCTCGGCGGCCCACTCGTGCAGCAGCTCGGGCGCGGCGTGATCGAGCAGCAGCGGGTCGCCGCCCACCTCGTTGAGCGCGTCCATCCGGTGCCAGCGGTAGTAGGCGGTGTCCTCGACTCCCTTGGCCGTCACCGGATCGCAGGTCTGCCCGAACCGGACCGCGAACTCCAGCGCCGCCTCGCTGCCCGGCCGCTCGGCCATTGCCAGCTCGACCAGCCAGCCGAGCTCGTCCTTCAGCTCTGGGTGTTTCACCGCCGCCGACTCTCCTGCGGCAGCCAGCACGGTCGTCGTCTCGGGGGTCGCAGGTGTGCCCGGCCGCACGTAGGTCCGGTAGACCCGCATGGCGATGACCAGAGCCGACAACGCCTCCGCGAGCCGGTCGGGGTCGGCGTCCGGCAGGGCACGGGCGGCGACACGTTCCAGCCTGCGCCGCTCGGGGGTGAGCATCCCGCCGTACACCTGGGTCTTGGACGCGTGCACGGTCGCGTCGAAGTCCGGCTCCCCGGTCTGCTCCCACACCTCGGACAGGGCGGGCGCCGACGCCGGGTCGAGCAGGGCGGCGGTGATCGCACGTCCGGCGTCGTAGCCGGTGCTGCCCTCGACCGGCCAGCCCCCCGGCAGCCGCTCGCCCGGCTCGAGGATCTTCTCCACCCAGATGGCGGTGCCCGGGCGGACCCGTTCGCGCAGCCGGGCGACGTAGCCGGCGGGATCGGCGAGTCCGTCCACGTGGTCGATCCGGAAGCCCTCCACCAGACCCTGTTGGTTGAGGTCGAGCAGCACCGCGTGGGTGGCCTCGAACACCTCTTCGGCCTCGACACGCACCGCGATCAACGAGTCGACATCGAAGAACCGGCGATAGTTGAGCACGTCGTCGCGCTCGCGCCAGAAGGCCAGCACGTAGTGCTGCCGGGAGAGCACCTCCGCCACATCGTCGCCCTGCGTGCCGGGCGCGACCGGGAACACGTGGTCGTGGTAGCGGACGACCGCCTCGCCGGCATACTCGTCGAGCCGCAGCTGCCCGGAGGAGATCGCCTCCTCCAGGGGCTCGCCCAGCACCGGCAGCCCGATGCGCGCGCCCAGCAGGTCCCAGTCCACGTCGAACCAGGACGCCGTCGCGGACTCGCGGCCGTTGCGGAGCAGCTCCCAGGCCGGCGCGTTGGCGTGCTCCGGAGGCACGAGCGCCATGTGGTTGGGCACCACGTCGACGACGAGTCCCAGCCCGTTGCTGCGGGCGGTGCCGGCCAGGGACTCGAAGCCGGCGTGCCCGCCGAGCGCCTCGCTGATCCGGGTGTGGTCGAGTACGTCGTACCCGTGCAGCGAGCCGGGGACCGCGGTCAGGATCGGCGAGAGGTAGAGATGGGTGACCCCGAGGTCGCGCAGGTAGGGGACCACCGCTTCGGCATCGGCGAACGTGAAGCCTGCGTGCAGCTGGAGCCGGTAGGTCGCGATCACGCCCGATGCTTACCCGCCCTGCCGCCGTTCGACACCCCGCTGTGCCGTCCCCCGCCATCCCCGCCCTCGGCGGCGATCGTGGTGTCGTCCCCGTGACCGGGGTGCACGACAGTCTGCTCGGGCAGGACGAAGAGCCGCCGCTGGATGGAGTCGACCAGCGTCTCGTAGTCGCTGAAGGAGCGACCGGTGGCGCCGGGTCCGCCCGAGAACAGCGTGTCTCCGGTGAACACGCAGCCGAGCTCCTCGGCCCACAGGCACACCGCGCCCGGGGCGTGGCCGGGAGTGTGCAGGACGCGCACGGAGATCCCGGCGACGTCGATGCGGTCCCCGTCATCGAGGTCGGCGTCCCACGTGCGGTCCGGGTGGATGAGCTCCCACAGCGGCCAGTCGTCGGGGTGCAGCAGGATCGGCGCGTCCACGCGGTCGCGAAGCGCCGGAGCGACCCTGACGTGGTCGTCGTGTGCGTGGGTGCACACGATCGCGACCACGCGCCTCATGCCGATCACCTCGAGGATGGCGTCCACGTCGTGCGGCGCGTCGATGACCAGGCACTCGCTGGCGTCGCCGAGGACCCACACGTTGTTGTCGACGTCGAACGTGGCACCGTCGAGCGTGAACGTTCCCGAGGTGACCGCATGGTCGACGTGCGCACTCACCAGACCACCACCGAACGCAGTACCTTCCCGTGCTGCATCTTCTCGAACGCCGCCTCGACGTCGTCCAGCGCGATCTCCTCGGACACGAACGCGTCCAGGTCGAGCCGACCCTGCTGGTAGAGGTCGACCAGCATCGGGAAGTCGCGCGACGGCAGGCAGTCGCCGTACCAGCTCGACTTCAGCGCGCCCCCGCGACCGAACACGTCGATCAGCGGCAGGTCCGGGATCTTCATGTCCGGCGCCGGCACGCCGACGAGTACGACGGTCCCGGCCAGGTCGCGGGCGTAGAACGCCTGCTTCCACGTCTCCGGTGTGCCGACCGCGTCGATCACCACATCGGCCCCGAAGCCGCCGGTCGCGGCGCGAATCGCCTCGACCGGGTCGAACTCTCGCGCGTTCACGGTCCGGGTGGCGCCCAGGTCCTGCGCCCACCGCAACTTGGTGTCGTCGATGTCGACTGCGACGATCGTGCCCGCCCCGGCCAGCGCGGATCCGGCGACGGCCCCGCAACCGACGCCGCCGCAGCCGATGACGGCCACGCTGCTGCCGCGGGTGACGTTGCCGGTGTTGACCGCGGCACCGAGGCCGGCCATCACCCCGCAGCCGAGCAGGCCCGCGGCCGCCGCCCGGGCCGACGGGTCGACCTTGGTGCACTGCCCGGCGTGCACGAGCGTCTTGTCCGCGAACGCGCCGATCCCGAGGGCCGGACTCAGCGCCGTACCGTCCTCGAGGGTCATCCTCTGCTCGGCGTTGTACGTCGAGAAGCAGTACCACGGCTGTCCGCGCCGGCACGCCCGGCACGTCCCGCACACGGCGCGCCAGTTGAGGATCACGAAGTCGCCGGGCGTCACGTCGTCGACGCCTTCCCCCACCGACTCGACCACGCCGGCCGCCTCGTGGCCGAGCAGGAACGGGAAGTCGTCGCCGATGCCGCCCTCGCGGTAGTGCAGGTCCGTGTGGCACACGCCGCAGGCCTGCACCTCGACCACGGTCTCCCCCGGCCCGGGGTCGGGGACGTTGATCGTCTCGACCCGCACAGGAGCGCCCTTGCTCCGCGCCACCACGCCGCGTACCTGCTGCATCGACTCCTCCTCGGCTCGATGGGGCCAAGTTAGCGCGTGCGCCGACGTGGGCGGGGTACGGAACCCCGACGGCATCAACGTCGAGCTGACCGCTCCCCTCGGCGGCTGAGAGCGCGGTCGGCGTCGGTCCAAGTGAGTCAACCAGCCTCGATGTCAGCTCGACGGGCGGGGATCGGCTCGTCTTTCGTCAGGAGCTGTAGGTCGGCCGGGACGGTGTCGGGGTAGATCAAGCCGGTGCCGGTGTTGAGCACCACGACCTCGTCCTGGCCATCGAGCCAGCCGGTCTGCCGCAGCCGCCGGACCGCGGCGAAGCACGCCGCGCCCTCGGGGCAGATCCAGGTGCCCTCGTTGCGGGCGAGCGCGCGCTGGGCGGCCAACAGCTCCTCATCGGTGACGGCGAGCGCCGTGCCGCCGGTGGACCGGATCGCGTCGAGGACCAAGAAGTCGCCCAGCGGTTTGGGCACGGTGATCCCGAAGGCGACCGTGTGCGGATCCGGCGGCGACGTCGTCTCGTCGAGCCCCCCCTCGAAGGCCGCGACCACCGGCGCGCAGCCAGCAGCCTGCACAGCCACCAGCCGCGGCAGCTCCCCTCGGACCCAGCCGAGCTCCTGCAGCTCACGCATCGCCTTGTGGATCGCGATGATGCCGACGCCACCGCCGGTCGGGTAGAGCACGACGTCGGGGAAGCGCCAGCCGAGCTGCTCGGCGATCTCGAGGCCCATGGTCTTCTTGCCCTCGATGCGGTAGGGCTCTCGCAGCGTCGAGGTGTCCTGGTAGCCCTCACGCTCGGCTACCGCTGCTGCGATCATGCGGCCGGCGTCTCCGATCAGCCCGTCGACGAGGTAGGTCTCCGCACCGGACACCACGCATTCGCGCCGGGTGATCTCCGGAGCATCGGCGGGCATCGCGATCAGCGCCCGCATCCCGGCCCGGCCGGCGTAGGAGGCCCACGCCGCGCCGGCATTGCCGTTGGTCGGCATCGCGATGCCTCGCACGCCCAGCTCACTGGCCCGCGCGCCAACAACGGCGCTCCGATCTGTGAGGTCGCCTGCACCACGTCGGCGTCATACCACGCACCGGTACGAGAGCACTCCAGATGGTCCAGCGCAGAAAAAGTCACCCCCCGAACGTAGCGGCACGCTCCGGGCTAGGCGGCGAACAGCCAGGCCACCACCGCGACGTATCCGGCGACCAGCGGCACCCCGAGCCAGCGGGGCAGGCTGCCGCGCCGGCCGAGCAGGACCACCAGAGGAAGCACCGCGGTGAGCGCGCCGACCTTCAGCACCGCGTTGTGCATGCCCAGCCCGAGCGGACCGACCAGTGCGGCGAGGCCGAGCGACACGGTCGCGTTGTAGGCCACCGAGCCGATTGCTCCCGCCAGCACGATCTCGCTCAGCCCTCGGCGGCGTGCGGCCCAGACCAACGCGACCATCTCCGCGCTGGTCGCCAGCCCGAGGACGGTCAGCCCGATCACCGAGTCGGTGGCCCCGAACACCTCGACCAGCCCTTCCGCGCCGCGCACCGCCAGATAGCCGCCGAACACCATCGCGACCAGCCCGAGGATCACCAGGAACACCGCGCGTCCGGTCGCCGCCTCGCCGCCCCGTGCCGGTACGACGTGCCCGCGGCGCCCGGCTTCCTCGTCGTGCTCGGCGAGCTCCCCGATCACCGGCGGCCGGCGTTCGCGTCGCCACACCCAGGTCACTCCGGCGGCGTAGACGAACACGAGGAGCAGCCCCTCGGGGCGGCTGAGCACGCCGTTGAGCATCAGCGCCAGGGCCAGCACCCCGGCCAGCGCGGCCGCCACGGCGTACTGCATCACCCGCCGGCTCACCGGCAGCCTCCCGAGAAGCGCGGCCAGGCCGAGCGTGAGCGTGAGGACCACCAGGTTCGCCCCGATGACGTCCCCGGCGGCGAGCGCAGGATGCCCCTGCCCGGCGGCGACCATCGCGGTGATCGCCTCCTCGGGCTCGGCGCCGGCCAGCAGCAGCCCCAGCGCCAGCACGCTGACCCCCAGACGAGCAGCGGCGGCGGACATGTTCTCGGCGAACGCCTCCGCGCCCGCGGTGAGCAGCGCGGCACCGACCACCACCAGCAGGATCGAGAACGCGGCCGCAAGCATCGCCCCATCCTGCCAACTCACCGATGCAACCCTCCTCGAGGCTGACGCGTCTTGGTCGCGGATGCGAGAGGCTGGTGGCAGGTGAGAGTGGCCGTGGAACAGGGGGTGGAGACGTTGGCGAGCGGGACCGGCAAGGCGGCGACCCGAGACGCGGAGTTCGCGGCGTACATGTCCGCGCGCCAGCCGAGCCTGCTTCGCACGGCGTACCTGCTGACCGGAAACCGCCATGAGGCCGAGGACCTGGTGCAGACGTCGCTGGCCAAGCTCTACCTGTCCTGGGACAAGGTGCAGCGCCGGGAGCTGGTCGACGGCTACGTGCGGCGGATCCTCGTCAACGAGCACAACTCGTTGTGGCGCCGGGCGTGGAAGCGCCGCGAGGTGAGCACCGACGCGCCTCCGGACCTTCATCCGGTCACCGACCGCCCCGACGACGGCGTCAGCGCGGCGCTGTGGGACTTCGTGCAGACGCTGCCCTCCCGGCAGCGCGCCGTGGTGGTGCTGCGCTACTACGAGGAGCTCAGCGAGGCCGAGATCGCTCACTGCCTCGGCATCTCGGCGGGCACGGTGAAGTCCCAGTGCAGCCGCGCGCTGGCCGCGTTGCGGGCCCGCATCGGAGAACAGCCCCTGCTGTCGCGCGACACGGAGGAGGAGCGATGAGTCAGCACGAGCGCGACCTGCTGGTCCGCGAGCTGCGGGACCGCTCCCGCAACGTGGGCGGGCACCCGCTCGCCTTCGACGACGTGCGGTCCGCCGCCCGCCGGATCCGGTGGCGCCGCCGGGCAGTCGCCGGCGCCGTGGCCGCGGTGGTGGTCGCGGTCGCGGTGCCGGTCGGCCTGGGCGCGGCGGGCACGCTGACCGCGGGCAACCCGCCGATCGCCACGCGTACGTCGAGCCCGCCGAGCCCCAGCGCCTCGCCCGGCCTCGCGACAACGCCGAGCCCGACCGTGACGTCTCCCAAGCAGCCGACACAGCCGGCGGGCACGATCCCCCTGACCACGGTCGGCATCCCGAAGGGAGCGCCCCCGGCGATCGGCTATCTGCAGGGACGCACGCTCTTCCGACCGGACGGTGGGACCGACGAGCTCGGAGAGTACCTGAGCGTGACGCCGTACCACGGCGGCTGGCTGGCAACCGGTCCGACTCATGGCGAGATGTCGGTGGTGACCATCGACGCGCAGGGCAAGGTCGTCGACACCCAGCCGGGCAGCGACCGGCTCGCGGTCAGCCAGGACGGAACCCTGACCGCCTGGGTGACCGGCGCTGGGCGGCAGACCGTCGTGAATCGCGGGATCGGCAGCGGGATGGGCAACGGCGAGGCGCACCAGTCCGTGCAGGTTCCCGCTGGCGTTCCGGTAGCCCCGGTCGGCTTCGTCGCCGGCGGCTCGGTCGTCTATGCCGTCGGCGGCGTCAACCCGTCGGTGCGGGTGACCGACTTCGGCGGCCACGACCGGGCGCTCCCGGGCCTGATCAATGCCCGCGGCACCTCGGAGAGCGACGACCTGGTCGCCGGACAGATCTCGTCGAGCAATACCGGTTCCTGCTGGGAGGTGCGCAACGTGACCTCGGGCGCGAAGCTCTGGGGGACGTGCAAGTTCGCGCTCGGCCAGTTCAGCCAGGACGGCAGGTACGTCTTCGGCACCGACGCCTACGGCGACGGCGCAGGCAGCGGCGCCGTGGCGATCCTCGACGCGCACACCGGCAAGGTGGTCGCCGACTTCGTCCACGTCGGCGGGCCCGACGACCAGCTCGCCGTCAGCGGTCTCGCCTGGGAGTACGACGACACGCTGCTCGCGGCAGCCTCGCACCAGGGCAGCCCGAATATCCTGCGACTGACACCTGACGGCCGGCTGGAGCTGCTCCTCGAACCGGAGCACCAGGGAGTCCCACCCTTCCACTTCGTCGCCCGCCCCTGACCCCGATTCGTCCGATGAATTGCGTCCCCTTTGCGGGGAGCGGACCCGGACGAATCGGGGGTTGGGGCAGGATCGGGTGCATGAGTGACAGCCACGTCGAGGTGACGGCACCGGGGCTCGCGCTCGTCGAGCACGAGTTCACGGTGCCGCTGGACCACGCCGACGCCGAAGGGGAGCAGATCAACGTGTTCGCCCGGGAGGTCGCCGACCCCCGAGGGCGAGACCGTCCGTTCCTGGTCTACCTGCAGGGCGGCCCGGGCCAGGAGGCACCACGACCGACCCGCGGGCCGACGGACCCGACCTGGCTGGACCGGGCGCTGGCCGACTACCGGGTGCTGATGCTGGACCAACGCGGCACCGGCCGGTCGTCCCCCATCGGGGTGCTCCCGGGACTCACGCCGGCCGAGCAGGCGGAGCGTCTGGCGCTGTTCCGCGCCGACGCGATCGTCGCCGACCTCGAGCTGATCAGGCAGAGGCTCGGCGTGGACCGGTGGAGCCTGCTCGGCCAGTCCTTCGGCGGATTCTGCGCGTTGCGCTACCTCTCGGCGGCCCCGTCTGGCCTGCGCGAGGCCCTCTTCACCGGGGGCCTGCCGCCGGTGGGCCTGCCGGTCGACCAGATCTACGCCACGACGTACCACATCATGCGCGAGCGCAACCGGCGCTACTACGCCCGCTACCCGGCCGACCGGGAGCGGGTGCGGGCCGTGCTGGACCGGTGCGATGCCGGTGAGGTCCGGCTTCCTGACGGCCGGCAGATGTCGGCCGAGCGGTTCCGCCAGGTCGGCAACAGGCTCGGGATGAGCGACGGCGCAGAGCATCTGCACTACCTCCTCGAACGCGACCCTGACTCGCCGGCGTTCGGCTACGACGCGGCGTCGATGCTGCCGTTCTCAGGCCGCAACCCGTTGTACGTCGTGATCCACGAGGCCTGCTACGCCGACGGGCAGGCGACCCGGTGGTCGGCACAGCGGACCATGCCGCAGGAGTTCCGTGACGACCGGACGTTGTTCACCGGCGAGCACGTGAGCACTGCGACGCTCGAGGAGGATCCCGAACTCGCGCCGCTGAGTGAGGCCGCGGACCGGCTGGCCGACCGCGAGTGGCCGGCGCTCTACGATGCCGACGCGCTGGCCGCGTGCGAGGTGCCGTGCGCGGCAGCGATCTACGCCTACGACGCGTACGTGCCACTGATCTTCTCCGAGCAGACCGCCGCGATGATCCCGACGATGCGGCCGTGGGTCACCAACGAGTACGAGCACAACGGCCTGCGCGCGGACGGAGAACGCGTCCTGGACCGGCTGATCGGCCTGGCCCGCGGGACCCAAGCCTGAGCTTGCGAGTCCGTCGGCCGGGCCGAGACCGCTCGCTGTCGCATATCGTCGCACATCTTGCTACACTCGGGTGATGACGAAGACCATCGCGCAACGTGAGCTGCGCAACGCGAACGCGAAGGTGATCGATGCCGTGACGGCCGGCGAGACCTTCGTCGTCACGCGCAATGGCGAACCGGTCGCCGAGCTTCGGCCGGTCCAGGCCGACGGCCGCCGCACCTTCATCTCCCGCGAGGAGGTCGCGGTGCTGGCGGCAGCCGGCGTGCGGATCGATAGGCGTCGATTTCGAGCCGACCTCGACCAGGTGATCGACCAGGAGCTCTGACATGACGGCCGGGCTGCTCGACACCTCCGTCGTCATCGACTGGCACGATTCGATCGTCGTGGCGGCGTTGCCGGACCAGATGGCGATCTCCGCGATCACCGCTGCCGAGCTGGCGGCCGGACCGCACCTTGCCGCCACTGCGGACGAAGCGGCGAGAAGACAGCTGCGGCTGCAGGAGGTCGAGTCGAAGTTCGAGCCGCTCCGGTTCGATGGCACGGCCGTGCGCAGCTACGGACTCGTGGTCGCCGCCGTCGTCCGCGAAGGACGCAGGCCGCGCAGCCGATTCGCGGACCTGCTGATCGCAGCGACGGCACACGCCAACGGCCTCGATCTCTACACCCGAAACCGCGACGACTTCGAAGGGCTCGAAGACCTCGTCCACGTCATCGCCATCTGATCCGCTCGCCGTGAGAAATCAGACGAGCACCATCGTGACCGGCATCGACGAGTCGGCGGGCAGGTCGAGGCCGGACGGCTGCCGGCCCCGGGCGACCATCTGGGCGCCGATCGCGGCGACCATCGCCCCGTTGTCGGTGCACAGCCCCGGCCGCGGCACCCGGACCTTGATCCCCTTGGACGTGGCACGCTCGACCGCCAGCGCACGCAGCCGGGAGTTCGCCGCCACTCCGCCGCCGATCAGCACGTCCTCGATGCCCTGGTCGCCCGCGGCGTCCAGCGTCTTGCGGACCAGCACGTCGCAGACCGCCTCCTGGAACGAGGCGGCCACGTCGGCCACCGGCACCGGCTCTCCGGACGCCTCGCGCGCCTCCACCCAGCGGGCCACCGCGGTCTTCAGCCCGGAGAACGAGAAGTCGAAGCGGTGCCGCTGCAGGTCGCGCTGGGAAGTGAGGCCGCGCGGGAAGTCGATCGCCACCGACGACCCGGAGCGCGCCTCCCGGTCGACGTATGGCCCGCCGGGGAACGGCAGCCCCAGCAGGCGCGCCACCTTGTCGAACGCCTCCCCGGCGGCGTCGTCGATGGTGGCGCCGAGCGGGTCGATGTCGCCGGTGACGTCGGCGACCCGCAGCAGCGAGGAGTGCCCGCCGCTGACCAGCAGCGCCAGGCACGGCTCGGGCAGCGGACCGTGCTCGAGCTGGTCGACCGCGACGTGCGCGGCCAGGTGGTTGACGCCGTACAGCGGCTTGCCGAGGCCGACCGCGAGCGCCTTCGCGGCCGCCACGCCGACCAGCAGCGCTCCGGCCAGCCCGGGCCCGGCGGTGACCGCGACCGCGTCCACGTCGTAGGTCGCGATGCCGGCGCTCTCGCAGGCGCGTTCGATGGTCGGCACCATCGCCTCCAGATGGGCCCGGGAGGCGACCTCCGGGACGACCCCGCCGAACCGGGCGTGCTCGTCGACGCTGGAGGCGACCGCGTTCGCGAGCAGGGTGCGCCCGCGCACGATGCCGACGCCCGTCTCGTCGCACGACGTCTCGATCCCGAGCACCAGCGGCTCGTCGCTCATCGCATCTCCCGTCTCATCACCACGGCGTCCGTGCCGTCCCGGTAGTAGCCCGCCCGCCGGTCGAGCTCGACGAACCCCTCGGCGGCGTAGAACGCCAGCGCGGCGGCGTTGTCCGCGCGCACCTCGAGCAGCACCTGCGGCATGGAGTATCCGTCGAGCACGACCCGAAGCAGCCGGCGGGCCAGACCCTGCCTGCGGTCTTCGGGTCGTACGACGATCCGCTGCAGGTCGGTGAGGTCTCCGGCGCTGCGGGTGATCGCGTAGCCGAGGATGCCGTCGCGCTCCGCCACCACGCTGCGAAGCCCTCGTCCGAACAGCTCGGACTCCATGGAGGCACGCGACCAGGCGTCGCGGCCGAACGTGTCCCGGTCGAGCGCGGTGAGCGCGTCGACGTCGTCCGGCACCGCGTTGCGGATCCTCATGAGACACGCTTCGGCGGCGAGGGTGCGGAGGTGTCCGGACGGCGCAGGTACAGCGGCTCGGGGTCGAGCAGCTTGACCCGCTCCTCGGTGACGATCGCGGCCAGCACCGCCGCGGAGGGATGCTCCGGGGGGACCGCGTGCGGCAACGACTCGGGATAGAGGAGACCCCCGCGGCCCACCACCGGACCCCCGGCGAGGTCGGGCGGGACGTCGGAGGGCTTGGCGACGTGGGGACCTTCGAGCCGGGTTCCCTCGGCGTCGTACGCCGCCCAGTAGACCTCCTTGCGCCGGGCATCGGTGGCGACCAGGAAGCGGCCGCCTTCCGGGCCGTCGACGGTCCCCTCGCGGACGGCCTCGGCCGCCAGTACGTCCAGCGTGCACACGCCGTACACCGGGATGGACAGCGTCGCGGCCAGGGTGCGCGCGGTGACCAGCCCCACGCGCAGGCCGGTGAAGGGACCCGGTCCCACGCCGACGGCGATCGCGGTCACGTCCTGGCGCGGCACCCACGCCTCGTCGAGGACAGCGGTGATTCCGGGGGCGAGCAGCTCGCCGTGCCGTCGGGGGTCGAGCGCGTTGTGCACGGCGACCACACGGTCCCCGTCGTGGAGCGCGACGGTGACCGCCTCGGTGGCGGTGTCGAAGGCGAGGAGCACGAGACGAGGCTAGCGAGCACCCGAGGAGCATGGGGCTCGCGGCTTCACCTGACGCTCCTCATCCAGACGCTGACATGGCTCGGCGCGACCGTGCCACGCACCACCGCGACCAGATCTCGTCGTACGGCGTCCAGCTCGACCTGGTCGCGCAGCCGGGAGGCGAACGCAGCGACCGTCGTCTCCGCGTCGTAGCGGGCGCGGTTGAACCGCCGGTCCACCACGCTTTGCACCCGGCGGCGCAGCGGCGCGAACAACGCCACCGCCACCAGAACCGACGCCGCGCTGCCGACCGTGCCCGCGAACGGCAGCACATCGGTCAGCAGCGCCACGCAGCCGATGTACACACCGATCAGGGCGCCGGTCACCAGCGCGTAGGACACGGTGCGGGAGACGATCCGGTCGAGGTCGTAGAGCCGGTAGCGCAGGATGGCGAGGCCGACACCGAGGGCGAGCAAGGCGATGCCGACCGGCTCGAGCGTGTTCTGCAGGTCGTCGGTGAAGGAGCCCGCCACGACGCAGGCCACGGCGAGCCCTGCGGAGAGCAGCACGGCCTTGAGCTGCTGGCGCACCTGCTCGCTGCCGCGTCGGTACCGGAGCGCGAGTGAGACGACGCCGAGCAACGCGCAGACGAGGGTGCCGGCGACCAGCACGCTGATCGCGGCGAAGAAGACCCGCTCGCCGCCCTGCGCCTGCTCGCTGCCGGCCTTGTCCACCAACTCGGCCGTCGGCGTCGTCAGCGCCGCGGCAGCATAGAGGAGGACGGTGCCGCCGACCGTGACGGTCGCAGCGACGGTCACCCGCCGGAAGAAGCTCGAGAATGGCCGACCGTCGGGCAGCAGCAGCGTGCCGAAGACCAGGGGAACGGCCAGGGCGGGGAGCCACATCCACGACTGCGCCCATGCCGCGGTGCGGACGACGATCCCGGCGAGGTCGTGACTCGCCAACGCCCGGTCGACCACCGCCTCGGAGAGGCCTTGGATGGCGGCCAGCGCTCCGGTGAGCATGAAGATCGGGCCGATGGGGTTTCCGGGCTGGCGGACGACCAGTAGCACGCCGACGGCGGGGAACGCCTGGAACATGACCAAGACGAAGATCTCGCCGACGCCGCGGTGTGGTCCGAGCACCGTCGCCAGGCAGGCGGCAGCGATGATCAGCGCCCACAGGCCGAGCGACAACGCGACGCGCGGCTTCACCTGGCACCTCGCAGCCAGAGGCTGACGTGGGCCGGCGCGACCGTGCGGTGCACCACCCCGACCAGGTCTTCTAGCACCGCGTCCAACTCTACCTGCTCGCGCAGCCGGGACGCGAACGCGGCGACCGTGGCCTCGGCGTCGTAGCGGGCACGGTTGAACCGCCGGTCGACCACCCTCTGCACCCTGCGACGCAGAGGCGCGAACAACGCCACCGCCACCAGCACCGACGCCGCACTGCCGACAGCGCCGTCGAACGGCAGCACGCCGGTCATCAGCGCCACGCAACCGACGTACACCCCGGCCAGAGCACCGCTCACCAGCGCGTAGGACACGGTGCGAGAAACGATCCGCTCAAGGTCGTAGAGCCGGTAACGAAGCACCGCTACGGCGATGGTGACGGGGAGCGGCACGACCGAGAGTGCGAAGACGAAGCCCGGCCCTCCGGCGAGGCCGATCGGGCCGGCCGCGATCGGCAGGATCGCGGCAACCGCGAACAGCCCGATCTGCCTGCGCTCGATTGCGCCGCCCCGTCGCCAGCGTCCGACCAGCTGCGCGATCGCGAATCCGGCAGCCACCACGGCCAGCGGCAGGCTGCCGAGGAAGACGACCCCGTCCAGGTAGGACAGCGACGGCGGCGCGGCGATCGGGTTGTGCCAGTGCGGGCCGAAGTAGGTCAGATTGGCCTGTGGGTCGAGCAGCGTGTCCCCGACCGCGCAGACGATCGCGACGACAAGAGCCCGGGGCAGCCAGCGCCAGCGTGGCCCGGCAACGACTCCGTCCGGGAAGTACGTCGCCAGGCCGAGCACCGCCAGGTACCAGGAGACGTCCCGGACCGCAGCGCCGACAAGGGCGTAGACCGATGCACCGGGCACGCTTCCCGGGTCGAGGCGGATCCCCAGATAGGCGACGTCGACGGCCCCGTTGCCGATCGCCCAGGTGACGGCGATGGCCAGCAGGATCCAGCCGATCCGGTTGCGGGGCCGGGTCGCGGCCAGCACCGCGCCGTCGACGAGGAATGCGAATGTGACCAGCTGTCCGAGCGCGGTCTCGACCAGCGACTGGCCCGGCTCGGTGGCGAGCCGGAGCGAGCCGGAGGCTCCCACCACTGTGAGCACCGCCGCGACCGTGATCGCCACGGCGATCCGTCGCCGGCTCATGACGACTCCCGAAGCCACACCGAAGCGGCCGCCGGCTGGACGGTCGCGTGCACTGCGGCGAGCAGGTCCCGCCGAACAGTGTCCAGCTCGACGTCGTCGCGCAGCCGATGGGCGAAGCTCTCGACCGTGGCCTCGGCGTCGTAGCGCGTGCGGTTGAACCGCCGGTCGACCAGGTGCTGCACCCGGCGGCGCAGCGGCGCGAAGAGCGCGACCGCGACAAGCACCGACGCCGCGGTGCCGACCGACCCGCCGAACGGCAGCACCCGGGTGGTCAGCGCGACGACTCCGACGTATACGCCGACCAGGAGCCCCGTGACGACCGCATAGGACACCGTGCGGGAGACGACTCTGTCCACGTCGTACAGCCGGTAGCGCGTGATGGCGACGCCGACGGCGACCGCGGTGGCGACGATCGGCAAGATGAACAGGACCCCACCGACCCAGCTGTCACTGACACGCGTGGGCAGGGTCAGCAGCGGGATCACCACCACCGGCCACAGCAGGGCGGCAGCGGCCAGGCACTTGAGCTGCTGGCGCTGCACACCATTGGCGAGTCGCCACCGGAGCACGACGCTTCCCGCGCTCACCAGCAGGCCGCCGATCTGGGCGACGTCGGCAACCCCACCCAGCACGGTGAGGCCAGGCACGTGCACGCCCAGCGGATTGGCGTACGGCGGCCCGTCCAGCTGCCCTGGCCGCAGCGCTGCTACGAGCACGCTCGTCGCCACGTCCACGCCGATGGCGACGACGAGCCACCGCCACCGCCTGCTCGGTAGGTGACCGGTCGGGTAGAGGAGCAGGATCATCGACAGTAGGCCCACCAGCGAACCGGACGGGAGCACGTCGGACCAGGCCACGAACGAAGCGGCCGGAAGGGGATGGACCCGATACGAGTAGTCGGCATACGCATCGACCAACAGCTGGAAGGGGCCGAGCACCACGCCCATGCCGAGCATCCACCAGCCCACCGCGTTCCCGTCTCCGCGCACCACGACGGTCGCGCCGACCGCACCGAAGACCACGGTTGCCAGCAGGATCAGCGCCCACTGGTTGGGGCCGTCGTGGCCGGCGGCGATCAGCGAGCCGATCAGCGCCAGCGCGGCGGCCAGAGTGGTCAGGGAGAGCCCGAACACCAGCGGCAGCCCGCGCCTCACGACGCACTCCGTAGCCAGAGAGTGGCGGTAGCGGGAGCGACGGTGCGGTGTACGGCACCGAGCAGGTCGGAGCGTACGGCGTCCAGGTCGACGTGGTCACGCAGTGCGGCGGCGAACTGCTCGACCACGGCCGCGGCATCGTAGCGGGAACGGTTGAACCTGCGGTCGACCGCGTCCTGGACCCGGCGGCGCAGCGGCGCGAACAGCGCGAGGGCGACCAGGACCGACGCGGCGGTGCCGACCGTGCCCCCGAACGGCAGGACACCCGTGAGCAGCCCGACACAGCCGACGTACACACTGACCAGGAGACCGGTGACGACTGCATAGGAGACGGTGCGGGAGACGAGCCGGTCGATGTCGTAGAGCCGGTAGCGCAGGATCGCCAAGGCGATCGCGACCGGGATGGCGGTCGGCACAGCGATGCCGAGGACGTCCATGAGGTCGGGGGGCAGTCCCAGCGCCGCCCGGGCGCTCGTCGCGACGATGTAGGCGCCGAACAGCGCGACCGCCAGAGCAACCCACTTGAGCTGCTGACGCTGCTCGCCCCTCGACCGGCGGAACCGGACGACCAGCGAGAGCACAGCTGCCAGAACCGCGATCGCCGGAAGCAGCACGAGCGGCTGAAGGTCGGCGATGACGACCGGCAGCAGCCCGAACGGGTTGGCGACGTTCGGGAAGTCGCCGAGGCCGCCACCCGCCAGGGCGCTGAGAACCGCGAACAGGCCGGCGTCGAGGACGGCGAACCACGCGACGAAACGCCACCGACGGCCGGGCAGACGGCCGTCCGGGAACAGTAGGAACACCACCGGGATCGCGCCGTAGGTGACCAGCCAGGCCCAGTTCGCGACCCAGCCGGCATAGGCGCCGCCCGGCAGCGCTCCCGGAGCGGTGCGCAAAGTGAACGTCGCATAGCTGTCGGCCACGTCCTCCAGCGGGAAGCCGACGGCCAGCACACACAGCACCAGTCCGACCCGGTTCTCCGGGCGGCGCCACAGCAGGAACGGGCCGAGAAGCGCCGTCGCGAGGAACGACGCCCGGTTGCCCGCCTCGACCCAGAGGGGGTCGGTGGTGCCCGCCCCGTTCAGCGCGAGCAGCCAGAAGCTCGCGACGTGCAACGCGACCAGCACGACGACGAACGCGAGCGCGACGCGGGCTGAGCGCCGCGCTGTCACGGCAGACCCCGCAGCCACAGGCTGACGGTCTTGGGCTGGACGGTGCCGCAGACAACGCTCATCAGGTCCTCGCGCACCGACTCCAGCGCCACGGCCTCGCGCAGCCGATGCGCGAAGCCGTCTACGGTGGTCTCGGCGTCGTAGCGCGCCCGGTTGAACCGCCGGTCGACCAGGTGCTGGACCCGCCGACGCAGCGGGGCGAACAGACCGACGGCGACGAGCATGGAGGCCGCCGTGCCGACGTTGCCGCCGAACGGCAGCACGTCGGTCAGCAGCACCACGCAGCCGACGTAGACCCCGGCCAGCAGCCCAGTCAGCAGCGCGTAGGAGACGGTGCGGCTCACCAGCCGGTCGATGTCGTAGAGGCGGTAGCGCAGGATCGCCATCGTCGTGGCGGCAGGGACGCTGACCCCGGCGAGCGCCCATGACAGCGTGCCGCCGAGGTGGAAGCTCGGCAGGAGGAGTCCTCCGACGGGCGCGACGACACCAACCAGGACGATGGCGACGGCCGCGGCGAATGCGATTCCCTTCAGCTGCAGGCGTTCCACCCCGGTCGACCGGCGCCAGCGCACGGCGAGGCTGAGCGCGGCGAGAAGGCCCGCGGTGAGCAGCAGGATTCCGGCGACGTCGGTGATCGTCTGGTCGACCTGGTGCGTCACCACGTCGCCTAGGGGATTGTCGGCCAGGTACGCCGCCTCCCCCAGTCGCGGATCGAGCAGGTTGCTCCCCGCGCCTCCGCAGGCCGCGGCGACGAGCAGCGTCACCGCCCAACGCCACCGGGGCGAGAGCAACCGGCCCGTGGGCAGCACCATGAACGTCAGCACGAGGGCGGCGATGCCGCTGAGCTGTGCCAGAGTCGACACGTAGGCGGCCGCGACGGCCACCCCGCGCGGAATGTCCACGAACGACGCGAGCGAGGCGAGCGCCCCGAAGCACACCTGCGCAGACCCGAGCAGCGCGTCCGCGGCCAGCACCCAGCCGGTGCGGTTGTCGGCTCGCTTGACCAGCAGCAGCACGGCCATCGCCCCGACGAGGGGATCGACGGTCAGCGACTCCACCCAGTAGCCGAACCCGTGGGGCGCGCCGGCCAGGTGGTGCCACAGCACCATGGCCTGACCGCCCCCCTCGAGCAGGGCGGTCACCAGCCCGACCGCGACGGCGGCGCGCGCGCCCCGGCTCATCGTGCGGCGCCCCCCAGGACGTCGGCAGCGGGCGCGATGTCCGGGACGTGCCGGACATCGAACTCGCGGCGCAGCGCGGACAGCGCGGCCAGCTCCCCACATCGGCCATGCACGCCGGGAGCCGGCGGAGTCGACGACGAGCACAGGTAGACGCCCGGCAGCGGTGTCCGGTAGGGGTTCCACCGCGGCACCGGCCGGAACACCGTCTGTCGCAGGCTCTGCAGGCCGGCGCCGATGTCGCCGCCGACGTAGTTCGGGTTGGCCGCCTCCTCATCGGCGGCTGTGCGCACCGACCGGCCCAGCACCAGGTCCCGGAAGCCGGGCGCGAACCGCTCCAGCTGCGCCTCGATCCGGTCGCTCATGTCGACCGTGGACCCGGACGGCACGTGGCAGTAGGCCCACAGTGTGTCCTTGCCGCCCGGTGCCCGGCTCGGGTCGGCGACACCCGGCTGGGCGACCAGCACGTACGGCGCGTCCGGATGCCGCCCGGCAGCCACCTCCGTCTCACCGGCGGCGACCTCCTCGAACGTCCCGCCGAGGTGCACCGTTCCCGCCCGCCGGCACGCCTCGGCCGTCCACGGCACCGGGCCGGACAGCGCGTAGTCGACCTTGCACACGCCCGGGCCGTACCGGAACCTGGCCAGCGCGCGGCGGTAGCCGACTGGCAGCCGGTCGCCGGCGATGCCGAGCAACGCCCTGGGGGTGACGTCGAGCAGAATGGCTCGGGCTCGCGGGAGCTCGGCGAGCGAGCCGATCCACTGCCCGGTGACCACCTCGCCGCCGGCGGACTCGATCGCGTCCACCATCGCTGCGGTGATCTGCGCGCTGCCGCCCACCACGACGGGCCACCCCGCGGTGTGCGCCAGACCGCCGAGCATCAGCCCGACGGCGCCGGTGGGCAGCCTGTCGAGAGGGAGCATCGCGTGGGCCGCGACGCCCGCGAGCAGGCCGCGAGCCTCGTCACCGTGGAACCGGCGGGCAAGTCCCCGAGCCGTGCGCAGCGACCGCAGCGCGAACCCGGCGAGTCGCGGTGAGTGGGGTGGCAGCCGGCGCAGCGAGGACAGCACCGCGTCAACGACGTCGTCGGGGTGGTCGACGATCGGACGAAGCAGACGCCGGTACGCCGGGCCGTCGCCGCCGAGCCCGGCCGCGGTGTCCGCCACCGACTTCAGTACAACCCCTGCTCGGCCGTCATCGAGCGGATGCGCGAACTGCACCTCCGGCCAGGCGAGCTGCACGCCGCGGGACCGCAGGTCGAACCGCCGGAAGAACGGTGAGGCGATGGCCAGCGGGTGCACCGCTGAGCAGACGTCGTGGGCGAACCCCGGCAGCGTCAGCGCCTCGGTGCGGCAGCCGCCGCCGACGGTCGTCGCACCCTCGAAGACCTGTACCCGCAGGCCGGCTGCGGCGAGCGTGACCGCCGCGGCCAGCCCGTTCGGACCGGAGCCGACGACGACTGCATCCGGGTCGTCGCCGCTCATGTCACGCGGGGCCCCGGCTGCGCAGAGCACGCGCCGGAGCAGCGAGCAGGTGCAGGACCGAGCGGATGCCGGCGTTGTGCCAGACGTTGCGCCAGTTCTTCCAGATGCGGCGCCGGTCGACGATCGTCGTGTGCTCGGCGACGACCGGCTCGGCCACGCCCACGGACCGCGCGACGTTGGCCAGCGTCTGCTTCCAGAACCGGTCCTCCATCACCTTCATGACCGGGAACGCCAGCTCGAACAGTGGGTCGGAGGTACGCAACAGCAGCAGCGCCTGGGCGACGGTGCCTGTCTCGCGACGCTCGGCCGCGAACGTGATCCAGCTCGCGAACATGTGACCCTGGGGTGTCATGAACGTGAACGACACGTCGTCGGAGTAGAGAACGAACACACCGGTCGAGAGCTTGATCCCCCCGGCGGCGTTGACCGCGATCGGTGCGACGTCGCCTGGTGTGATGCCGGTCAGCGCGCCCTGGAAGACGTTGCCCTTCGGCCAGAACGATCCGAAGTCCGCCTTCCAGGCGCCGATCACCTGCTGCGGCGTGACCTCCGGGCCGAGGTCGACGGTGTAGGTCCGCTGCCGGAGCCGGCCGAAGCCCTGCTGCGGTCCGCTGAGCCTCTTCCCCGCGATGTTGAAGCCGGCCTTCGCCCTTTCCGGGTCGACTGCGAGCCGGTCGACCTTCGTCGCCCAGGAGCCGATGTCGCGTCGAGTCGAGACGTCGGCCTCCTTCGCAGACAGCTCGACCTGGCCTGGAGCCCGCTCGGGCCCTGCGATGTCGGTCATGACCGTCACTCCTTCGCTAGCCGTGCGCCGAAGCGGAGAGCGCGGAGCGCTCGTCCTCGAAGATGGTGATCGCCTCGTCGAGGCGGGTGAGCTCGAAGATCTGCCGGTAGTGGTCGGACAGCCCGTAGGCCGCGAGCTGCTGACGCTGCCGGTTCGTCCGGACCAGGAGCGTGACGAGCATGCCGATGCCGCCACTGTTCATATACTCCAGGCCGGTGAAGTTCAGCACCAGCCGGCGGGTCTCGGAGCCGGCCGCTGCGTCGTAGGCCGACATCAGCTCCGGTTCGCAGGCCGAGGTGACCTCGCCCTTGATGTCCACGACGGCGGTGCCGCCGTCGAGGTGCCGCACGTCCATGGAGACGGTGGGTGCATCCATCGCTCCTCCTATCCTGAGAAGTTCGCGTGCGCCTCGGCCAACGCGTCGGCGGTGTCGGTGTAGAGCTGGATGAAGTCCGAGAGCCGTGTGATGTCGAAGATGTGCCGGTAGTGGTCGGTCAGGCAGCTCGCGACCACCGACCTGCCCTCCGCCCTGGCCTTGGCGAGGACACTGACGATCAACGCGATGCCGGTCGAGTTGATGTAGTCGACGTCGGCGAAGTCGAGGATGACCCGGAGTCCGTCGCCGGTCCGGACCGCCTGCCCGTAGGCCGCCGTCAGCGGCCCGGCGGCACTGCCGTCGACCTCACCGGACAGCGACAGCACCGCCGCGCCGGGTTCTTGTCGCACCTGCACCTCACAGCTGCTGGTCATGACCGGCCTCCCTTCTTCTCCGCCTCGCCGGCGACGCGCATCGCGAGCCGCACCGTGTGCCGCTCGCCGTCGGAGGCGACGTCCATGTCGTCGACCATGTTGCGGATCAGGAAGAGTCCCCAGCCGCGGGGACGCTGCAGCCCGTCGAGCTTGAGCGCGAGATCGGGCTCCTCCGCCGCGGCCCTGGCCGCTCGGTCTCCGCCGCTGTCGCTGATCTCCACGACCACCTGGCGGCCTGCCTGACGAACCTCGATCTCGACCGGCACGTCGGCGCGGTTGCCATTGCCATGCTCGATCGCGTTCATCGTCGCCTCGGCCACCGCGGTCTTCAGCCGCTCCAGCTGGTCCGTGGACAGGCCCAGATCGACCACGGCCTCGGCGACTCGACGAAGGGCCAGTCGCTCGTTGCCGGGCTCGCTCGGCAGGCTGAAGCGGGCGAGTGCGCCGGCCGCTGCAGTGCTGCTCATGAGCGGGTCACCGCCTTCCCGCCCTGGACGCCCGCGCCTGCGTACGCCGCGGCGACCCGGCGCTGCAGGGACACCAGCGTGATGTCGTCCTCCTGCTCCCAGCCGGGCCCGGTGAACCGTCCGAGCTCGGCCAGGCAGTGGTCGAGCAGATCCTGCCCCGCGCGGCCGCGCCCGACCAGCTCGGCGAGCCGGGGGAAGCCGAACATCTGCCGCCCCGGGTCGTGCGCCTCGACGAGACCGTCGCTGTGCAGCAGCACGCAGTCGCCCGGCTCGAGCACCGCCGCGCGTTCCTCGTAGCTCATCCCCGCCATCAGGCCGAGGGGCATGCCGGTGGCGCGCAGCTCCACCACGCCGGCGGCGCCCCGCAGGTAGGGAAGGTCGTGGCCCGCGTTGGCGTACTCGACCTGGCCGGTCGAGGGGTCCATGACGAGCGCGAAGCAGGTGACGAACATGTGCGCCGGGATGTCCTCGCAGAGCAGGTCGTTGACCCGGGCAAGCACCTCTCCGGGCGAGGACGCCTTGGCCGTCGTCGAGCGCAGCAGTGCGTGCGTGCTCGCCATCACCAGCGCTGCCGGCACACCCTTGTCGGTCACGTCGCCGACGACCAACATCACCCGTCCGTCCGGCAGCGGCAGGAAGTCGTAGAAGTCGCCGCCAACGCTGCGCGCCGGCCGGTAGAACGCGGCGACGTCCCAGGCCGGAAGCTCCGGCAACGACTTGGGCAGGAACTGCTGCTGAATCAGCTGGGCGACCTTGAGCTCCTGCTCGATGCGCTCCCGGCTGCGGGCTTCGGCCTGCTGCTCGCGCACCAGCTGACCGACCCGCATCGCCGGTGCCGCGTGTCCGGCGAGGGCGTCGAGCAGCTGCCGGTCGTCGGTCGAGTAGCCGCGCTCGGACAGCCGCGGGCCGAGGTTGAGCAGCCCGATCAGCTCGCCGGAGGAGACGAGCGGGACGACGAGCACGACGCCTGCCTCGCGCATCGCGTGCAGAGCCGGCGAGTCCAGCTCGAGCCCGGTGATGTCGACGGCGCCGGGGGCGGACTGGAAGTAGCCGATGATCGGGTCGTTCGGAGCGATGTCGAAGCCCGGCTGCACGACCGGCCCGACCTCGGGCGGGACCACGGTGGCCGTCTGCGCCGGGTGTCGGCGCATCCAGCCACGCAGGCGCCTCCCGGCGGCGGGCCGCCCCGGGCCTTCCGGATCGCTCGCCTCGGGCAGGTGGGTCGACGTGACCGCGACAGAAGAGCCGCTCATCGCTGTCCCTGCAGCGGTTCCGCCCATCTGGCGCTCTCCTTCCGGGTACGGCGCGGGACCCGGTCCCTGCGCCTCGTCGGCGAGACCAGGCTGCCTGCTCGTCGTTCCGGCATCGTTACGAAACCCGGGCCGCTGCCGACCCCGGACCGTTACAGTGAGCACGCCCGCACGCGTAGGGGCGCGTGACATGGAGGAGGGCGGACACGCATGCTGCGGCTCGGACTCCTCGGCCCGCCGGTCATCGAGGTCGACGACAGACCGGTACGTTTCGATACCCGCAAGGCAGTCGCCGTGCTTGCTCTGCTGGCTGTCGAGGGCACAGAGCAGAGCCGGGAGCGCCTGGCCGGGCTGCTCTGGCCGGACTCGGACGAGACCCGCGCCCGCTCGGCGCTTCGGCGAACGCTCTCCGTCACCGCAGCAGAAGTCGGCAAGAGTCTCGTCGTCAGCCGGGGTGCGGTTGCCCTCGACCCGGAGACGACATCGATCGACGTCGCTGCCTTCGACGCGCTGATGGACGCCGACGACGCGGCGTCCATCGCCCGAGGTGTGCGCCTGTACCGAGGCGACTTCCTGTCCGGCTTCGTGCTGCGCGGCTCGCCTGAGTTCGACGACTGGCAGACATTCGTGGCCGACGGACTCCGGCAGCGGCTCTCCGGCGGACTCGCCAGGCTCGTCAGGGTCCGGGTTGCCGCGGGGGAGCTCGACGCCGCCACGATCGCAGCGCGCCGCTGGCTCGCGCTGGATCCGCTTCACGAGCCGGCCCACCAGTCGCTGATGCGGCTGCTCTCGTGGACCGGGCAGCGATCCGCCGCGATGCAGCAGTACCGCCAGTGCGTCGCCGTGCTCGACCGCGAGCTGGGAGTCCGCCCGCTCCCGGCGACGACGTCGCTGTACGACGCCGTGCGCACGGATCGGCTCGGGCGGCCACCGGCGCCTACACCGGCTGTGCGCCGCGCCTCCCGGCGCCCCGCCCCGGCGCCTCGGCGTCTCCCTCCCGACCTCGTCGGCCGAGAAGGCGAGCTTGCGGTGCTCACTGAAGCATGGCGGTCGGTCGACAACGTGGGGCGGGCGACGACGGTCGTCGGTGAGGCCGGAGCGGGGAAGACCCGGCTGGTCGAGGCGTTCCTGGAGCGGCTCGACGAGGCGGGAGCCCCCGTCCTGGCGACCCGCTGCCACGACGGGGAGTCGGGTCTGGCGTTCGGTGCGGTCAGCGACCTCGTGCGCGCCGCGGAGTCGGCGCGCACCGATCTCTCGCAGCAGCTCGAGCCCGCTGACCTCGTCGAGGTGAGCAAGCTCGTGCCGATGGGCCACGGGCGGCGTGGCACACGGACCGCCGGCGGGCCCGGTGCGCTGGCCCGGCTCTACCGCGCGGTCGGGGCCGCGCTCGTCGCGGCGGCGGGGGCGAACCGGGGGGTGCCGGGGCCCGCCGGCGTGGTGGTCGTCGAGGATGCGCAGTGGATCGACGAGGCGTCGGCGGACCTTCTCGCCTACCTGCTGCGACGCCCCGAGCAGTTCCCCGTCCTTGTCCTGACGACCTGGCGGCCTGGCACCGAGCACACGATGACGACGCTGCGCGACGCCTACTCCGCCGCAGAGCGCGACGGTGCCGCCGTCACGGTGCAGCTCGAGCCATTGACCGAGGCCGCCGTCGCCGACCTGCTGGTCCGCGCCGAGGTCCACGACGTCGACGCGGGATGGCTCACGCGCGAGACGCGGGGGCTTCCTCTGCTGGTCACCAGCTACGTCGAGGCGCTTCGTGCCGGTGATGCGGTGGCTCGTGACCGGGCTCCCGCACGTGTCCGCGCGCTCCTGCTCGCGCGCTTGGAGCCGGCCGACGAGACCACCCAGCAAGTGCTGACGGCGGCCGCCGTGCTCGGCGGCGAGGTCGACGTCGACCTGCTGCGTACGACAAGCGGTCGCAGCCCCGAGGAGACCGTGAACGCCATCGACGACGCTCTGCGCCGTGGCCTGCTCGTCGAGACCGGAGGCAAAGAGGACATCGCGTCGTACGACTTTCCCTACGCCGTGTTGCGCGAGGTGGTCTACGACCGGGCGAGCCGCGCCCGGGTGCGGCTGCTGCACGGTCGCGCCGCCGACGCGATGATCCGCCGCGCTGACCGCGAGTCGGCCCCGGCGATCAGCAGGCAGCTGCGAGCAGCCGGTCGGAACGAGGAAGCGGCGCACTGGTCGTGGCGGGCCGGGCAGCGCGCCGACCGTCTCGGCGCCCGCGAGGAGGCGCTCACGCACTTCCAGGAAGCGTTCGCACTCGGCTACCCGGCAGCCGCCGCGCACATGGCGATCGGCTCGGTCTACACCAGCCTCGGCCGCTACCCGGAAGCGCTCGGCGAGTACGAACAGGCCGCTGCCGCGCTCGCGGTCGCCGGCCCAGAGCCGTCCGCTCGGACACACCGTGCGGATCGCGCCGATGACACCGCGCTGGCCGTCGTCGAGCACCGCCTCGCAGAGGTCCACCACCGGCTCGGTGACTGGGCAGCCGCGGAGACCCACCTGCACGCCGCCCTGCGGCTGCTCGACGCAGCCGAGTACGGCACGCCGCGCACTCGGCGGGATCGACCGGGGGATCAGGGGGACGTGTCGCTGCGTGCCCGGGTGCAGGCGGACCGGGCGCTCGTCGCCTACCGTCGTGGCGACGCACCGGCAGCGCACCGGCTCGCCGACGAGGCGCAGCAGCTCGCGCGCGGTCTCGCCGACCGGGCCGCCCTCGCGCAGGCGCTCGATGTCGCAGGCATGCTCGCGGCCGCCGAGGGCGACTCCGACGCTGCCGAAGCCAGCCTGCGGGAGAGCCTGGCGCTCGCCCGCGACGGCGAAGACCTGGGTCAGGTCGTCGCCGCGCTCAACAACCTTGCCCGGCTGCTCGCGGACACCGGTCGG
The DNA here is from genome assembly GCA_035690495.1 of Nocardioidaceae bacterium. Taxonomy (GTDB): domain Bacteria; phylum Actinomycetota; class Actinomycetes; order Propionibacteriales; family Nocardioidaceae; genus DASSKK01. The sequence goes on along the minus strand of DASSKK010000008.1, from coordinate 94,934 downwards.
CTCGATGTCGCCCTCGACGCGGCCGAGGAGGCGTTGCGGCTCGGCCGGCAGTACGGCGACCGGCACCGCGTCGCCGCCCTGCACACCAATCTCGCTGACCTGCTGCACGCGGCCGCTCGGGGCGACGAGGCGATCGGCCAGCTGAAGCAGGCGGCCGCGTTGTTCGCGGCGGTCGACGCCACCGAGCAGCGGCGAGCAGAGATCTGGACACTCGTGGAGTGGTAGCGCCGACGCAGCAACCGCAGAGTCCGCGAGAGCGTCATTCGCCCCTGTTCACCGGCACCGTCAGGTCGACGTCCGCCCAGCGGGACCCGACGGCTGTGAACCGCAGCGTGCGGGACTCGTCGGTCGGCCGGTCCCCGCCAGCTCGGGAGATCCGCACCTCCAGCCGGTCGGCGGCGAGACCCTCGGCGACGCCCGCGCCCCATTCCACGACGGTGACCGCCTCGTCCAGGGAGGCGTCCAGATCCAGGTCGTCGAGCTCGGCGACCCCTCCGATCCGGTAGGCGTCGACGTGCACCAGCGGCGGGCCGGCGCCGAGCGAAGGGTGCACCCGGGAGATCACGAACGTCGGCGAGGTGACCGGCCCGCGCACGCCGAGGCCCTCGCCGAGTCCCTGCGTGAACGTGGTCTTGCCGGCTCCGAGGTCGCCGGACAGCACGACCAGGTCGCCCGCACGGAGCACCACGGCCAGGCGCTTGCCGAGCCGGCGGGTGTCGTCCGCGGTCGCGGCGTCGAGGCACACCGACGCGGCCTGCTCGGGTGCGTCCGGGTCGTGGCTCATCGCCGGTCCGCCCGCCGACAGAGCTCGTCGAGGGCTGCGTTGACGCGGTCGCTGCACTCGAGGATCACCATGTGCCCGGCGCCCTCGCACTCGACCAGCCGCGCGCCGTCGATCCGGGAGGCCATCTTGCGGCTGTGCCCGACCGAGGTGAGCCTGTCCCCGGTGCCGGTGACGATCGTGGTGGGCACCTTCGCGAACGTCTCCAGCACCGCGAACTTGTCGAGCGCGTCGAACTGCGGATAGAACTCGGCGAGAACCTCGAAGGGCGTCGCGGCGATCATCTCGTCGACGAACTCGACGTACGACGCGGGCACGTCGTCGCCGAACGCGAACCTGTCGGCGACCAGGAACCCGATGTTCGATCCCCGCCGGCGCACCGTGTCGACGAGCTCGGGGACCCGCGCCAGGCCGGCCACCAGGCGAGGCGCGACCAGGGCGCCTACCCGGTCGGGAATCAGCCGCGAGAGCGCTCGCGAGGTGTGCAGGCCGCCTGCGGTGGTGGAGATCAGGGCGGCGCCGACCACCCTGGATCCGAACAGCTCCGGGTGCTGCTCGGCCAGCGCGATGATCGCCATGCCGCCCATCGAGTGGCCGACCAGCACGACGGGCTCGTCCGGAGCCAGCGCGTCCATGACGGAGAGCAGGTCCCTCCCGAGTTGGTCGACGGTCGCATGTGCCGGCGAGGACCGCTCAGAGCGGCCGTGCGAGCGCTGGTCGTAGAACACCGCGCGGCGGCGGCGGTGCACTTGGCGCAAGTGCCTGCGCTGGAAGTGCCAGCAGTCCAGGTTCAGGGTGTAGCCGTGCACGAAGACCACCGTCGCCCGGGCCGGGTCCGCGGCCGCGTCCTGGGGGCTCGGCTGATCGATCTCTGCGTGCAGGCGTACGCCGTCCTCGGCGGTCACGGTCACCGGGTCGCAGTGCAGGCCGCCCAGGCGTTCGGCGCCCGCGACGCCCGCCTTGCGTGCGCTCCGCGCCTTGGCCAGCCGCCGCTCGGCGACCACCGCCGCAGCCCCGATCCCCACCAGAGCCCCCACGCCCGCGCCCGCGACGCGAGCAGCCGACGCCGACCTCACGCCTCCCCCTCCGGTGCCGAGCCGCGGGAAAGCCGGCCCCGAGCCGCGGGATCGTCGGAGTACTCGCGCCGCATCCGCCCCCCGATCCTGGTGACGATCTCGTAGCTGATGGTCTCGCACGCCTCGGCCCAGTCCTGAGCCGTGGGCTCGCCGCGCGCACCGGACCCGAAGAGGACGGCGACATCACCGGGTGCCGCGTCGTCGTCGCCGAGGTCGACCACGAACTGGTCCATGCACACCCGCCCGACGATCGGTCGCCGGCGCCCGGCCAGCAGCACGTGCGCCCGCGAGGACGCGAGCCGGATCACGCCGTCGCCGTACCCGACCGGGACCAGCGCGACCGTCGTGTCCTTCCCGGCGACCCAGGTGTGCCCGTAGGACACGCCGGACCCGGCCGGGATGCGCTTGACCAGGGCGAGCCGCGACTGCGCGGTCATCGCCGGCACCAGTCCGAGCTCGGCCGAGCCGGTGATCGCCGGGGCAGGGGAGAGACCGTAGGTCGCGATGCCGCAGCGCACCAGGTCGAAGCGCGCGGAAGGACGCAGCAGCGCGCCTGCCGAGTTCGCCAGATGCCGCACCTCGGGGCTCAGCCCGTGCTCGTCGACGAGCTTCAGCGCGTCGCGAAACGCCTGCTCCTGCGCGTCGTTGGCCGGATGGCCCGGCTCGTCCGCGCAGGCGAGATGCGACCAGACCCCTGTGACCCGGATCGACCCCTCGCCCTCCGCCCTGGCTGCGGAGTCGACGAACGCGGGCCACAACGCCGGGCTGCACCCGTTGCGGGACAGCCCCGTGTCGACCTTGAGCTGCACGCGGGCGGTCGCGCCGAGAGAGCGGGCCGCGGCGCCGATCTCGGCCAGCTGCTCGACGCTGGAGGCGGTCACGTCCACGTCGGCGGCGATCGGGCGCGTGTAGTCCTCCTCGGGCACCGCCAGCCAGCTCAGGATCCGGCCGGTGTCACCGGCGTCCCGCAGCGCCATCGCCTCCTCGGCGAACGCAACGCCGAGCCACTCGGCGCCTCCTGCTCGCGCCGCCCGCGCGACCGGCGCCAGCCCGTGGCCGTATCCGTCGGCCTTGACGACGCTCATCATCCGTGCCGGCGCGACCCGGGTCCGCAGGGTCGCCACGTTCTCGCGTATCGCGTCCAGGTCGACGACCAGCTCGGCGTGCGGGTTCATGGCCCGGCCATCCTCTCAGGCCTGGCGCGCTCCGGACGTCAGCAGGTCGCGGCACACCGGTGCGATCGCGGCAGCCACCTGACCGGCGGTGACCGGCCCGCCGCCCCCGGCACGGGTGGCCGAAGCCCCGTGCAGCCAGGCGCCGACCGATCCCGCGTCGAACGGGTCCATCCCGGCCGCGAGCAGCGCTCCGCACAGGCCGGACAGCACGTCCCCGGACCCGGCGGTGCCCAGCCATGCGGTCCCCGAGGTGTTCACGCGCGCCCGGCCGCCAGGGGCGACGATGAGGGTGTGCCGGCCCTTGAGAAGGACGACCGCACTGAACTTATCGGCGGCCGCCCGTGCGGAGCCGAGCTGGTCGGCCTCCACCTGCTCGCGGGACACGCCGAGCATCCGGGCCAGCTCGCCGGCGTGCGGGGTCAGCAGCGCGGGTACGTCGAGCGGTCCGGTCACGTAGGTGAGCCCGTCGGCGTCCACCACGACCGGCACCCGGTCGTCCAGGGACGCCTGCAGCGCCTTGCCGGCGTCGGATCCGCCGCCGGAGCCGACCACCCAGGCCTGCACCCGCCCGGACCCGAGGACGACCTCCGGGTGGGCTGTCCGCACCGCGCTTCCCGTCGACTCGCCCGGCGCGTCGTAGCGGACCATGCCGACCAGGCCGCTCGCGGCACCGGAGACGCACAGCACCGCGGCCCCGGCGTACTCCTCGGAGCCGGCGCGCACGCCGACGACGCCGCGGGTGTACTTGTGGCCGCCGGGGTCGGGGACCGGCAGCATTCCGGCCACGTCGCCGGCTTGCAGCGCGCTCACCGGGGCGTCGGGCAGGTCCAACCCGATGTCGACCAGGTGCACCACCCCGCAGGCCTCGGCGGCCGGGTCGACCAGGTGGGCGACCTTGTGCGTGCCGAACGTCACGGTCACGTCTGCGCGGACGTGCGGGCCGTCGAGTCGGCCGGTGTCCACGTCGACTCCGGAGGGCACGTCCACGGCCACCATCGGCACCCCGGTGAGCACGTCGACTGCGGCGGCGGCATCCGGCCGCAGCCCGGCTCGCCCGCCGATCCCGACGATCGCGTCCACCGCGACGTCGACAGGTCCGGCGGCCGCCACGTCGACAACGGTCCGGCCGCCCGCGGCTCTGAACGCGGCAAGGCCACCCCGGTGCGCCCTGTCCGGGTTCAGCAGCAGCGCGCGTACGTCGAGCCCGCGGCGGGCCAGCACCGCGCCGGCGTGCAGGGCGTCACCGCCGTTGTCGCCGGACCCGACCAGCAGCAGCACCCGCGCGCCGTACCCGTGGCCGAGGAGGTCGAGTAGGGCACTGGCGAGCCCCGCGGCCGCCCGCTGCATCAGCGCGCCGTCGGGCAGCCTCGCCGTCAACGCCTGCTCGGCGGAGCGGACCTGCTCGACGGTGTGCGCGTGCCGCATCCCCCAACTCTAGTAACCCCGATTCGTCCGCAATGGCCCCGCCTGGAACGGACGCAAGACCGCGGACGAATCGGGGTTTCAGGCTTCGAGGACGACCACGGCGGAGGCGACGCCGGCGTCGTGGGACAGCGAGACGTGCACGGTGCGGACACCGAGATCGTTCGCGCGTGCCAGCACCGAGCCGCGCATCTCCAAGACCGGGTTGCCGGACGGCTCCGTGACCACCTCGGCGTCCAGCCACCCGAGCCCGGTCGGCGCGGTCAGCGCCTTCGCGAGCGCCTCCTTGGCGGCGAACCGGGCCGCCAGCGAGGCCAGCGAACGCTGCTGCTCGGCCGCGGTGAACAGCCGCTCGGCCAGGGCGGGGGTGCGGGCCAGCGTGCGGCCGAACCGGTCGACATCGACGACGTCGATGCCGACCCCGATCACCGCCACGGTGGCCTCCTACTCCACGGTGACGGACTTGGCGAGGTTGCGCGGCTGGTCCACGTCGTGGCCCTGCAGGGTGGCCAGCTCGCAGGCGAACAGCTGGAGAGGGACCACCGCCACCATCGGCTGCAGCAGCACCGGCACGTGGGGCAGCGAGATGAACGTGTCGGCGTACTCCTTGGCGTCGGTGTCGCCGTCCTCGGCCAGCACGATCGTGCGGGCGCCGCGGGCGCGGACCTCCTGGATGCCGGAGACCATCTTGTCGTGCAGGAAGTCGCGCCCGACAGGCGGGACGACGCAGAACACCGGCACGCCGTCCTCGACGAGCGCGATCGGTCCGTGCTTGAGCTCGCCCGCGGCGAATCCCTCTGCGTGGATGTAGGCGAGCTCCTTGAGCTTCAGCGCACCTTCCAGCGCGATCGGGAACCCGGCGTGCCGACCGAGGAACAGCACGGACCCGACGTCGCGCAGCTCACCGGCGAGGGCGTGCACGGTGTCGGCGGCGTCGAGCATCCGCTGCACGTGCGCGGGCATCTGCTCCAGCTCTCGCAGCGTCGCGGCGATCTCGTCGCCGTATCTGGTCCCGCGCACCTGGGCGAGGTAGAGCCCGAGCAGGTAGCAGGCCACCAGCTGGGTCATGAACCCCTTGGTGGAGGCGACCCCGATCTCGGGACCGGCATGGGTGTAGATCACCGCGTCGGACTCGCGCGGGATGGTCGAGCCGTTGGTGTTGCAGATCGCCAGCACCTTGGCGCGCTGCTCGCGGGCGTGCCGGATCGCCTGCAGGGTGTCGGCGGTCTCGCCGGACTGGCTGATCGCCACCACGAGCGTGTCGCGGGTCAGGATCGGGTCCCGGTAGCGGAACTCGTGGGACAGCTCGACCTCGCACGGGACCCGGGTCCAGTGCTCGATGGCGTACTTGGCCACCAGGCCGGCGTAGAACGACGTGCCGCACGCGATCACCACGACCTTGTCCACGCTGCGCAGCTCGTCCTCGCTGATCCGGATCTCGTCGAGAGCGAGCGCACCCGTCCGGTCGTGCCGGCCGAGCATCGAGTCCGCGATCGCCCGCGGCTGCTCGAAGATCTCCTTGCGCATGAACCAGTCGAAGCCGCCCTTCTCGGCCGCAGACAGGTCCCAGTCCACGTGGTAGGGCCGGGCCTCGGCAGGGTTGCCGGCGAAGTCGGTGACGAGTACGTCGTCAGCGGTGATCGTGACCACCTGGTCCTGGTCCAGCTCGAGCGCGTCGCGGGTGTGCTCGATGAACGCGGCGACGTCGGAGGCGACGAAGTTCTCGCCCTCGCCGATGCCGACCACGAGCGGCGAGCTGCGTCGTGCCGCCACCACCCGCGCGGGGTCCGCCGCGTCGACGGCGACCAGCGTGAACGCGCCTTCGAGCCGGGCGCACACCTGCTGCATGGCGGCGCTGAGATCGGCCCCGTCGGACAGCGCCTTCTCGAGCAGGTGCGCGGCTACCTCGGTGTCGGTCTCGGAGACCAGGTCGTGCCCGGTGGCCTCGAGCTCGGAGCGCAGCGACGCGAAGTTCTCGATGATCCCGTTGTGGACCAGCGCGACACGACCGGCGGGCCCGAGGTGCGGGTGCGCATTGGTGTCGTTGGGGGCGCCGTGGGTGGCCCACCGCGTGTGCCCGATCCCGGTGGTCGCCTCGGGGAGCGGCCGGTCCGCGAGAGCCTTGTCCAGGTTGGCCAGCTTGCCGGCGCGCTTCTCGAACACGATGCGTCCGTCGTGGACCAGGGCCACACCGGCCGAGTCGTAGCCGCGGTACTCCATGCGGCGCAGTCCGTCGACGACGACGCCCTCGGCCTGCTGGGGCCCGACGTACCCGATGATGCCGCACATGGCCGGAATCCTACCGGTGCGGCTCAGCGGGGAAGGTACGCCGCGGTGACGTCGGTGTGAGTGAAGTCGTCGCCCTTGAACAGCAGCGGCCGGCCGGTGACCTTGGCAAGCGCGTAGGAGAGGCAGTCGCCGAAGTTCAGCCGTGCCTGCGAGCCCGAGCCCTTCCCGAACCGGGCGTAAGCCTCCCGCGCGGCAAGGGCGTGTTCGCGATCGAAGGCGACCACCTGCATGTGTGCCTCGGTCAGCAGATCATCCAAGTCGCCATGGCGTGTGGGCCCGGCCACCACCGAGATCTCCACAACGGTCGCCGCCGAGATCGCCGCGGCCGGCGCCGAGTGCAGGACATCGCTGAACTGCTGCGCGTCAGGCTCCTGGCGCAAAATGGCCACCAGGGCCGAGGAGTCGACGATCACTTGGGCAAGCCCCGCTCGTCGTACAGGTCGTCATCGGTCAAGAATGGTCCGGGCCTGGCCGCGGACATTCTGCCGATCTCCATCAGGCGCTCAGCGAGCCCGGACCTGTCGGCACGCTCCCGCTCGAGGGCCTCCCGCAGCGCCTCGCGGACGGCGCCGGTCGCGCTGGTGTGCCGACGCTCGGCGAGCTCGTGCGCCATCCGGTGGACCTCCGGATCCTTGATGTTCAGGGCGGGCACACCGGCGATTCTACCCCTCACGGTAGAACCGGCTGGGGGTCGTGCGACGCCTTCGCAGCCCGGGCCCGGTCGCGCAGCCGGATCAGAAGCCGGAGCGTGGAGGAGGTCAACAGGTCGGTGCGGCCGAGCGGGAGCAGGTCGGGGCAGTCCTCCGGACGCCCGGCCTGCGAGGTCGGGAAGGCCGACAGCATGCCGCGCAATGCCCGACGCATCGTGGGTCCCGGCGTGGACAGCCGGCAGGGCAGGCCCAGCGCCTCGCCGAGGCCGCTCTGGGTCAGGTGCCCGTGCGGGGCGAAGGCGCCGTTGGCCTTGCCCACCGCCCAGCAGATGCCTGCCGCCACGTGGGCGGACGAGGCGGCGCGCAGGACCACTTCCGGCTCGGTGTCCCAGACCGTGCAGAGCGCACGCCGGAGCACGATGCCCATCTCCACGTCGGGGAACTGCTCGCCGGCACGCTCCAGGATCCCGGCCGCGGACTCGAGCCGGTGCCGAGCCCGGATGTCGAGCGAGTCGAGCGGCAGCGCGAGACCCTCGGCGGCCAACGGCTCGCCGTCCAGGCCGTCGACGGCAGCAAGGCCGCCCACCAGCATGTCCAGCCAGTCCAGGATCTGGTCGTACGGCGCCTTCGGCGGCTCGAGCGGCCGGGGCTCGACGAAGGCCAGCGACCGCTCCCGGTCGAACCGTTCGGCGAACCTCATCCACCGCGTGTCCTGAACGGGCTCGGTCCACACGTCGACGAGCCGCCCGTCCACGAGCACGAGATGGGTCAGCCGATCGAGTCCCCCTGACGGGTAGGCAGGCTCTGCGACGTCGTACCAGTCAGGCCCGTCGTCGCCGAAAGGCTCCAGCGGGACGGGCGCACAGGTCGGGTGGGTCGGGAAGTCACGCATGACAGCTCCTCGGAGGCGATGTCGGTTCGGCTGCCGCTCACGGTCCCACGTATCGCGCAGAGCCCGCAGAAGTTGTCCACAGGGATGATCCGGAGGCGGCACGGGCCTGCTCGCCGCCGTTGCCCGTCGGTGCGCAAGAATGCCGCATGGCTCGGCCTCAGGACGCGAACGGCGGATCCGAGAACTCGCCGAACGACAGCTCGCAGAGCTCGCCGTACGTCGAGCTCGACCGCGCCACCTGGGCCGCCCGGGGTGCCTCCACCGAGCAGCCGCTCACCCCGGAGGAGATCGAGCGGCTGCGCGGGCTCGGGGACCAGCTCGACATCGACGAGGTGCGCAAGGTGTATCTGCCGCTGTCGCGGCTGCTGTCGATGTACGTCGAGAAGGCCGGCGCCCTCTACCGCGCCCAGGAGGAGTTCCTCGACCAGCCGCAGCCGCCGCGCACACCGTTCGTGATCGGGCTGGCCGGCTCGGTCGCGGTCGGCAAGTCCACCACCGCCCGGGTGCTGCAGCAGATGCTCGCGCACTGGCCGGCGCACCCGCGGGTGGAGCTGGTGACGACCGATGGGTTCCTCTACCCGAACGCCGAGCTGGAGCGCCGCGGCCTGCTGACCCGCAAGGGCTTCCCGGAGTCCTACGACCGCAAGGCGCTGCTGCGGTTCGTGATCGACATCAAGTCGGGGAAGGACAGCGTCGAGGCGCCGACGTACTCCCACCTGACCTACGACGTCGTCCCGGAGCGGACCGTCGTGGTGGAGAGCCCCGACATCGTGATCATCGAGGGGCTGAACGTGCTCACCCCGGCACGGGTCCGGGATGACGGCCGGACCGGGCTGGCCATCAGCGACTTCTTCGACTTCTCGGTGTACGTCGATGCGGCGACCGCCGACATCAAGGCGTGGTACGTCGACCGCTTCCTGCGCCTGCGGGGAACCGCGTTCCGCGACCCGGCGTCGTACTTCGCCCGCTACGCCGGCCTCACCGAGACCGAGGCGGTCGCCGAGGCGAACCGGATCTGGGACGAGATCAACGGACCCAACCTGAAGCAGAATGTGCAGCCCACCCGCGGACGCGCCACGCTGGTGCTGCGGAAGGCGGCCGACCACTCGGTGCGCTGGGTCCGCCTCCGCAAGCTCTGAACGACCCGCCCGGCGTCCCGATGTCGGTGCGTCACCGCTGCGAGAATGTCCTCGTGCTGCATCTCCAGCTGCGAGTGCCCGGCGACCGGGTCCAGGACGTGGTGGACCTGTTCGACCGCGACGAGACGGTGACGAACGTCGCGGTGTTCGAGAACGGCTACACCAAGCCGCCGGGCACGATGGTGATCGCGGACGTGGCCCGCGAAGGCGCCAACCCGGTGGTGGCCGCGTTGCACCGGCTGGGTCTGCGCCACGACGGCTCGATCATGCTCTCGGAGCCGTCCACACTGATCTCCGACGCGGCCGTCGAAGCAGAGCACGCCGCACCCGGCGAGCCGGACGACGGCGTGGTCTGGGACGTCGTGGAGAACCGGGTCGACAAGGAGAGCCGGTTGTCGTGGTCGTTCTGCGCCTTCTTGACCCTGGCTACTCTGATCGCCGGCGCAGGGCGGCTGCTCGACCAGCAGATCCTGATCGTGGGCGCGATGGTCGTGGGCCCGGAGTTCTCGCCGGTCGCGGCGATCTGCGTGGCGCTCGCACGAGGGCGACCGGGTCTGCTGCGCCAGGGCGCGAGCACGCTCGCCCTCGGCTACGTTCTCGCCATCGCGATCGCCACCCCCTTGTGGTTCCTCGCCTTCCTGACCGGGGGCGTGAGCGCCCACGACGCCGCGAACGGTCAGGCCACGGCATTCATCATCCAGCCGGGCGTCTGGTCGTTCCTGATCGCGGTGCTCGCCGGGATCGCCGGGGTGCTCGCCCTGACCAGCTCGAAGTCCGGGACGCTGATCGGCGTGTTCATCTCGGTGACGACGGTCCCGGCCGCGGGCACGATCGCGCTGTGCATCGGCACCGGAGTGTGGTGGGAGGTCAACAACGCGGCGATCCAGCTCGGGGTCAACCTGCTCGGCCTGATCCTGGCCGGGACGGCGACGCTTCTCGTGCAACGAGTGGTGTGGTCCCGGATCGTGCCCACCGGCAGAGTCCGCACGTTCTGAGCCGGCTCCGGCGCCGTGCGCGTCGTCACAGCCGTTCATGTGACCGGTTGTGCAGGTCGGCGCCCGAGAATCGCTGTCACGACCGGTCACTTGACCGCTTCTGACGTCGATTCGGAGGGACGGCGTACGACGGCGCCTACCCCTGATGCCACAATCGCGGCCATGACCACGCGGACGCTGGAGCTGTTGCACTGGAACGACGTCCACGGCCGGTTCGAGGGCCTGGCCCGGCTGTCCGCACGAGCACGTCAGATCCGGGCAGAGGCAGACCACCCGATGCTCGTGCTCGACGGCGGCGACGTCGAGGAGTCCAGCGTCCGGCTGTCCGCGCTCACCAAGGGGGTCGCCGGCTGGCGGCTGCTCGGCGCCGCCGGGGTCGACGCGGCCGTGGTCGGCAACGGCGGCCTGTTCCGCTACGGACCAGGTCAGCTGCCCCACTACGCCGAGGCCCTCGGGTCGGCGCCACTGGTCTGCGACCTGACCGACGCAGCGGGTGAGACACCGGCGGGCGCGGCGCCGTACCGCCTGCTGAAGACCGGTGACCTGCGTGTCGGGGTCATCGGCATCACCGACTACTACTCCGCCTACGACGACTTCGGCCTGGCCGAGCGCGGCCGGCTGACCGCGTGCACCCGTGCCGCACGCACCTTGCGCGCCGACGGCGCCGATGTCGTCGTCATGCTCAGCCACGCCGGTCTGGAGCACGACCGCGGCGTGTCCTGGCACCTGCGCGGGCTCGTGGACGTCATCGTCGGCGGCCATACCCACCACCTGCTCGACGGCGGGGCCCCCGAGAGCGGGATCCCGATCGTCCAGGCCGGCTGCTACGCCGAGCACCTGGGCCGGGTCCGGCTCGAGATCGACGCCGACGGCGTCCGGGTCGTGGACATGCGGGTCGAGCCGGTCGGCGAGGACGTCTCGCCAGACCCCGTCGTGCTCGACGAGCTCGCCGCATGCGAGCGAGACCTGGACGCGTGGCTCGCCGAGCCGGTGGGCGTCCTCGACCAGGCGGCACCCTGGGCCGAGCCCGGCGAGGACAGCCCCGTGGCCCGCTTGCTCGCGCAGGCGCTGCTCTCGACGTACCCGGCCGAGTTGGGGCTGGTGGTCGGGCTGCACTGCACCGCCGGCCTGGCCGCCGGCACCCTCACCCGCGGGGACGTCTGGGCCGCGACCAGCTCGCCCGGGAACGCAGCGACGTGCACGCTCACCGGCGCACAGCTGCGCCGGATGGTGCGGATCGGCAGCAGCCGCGAGTACGCCGCCCGCAGCCGGCGCGCAGCCCGGGGCCGGTTCGGGCGACTGCACGTGGTCGGCGACGGTGTCACCCAGAGCGACGGCCAGCTGATGGTGGGCGGGAAGCCGCCGGACGACGAGCGTCGCTATCGGGTGACCGGCAGCGACTTCGAGCTCGGCCAGTACGGCGAGCTGCTCGACTCGCCTCCGGAGGACCTGGTCGTGCACACCCCGGAGATCCTGCCCGAGCTGCTCGAGGCCCACCTCACCCGAGCTTCCGCTGGAACTCCACCAGACGCTCGACCGGCCGGAAGCCCATCGCGTCGTTGATCGAGACCATGTGGCTGTTCACCTCGGCGTTGTAGGTGACCAGCAACGTCCGGTCGGGATGCTGGGCCTGCACCCACAGCAGGTTGCGTGCCTTGGTGGCCGTCCCGAGCCGGTGGCCGCGGTGGTCGCGGCGCACCAGCGTGCCCCACTGGTACACCCGACCCGGATCGTGCGCCGGCACCACCAGCTCGGAATACGCCGCCACGGTCCCGTCCCGGGCGACCGCGATCGTGGTGTGCTTGGTGCGGCCGGCCTCGGCGAGCACGCTCTCCTCGGCGCGGATCCGGTCCGCGTCGAAGACCTCCGGCTCCAGCTCCAGCTGACCGGTCGGCGCCTCGGTCATCAGTGTGCCGATCAGCGTCCCGAACGACGCGATGACGTCGTCGGGCACCGGTCCAGCGAACTGGCGCAACGTGTACGCCGCATGGTGCGGGGCCGCTTCGTCGGCGAGCCTCTCCAGCAGGTCGACGTCGGCGGGCAGCTCCAACACCCGCATCACGTCGCCGATCCCGACGGTGAAGCCACGGTGCGTGAGGAAGTCCGCGTTGCGATGACCGGCGCCGTCGGCGGGACCCTCGTAGGGCACCGCCGCCTCGGCATGCAGCGTCCGCCGGTTCTCCTCGTGTGCCCGCTGGGTCAGGTGGGTGAGCATCTCCGACCCGTGGCCGCGTTCGCGGTGCTCAGGATCGGTGCACACCTCGGCGCCGGCCAGGTGCAGGTTGTCGCGTAGCGGCAGCCACAGGGTCCCGGTGCTGACGAGCTCGTCGTCGACGTAGCCGGCGAAGCCGATCAGCTTCTCCCCGGGCGTGTGGCCGAGCAGACGCGCCCGCTTCTCCTCCAGCGCCCAGGGCACGCCGTACTCGCGGTCGTGGGTGCTCGCCGCGGCGAAGGTGCGGTGCCAGGCCGCCATCGTCTCGGGGTTCGCGGCGTCCAGCTGCTCGATGCGCACAGCCGTCACAACGCCTTCTGCAGCTCGACGCCGCGCTCGACGACCCGGAACCCGAGCCGGTCGTTGATCGCGTTCATCGCGGCGTTCACGGTCGCGTTGCCGGTGAGGATGGTGTGGCACTCGGGGAAGTGCTTGCGCACGGCCCGCTGGTTGTCGACCTTCATCGCCATCCCGAGCCGGTGCCCCCGGTGCCCCGGCATCACCAGGGTCCCGGACTGGAAGCCGAGCGCCAGCTTGTGCTCGTTGACGAAGACCAGGCTGCTGCCCACGACCTCTCCGCGCCGATCGAGGGCGATCGTGGCGATGTCACGGCGGCCGGCGGCATACGTGCGGCGCTCCCGGTCGCGCAGCCGTTGCTCGTCCCACACCTCCGCCTCGACCTCCAGCTCCCCCATGGGTGCCTCGTCGACGAAGGCCGCCTCCAGCGTGCAGTAGCCCGCGACGTACTCCGGTGGGACGGGGCCCACCCAGGTGACGATGCTGTAGTCGCGGTGGTGGGGCGCCGCCTCGTCGGCGAGGTCGTCCCACAGATGCTCGGTGGCGGGAAGGTCGACGGTCTTGGTGCCCTCCTCGATGGCCTCGGTGAAGCCCATCGCGCGGCCGAAGGCGAGGCCGGCGGAGTCCGCCCCGACCGGTGCGCTGGCGTCCACCACGAGGGTACGGCGACCGTGACGGCGGGCGACGTCCTCGACGGCGCCGAGCAGGGCCCGGCCCACGCCTCGGCGCTGACGCGGCGGATCGACGTACACCTCGGCGTTCGCCAGATGCGTGTTGTCCCGCAGCGGGAGGTCGACCATGGCAGTCCCGCACATCGCCGCTGCGTCGAAGGCGCCGAGCAGGACGGCCTTCGAAGTCGCGCTCGTCGAGGTGAGCATCGCCCACGCGGACTCCCACGGCCAGAACATGTCGACGACGCGGTAGGCGTCCTCCGCCGCCTGACCGATCTCCCAGAACCGGCGGACCAGCCTCTCGTCGTGCGGGTCGATCTCGCGAATGTCCACGATCGGGCACCCTACGGCTCTCGCTCGCCGCCCCGCACCCCGTTATCGGCCGCGCTCAGAGGGCGAGCCGACGGCGTACGACGCCCGCCAGCCGATCCGCGATCTCGGCCGCCTGCTCGGCGGAGGCGGCCTCGACCATCACCCGCACCAGCGACTCGGTGCCGGAGGGACGCAGCAGCACCCTTCCGGACTCCCCGAGCTCGGTCTCGGCAGCGGCGACCGCGGCGGCGAGCTCGGTGTCGGACACGGTGCGGGTCTTGTCCACCCCCGGCACGTTGACGAGCACCTGCGGCAGCCGGGTCATCACCCCGGCGAGCTCGCGCAGCGACGCCCGCGTGGCGGCCATCCGGGCCAGCACCTGCAAGGCGGTGAGGATGCCGTCGCCGGTGGTGGCGTAGTCGCTCATGATCACGTGTCCCGACTGCTCCCCGCCGAGCGTGAAGCCGGATGCCTTCATGGCTTCCAGGACGTAGCGGTCACCGACCTTGGTCTGCACGACGTCGACCGCCTCGCGGCCCATCGCCTGCACGAACCCGAGGTTGCTCATCACGGTGACCACGACGGTGTCGTCCTTGAGCGTGCCGGCGTCGCGCATGCCCAGGGCCAGGATCGCCAGGATCTGGTCACCGTCGACGAACTCGCCGGTGTGGTCGACGGCCAGGCACCGGTCCGCGTCGCCGTCCAGCGCGAAGCCGACGTCGGCACCCTGCCGGACCACCGCCTCGCGGAGCACGTCCAGATGCGTGGAGCCGCAGCCGTCGTTGATGTTCAGCCCGTCCGGCTCGTCACAGATGGCGACGACGTCTGCTCCTGCCTCACGCAGAGCCCGCGGTCCGGCCCGGAACGCGGCCCCATGAGCGCAGTCGAGGACCACCCGGATTCCCGACAATGGACGGGACACGGTGCCGGCGAGGTGGCCGGCGTAGTCGGCCACGGCCGACTCGTGGTCATCGATCCGGCCGACGCGACCGCCGGTGGGTCTCTCCCACGTCTCGCGCAGCCGCTGCTCGATGGCGACCTCGATCGCGTCGTCGAGCTTCACTCCACCGCGGGCGAGGAACTTGAGCCCGTTGTCCGGCATCGGGTTGTGGCTCGCCGACAGCATCACGCCCAGATCGGCGTCGAGAGCACCGGTCAGGTACGCCGTGCCCGGCGTGGGGAGCACGCCGAGGCGCAGCACGTCGACGCCGGCCGACGCCAGCCCGGCGACCACGGCCGCCTCGAGGAACTGCCCGGAGATGCGCGGGTCGCGGCCGACCACGGCCAGCGGCCGCTGCCGGCCCTCGTGCTGCAGCTCGCCGGACTCACCGAGCACATGCGCGGCGGCGACCGACAGGTCGAGGGCGAGCTCGGCGGTCAGCACGTCGTTGGCGAGGCCCCGAACACCGTCGGTCCCGAAAAGCCGCGTCACCTGCTGCTCCTCCTCATCTCCCTGCCAGTGCTCCAAGCGCGGGCCAGACGTGGTGGCTGGCAAGGCGGAGAAGGGAGATGGGCTTCAAGCGGAGCGGCCCATCGACCGACGACAACGCCGCCAGGCGCCGCGGATGGACTAGCGCTTGGAGTATTGGGGGGCCTTGCGAGCCTTTTTAAGCCCCGCCTTCTTGCGCTCGATCACCCGTGCGTCACGGGTGAGCAGGCCGGCCTTCTTCAGCGACGGCCGGTTGGCGTCGACGTCGATAGCGTTGAGCGCACGGGCCACCCCCAGACGCAGAGCGCCGGCCTGGCCGGTGATGCCACCGCCGTGGATGCGGGCGATCACGTCGAAGCGGCCGACCAGGTCGGTGTTGACGAACGGCTCGTTGACCACCTGCTGGTGCAGCTTGTTCGGAAAGTAGGAATCGAGGGTCCTGCCGTTCACCGTCCACTGACCGGTCCCGGGAACCAGCCGCACTCGCGCCACTGCCTCCTTGCGGCGCCCGGTCGCCTGAGCCGGGGCGATCGTCGCCGGCCTCGGCGCGGCCTCCTCGCTCGGCGCGCTCTCGGAGCTGTACGCGACGCCCTGCTCGTCGACCTGGTAGGTCCCCTCGGCGGCCTGCTCGGCCGGGGCGGTGGTCTCAGTCACGGATGTTCCTCGCTACTACGTCGTTTACTGCGAGATCTGGGTGATCTCGAACGGGGTGGCCTTCTGCGCCTGGTGCGGGTGGTCGGGGCCGGCGTACACCTTCAGCTTCTTGAGCAGCTGGCGGCCGAGCCGGTTCTTGGGAAGCATCCCCCACACGGCCTTCTCGACGGCCGCGCGCGGGTCCTTCTCCAGCAGGTCGCCGTACGCCGTCGACGACAGCCCACCCGGGTAGCCGGAGTGTCGGTAGGCGAGCTTCTTGGTCGCCTTGTCGCCGGTGAGCGCGACCTTGCCGGCGTTGACGATGATCACGAAGTCGCCGCCGTCGACGTGCGGAGCGAACGTCGGCTTGTGCTTGCCACGCAGCAGCGTCGCGGTCTGGACGGCGAGACGTCCGAGCACCACGTCTGTGGCGTCGATCACGTGCCACTCACGCTGGATGTCAGCGGGCTTGGGGCTGTACGTACGCGCGGTCGTCAACGGTGACTGCCTATCGATAGAGATGTGATTTCTGCTGATTCCTCATGGGCCACGCGGGGCGACCCGGCGGCGCGCACGCCGAAACGCGCGGCAGCCGCGACGGCCAAGACTACCGGCGGGCTCGGGACCAGGTCAAAACGGCCCCGGATTTTCCCGGCTGGGCTCGCGGGCATAGGTTGGCCGAAGAAACCACGCGAGCACAGCAGACGAGAACACGTCCCCCGGGAGTGCGGATCGCCCACCGGCGGTAGCCCGGGCCCACGAGCAAGGAGCCGACGTGACCCACAGCACGGCCACTGCCACTGGAAACCAGACCGCGGACTCTACCGAGTCCCAGCAGAACCAGACGCTCACCGTCACCGACAACCGGACCGGCAGCAGCTACGACGTACCCATCGTCGACGGGGCCATCAAGGCCGCCGACATCGGCCAGATCAGGGCCTCCGAGGACACCCCCGGCCTGGCCGTCTACGACCCCGGCTTCGTCAACACCGCCTCGTGCCGCAGCGCGGTCACGTTCATCGACGGCGAGAGGGGTGTCCTGGAGTACCGCGGCTATCCGATCGAGCAGCTGGCCGCGAAGTCGAGCTTCCTGGAGGTCGCCTACCTGCTCATCCACGGCGAGCTGCCCACCAAGGCGCAGTTCGAGGCCTGGGAGCACGAGATCACCTACCACACGTTCGTGCACGAGAACGTCCGCAACTTCATGGAGGGCTTCCGGTACGACGCCCACCCGATGGGGATGCTGATGGCGTCGGTGGGGGCGCTGTCGACGTTCTACCCGGAGTCGCGCAACATCTCCGACGCCGACAACAGGCACATGCAGATCGTCCGGCTGATCGCGAAGATGCCGACACTGGGCGCGTGGTCGTTCCGGCACGCGCAGGGCAAGCCGTACGTCTACCCCGACAACGACCTCGGCTACTGCGCGAACTTCCTGGCGATGCTGTTCCGGATGAGCGAGAAGCGCTTCGAGGCCGACGAGCGGCTGGTCCAGGCGCTGGAGACGCTGTTCATCCTGCACGCCGACCACGAGCAGAACTGCTCGGCCAACGCGGTCCGCTCGGTCGGCTCCAGTCAGGTCGACCCCTACTCTGCGACGGCCGCCGGCATCGCCGCCCTCTACGGCCCGCTGCACGGCGGCGCCAACGAGGCGGTGCTGCGGATGCTGCGCCGGATCGGCTCCAAGGACAAGGTGCCCGAGTTCATCGAGGGGGTGAAGAACGGCAAGGAGCGGCTGATGGGCTTCGGCCACCGGGTCTACAAGAACTACGATCCGCGGGCGAAGATCATCAAGAAGGCCGCCGACGACGTCTTCGAGGTCACCGGCACCAACCCACTGCTGCAGATCGCTCTCGAGCTGGAGAAGATCGCGCTCGAGGACGACTACTTCGTGGACCGCAAGCTCTACCCGAACGTGGACTTCTACTCCGGCCTCATCTACGAGGCGCTGCAGTTTCCTCCGGAGATGTTCACGGTGCTTTTCGCGATCGGCCGCACACCCGGCTGGCTGGCCCAGTGGCATGAGCTGGTCCAGGACAAGGAGCAGAAGATCGCGCGGCCCAAGCAGATCTACACCGGCGCGCACCAACTCGAGTTCGTGCCCGCCTCGGAGCGCTGGAAGTAGGCACTCAAGCGGTACGGCGTACCAGCTCCAACCGCCACGCGTCCGGACCCCGCTGGAGGTAGTCCACCCCGAAGGCGCCCGAGTAGCGCTGGTCGATCTGCGCCAGCAGCGGCAGCGGGTCGTGCGGGGCCACGAGAACCAGCCCCCCGCCCGGCTGTACGGCGTCCAGGGCGCCGAAGACAGTGGCGTGCCTGATGGCGTGCGGCACCTGACGGGCATCGAGCTCGGGAAGGCCGGGCGCGTCGGTCTCGCCGCACGAGCACTCGTGCCCGCCACCGCAGCCGCCATGCCCCGCCGCTGAGCCGTCCTGCTCGTGCGTCCCGCCGGGCTGCCCGCCCAGCGCCTCGTGCATGCCGGCCAGCAGCGAGGCGACCGACACGTCGGGCGCGGCCACCAGCACGGGGAGGAGCAGGTCGTTCTCCTTGGCCAGGTGCGAGTCGAACATCGTCTGGAGCGCCCGGGCCAGGGCCGCCGACCGCACCGGCTCGGTAGCGACGGCGAGCTCGTCCACGACCTGCAGGATGACCTGGTGCTCCCCGAGCATGCCCTCCACGAGCAGCCGCGCCTCGGTGCGCGCCCGTGCCGCCGGGTACAGCGCCTTCTCCTCCGCGACCGCGTGCGGGACGAGCTCGGAGCGGCACCATGCGACCAGGTCGCTGCGCGCAGACGGCGTGCCCGACCCGCCCTCCCGTGAGGCAGCGGCCACCAGGGCCTCGACGCGGAGGTGGAGAGCGCCCTGCATCTGGGCGTGGTGCTGCTCGACCGCCTGGGCGGCGGTGGCGTCTGCCTCGTCCGAGGCGATGACGACGTCGTTCATGTGGGGACCTCTCTGTTCCGGCCACCCCGGTTGGTGACCCGAGCATCATTTTATTACAGTGGTGTCCGTGGAAAATAATCCGGGGCGGAAGGGCCCTCGACCGGCCGCTCGTCGGCGCACCGGCCCGTCGCTCTCGGCAGCGCGGGAGGCGCTGCTGCAGCGACTGAGGGAGGAGCCCGAGGCAGTCACGCTCGCCGCACTGTCACGCACAAGCGGGCTGCACGCCAACACCGTGCGCGAGCATCTCGATGCTCTCGAACGCGGCGGACTGGTCCGCAAGCACCGCAGCGCGCCGAACGGCCGGGGCCGGCCGGCCTGGCTCTACGAAGCGCAGCCGAGCCCCGCAGAACCGGGCGGCGAGTACGCCGGCCTGGCGGCCACGCTCGCCGCCGCCATCCATCGCAGCAGCCGCCGCCCCTGGGAGGACGCGGTGGCCGCAGGCACCGACTGGGGCCGGGAGCTGGCCCGCAACCGTCCCGCCGAGCGACGTGGCGGACCGGCCGCGCGTCGAGAGGTCGTCGGTCTGCTGGACGATCTCGGCTTCGCGCCCGAGCCCGACGCCCGCGAGTCACGGGTGATGCTGACCCGCTGCCCGCTGCTCGATGCGGCGAACCGCTACCCGGACGTGGTCTGCGGTGTGCACCTCGGCATCGTCCGCGGCGCGCTCGAGGAGTACGACGGCGACGCCGAGCCCGTCGAGCTGCAGCCCTTCTCCGACGTGGGAGCCTGCCGGCTGCACCTGACCGCCGCGCGCACGCAGCGCCGATGACCGCCGGCACGAGCACCCCCACCGTGACCGCCACCCGAAGGGGCCGGCGCGGGTCCGGACTGGCCCGAGCGCCGTTCCTGGCCCTCGGCGGTTTCGCGATGCTCGCAGGCCTCGACGCGGCACTCATGCTGCTCGGGGTCCCCGCACCCGTCACCGCAGACAGGCTGCCCGAGGTGCACGGGATGCTGATGGTGCTCGGCTTCGTCGGCACACTGGTCGCCCTCGAGCGTGCCGTCGCGCTGCGTCGCCCCGCGGGCTTCCTCGCTCCGGGCCTGCTCGGGGCCGGCGGACTGC
The DNA here is from genome assembly GCA_035690495.1 of Nocardioidaceae bacterium. GTDB lineage: Bacteria > Actinomycetota > Actinomycetes > Propionibacteriales > Nocardioidaceae > DASSKK01. The sequence goes on along the minus strand of DASSKK010000008.1, from coordinate 74,956 downwards.
TGCTGGTCTCCCCGCTGCCCGAGCCGGCCGGGAAGCTGTCGCTCCTGCTCGGGGCGGCGGCGTTCGCCGGTGTCTACGTGCCGTTGTGGCGCCGGCAACGCGACGACGCCGTGCTCGTCCAGGCCCTCGGCGCCGTGCTTGCCACCGGTGCCGCAGCGCTGTGGCTCGCCGGCGTGAGCATGCCGATGCTCATCCCGTGGCTGACCGGCTTCGTCGTGCTCACCATCGCCGGGGAACGGCTGGAGCTCGCCCGGATCGCGATGGGAGCAGGCGCGGGGACGCGGCTGCTGCTGCTGAGCGGGGGCCTGGTCGTGGCCGTCGCCGCCTCCCTGCTGTGGCCGGCCGTCGGCTTCCCGTTGCTCGGGTTCGTCCTGCTGGTGCTGGTCGGCTGGCTCGTCCAGCACGACATCGCGCGCCGCACGATCAAGACCAGAGGCCTGACCCGGTTCATGGCGGCGTGCATGCTCGCCGGCTACTTCTGGCTCGGTGTCGCTGGCGCGATCTGGATGATCAGGGGGCCCACGACGGGCGGACCGGGATACGACGCGGTGGTGCACGCGGTGTTCCTCGGCTTCACGATCTCGATGATCATCGCCCACGCCCCGGTGATCCTGCCCGCCGTGCTCCGGCGGCCGCTGCCCTACCACCCGGCGATGTGGCTGGCGGCCGTGCTGCTGCACGCCTCGCTCGCCGTCCGGTTGTGGCTGGGTGACGCACGGCAGCTCGACGGCACCCGGCAGGTAGGCGGGGTGCTCAACGAGGTCGCCCTGCTCGGCTTCCTGGCCGTCGCGGCCTGGTTCAGCGCACGACGTGCGGGAGGCTCTCGATGACACGGCGCACTCGCGCCCTCCGAGGCTTCCAGCCGCTGAGGGACCTGCCGGCCGTCGTGTGGCTGATGCTGCTCGTGCCCATCGCGCTCGCGCACGACCTGGTGCCTGCGCCGCGCTGGCTGATGATCCACCTGCTGCTGCTCGGCGCGGTCAGCCACTCGATCCTGGTCTGGAGCAAGCACTTCGCCGACACGTTGCTGCACGCGGCACCCCGGCTCCACGATGCGCGCCACCAGAGCATCCGGCTGGGCACGCTGAACCTCGGCGCCGTGCTGGTGGTCGTCGGCGTGCCGACCGGCCTCTGGGCGGTCACCGTCGCGGGCGCGGCCGCGATCACGGTCGCCGTCGTGTGGCACGGTGCCGGGCTGATCGCTCGGCTGCGGCGGTCCCTGCCGTCCCGGTTCGGGCCGACGGTGAGGTACTACGTGGCCGCCGCGAGCCTGCTCCCCTTCGGTGTCGCCCTGGGCGTGACGATGGCCCGAGGCATGGACCCGACCTGGCACCCTCGGCTGATGCTGGCCCACGTCACGGTCAATGTGCTCGGCTGGATGGGCCTGACGGTGGTGGGCACGCTGGTCACGTTGTGGCCGACGATGCTGCGGACCCGGCTCGTGGAGGGCACCGAGCGGGCGGCGCGCCAGGCGCTGCCGGTGCTGGTCGGTGCGGTGCTGGTCACCGCGACCGCGGCCCTGCTGGGGATCCTGCCGCTGGTGGCGCTCGGCCTCGCCGGGTATCTGCTCGGCCTGGGGCTGATGGGCCGGTTCGTCTTCCTCGCCGCACGCGGCAAGCCGCCCACGTCGTACCCGACCTGGTCGATGCTTGCCGGCCTTGTCTGGCTCGCCGGCACAGTAGCGGCTCTCGCCGTCGCTGTCGGCACCGCAGGATCCATGGGCGAGGCGCATGAGCGGCTGGAGTGGCTCACGCCCGCGCTGGCCGCGGGATTCGGCGCACAGGTGCTGCTCGGCGCGCTGTCCTACCTGGTGCCTGTCGCGCTGGGTGGCGGACCGGCCGCCGTCCGTGCGGCCAACACGGCCCTCGACCGGGGCGGGCCGCTGAGGATCGTGATGGTGAACGGCGGGCTGCTGGTCGCCGTGCTGCCGTCGCCGGAGCCGGTGCGCCGGCTGTGCTGGGTGCTGGTGATCGCGGGCCTTGCCGCGTTCGTCCCGCTGCTGTTCGCCGCCATGCGCGCGGCTCGTCGACCCGGACGGGCCCCCGCGGAGCAGGTTCCCGCCAGCCAGCGCGGCCCGGCCTCGCCCACCGAGCCGCGCCCGCACGGCCAGGTCGCCGGTCTGGCCGCGGTCGGGCTGGCCGCGGTGCTGCTTGCCGTCGTCGCCGGCACCGCGCTGAGCCGCTCGGCGGTCGCCGACAGGCCGGACGCCGGCACGGTGTCGCCGACCGGGCGCACCACCACCGTGCACGTGCGAGCCGCGGACATGCGGTTCACCCCCTCTACCGTGCACGTGCCCGCGGGCAACCGTCTGGTCATCGACGTCACGAACACCGACGAGGGCGACGTGCACGACCTGGTCCTGGAGAACGGAGCGGACAGCGGTTTGCTCTCGCCCGGCCAGTCGGGCCGGGTCGAGGTCGGACCCGTCGAGCACGACCTCGACGGCTGGTGCTCGGTCGGTGACCACCGGGCGATGGGGATGGTGTTCCACGTCGCCGTGACCGGCACATCCGGCCACCCGGCGGCGGAGAGGGCAGCGAGCGCGTCGGGACACGCGCCGAACGCCGCCTCGCTGCTGGACTTCTCGAAGGATCCCGGGCCCGGGTTCCGCCCTCACGACGCGGTGCTTCCTCCGCTCGAGCCGGGACCGGTCCATCGGCGCACCTTCACGGTCTCCGAGGTCGAGCGTGCCGTCGCGCCCGGGGTGAGACAGCGGCTGTGGACCTACGGCGGGACGGCGCCCGGGCCGACCCTGCACGGACGGATCGGGGACACCTTCGTGATCCGGCTGGTCAACGACGGCTCGATGGGCCACTCGGTGGACTTCCACGCAGGATCCCTCGCCCCGGACCGCCCGATGCGCACGATCGCGCCGGGGAAGTCGCTGACCTACCGGTTCACCGCCACGCGCGCCGGGATCTGGCTCTACCACTGCGCATCGATGCCGATGTCCGCACACATCGCCAACGGCATGTTCGGCGCGGTCGTGATCGACCCTCCGCACCTGCCTCCGGTCGACCACAGCTACGTGCTCGTGCAGTCCGAGCTCTACCTCGGACCGCAGGGCGGCAGCGTCGACATGGCCAAGCTGCATGCGGAGAAGCCGGACGAGGTCGTGTTCAACGGCTACGCCGACCAGTACGACCACTCCCCGCTCCGGGCGGAGGTGGGCCATCGGGTGCGCATCTGGGTGCTGGACGCCGGGCCCGACCGGCCGACGTCGTTCCACGTGGTCGGCGGACAGTTCGACACGGTGTACGCCGAGGGCGCCTACCGGCTGCGACGCGGCGACCCCGGTGGCAGCCAGGCGCTGTTCCTCGGCCCCGCCCAGGGCGGCTTCGTGGAGCTCACCTTCCCGCAGCCGGGCCACTACCCGTTCATCTCCCACGTGATGACCGACGCCGAACGCGGCGCCCACGGGATGTTCGAGGTCACCCGGTGAGCAACTAGCCTGAGCCGAGTGAGCAGACCCGAGGCCGTGGTGTTCGACGTCGGCAACGTGTTGATCCGCTGGGACCCGGTCGCCGCCATCGCCGCCGGCGTCGGCGACGAGGAGGCGCGCAGGTTCCTGGCGGCCGAGGACTTCGACTTCTTCGCCTGGAACCATGAGCAGGACGCCGGCCGGACATGGTCGCAGGCCGAGCAGGCCGCGGCGGCGTCCCACCCGCACTGGGCAGCGCATGCCCGGGCCTACCGTGCGAACTTCGACCTGGCGATCGCGGACCCGGTCCCGGGCACTGCCGACATCGTCCGCACGTTGCATGCAGCGGGTGTGCGGTTGCTCGCGCTGACGAACTGGTCGGCCGAGCTGTTCGCGCGTGCCCGCAGCGGCCACGACGTGCTGGCACTGTTCGACGACATCGTCGTCTCCGGGGAGGAGCGTGTCGCCAAGCCGGACGCCGCGATCTTCGAGGTGCTGGCCGAGCGGGTCGGCCGCCCGATGGACCGCTGCGTCTACGTCGACGACTCAGCGCGCAACGTGGCTGCCGGTGCCCGCGCTGGGCTGGACGCGGTCGTGTTCACCGATGCCGACCGACTGCGTGCCGACCTGCGGCTTCGCGGCCTGCCGGTCTAGCAGCGAACCCGGCCTACGGCAGCCGCTCGATCCGCCGGACGTCGGGTACGGCGAGCGCGACCAGGGTGCTGACGAACATCACCGCCGCGATCACGAGCAACCAGTCCGAGAACCCGACCGTCTCAGCGACCAGACCGGTCAGCGCCAGGCCCAGCGGACGAGCGACGAACGAGCCGACGATGTCGAAGGAGTAGACCCGCGACAGCTTCGCCGGGTCGACGTGCTGCTGGATGGCCAGGTCCCAGTTGACGCTGAAGATCTCCAGGCCGAATCCGTGGGCGAAGGCCCCGAGCAGCAGCAGTCCGAGTGCGGGATGCAGTGCCAGGGCCAGCGGGAAGAGCGCGGTGAACGCGAGGAGTGCGGTGCCGGCGTATAGGCCTCGCCTAGGGCGGAAGCGCAACGTGGTGAGACCCCCGACGATGAACCCCACCATCAGCGCACCCAGCGCCCACCCCCACGCCGGCTCGCCGTACACCCGCTTGACCACGATCGGGCCGAGCACGCCTTGGGCGCCGCCGTAGAAGAGGTGGTAGACCAGCGCCTGCACGATCAGCACCCAGAGCCAGGCGTGCCGGAACACCTCCGCCGCTCCGCTGCGCAGGTCGGCAAGGATGCGCTCGCGCACCGGCGCGGGCAACGGGGGCACCCGCAGCCGGGAGAAGCACAGCGAGGCGAACGCGAACGTGGCCGCGTCGATCGCGATCGCCCAGCCGGAGCCGAACGCGGCGACGAGCACGCCGGCCACCGCGAACCCGCCGGCTACCGCGGTGTTGGCAGAGATCCTGCGCAGCGAGACCGCCGACGGAAGCTGCTCGGGGGTCACGGTCTGCTGGGTGATCGCCCGAGAGCTCGGTTGTCCGAGCGACGAGAGGCAGCCGCCGACCAGGCCGAGCGCCGCGAGAAGCCCCACACTGGACCATCCGCCGATCAGGCTCGCGGCGACGACCGCCTGGAGGCCGGCACTGGCGCTGTTGGACCCCTGCAGCATCACGGTGCGCGGGAGCCGGTCGCCGAGCACGCCACCGAACAGGACGGTCACCACCTCGGCCAGGGCGTACGCCGCAACCACCAACCCCAGCTGGGTCGCCGAGCCGCCGAGGTCCAGCACCGCGAACGCCAGTGCCACCGGCGTGATGCCCTGGCCGAAGGCGTTCACGGTCTGGGCGGTCATCAGCAACCGGAACGGCGGCGACCTCAGCGGTCCGAGCGCCCGCGGGGCCGGCGCCGTGTCGGTGTCGCTCACACGCGTCAAACTACCTGGATCGACATCCCGTTCGACGACGACGTGGAAGCGGCGATGGTGCGCATCAACGGGCTGTCCCGCTACTTGACGGAGAGCACCAAGCACGCGGTCGCCGAGGTGGGCCTGGCCGACTTCGACCAGCGTCGTCTCTCAGCGGGCCCGCTGCACGCGGGTCTCGTCCCAGACCGGGTCGTCGGACGCGTAGACGGACCCGTCGGCGCCGAACACGGCGAACCGGTCGAACCCGCGCGCGAACCACCGGTCGTGGGTGACCGCGAGCACCGTGCCCTCGAACGCCGCCAGCCCTTCTTCGAGGGCCTCGGCGGACTCCACGTCGAGGTTGTCGGTGGGCTCGTCGAGCAGCAGCAACGTCGCCCCGGACAGCTCGAGCAGCAGGATCTGGAATCGCGCCTGCTGCCCACCGGACAGTGACTCGAACCGCTGCTCGGCGGCATACGCGAGCTCGTAGCGGTCCAGGGCGCGCGCCGCCGGCTCCCTCGGCATCCCGTCCCGACGCTCGTCCCCGCGGTGCAGGATCTCCAGCAGCGTCCGGCCGACGAGCTCGGGATGCTCATGGGTCTGCACGAACCATCCCGGCCGCGCCCGGGCGCCGAGCTTGGCTCGCCCCGTGTGTGCCACGGGCGCGACGGGCACGTCGCCGACCGGGCGGTGCTCGGGCTCGGGGTCGCCTCCTCCCGCGGCGAGCAGCCGCAGGAAGTGCGACTTGCCGGAGCCGTTCGACCCGAGCACGGCCACCCGCTCGCCGTACCAGACCTCCAGGTCGAACGGCTTCATCAGGCCGGTGAGCTCGAGGTCCTCGCAGACCACCGCGCGCTTGCCCGTCCGCCCGCCACGCAGCCGCATCCTCACCTGCTGCTCGCGAGGCTGCGCGGTCGGCGGCCCGGCGTCCTCGAACTTGCGCAGCCGGGTCGTCGCCGCCTGGTAGCGCGAGGCCATGTCGGAGTTGTAGGCGGCCTTCTGCTTGTACATCAGCATCTGCGCACGCAGCTTGGCGTGCTGCTCATCCCACCGCCTGCGCAGCTCCTCGAACCGCTCGAACCGCTCGCGCCGGGCCTGGTGGTAGGTCGCGAAGCCGCCCGGGTGCGTCCAAGCGGTGTTGCCCGAGGCGCCCAGCTCGACAGTGACCACGCGAGTGGCGGTGTTGGCCATCAGCTCACGATCGTGGCTGACGAAAAGGATCGTCTTGGGTGACTCGCAGATCCGCTGCTCCAGCCACTGCTTGCCCGGGACGTCGAGGAAGTTGTCCGGCTCGTCGAACAGCAGCACCTCGTCGGGACCGTTGAGCAGGAACTCGAGCACCAGGCGCTTCTCCTCGCCTCCGGACAGCGTGGTGAGCTCGCGGTACTTCGCGCGCTCGAAGGGCACGCCGAGCGCGGCCGTCGTGCACATGTCCCAGACCACCTCGACGTCGTAGCCGCCCGCGTCACCCCACTCGGCCAGTGCCGCGGCGTAACTCATCTGGGCCTTCTCGTCGTCGCTGTCCATCAGCGCCCGTTCGCACGCGTCCACGCGCCCGGCCGCCTCCCGGATCCGTGGCGGCGACACCGACAGCAGCAGCTCGTGCACGGTCGGATCGGTCGAGCCGGTCCCGACCCCTTGCGCCACCATCTGGCGCATCACGCCCAGGCCTCCCGAGCGCGTGAGGGCGCCGTCGTGCGGGGTCAGCTCGCCGGTGACGATCCGCAGCAGGGTGGTCTTGCCCGCGCCGTTCGCACCGACCAGGGCGACCTTGGCACCCTCTCCGACCCGGAACGAGACGTCGTCGAGGAGCACTCGTCCGTCCGGCAGCTCGTAGCGGACTCCCGCAACCTCCACATGACCCACGACGCCCCAGTCTTCCCGAGTCCGCAGCACGATGCGAGTCGGTTTCCAGCAGCGGCGTGAGGTCAGCTCGCGTTCAAGAGCCACTCGACCCGGACGGCGACCCTGGTCTGCGACGTCCCTGCGCGGATCGGAACCGGGGCGGCCAGACTGCCGGCGGCATCGGCGTGACGCGCGTAGATCGGTACTGGCTGGGGCTCGGCGCTGCTCACCTCGCGGATCGAGACGACCTTGCCGATCCGTTCTCCGGCTGCTCCGGCGTACTCCCGCGCCTTCGCCGTCGCGTCGGCCACCGCCTTGGCACGCGCCTTGCGCAGCAGGGCCTGCCGGTTGCCGATCCGGAGAGTCAGGCCGTGCATGCGCACCGCGTCTCCCCCGGCCCCGATCGCCGCGGTGATCACCTTTCCGGAGCCGGTGAGCGAGCGCACCAGCACACCGAGCTCCTCGCTCACCCGGTAGCCGGTCAGCTGCGGCGGACCACCGTTGGGGTAGCTGTACGTCGCGTCGACCGACAGTCCCGTGGTCTTCAGGTCTCTTGTCCGTACGCCGTGTCGGTGCAGCGAGCGCTGCACGTGGCGCATCGTGCCGTTCGCCTGCTGCAGCGCCGCCGAGACGTCTGCTGCGTGCGCGTGGATAGACAGCTCGAAGGACACCTGGTCGGGCACTCCGGTGGCTCGGCCCACGCCGGACATCACAATGGTGTCCCTGTCCGCCACTGGGGAGCCCCCGGACGAGTCGGCCGCCGCGGCCGAGGGCACCGGTCCGCCGCCGCCCATCCCGCCGACGAGGTAGCCGACCGACAACGCCAGCAACACGGCCAGCGCGATCACGACGCTGCGGACCCGGACGGTGACGTGTGCGTCCATGACTGCTCTCCCTTTCGAGGAATTGGTGCAGTTCGGACGCAGCACCCGGCCGCCCGGTTCCCGCAAGTGGGGGGCAGAGTCCGGAATAGCGCGGCGTCGAGGACGTTGCCCCTTCATGAGCCTTCCCTTCACCGCCGAGCAGCGGGAGTACCTGGACAGCCAACGCCTCGGCCGCCTCGCCACTGTGGACGAGTCCGGGCAGCCGCAGAACAACCCGGTCGGCTTCTTCCTCGACGACGAGCTCGGAGTGATCCACATCGGAGGTCGGGCGATGGGCACCACGAAGAAGTTCCGCAACGTGCGTGCGCAGCCGCAGGTGTCCTTCGTGGTCGACGACCTCGCCAGCGTGCGGCCGTGGCGGGTGCGCGGAGTGGAGATCCGCGGGACCGCCGAGGCGGTCGAGAACTGGGAGCCGCCGTTCGCCGGCTACAGCCATGAAGCGATCAGGATCCACCCGGACCGGGTGATCTCATGGGGCCTGGACGACTCCACCTGAGACCACCGAGCACGGGCTCCGACGCTATCCGGAGAGCGCCGAGCGACCCGCCTCGAGTCTGGCGACCGGCACCCGGAACGGCGAGCAGGACACATAGTCCAGGCCGACTTCGTCGAAGAAGTGGATCGAGTCCGGGTCCCCTCCGTGCTCGCCGCACACCCCCAGGTGCAGGTCGGGCCGGGCGGCACGGCCGTTCTCCACGGCCTGCCTAACCAGTGCGCCCACCCCGGCGACGTCCAGCGACTCGAACGGAGAGACGCCGAAGATGCCCTTGTCGAGGTAGTCGGAGAAGAACGAAGCCTCCACGTCGTCGCGAGAGAATCCCCAGGTCATCTGAGTCAGGTCGTTGGTGCCGAAGGAGAAGAACTCCGCCGCACGCGCGATCTCCCCCGCGGCCATCACCGCACGCGGAAGCTCGATCATGGTCCCGATCTTGAAAGGTACGTCGAGCCCGGACGCCTCGCACACGGACGCGGCCACCTTCTCGATCTCCGCGCGGACCAGCTCGAGCTCCTGCACGGTCGCCACCAGCGGGATCATGATCTCCGGCTGCGGGTCGCCGCCGTCCCGGATCCGGGTGGCCGCAGCCTCCAGGATCGCCCGGGCCTGCATGGCGAACAGGCCGGGGATCACGATTCCCAGCCGTACCCCGCGCAGCCCGAGCATCGGGTTCTCCTCGTGCATCCGCTGCACCGCGGCGAGCATCTTGTGGTGCTTGGTGTTCTCGCGCCCCTCCTCGTCCTCGAGGGCGACCTTGACCGAGAGGTCGGTGAAGTCGGGCAGGAACTCGTGGAGGGGAGGGTCGATCAGCCGAATCGTCACCGGCAGGCCGTCCATCGCCGCCAGGATCCCCTCGAAGTCCTCCCGCTGCATCGGCAGCAGCGCGGACAGCGCCCCCTCCTGCTCGTCCTCGGACTCGGCGATGATCAGCTGCTCGATGAGCTCGCGACGCTCGCCGAGGAACATGTGCTCGGTGCGGCACAGCCCGATCCCCTGTGCCCCGAACCGGCGTGCCCGGGCAGCATCCTCGGGGGTGTCGGCGTTGGCGCGCACCCCGAGCCGGCGGGCGGAGTCGGCGTGCTCCATCAGCCGCGCGACCGCCGCGACCAGGTCGTCGGAGGTGGCGTCGTCCTCGCCCTCGAAGTAGCGCACCACCAACGAGTCGACCACGGGCACCTCGCCGGCGTAGACCTCGCCGGTGGTGCCGTCGATGGAGATCACGTCGCCCTCCTCGACCTCCACACCGTCCGCAGACCTGAACTTCTTGGCCCGCACGTCGACGTCCAGCGAGTCGGCTCCGCACACACAGGTGCGCCCCATGCCTCGCGCCACCACCGCCGCGTGGGACGTCTTGCCGCCACGGCTGGTGAGCACGCCCTTGGCGGCGACCATCCCGCGCAGGTCGTCGGGCGTGGTCTCCCGGCGGACCAGGATCACGTCGTCGCCGTCATGGGCACGGGCGACGGCGGTGTCTGAGTCGAAGACCGCCTTGCCCACGGCCGCGCCGGGTGAAGCGTTCATCCCCTTGGCGATGGGAGAGGCGTCCGCAGCTGTGCTGTCGGGGTCGAAGCGGGGGAACATCAGCTGGGCGAGCTGGTCGCCGTTCACCCGGCGTACTGCCTCGTCGAGGTCGATCATCTTCTGGTCGACCAGCTGGCAGGCGATCTTGTACGCCGCGGCGGCGGTGCGCTTGCCGACACGTGTCTGAAGCATCCACAGCTTGCCGTGCTCGATGGTGAACTCGATGTCGCACAGGTCGAGGAAGTGCTCTTCGAGGGTTCGCATGATCTGCAGGAGCTCGTCGTACGACGCTTTGTCGATCTGCTCCAGGTCGGACAGCGGCACCGTGTTGCGGATGCCGGCGACGACGTCCTCGCCCTGCGCGTTCTCCAGGTAGTCGCCCCAGACCCCCTGCTCGCCCGAGGCCGGGTCGCGGGTGAACGCGACACCCGTGCCGGAGTCGTCGCCGCCGTTGCCGAACACCATCGCGACGATGTTCACCGCCGTGCCGAGGTCCTCGGGGATGCGCTCCTGGCGGCGGTAGAGCACCGCCCGCTCGGTGTTCCACGAGTCGAACACCGCCCGGACCGTCAGGTCCATCTGCTCGCGCGGATCCTGGGGGAAACCGGTGTCGGAGTGCTGCGAGATCAGGTCCTTGTACGTCGACACCAGCTCACGCAGGTCGTCCACGCCGAGGTCGACGTCGGCCTCCACGCCACGGTCCGACTTGATCGACTCGAGGGCGTCGTCGAACAAGGAGCCCTGGACGCCGAGGACGGTGGCCCCGAACATCGACAGCAGCCGGCGATAGGAGTCGTAGGCGAACCGCTCGTCGCCGCCCGCCCGCTCGGCCAGCCCGTGCACGGACTCGTCGTTGAGGCCGACGTTCAGGACGGTGTCCATCATCCCCGGCATGGACACCGCGGCGCCGGATCGGACGGAGACGAGCAGCGGGTCGTCGGCCTGGCCCAGCCGCCTGCCCATCTGCTTCTCCAGGGCTGCCAGGTGCTCGTCGATCTCCTCGGCCAGCCCGTCCGGCAGCTCACCGCGGGTCGAGCCCGACGAGACCCCGAGATACTCGTTGCAGGCCTCGGTGCTGATCGTGAACCCCGGAGGCACCGGCAGCCCGAGGTTGGTCATCTCCGCGAGGTTCGCGCCCTTGCCGCCGAGCAGGTCCTTCTGGTCCTTGCTGCCTTCGGAGAAGTCGTAGACGTAGGTCTTGTCGCTGCGGGCCATGTCCGCATAATGCCCCAGAACCGGTCAGGGCATACCTCCCCGCCGAGCGGCAGCCGCCCCCCGCCTCCCAGACCGGGGGGCGGCTGCAGGTCACTGAGGCTGCGTGTCGCCGTGGCTGCCGTGGTCTCCCCGCGCCTCGCCGGCCTTGGTCTGGCCGTCGGTCGCGTGGTCGGACCGGCTACCGGCGTCGGCCGAAGGGTGCGTCTCGTCGGAATTGCCGTGCTTGGCGCCGGACTTGCCGTGCGCCTCGTCGCCGGACGTCGTGCCCTGACCACCGGCCCGCGCCTTGCCGCCGGAGGCTTCCGCGGCCACGGTCGGACCGTGCGACGGTCCGGGTTCGGTGCTCTTGGCCAGCTCCGACACCGTTGTGCCGTGCCTGTTGTTCGGCGTGGCCTCCGTGTCACCTGGGGCGACTGATGTGTCATCCACCGTGGTCTTGTCCCGGGCCGCAGTCGACACGGCCTGGCCGTGATCGGGGCCGGGGCCGGTGCTGTGCGCCGTAAGCGAGACGTCCGCGCCGTGGTTCGCGGGATGGTCGGGGTGCTCCCCGGCCTGGCCGTGGTCGGTGCCGGTCGGCACGTCCACGCCGACCGTCTGCAGCACGTCGTGCGCCTTCGACTGCGCCGAGTCGGGCAAAGCCCCCGCGGCAGCGGCGCTGACGCTGCCGGCCAGGATCAGCGCAGCGCTGAGGGCGGTCGCCGCCGCGGTCCTGGCGGGGGTGAGGTGAGTACGCATCCGAGTCCTCCCAGATCGGTTGGGGACAGTGGCGCGAAACGCGGCCAGCGCCTCCTGCTCGCCGGGCACCGGCCCGGCCTCGCTGGGAGCGGCAGCGGCCTCCAGCAACGACCTCACGCGGTCGTCGGTCTGCTGGCTCATCTCGCGTCCTTTCCTGTTCGTTCACCCCTAGTACCGTCCGCCGGCGCGTGGGCGTTACACCCGGTCGCGCCGTCCCGCTGTTCGACGAGCTCGCTGAGCCTGCGCAGCCCCCGGTGGGCGCAGACGCGGACGGCGCCCGCAGTCTTGCCGGTCACGGTGGCCGCGTGTGCGGCATCGAGCCCGACCACGTAGCGCAAGAGCACAGCCTCTGCCTGGTCACGAGGCAGCCGGCCGATGGTGGCCAGGGCCGCCTCGGTGCTGATCAGCTCCTCGACGCAGCCGACCACGTCGACCGGGTCGGCCCGATCCGCGAACTCCGCGTCGGCGTCGACCGAGACGGGTCTGCGCGCGGCGGCTCTGCGAGCGTCGACGAGACGGGCCCGCGCGATCGTGAACACCCAGGCACGGAAGCCGTGCTCGTCGCCGGAGAACTTGGCCAGGTCGCGGGTCACGCGCACCCACGTCTCCGCGGCGATGTCCTGGGCGTCTTCGGCGAGGTCGTGTCCGAGCGTGCGCAAGAAGCGCAGCAAGGTCGGTTGCACAGACCTGAAGACGGCGACGAAACCGTCTTCATCTCCTGCCCGGGCGGCCGCAAGCGCCTCGGCGAACGAAGCCTCCATCTCGGCCTCCCGACCGCACCGATCGCATCCTGCCCGGAGCACCACGATGACACAGAACGGGTCTCTCCGCGGTCATTCCGCGGCGTTGGGCGGCTACTCCTCGGTCTGCTCTGCCCACAGGTTGATACCCGACTCGACGGCATCCTTGTCGATGGCGGCGAGCTCGTCGTCGGTCAGTGGCGGTCCGACGAGGGCGTCGAGGTTCGTGTCGAGCTGCTCGACCGACGAAGCGCCGATCACCGCAGAGGTCACCCGTCGGTCCCGCAGCGCCCACTGGAGGGCCAGCTGCGCCAGCTTCTGACCGCGGGATTCGGCGATCTCGTTGAGCCGGCGGACGTGGCCGAGCGTGGCCTCGTCGAGGTGGTCGCGGTCGATCGTGCTGTCGGCACGCGCCGCCCGGGAGTCGGCGGGGATCCCGTCCAGGTAGCGGTCGGTGAGCAGCCCCTGGGCGAGCGCGGTGAACACGATGCAGCCCATCCCCTGGTCCTCGAGCTCGTCGAGCAGGCCTCGCTCGATCCATCGGTTGAGCATCGAGTACGACGGCTGGTGGATCAGCAACGGGGTGCCCAGCTCGCGCGCGACCCCCGCGGCCTCGCGGGTCTTCGTCGGCGAGTACGACGAGATGCCGGCGTACAGTGCCTTGCCGGTCCGCACCGTGTGGTCGAGCGCCATCACCGTCTCCGCGATCGGCGTCTCCGGGTCGAACCGGTGGCTGTAGAAGATGTCGACGTACTCCAGCCCCATCCGGGCCAGCGACTGGTCCAGCGAGGCCAGCACGTACTTGCGGGAACCGCCGCCCTGGCCGTACGGTCCCGGCCACATGTCCCAGCCGGCCTTGGTGGAGATCACCAGCTCGTCGCGGTAGGCCGCGAAGTCCTCGCGCAGGTACCTGCCGAAGTTCTCCTCGGCTCGGCCGTACGGCGGCCCGTAGTTGTTCGCCAGGTCGAAGTGCGTCACGCCCCGGTCGAACGCACGGCGCAGGATCGCCCGCTGCGTCTCCTCCGGCCGGTCGTCGCCGAAGTTCTGCCACAGCCCGAGCGAGATGGCCGGGAGCCTCAGCCCGCTCCGGCCGGTGAAGCGGTATTCCATCGTCTCGTAGCGGTCGGACGCAGCGGTGTAGGCAGTGTCGCTCATGGCCTCATCGTGCCCGATCGGTCGCGGACCACTCCCGTCAGGCGAAGGGGTTCAAGACACGCACCCCGTCGTAGCGCTGCCCGTCGTCGAGGTCCTCCGACAGCACCACGTCGCAGCCGGCAGCACGAGCCGCCTCGATGATCGCCGCGTCCCAGTAGGAGATGACGAACCGTTGCGCCTTCTCGTGCTCGTCCTCGTCTCGCGAGATCGCGTAAAGGAGGACGTTGGTGTCAACGAAGCGCACGCGCGTGCACCTCGTCGCGAGACAACCTGTCGCGCGCTCGGAATCCGCGGACCTCGGCGGTCACCTCGCGCTGCTGCGCTTCCAGGCGGGCGAACTCGGCATCGTTGTCGGACAGCGACGCCAGGAACTCGCCGACCAGCGCGCTCACCGACGTACTCCGCTCGGCTGCCCGGATCCGCGCCTGGCGGTACAGCGCGTGTTCCCAGCACTGCGTGGGCCGGACTAGCCTGACCTGGACGCGAGGAGGTCACCATGGCGCAGTCCGAGCCTGAGTCCGCGAGCATCGCCGACCTGGTCACCCGCCACTATGGCAGCACAGGGCTGGCCGCCACCATCCGGCGCGCGCTGGCCGAGCACGGCGTCGACGTGGAGCACCTGACCGTCGGTGATCTGTCGCCGGTGGACCAGTTGCATGCCGGCTTCGCGGGCGCGACGCAGCACGTCCTCGACCGGCTGGGCATCCGCGAGGGGATCCGGCTCCTCGACGTCGGGTCAGGCATCGGTGGCCCTTCGCGGCTCGCGGCGGCGGCGGGTGCGCGGGTCACCGGGGTCGACCTGACACCGGAGTTCGTGCAGACCGCCACCGAGCTGAGCGAGTGGACCGGTCTGGCCGGGCAGACAGAGTTCAAAGTCACCCCCTCCGACGTCCTTGCCGTCCCCGACGCGTCGTTCGACGCGGCGATGATGATCCACGTCGGCATGAACGTCCCCGACAAGCAGGCGCTGTTCGCCGAGGTGCACCGGGCGCTGGTGCCGGGCGGGTGGTTCGCCGTCTACGACCAGATGCGGGCCGCAGACGGCGTACTCCCGTGGCCGCAGCCGTGGGCAGAGGACGACCGTTCGTCGTTCGTGCAGGCACCCGAGGAGTACGCCGCTCAGCTCGCCGCTGCCGGCTTCACCGTCGAGGAGACGGAGAACCGCACCGACGCGACCGCCGGCCCGCCACCACCCGGGCTGACCGCCGGCGTCGTCTTCGGCGAGGCGTTCATGCAGCGCATCGGCAACAACGTCGCGGCGACCAGGGACGGCCTGCTTGGCGCGTTCCTGATCCTGGCCCGGAAGGGCTGATCAGCCGGCGAGGACGTCGGCGTCCTCGGCCGGCTTCTCCGCCTGGTCGCCGCCACCGCGCTGGCGCAGCGGGATCTCCTTGATGAACAGCGCCACGAGGAACGCCAGGATCACGACGGGCAGCGCCGACAGGAACACGTCGTGCAGCGAGAGCGCGAAGGCGTCGAGCACCTTGTGGTAGACGACCGGGGCGGTGTCCTTGAGCGCCTTGATCGCGTTCACGTTGCCGGTGATCCCGCCGCCTCCGCCGGCCGGGGCGCCGCCGGGCGCCCCGGCGAACTCGGCGGCCATGTGCACCGAGAGCCGGCTGGTCAGGATCGCGCCGAAGACCGCGGCGCCGAACGTGCCGCCCATCTGGCGGAAGAACATCACCGAGCTGGTTGCCGAGCCCATGTGGGTGCGGTCCACGGAGTTCTGCACCGCGGTGACGATCGTCTGCATGGTCAGCCCGAGCCCGGCGCCGAACACGAAGACGAAGATCGCGGTGTGCCAGTACGGCGAGGTGGCGGTCAGCGTGGACAGCAGGTAGAGCGCGAACGCGATCACCGCGGCACCGGCGACCGGGAAGACCTTGTAGCGCCCGGTCTTGCTCATCGCCAGCCCGGAGGAGATCGACGTGCTGAAGATGCCGACCACCATCGGGATCAGGGCCAGTCCCGACATCGTCGGACTCATGTCATCGACGACCTGCAGGTAGACCGGCATGAACACGATCACCCCGAACATCGCGAAGCCGACGATCACGCCGAAGACGTTCGCGGTCGAGTAGATCGAGTTGCGGAACAGCTCCATCGGGATGATCGGCTCGCTTGCGCGGCGCTCGACGAGCACGAAGGCGATCGCAAGCACGATGCCGACGCCGAGCAGCAGCAGTCCGAGCCCGGAGCCCCAGCCGTGGTCCGGCCCGGCCCACGACGTGTAGAGCAGGAACGAGGTCACCGCGGCGACGATCGAGGTCGCGCCGAGGTAGTCGACCCGGTGCTGACGGCGTACGTGGTGGATCCGCAGCGCCATCGAGGTGACCACCAGGGCGGCGATGCCGATCGGCAGGTTGATGTAGAAGATCCAGCGCCACCCGGGCCCGTCGGCGAAGAACCCGCCGAGCACCGGGCCGAGCACGCTGGACACGCCGAAGACCGCGCCGAAGTAGCCGCCGTACTTGCCGCGTTCGCGCGGAGGCACGACGTCGCCCATCGTGGCCATCGCCAGCGCGAACAGGCCGCCGCCGCCGACCCCCTGCAGCGCGCGGAAGATGATCAGCTCGCTGATGTTCTGGGAGAGCCCGGACAGCAGGGAGCCGGCCAGGAAGATCACGATCGCGGCCTGGAAGATCAGCCGGCGGCCGTACATGTCGGAGATCTTGCCCCACAGGGGAGTCATCGCGGTGGCGGTGACCATGTAGGCCGTGACCACCCAGGACAGCTTGTCGAGGCCGCCGAGCTCGCTGGTGATCGTGGGCAGGGCGGTGGCCACGATCGACTGGTCGAGGGCGCCGAGGAACATGCCGGCCATCAGGCCGCCCATCACCACGAGGATCTGCTTGTGGGACAGGTAGCCGTCCTCGTCGGCCGTGTGGGCGGCGCGGCGGGGCGCGTCCTGGGGCCGGCGGGGGGCCGGGTTCCGGGTCTGGGTCATGACTGGTGGCTCCGAACATCGTGGTCGTCGGCGGCGCGCAGGTCGGCCGCAAGGCGGGTGAGTAGGCGCTGGAGGTCGGCGCGGTCCGCGTCGCTCCAGGGTTCGAGGACGTTCTTGATGCGCTGGAAGCGGCGCTCGAAGGTGGCGCGGATCGTGGCCCGGCCGGCGGTCGAAAGGCGGACCAGGCTGGCCCGGCCGTCGTCGGGGTCGGGACCGCGCTCGACGATCCCGTTCTCCTCGAGCATCTTGACGTGCCGGCTGACCGTGGACTGGTCGAGGTCGACGCGGTCAGCGAGATCGGAGACGCGGATGCCCTCGCCGGACAGCAGGTGCTTGGCCAGCGGGAAGCAGGACGGCTCGACCTGGTCCTCGGGGTGCCGGGTGCGCAGCCGGCGGCCGGCCTGGATCAAGAGGCCGACGACCGCCTCCTCGGCGGTGCGCGGCTCCTCGAACGACTCCGGATGCATGCGGCAAGCATACATCTCTCCCAGGGCTGCCCCACCGGAATTCGGTGAGACGTGCGTCACGCGATGGGGGTCAGCCCGCGCGGCGTACGGCGTTTCGCACGGCGTCGCGCAGCGGCGCACGACGTACTCCGGCGGTGGTGAGCGTCTCGCTCACGACCCGGTCGCTACAGCGGGCGAGCCCGAGCAGTATGTGTTCGGTGCCGATGTAGTCGTGCCCCAGCGCGATCGCCTCGCGCAGGGACAGCTCGAGCACCTTCTTGGCCTCCCGCGAGAACCGCAGCCGGCGACCCAGCGTGTCCGTGCACTGGTCCCCCGCCCCGCCCAGATTGCGATCGATGCGCCGGACCACGTCGTCGAGGTCGATGCCCAGCACCCTCAGGGCCGCCGCGTCGTCCTCATCGAGCCCGTCGACGTAGCGCATCCGGGCGTGGTCCAGCCGCTCGCGCAACCCTTCCAGGTCGACACCGACATCCTCCAGCACCGTGACTGCCGTCGACCGCTCGTCACCGAGCAGCGCCGCCAGCAGGTGCTCGGCGCGCACCTCGCTCGCGGTGGCTGCCTCGGCCTTCTCGCGAGCATCCGTGACCACTCCGCGGGCCGCCCGCGTGAACCGCTCGAACATCGCACCTCCGTCTCTCAGCCGCGTCGGCGGCCATGCTTCTTGTGGACCGCCTGCCGGCTCACCCCGAGCACGTCCGCGATCTGCTGCCACGACCACCCCAGGGCCCGAGCTCGGGCCACCTGGGAGCGCTCGAGGTACTCGACCAGCCGCCGGAGCGCCCGCACCGCGCGCAGCCCCGTCGCCGGATCCGCCTCCGTGGCGGCACTGGCCAGGTCGCCGGCATCACTCATGCTGTCACCCTAGGTTGACATGACTCTGATGTCAACACGCGTTGACAGCGGCACCGGGCCGTCGTACGGCTGGGGGGCTCCCCGGCAGGCTCAGCCCTTCACCGCTCCACCGAAGGAGAAGGCCCCGCCGAGACGTCGCGACAGCATGAGATAGAGCAGCACCGCCGGCAGGGAGTACAGCATCGAGTAGGCGGCGAGCTGGCCGTAGACGACCTGCCCGTACTGCCCGAAGAAGGTGTAGATGCTCACCGACGCCGGCAACCGGTCGTTGGAGGAGAGCAGCACGAAGGGGACGAAGAAGTTGCCCCACAGCCCGATGAACGTGTAGATCGTCACCACCGCGAGCCCGGGCCACATCAGGGGCAGCACGATCCTGCGCAGACCCTGCATGACGGTCGCGCCGTCCGTCCATGCGGCCTGCTCGAGCTCGACCGGGACGCCGTCCATGAAGTTCTTCGTCAGCCAGATCGAGATCGGCAGCGCCGTCGTCGCCATGAACAGGATCGTTCCGATGAGCGTGTCGATGAGGTTGACCTGCACGAACATGCCGTACACTGGGACCATGATCGCCGTGATCGGGAGGCCGGTGGCGAACAGTATCGTGAGCAGGAAGGGCCGCTTCGCCCGGAACCGGTAGCGCGACAGCGGGTACGCCGCGAGCACGGAGACGGCCACGGTCAGCAGCGTTCCACCACCGCAGAGGATCGCGCCGTTGATCATCGGGCGGTACGTCGTGTCGTAGGTCAAGATCGCGTGGAAGTTGTGCAGGGTCCACGGGTGCGGCCAGTGGACGGCCACCCCGGCGCGCGCATCGAACGCAGCCAGGATCAGCCACAGCAACGGGATCACGAAGCCGGCGGCCACCACCAGCAGGGCCAGGTTGACGGCCATCTTGTCCATGACGCGCCGAGGGGGCCGAGCAGTCAGCGAGAAGGTCATCGCAACCCCTCCTCGAGGCGAAGTGCCCGCAGGTAGACCAGCGAGAACACCGCGCCGATGGCCAGCAACACCAGCGCCAGCGCCGTACCGTAGCCGAGCTGGGACAGTTGGAAGGCCTGCTGGTAGGCGAACAGCGGAAGCGTCTCGGACTTGTTGCTCGGCCCTCCGCGGGTCATCGTCCAGATGAGTCCGAACACCGACAGCGTCTGCAGGGTGATCAGCATCAGGTTGGTCATGATCGAGCGGCGGATCATCGGCAGCGTGACCGACCAGAGGCGCTGCCACGTGCCGGCGCCGTCGACGGTCGCGGACTCCTCGATCTCCTTCGGCACCTCGGAGAGTGCAGCCGAGTAGACGAGCATCGAGAACGCGGTGCCGCGCCAGATGTTGGCGAGCGACACCGCCAGGATCGGGATGTCGAACAGCCAGTTCTGCTCCGGCAGGGACAGCACCCCGAGGATGTGGTTCAGCGAGCCGTCGTTGCCCAAGAACGCGGACCAGAGGTAGCCCGCCACCACCTCGGGGATGACCCAGGCGCCGATCACGATGGTGCTGACCAGCGCTCGCACCCAGGCGGTGCCCGAGCGCATCAGCAGCGCGAGAACCATGCCCAAGACGTTCTGTCCGATGATGGCCGAGAGGACGGTGAAGATCAGCGTGTAGACCAGCGACGCTCTGAACTCGCTGCTACCGAAAGCCTTGCGGAAGTTGTCGAACCCGACGAAGTGCGCCCCCGAGGCACCGGTGAGGGCCATGTCGGTGAACGCGGAGTACACGCAGTACAGGATCGGACCGGCGAGGAAGACGCCGAGGAGGACGACCGACGGCCACAGCGGCATCCCTCGCACCAGCCCCCGGCGCAGCCGCGCGGCTGCACCGGGGGCAGAAGCGGCAACGACAGTCACGACGCAGAGGCATCGACGACGTCGCTGGTGATGCCCTGGACCTGCTGGTCGTAGGTCTTCGCGGCTTGTTGCGGGGTCGCGCTCCCCGTCACGATGGACTCGGTCGCAGACTGGATCTTCTGCGAGATCCGAGGGTAGACGGCGTAGGCCGGACGGTACTGCGTGATCGGCACCAGCGAGGCGAAGAACTTGTTGGTCGGGTTCGCCTGGGCGTACGACGGGTCGGCAGCAACGTCCTTGCGGACGGGGATCTGCACGTCCTTGATCGCCCACTCGAGCTCATGCTGCCTGTCGCCGAGCAGCTTGATCAGGTCCCAGGCCTTCCCGGGGTTGTCGGATTTCGCCGGGATGGCCCACGTCCAGCCACCGGAGAGGCTCACCTTGCCGGCACCTGAGCCGTCCTGGGTGGGCATGGGGGTGGTGCCCATGGTGGAGCTCCACTGCGGCCACGGGGCGGCACCGCCCTTCTGCCAGTTCAGCGACAGCCAGGACCCGTCGAGGTCGATCGCCAGCTTGCCCTTGGGCAGCAGCTGCTGCGACACGGTGTTTCCCCACGTCGGCTTGAGCTGGTCGCTGGCGGGCGGGGTCAGGTGCTCGGCGTTGAGCGTCTTCAGGAAGCTCAGCGAGTCGACGAATCCCTTGCTGCCGACGACCCACTTCTTCTGCTGGGAGTCGTACAACGTGTCGCCCGTCCCGTAGAGCAGCATCTCGAAGCCCTGCATGGTGGCGGCCTCGCCGACGCCGGTACCCGAGTAGATGTTGATCGGAATGACACCCGGGAGCTTCGCCTTGATGGCGCGGGCAGCGGCGAGGATGTCGTCCCAGGAATGGGGCTGCCAGTCGGTCGGCAGCCCGGCCTTGGCGAACAGCTCCTTGTTGTACCAAAGGCCGCGAACGTCAGTGCCGTCCGGGACGCCGTACGTCTTGCCGTTCAGCGCCTGCGCGGCCTTCTTGGCAGTGGGCTGGAACTGGGACCAGTCGGACCAGCTCTTCAGGTGCTCGTCGAGCGGTCGCAGGTAACCCGCCTTGATGTCGGAGTTGATCAAGAAGGTGTCCTCGTAGACCAGGTCGGGCGAGGTCCGCGTCGAGCGCATCTGCAGCTGCAGCTTGGTGTAGTAGTCGTCCTCGCTGGCGCTGATCGGCTCCAGATCGACGGTCACGCCCTTATGGGCCTTCTCGAACTGCGCCTTGACCGACTTGAGGAAGTTGGCCTGGACATGGGAGTCACCGAACTGCTGGTAGGTGACCGTGATGGTGTCGCTGCCACCGCTTCCCCCGCCTGCGCTGCATCCTGCCGCGGCCCCCGAGGCGGCGATACCCGCGCCCACGAGAGCGACGGCACGAATACGTCGTGACCGCCTCGGCCTCGGGGGTTGGGCGACAGGGTCGTCAGGCGTGGTCTCGGCATGACGGTGGTTGCGGGCAGTCTGGGACATCGGGGTCCTCCGGGAGGCGGCCGCGCGGGGGCGGCGACAAACAGATGGTCGAGGGCGGTTGGGTGGTAGACGGTGTCGCCGTTCAGGCGGCTCCGGCGTGGGTGAGGCGCAGGGTGAGGATCTGGAACGGGCGCAGCATCAGCGGGAGCCGGCCCTGGTCGTCGAGCTCGAGGGTGGCGTCGTCGAGAGGTCGCTCGAGCAGGTCTGTGATGCGCACCGGCCCAGCCCGGAAGTTCACGGTGAGGTGTCCTGTCGCGCGCGCGCCGAGCGCCTCGTAGAGCCGGACGACCACGTCGCCGGAAGGGTCGGTGCCGGCGTCGTCGGCGAGCTTGACGGCCGACACCACGATCCCCTCGTTGTCGACCGACACCAGTGGCTCGACGCCGGTGTCTCCGGGCACGCTGCGCTCGGGGAGGTTCAGCCAGTGGCCCTCACGGGTCGCGTCGAGCAGGTCCGCTCCGACCACGAGCCCGTAGCGCAGCCGATGACGCCCTTGGTCGGTGTCCGGGTCGGGGAACCGTGGTGCACGCAGGAGCGACAGGCGGACCGTCGTGGTGGTGCCGCCGTCGGGCCGGACCGTGCGGTTGACGTCGTGACCGTAGGTGGAGTCGTTGACCACGCACACGCCGTAGCCGGGCTCACCGACGTGCAGGTAGCGGTGCGCGCAGATCTCGAAGCGCGCCACGTCCCAGCTGGTGTTGGTGTGCGTGTTGCGCTGCACGTAGCCGAACTGCGTCTCGGCCGACGAGCGGTCGGCGCGTACGTCGAGCGAGAAGGCCGCCTTGAGGAAGGTCTCCGACTCCTGCCAGTCGATGTCGTTGCCCACGTCGACGCGCCGCGATCCCGCGACGAGCGAGATCACCTGGGTGATCGTGGACCGACCGAAGCGGCGCTCGACGCGGACCGAGGCGACGGGCTCCCGGTCGGCCGTGTCCTCGCCCGGGTCCGGTGACACCGGCGTCATGGACACGAGATCGGTCACGTCCGTGACGTTGCGGGCGTAGAACCGGTCCACATCCCAGGCGTCCCAGTTGTTGGGGACGTCGGGATGCAGCTGCAGGAGGTTGCCTGCCGAGTTCGGTGCAATGACCTCCCGGCCGCAGGACAGGTCGACCACCGAGGTGAGCAGTCCGCACTCGTCGAGGACGGCGCGGACCAGACCGTTGTCGAGCGCGTAGCCGTGCTCGGTCGCGGTGACCCGCGCCGGCGGCGTACCGGCCCGACGTCCCGCTGTTCCCGACACCACCGCACCCCCGGCCGGCACGCCGGCGCGCTCGTGAGGCGCAGCGTTGAAGACGACGGCGGTGTCCGCGGTCGAGGTCCCGGCCAGGGCCGCCTGGGCCGCCGCGACGATCTCCTCGAGGTCGCGGGCAACCTGCAGGTAGGTGTCGCGTGCCTCGCGGTGCACCCACGCGATCGAGGAACCGGGGAGGATGTCGTGGAACTGGTTCAGCAGCACGGTCTTCCAGATCCGGTCGAGCTCCTCGGCGGGGTAGTCGGCACCGGCCCGCACGGACGCCGTGGTCGCCCAGAGCTCTGCCTCGCGCAGCAGGCTCTCGCTGCGCCGGTTGCCCTGCTTGGTGTCGGCCTGGGTGGTGTACGTCGCCCGGTGCAGCTCGAGATACAGCTCGCCCACCCACACCTCCGGGTCGGCATGGTCTGCGAGCGCCTTGGCGAAGAAGTCGGAAGGAGCCTCGATGTCGACCCTCGGCGACCCCTCGAGGTCTCGCAGCCGGGCCGCGCGGGCGAGCATCTCCCGGGTGGGGCCGCCGCCTCCGTCGCCATGGCCGAACGGCACCAGGGAACGGTTCGCCACGCCCTTCTCGGAGAAGTTGCGCACCAGATGCGCCATCTCCGCGCCGCTCAGCTCGGAGTTGTAGGTGTCCACCGGAGGGAAGTGGGTGAAGACACGCGTGCCGTCCAGACCCTCCCACCAGAAGGTGTGATGCGGGTGCCGGTTGGTCTGGTTCCAGGAGATCTTCTGCGTCAGGAACCACCGGGAGCCGGAGAGCGCGACCAGCTGCGGCAGGGCTGCACTGTAACCGAACGAGTCCGGCAGCCAGACCTCTTCGGTCTCGATCCCCAGCTCGTCGAGGAAGAACCGCTTGCCGTGGACGAGCTGCCTCGCCAGCGCCTCGCCACCAGGCAGGTTCGTGTCGGACTCGACCCACATGCCACCCACCGGGACGAGCTGGCCGCTCGCGAACTTCTCGCGCATCCGGGCCCACACCTCCGGCCGGTGCGCCTTCATCCACGCCCACTGCTGGGCCGAGGACATCGCGAAGACCAGCTCGGGGTGCTCGTCCATCAGGGACGTGACGCTCGACACCGTGCGGGCGACCTTGCGGACGGTCTCGCGCAACGGCCACAGCCAGGCAGAGTCGATGTGCGCATGCCCGACGGCGCTGACGATATGGGCTCCTGCATGCGCGGGGGACGCGAGGGTGGGGGCGAGGAGCTCGCGCATCCGCTGCGCGGAGCCGGAGACGTCGGAGAGGTCAAGCGCGTCCATGGCGCGCTCCAGTGCACGCAGGATCTGCCAGCGGCGGGGCGAGTCAGGTGACAGCTCACGCATCAGCTGGTCGAGAACCTCGATGTCGTTGACGAGCTCCCACATGGTGCGGTCGAAGACGGCCAGGTCGACGCGTCGCACGCGGTACAGCGGGTCGCTGCCGGCCGTGAGCACGTCACCGAGGTCCGTCCCGAGCCCTGACCGGAAGATGTCCGGGTTCGAGGCGGCCTCGACGTACACCTCCACCGGCTCACCACCGCGCGCCGGTGCCGCGACCGGCAGCCAGGTGCTCAGCGGGTTGAGCCCCTTGATCGGGGTGCCGTCCGGACGCATCGCCAAGGCCTCGGCGGAGAAGCCCGGCCGGGTGCGGGCGAACCCGAGGTCGACGACCGCTTCCACCTCGAGACCGGCCCACGGGTCGGGAACCGAGCCGGAGAGCCGGAACCACGTAGTGCCCCACGGCGGCCCCCACTCCTGGCCCGGCTTGGCCTCGGAGTAGTGCGCGGACAGGCCCTCGCTGATCGGGACCGGCTCGCCGGGGGCCTGCCACGACTCCAGGCCGAGCGGTACGCCGTCTCGGTGGACCGCGGGCCGCAGCCGCTCGTCGAGCATGCGGGTGATGCGGCGCTCGACCTGCGTCCGGTCGTCATGCATGGGACGTCCGCAGGTGCGAGGCCGACCGCCGCAGGTGCGAATGCGTGAGTGGTGTGGTGTGCATCACTCGGACCCTAGGGCAGGATATTTAACACGTCAATACATCAAGGCTTCGCGGTTGAGATACGCTTTCTTCCACCAACAACAGGATGAAAGGATGGAACCGCGTGGACACTGCTGACCGGCCCGTCCCCGGACGCCCTCCCGGCATGTCGCTGTTCGCGTGGGTCAAGTCCTCACTGCGCGAGGCGATCGCGCGCGGGGAGTACGCACCGGACCAGCCGTTCATCACCCAGCGGGAGATAGTCGAGCGCTTCGACGTCTCCACGACCACGGCGGTCCGGGCACTCAACGACCTCGTCACCGACGGTCTCGTCACGCGTCGGCGTGGCCGGGGCACGTTCGTCGTCGACCCCGCTCGTCGGACCGGGTCCGCCCCGGCCGCGAACCGGCGCACGATCGCCTTCGTCAGCCAGAACGAGGTGGAGCCCAACCAGGTGGAGATCCGCGCCGGGGTAGCAGCCGAGTGCGCGACGCGCGGCGATCGCCTGGTCGTGACCAGCACGAGCGACGTCGAGTCGGAGGAGACGGTCCTACGGCATGCAGTCGACGACGGCGCGACCGGCATCATCGTCTACCTGCGGGACCACTCGCGGGCCGGCGCCACCATCCACGAGCTCCGCCGCAGCGGCGTCGCGGTCGTGCTCGTGGACCGCTACCTCCCGTCGATGCCGACCGACGCAGTGATCTTCGACGACTTCGCGATCGGCTACGAGGTCACCGCCGCGGTGCTCGACCGCGGACACCGGTCGCTGGCGGTCTTGTGGAGCGAGGAGGACGTGACAAGCGTCCGGGACCGGCTCAGTGGTCACTACCGCGCGTTGCGCGACCGCGGTCTGGCCGAGATGCCCGAGCGTTCGGCGTTGCGCGACTACTTCGCCCTGCCCACCGACCAACGACAGCAGCGTCTCCGCTCCCTGCTCGAGTCCCCCGGCGGACTCACCGCGATCATCGGCGGCAACGCCGGCACGATGGCGCTGGCCGCCTCGGACCTCCTGGCCTTTCCCAGTGGATTCCCCGGCACCGTCGAGCTGGCGAACATGGACGAGCTCGGCCCCTACGACGTGTCGCCGCTTGCGGTCGTGTCCGCCACGCTACCGGCGCGGGACATGGGATCCACCGCGGCGCGTCTGCTGTACGAGCGGATGTCCGGCTCCGAGAACCCGCTGCGCCACATCGTGCTGCCAGGACGCGTTCACCTCGTGGAGCAGGGTCGCAACACCCTCTCCGTCACCGGCAGCCTCGGTTCGGATGCGCATCGGTAGTCTCGCTGGATGCGGTGGGTGATGTACGGCGCGGGGGCGGTGGGCGGCGTGCTCGGGGCCCGACTGCACGCGGCGGGAGCCGACGTCGTACTCGTCGCACGGGGCGCCCATCTGGAGGCGATCCGGACCCACGGATTGTGCGTGCAGAGCCCCGTCGGCGAGACGACCATGGAGGTCGCCACCGCGGCCGGCGCAGCGGAGATCGAATGGGACGGCGAGACTGTCGTGCTGCTGGCCGTCAAGAGCCACCAGAGTGCGCCTGCGCTGCTGGATCTCGCCGCGCACGCATTCCCCGCGACGCCGGTGGTCTGCGTCCAGAACGGCGTGGCCAACGAGCCGGCGGCGCTGCGTTTCTTCGAGCAGGTCTACGCCGTGTGTGTGATGATGCCGACCGCGCACCTCGAGCCCGGCATCGTGCAGGCACACTGCGACCCGGTCCCGGGCATCCTGGACGTCGGTCGCTACCCGGAAGGCGTGGACGCCGTCACCCGCGACGTCGCCGCAGCGTTCGCCTCCGCCGGGTTCGTCAGCGAACCGACACCGGACATTATGGCCTGGAAGAGACGCAAGCTGCTGGCCAACCTCGCCAACGCCGTGCAGGCCTGCTGTGGGTCGGGCCCCGAGGCAGTCACGCTGATCGACCGCGCCCGCGCGGAGGGCGAGGCAGTCCTCGCAGCAGCCGGGCTCGACGTGGTGAGCGCGGAGCGGGATCGGGAGCGCCGCGGCGACATCCTGCAGGTCGCATCCGTCGACGGCCAGGAGCGGGCCGGCGGGTCCTCCTGGCAGAGCATGCGACGCGCCACTGGCAGCATCGAGACCGACTACCTGAACGGCGAGATCGTGCTCCTCGGCCGGTTGCACGCGGTGCCCACGCCGGTGAACGAGCTGATCAGGCGCACCGCCCTGCGCATGGCACGTGACCGCGCCGAGCCCGGAAGCCTGCCGGTCGTGGAGCTCCTCAGGGAGCTCGACGGGCTTCGAGCACCCTGAACCCCTTGGCGCTGCCGACGCGGGTGGTCGGATGGCCCTGCTCCACCAGCCAGCGTTGCAGGGAGTCCGCGCCGAGGTTCCTGCCGACGACCAGGACCGCCCGTCCGCCGGGCACAAGCCGTGGCAGCCAGGTCCTCAGCAGCTCGTGAAGTGCCGGCTTGCCGATCCGGATCGGCGGGTTGGACCAGATCTCGTCGAATCGGACCGCGGCCGGCACGCCGCCCGGCGTCGTCGCGGTCAGGCGGCTCTCGACCCCGGCCGCCGCGGCGTTGTCGCGGGTCAGCGCGAGCGCGCGTTCGTTGACGTCGACGGCCCACACCGTGGCTTCGGGCACCGCCTCGGCCAGGGCGACGGCGATCACGCCGTAGCCGCAGCCGAGGTCGAGGAACGTGCGGCGGCCCGGCGCGGGTGGATGGGTCTGGCGGAACAGAACAGCGGTCCCGGTGTCCAGCCGCCCGCGTGCGAAGACTCCGGATCCGGAGGTCAGCCGCAATCGACGACCCCACACGTCGACGGTCACCGGCACGCGCTTGAACGCCACGGACGGGTCGGCTGAGAAGTAGTGGTCACTCATCGCCGGCTCCCGGAAGCGTGCGCACCACCCGGGCGGATGCGGCCTGCGCGGCGAGCTGGTCGTCGGCGGGGTAGCCAACCTCCTCCAGGGTGAGGCCGTGCGGGCGTACGACGGTCACGCCGGGTTCGCGGCGGCCTGCTGCGAGCACCTCACCTGCCCAGGCCGGCTCGCGCCGACCCTCGCCGACCGCGATCAGGCACCCCACCAGGGAGCGGACCATGGAATGGCAGAAGGCATCGGCGCGTACGCCGCCCACCGCCAGACCGGCCTCGTCGCGGGCCCACGAGAGGTCGAACAGCGTCCGGATCGTGGTGGCACCCTCACGCTTCCTGCAGAACGCCGCGAAGTCGTGCTCACCTCTCAGACTCGCGGCCGCCTCGTTCATCGCTTCCAGATCCAGCGCTCGTGGCCAGGCCAGCACGGTGTTGCGCGTCAACGGGTCCACCAGTTCGGGACGGTCGG
The DNA here is from genome assembly GCA_035690495.1 of Nocardioidaceae bacterium. Lineage (GTDB taxonomy): Bacteria > Actinomycetota > Actinomycetes > Propionibacteriales > Nocardioidaceae > DASSKK01. The sequence goes on along the minus strand of DASSKK010000008.1, from coordinate 47,005 downwards.
CGATCCGGTAGGCGTAGCGACGCCACAGCGCGGAGAAGCGGGCGTCGAAGCCCTCCGCGGCCTCCACGGCACGGTGCACGCGCACATCTTCGGGGAGCACCGCGTTGAGCCGGCGCACCAGCGCGTGCACGGGGCTCGACGTACTTCGGCCCGCGGAAGCGGCAAGAGCCTCCCGCCCCACATCGAGGTGCACGACCTGCCCGCGTGCGTGGACACCGGCGTCGGTGCGTCCCGCGCAGGTCACCGACACCATCTCCAGCCGCAGAACCGTGCCCAGCGCAGCCTGAAGCGTGCCCTGGACCGTGCGCAGCCCCGGCTGGGTCGCCCAGCCGTGGAATCTGGCGCCGTCGTAGCCGACGTCGACTCTCAGCCGCACCGTCTCACCGCGCCACGAGAGCGGTCAGGTCACTCGGACTTGGTGTCGGGCTGCTCCGGCTCGTCTGCGGACGCCTCGTCCTCGTCCTCCTCCGGCTCGGCGGGCGCATCGGCCGGCGCCTCGGGGTCGGCGTCGGGCGTGTCAGCGGAAGCCTCCGGGTCGGTCTCGGGCGCGTCGGCAGGCGCTTCCGGGTCCGGGGCCGGCACGTCGGAGTCGGGCTCCGGGAGCACCTCGGCGCCCGCCGCTGCTTCGGGAGCACTGTCTGCCGACGTAGAAGCCGAGGTGGCAGCCCGCGAGGCGCTGGCACCCGGCTGGTACTCCTCGGTGACCAGCTCGATCATCGCCATGGGTGCGTTGTCGCCCTTGCGCGGGCCGAGCTTGGTGATCCTCGTGTAGCCGCCGGGGCGCTCGGCGAACCGCGGTGCGATCTCCTCGAAGAGCGTGTGCACGACACTCTTGTCCCTGATCGTCGACAGCACCTGCCGCCGGTGGTGCAGGTCGCCCTTCTTGGCCTTGGTGATCAGCTTCTCCGCGACCGGGCGGAGCGCCCGGGCCTTGGCCTCGGTGGTCGCGATGGCACCGTGCTCGAACAAGCTCGCGGCCAGGTTGGCGATCATCAGCTTCTGGTGGGCGGGGCCGCTACCGAGCCGTGCGCCCTTCTTCGGGGTTGGCATGTCGTTGTCTCGTTTCTCCCCGGCCGTACGAGGTACCGGAGTAGATCTGTATGCTTCGAATTCCGTCTAGACGCGGTCATGGTGCGTGTATCGCAAGGCGGAGGAGGCGGCCCGGGGTTGGCCGTCGACCGACGACAACGCCGCGAGACGCGTGCCAGGACCGCGCCTGCCAGGTCAGTACTGCTCGTCCTCCACGAATGAGTCGTCGTCGTCGTCGTAGGCAGCCAAGGCAGCCTGCGGGTCGAAGCCGGGAGCGCTGTCCTTGAGCGCGAGACCCATCTCGTGCAGCTTCGCCTTGACCTCGTCGATCGACTTGGCACCGAAGTTCCGGATGTCGAGCAGGTCCTGCTCCGAGCGCGAGATCAGCTCACCCACGGTGTGGATGCCCTCGCGCTTGAGGCAGTTGTAGGACCGGACGGTCAGCTGCAGGTCCTCGACCGGCAGCGCCAGGTCCGCGGCGAGCTGCTCGTCGACCGGGGACGGGCCGACGTCGATGCCCTCGGCCTCGAGGTTCAGCTCTCGGGCCAGCCCGAACAGCTCGACGAGCGTCTTCCCGGCCGAGGCGATCGCGTCGCGTGGCCGGATCGACTGCTTGGTCTCCACGTCGATGACCAGCTTGTCGAAGTCGGTGCGCTGCTCGACACGGGTGGCCTCGACGTTGTAGGTCACCTTCAGCACCGGCGAGTAGATGGAGTCGACCGGCATCCGGCCGATCTCGTTGTCGCCGCCCTTGTTCTGCACCGAGGACACGTAGCCGCGACCACGCTCGACGACGAGCTCCATCTCGAGCTTGCCCTTGTCGTTGAGGGTTGCCAGGTGTAGATCGGTGTTGTGCACCTCGACACCGGCCGGAGGGGCGATGTCAGCAGCGGTCACCTCGCCGGGACCCTGCTTGCGCAGGTACATGGTCACCGGCTCGTCGTGCTCGGAGGAGACGACCAGGTCCTTGAGGTTCAAGATGACCTCGGTGACGTCCTCCTTGACCCCTTCGATCGTGGAGAACTCATGGAGCACTCCGTCGACCTTGATGCTGGTCACCGACGCTCCGGGAATCGAGGACAGCAGGGTTCGGCGGAGTGAGTTGCCGAGCGTGTAGCCGAAGCCGGGCTCCAATGGCTCGATGACGAACCGTGAGCGGAACTCGTCGACGACCTCTTCCGACAATGTCGGGCGCTGAGCGATGAGCACTGTGTTGTTCCTTTCCGAGCCCGACCGCTATATGACGGACTCGCGCTGTGTTGAATTGGTCGAGTGTGTCGACTCCGTCGCCACGCTGCCGACCGTGTTGAGTTGGTCGAGCCGTATCGACTTTGTCGCCACGCTGACGACCCGACTACTTCTTCGAGTAGTACTCGACGATGAGCTGCTCCTGGACCGGGATGTCGATCTGCTGACGCACGGGCACCTGGTGGATGAGCACCCGCATCCGGTTCGGCAGGGCCTCCATCCACGCGGGAACGATCCGCTCGCCGTGGGTCTCGCGAGCCACGATGAACGGGGTCATCTCCATCGACTTGTCACGGACGTCGATCACGTCGTGCGAGGTGACCTGGAACGACGGGATGTCGACCTTCTTGCCGTTGACCTTGAAGTGGCCGTGCACCACGAGCTGGCGCGCGTGCCGCCGGGTCCGGGCGAAGCCGGCGCGGTAGACGACGTTGTCGAGACGGCACTCCAGCAGCTGCAGCAGGTTGTCGCCGGTCTTGCCGGCGCGACGGCTGGCCTCGGTGTAGTAGTTGTGGAACTGCTTCTCCAGGACGCCGTAGGTGTAGCGGGCCTTCTGCTTCTCGCGCAGCTGGAGGAGGTACTCGCTCTCCTTGATGCGGCCGCGGCCGTGCTGGCCGGGCGGGTAGGGGCGACGCTCGTAAGCCTGGTCGCCGCCGACGAGGTCGACGCCGAGACGACGCGACTTCTTCGTCATGGGGCCGGTGTAACGGGCCATGGTTCGAAATCTCCTTGTGGTCTCGGGCCTCAGACGCGGCGACGCTTGGGCGGCCGGCATCCGTTGTGGGCGGTGGGCGTGACGTCCTGGATGGTGCCGACCTCGAGGCCGATCGCACCCAGGGACCTGATCGCGGTCTCACGGCCCGAGCCCGGGCCCTTGACGAACACGTCGATCTTCTTCATCCCGTGTTCCATCGCCCGGCGGCCGGCGGCCTCGGCGGCCATCTGTGCGGCGTACGGCGTGGACTTGCGCGAGCCCTTGAAGCCGACGGTGCCGGCCGACGCCCACGAGATCACGGCGCCGGTGGGGTCCGAGATCGTCACGATCGTGTTGTTGAAGGTGCTCTTGATGTGGGCTTCGCCCTGCGCGACGTTCTTCTTCTCCTTGCGGCGCACCTTCTTGGCGGCCTGGCGGCCCTTTGCGGGAGGCATTCACTAACTCCTGAAGGTTGTCTGGTGAGCAAGCTGGTCGGTGGTTGAGGAGCCGGAGCGCCAGCGGCGGCGCCTCGAAACCAGCGAAGCGCGGGTCACTTGGCCTTCTTGCGGCCGGCCACGGTGCGCTTGGGGCCCTTGCGGGTGCGCGCGTTGGTCTTCGTGCGCTGGCCCCGGACGGGGAGGCCCTGACGGTGCCGGCGGCCCTGGTAGCTGCCGATCTCGATCTTGCGGCGGATGTCGGCCTGCACCTCGCGGCGCAGGTCGCCCTCGATCTGGTACTTGGCCTCGATCTCGTCGCGGAGCTTCACCAGCTCCTCGTCACCGAGCTGGTGGACCCGCATGTTCGGGTCGACCCCGGTGGCGCTGAGCACCTGATGGGCGCTGGTGCGGCCGATTCCGTAGATGTAGGTGAGTGCGACCTCGACGCGCTTGTCGCGCGGAAGGTCGACACCGAGCAGACGTGCCATGTGCGTTGGCGTCCTTCTCTGGGCGCTGGGCCCTGGTCGTGCGGAGGTTTCGTGTCGTGTCGCGTCCCGGCCTCCGGAGGTTCGGCGTCTCTGGAGCGGGCCCCGGCCTCTGCTCCGGGGGTGCGGGTCTCGGGTGGCCCGGTGGTCGAGCCTGTCGAGACCCAGCGATCACGAGGGGTGCTATGCGGTTGTCGGAGCCGGGGGAGCGCCGACGCGAACGATCAGCCCTGGCGCTGCTTGTGCCGTGGGTTGGAGCAGATCACCATGACGCGGCCGTGGCGACGAATCACCTTGCACTTGTCACAGATCGGCTTGACGCTCGGGTTGACCTTCATCGCGGCGTTGCTTCCTGTCTTGGTTCGGCTGTTACTTGTAGCGGTAGACGATCCGGCCTCGGGTGAGGTCGTACGGCGAGAGCTCCACCACCACGCGGTCCTCGGGGAGGATCCGGATGTAGTGCTGTCGCATCTTGCCGCTGATGTGGGCGAGGACCTTGTGCCCGTTGCTCAGCTCGACCCGGAACATCGCGTTCGGAAGAGCTTCGACAACCGTGCCCTCTATCTCGATCACGCCTTCTTTCTTCGGCATGTCCTCCGCATTCCGTTGCTGACCGGTTACGCTCGCTGTCTACCGTCGACCCGGGAACCTCCCGCATCTCGCTGGATCCGGGTGGACCTCATGGAGCCGTCCGGGCACCCCATTTCCCAGGCGCGCGCAAGGCCCGGTCATCCGGAACTCTCGCCGTGCATTTCTGGGCAGCCGCAGGGCACCACGAAACAGGCCCATGTTGGGCCGAGCCACCATCATAGGGGACTTGCACCGCACATCGCGAATCGGCCGCCGCGAAAGACCATTCCGCTAGGCAGCATGAGGCCAAGGCCCCCTCTTATGGACCGTTATGTCGTGAATGGTGCCCGCGAGAGCCGTTCGTGCGGTCGGCCAGGTCCGCGATCGCCTCCGCCACGGCTGGCGGATCGACGAGCATGTGCAGGTGCCCTCCCGCCAGGGTGGTACGACGCCGGCAGTCGCGACTGGCCCGCCTCCACCCGCCTGCGGGCCGCCTTGTCCGGAAACAGGTCGACCATCTCGGCCTCGGGCCACCACCGGGTCCACTCGGGAAGCAGGCCCTCGGCATCGGCGAGTGCGGCCAGGTCGGAGGCGAGCTCGTGAGGGGCGACCGGTGTCGTTGCTGCCGGTTCAGGGAAGGCAGCATCGACGAACACGATGCCGGCCACATTCAGCCGCGGTTGCCAGTACGGCGACATAGAGGCCGGCATTGCTGTGGGGGACCAGGACGACCTCGCTGGCGTCGGGGATCGTGGCGAGGAACGTCTCGATGAGCTCATGGGGCGACGCGGGCGCTGCCGTCTCCGGGACCAACACCTGGTGGTGACGCGCCGAGTGGGTGGCAACAGGTCGCCACGCCGTCGGTCCGAGGAACGGGCTCGACAGCAGGACGACCATGGCCATGTCAGTCACGTTAGTCACTGCTTCCCACGGCGTACTGCCATCTTCCACGGGCCGTGGCCCATGGGGAGTGGCAGTTTTCCTGCATCCCCGGTAAGCCGCCGTTCAGGGTCAGCGGCCGCCGAAGGGGACGCCCCGTGCCTTCAGCTCGGCCTCGCCGCCGTCGAGGGCGGTCAGCACCCAGGCGCCGTCCGGCATGAGCGTGAAGGTGTTCTCGAAGTGCGCGGCCAGCGAGCCGTCGTCGGTCTTGACCGTCCAGTCGTCGGCAAGCACGTGCGTCGCGGGGCGGCCCGCCACGATCATCGGCTCGACCGCCAGCGCGAGGCCCTCGACGAGCTTCGGTCCGCGGCGCGGCCGGCCGTAGTTGGGCACGTTGGGAGGCTGGTGCATGGCAGACCCGATCCCGTGGCCGACGTACTCCTGCACGATGCCGAACGCGCCGCGCGAGCGCACGTGGGACTCGACCGCGTGGGAGATGTCCCCGACGCGTCCGCCGAGCGACGCCGCGGCGATGCCCGCCCACATCGCCTGCTCGGTGACGTCCATCAGCCGTCGAGTCTCGGGCGGCACGTCGCCGACCGCGACCGTGATCGCCGCGTCACCGTGCCAGCCCTCCGCAATGGCGCCGCAGTCGATCGAGACCACGTCGCCGTCGCGGATCACGCGCTCGCCGGGGATGCCGTGCACGACCTCGTCGTTGACCGAGACGCAGATCGAGCCCGGGAACCCGTGGTAGCCCTTGAACGACGGGACCGCGCCGGACGCGCGGATCCGTTCCTCGGCGATCGAGTCCAGGTCCTCAGTGGTCATCCCGGAGCGCACGCTTCCGGCGAGCAGTTGCAGGGTCTCCCCCACCACCAGTCCGGCGACACGCATCGCGTCGATCTGCGCGGGGGTCTTGATCTCGATGCCGCGGTGGAACAGCAAACCGGCTCCGGCTCAGCTCTCGGGGACGTCGCCGAGGGCGGCCAGCACGCGCTCCGTGACCTGCTCGACCTCGCCCATTCCGTCGACCTCGATGAGCTGCCCTCGCTCGCGGTAGCCGTCGATCAACGGCGCGGTCTGCTCGGCGTACACCTCCTGACGCCGGCGGATCACGTCCTCGGTGTCGTCGGTGCGGCCCTCGGTCTCGGCCCGCTTGAGCAGCCGCTGCACGATCTCGTCCTGGTCGACCCGCAGCACCACCACCGCGTCGAGCCGGTGGCCGGTGAACGCGATCATCCCGTCGAGCTCCTCGACCTGCGCGAGAGTGCGCGGGTAGCCGTCGAGCAGGAAGCCCTTCTCGGCGTCCGGCTCGTCGATGCGGTTGCGGACCATCAGGTTGGTGATCTCATCGGGCACGTAGTCGCCGGCGTCCATGTAGCTCTGCGCCTGCACCCCCAAGGGTGTCCCCTGGGACACGTTGGCCCGGAAGATGTCACCGGTCGAGATCGCCGGCACGGAGTAGCGCTCCGCCACGAAGCGCGCCTGGGTGCCCTTCCCTGCTCCCGGGGGGCCCATCAGGATGATCCGCATCAGCGCAGGAACCCTTCGTAGTTGCGCTGCTGCAGCTGGCTCTCGATCTGCTTCACGGTGTCCAGCGCGACGCCGACCATGATCAGGATCGACGTGCCGCCGAACGGGAAGTTCTGGTTCGCGTTGACCAGCACGAAGGCGATCAGCGGGATAAGGGAGATCAGCCCGAGGTAGAGCGAGCCGGGGAACGTGATCCGCGACAGCACGTAGTTGAGGTATTCCTCGGTCGGCCTGCCGGCGCGGATGCCGGGGATGAATCCGCCGTACTTCTTCATGTTGTCGGCGACCTCGTGCGGGTCGAACGTGATCGCCACGTAGAAGTAGGTGAAGAAGATGATCAGCAGGAAGTATCCCGCCATGTAGATCGGGTGGTCGCCGCGCACGAGGTAGGTCTGGATGAACGCGGCCCACTTCGAGTTGCCGCTGAACTGTCCGGCCATCGCCGGCAGGTACATCAGGCTGGAGGCGAAGATCACCGGGATCACGCCGGCCTGGTTGACCTTGAGCGGGATGTACGTCGAGGAGCCGCCGAACATCTTGCGTCCGACCATCCGGCGCGCGTACTGGACCGGGATCCGGCGTTGCCCCTGTTCCATGAAGATGACCGCCGCGATCAGCACGAGTCCTATCGCGGTGACCAGGCTGAACACCCACCAGCCGTGGCTGACCTTGACCTGCCACAGCGAGGACGGGAACGTCGCGACCACCTGCGTGAAGATCAGGATCGACATGCCGTTGCCGATCCCCTTGTCGGTGATCAGCTCGCCGAGCCACATGATGACCGTGGTGCCGGCCGTCATCGTGACGACCATGATCACCATCGTCATCAGGCTGTCGGGGTGGTAGAGCAGCGGGTCCTTGCAGTTCTGCAGCAGCCGCCCGCTGCGGGCCAGCGCCACGATCCCGGTCGCCTGCAGGATGGCCAGTCCCAGGGTGAGGTAGCGGGTGTACTGCGTGATCTTGGCCTGCCCCGCCTGGCCCTCGTTCTTGAGCGTCTCCAGCCGGGGAATCACGACCACCAGCAGCTGCAGGATGATGCTCGCGGTGATGTAGGGCATGATCCCGAGCGCGAAGATGGTCAGCCGCAGCAGCGCGCCGCCCGAGAACAGGTTGATCAGGCCGTAGATGCCCTCGTTCTTGGTGGCGTCGAAGCAGGCCTGCACGTTGGCCACGTTGACCCCGGGGGTGGGGATCTGCGAGCCGAGCCGGAAGATGACGAGGACGGCCAGCACGACCAACAGCTTCTTGCGCAAGTCCGGTGTCCGGAACGCGCTGGCGAAAGCGCCTAACACTGTGCTGGCACCGTCCTCTTCTTTCCTACGTGCACGTGTCCCCGCTCGAACGGCTCGGACCAGGGAAGCCTAACAGGGGGGCCGGACGCGGCGGACGGGTCCGAGTCGGCTCGGATCCGCACCGTCTGGTTCCCGCAGTTCCTACAGCTCCGTGCAGGTTCCGCCGGCAGCTACGATCTTCTCCCGCGCCGATGCCGAGAATGCGTGAGCGGTGACGTGGACGGCCGCCGAGACCTCACCCGACCCGAGCACCTTGACCGGGAAGCCGTCCCGGACGGCGCCCTTGTCGACCAGTTCCGGCACGTCCACGGTGCCGCCCTCGGGGAACAGCTGGGCGATCCGGTCGAGGTTGACGACCTGGAACTCCGTCTTGAACGGGTTCACGAAGCCCTTGAGCTTGGGCAGTCGCATGTGGATCGGCATCTGGCCGCCCTCGAAGTGCGCAGGCACCTGGTAGCGAGCCTTGGTCCCCTTGGTCCCGCGACCGGCGGTCTTGCCCTTCGACGCCTCACCACGGCCCACCCGGGTCCGTGCGGTCTTCGCGCCCGGCGCCGGGCGCAGATGATGCAGCTTGAGTGTCATGTCACTCCACCTCTTCGACGGCGACCAGGTGCCTGACCGCCTGCAACATGCCTCGGATCTCGGGACGGTCCTCGAGGACCGTCACGTCACCGATGCGCTTGAGCCCCAGCGTGCGCAGCGTGTCCCGCTGGTTCTGCACACGACCGATGGTCGACCGCTTCTGCTGGACCTTCAGGCGCGCCATTACGAGGCCACCTCCGCCCGGGCCTTCAGCAGTGCAGCCGGGGCAACGTCCTCGACAGGGAGCCCGCGACGGGAGGCGACGGCCTCCGGCTCCTCGAGCGCGCGGAGTGCCTCGACGGTCGCGTGCACGATGTTGATCTGGTTCGACGAGCCCAGCGACTTGCTGAGCACGTCGTGGATGCCGGCGCACTCCAGCACGGCGCGCACCGGCCCGCCGGCGATCACACCGGTACCGGGTGCTGCCGGGCGCAGCAGCACCACGCCCGCCGCCTTCTCGCCCTGCACCGGGTGCGGGATGGTGCCCTGGATGCGCGGGACCCGGAAGAAGTGCTTCTTGGCCTCTTCGACGCCCTTGGCGATGGCAGCCGGGACTTCTTTGGCCTTGCCGTATCCGACGCCGACCGTGCCGTCGCCGTCGCCGACGATCACAAGTGCGGTGAAGCTGAAGCGCCGGCCGCCCTTGACGACCTTGGCGACACGGTTGATCGCCACGACGCGCTCGACGTACGCGGTCTTGTCCGCGCCCTGGCCGCGGCGGTCGCCGCCGCCGCTACGGCGCTGGGGTCCGCTCATTTCGAACTACCTCTTCCTTCTCCGGCTTGTCCGGACGTATGGGGGCGAAGTGCCTGTTGTGCCCGCATCAGAGTGCGAGCCCCCCTTCGCGGGCACCGTCGGCGAGGGCCGCGACCCGCCCGTGGTACTTGTTGCCCGCTCGGTCGAAGACCGCCGTGGACACGCCGGCGGCCTGGGCACGCTCGGCGACGAGCTCGCCGACCTTGCGCGCCTTGGCGGACTTGTCGCCCTCCAGCGCACGTACGTCGGCCTCCATGCTGCTGGCTGCCGCGAGCGTCCTGCCGACGAGGTCGTCCACGACCTGGACGCGGATGTGCTTCGACGAGCGGGTGACCACCAGACGTGGCCTCTCGGAGGTGCCGGAGACCTTCTTGCGTCCGCGCACCTGACGACGCTGCCTCGAAGCAGCGCGCGCGCTCGTGTGCTTGCCGGACCTGAGTGCGATCGCCATCGTCACTTACCCGCCTTTCCTACCTTGCGACGGACCTGCTCGCCCGCGTAGCGGACCCCCTTGCCCTTGTACGGCTCGGGCTTGCGCAGCTTGCGGATGTTCGCGGCCACCTCGCCGACCAGCTGCTTGTCGATGCCCTGGACACCGAAGCGGGTGGGGCCCTCGACGGTGAACGTGATGCCGTCGGGAGCGTTGAACGTGATGGGGTGCGAGTAGCCGAGCTGGAACTCCAGCTGCGTGGGGCCCTTGGACAGCACCCGGTAGCCGACGCCGACGATCTCGAGTCTCTTCTCGTAGCCGTTGGTGACCCCGTTCACCATGTTTGCGATCAGGGTGCGGGTCAGCCCGTGCAGCGACTTGCTGAGCCGCTCGTCGTCGGGCCTGGACACCTCGATCGAGCCGTCGTCCCCCCGCACTACCGTGATCGGGGCGGCAACGTCGTGGAACAGGGTGCCCTTCGGCCCCTTGACGGTGACCTTGCGCTCCTCCACGGCCACGTCGACCCCCGACGGGACCGTGACGGGGAGCTTGCCGATGCGTGACATGCCTATCGTCTCCTCTCGGTCTCGCGGCTCACCAGACGTAGGCGAGGACTTCCCCACCCACGCCCTTCTGGGTCGCCTGTCGGTCGGTGAGCAGCCCCTGGCTGGTCGAGATGATCGCCACGCCCAGGCCACCGAGCACCTTGGGCAGCCCGGTGTGCTTGGCGTACACCCGCAGGCCGGGCTTGCTGATCCGGCGCACGCCGGCGATCGAACGCTCGCGGCTTTGTCCGAACTTCAGCGAGATCACGAGCGTCTTGCCGACGGCGCCCTCAGCGGGCTCCTCGACCTTGTAGGAGGTGATGTAGCCCTCCTGCTGCAAGATGTCGGCCACACCGGCCTTGAGCTTGCTGTACGGCATCGCCACGGTGTCGTGGTACGCCTGGTTGGCGTTGCGCAGACGGGTCAGCATGTCTGCGATCGGGTCGGTCATCGTCATGGCCTTCTCGGCCCTTTCTCGTTGCGGTTTCCGGCTGTCTGCCGGACCTTCAGCGTGTTGTCGTGTCGGAGGGTCACCAGCTGCTCTTGGTGATCCCCGGAAGCTCACCGCGGTGGGCCATCTCGCGCAGGCAGATCCGGCACAGGCCGAACTTGCGGTAGACCGCCTTGGGGCGGCCACAGCGCTGGCAGCGGGTGTAGGCGCGCACCTTGAACTTCGGCGTGCGCGCGGCTTTGACCTTCAGTGCGGTCTTCGCCATGTCAGTTGCCCTCCTTGCTCGGCCGATCATTTCGCTCCGCGAAGGGGAAACCGAGGTGCCGGAGCAGCGCGCGACCCTCGTCGTCGTTGGTCGCCGTGGTCACGACCGTGATGTCCATGCCGCGGGGGCGGTCGACCCGGTCCTGGTTGATCTCATGGAACATCACCTGCTCGGTGAGCCCGAACGTGTAGTTGCCGCGACCGTCGAACTGGGTCGAGGACAACCCGCGGAAGTCGCGGATCCGTGGCAGCGCGAGCGACAGCAACCGGTCCAGGAACTCCCACATCCGGTCGCCACGAAGCGTGACGTGCGCGCCGATCGGCATGCCCTCGCGGAGCTTGAACTGGGCGATGGACTTGCGCGCCTTGGTGACCTGCGGCTTCTGGCCGGTGATCGCGGCGAGGTCGCGTACGGCGCCCTCGATCAGCTTGGAGTCGCGGGCGGCCTCGCCCACGCCCATGTTGACCACGATCTTGGTCAACCCCGGAACCTCCATGATGTTGGCGTAGGAGAACTCCTGCCGCAGGGCAGGCAGGATCTCCTCCCGGTACATGGACTTCAGCCGCGGCGCAGCGTGCGCCGGAGCGGTCTGGGTGGTGGTCATCAGATCTCCTCACCGGACCTGCGTGCGATCCGGACGCTGCGGTGCGCGGCGTACGTCGAACCGTCCGGCCGGCGCTTCTCCGCCTCCACCCGCTTGAACCCGATCCTGGTGGTGCCCTTGCCCTCGAGCAGCATCACGTTCGAGACGTGGATCGCGGCCTCCTGGGTGACGATGCCGCCGGTCGTGCCGCCCCGGCCGCCCTGGTTGACCACCTTGGTGTGCCGCTTGACGCGGTTCACACCCTCGACGATCACCCGAGACTGCCCGGCGAGCACCGCGATCACACGTCCCTCTGCGCCCTTGTCCGTGCCGGCGATCACGCGCACGTGGTCGCCCTTCTTGATGTTCAGGCTCACTGGCTTACCTTCGTGTTGGACATTGACCCTGGGGTGTTCATAGCACCTCCGGTGCGAGCGAGATGATCCTCATGAACTTCTTGTCCCGCAGCTCACGGCCCACGGGACCGAAGATGCGCGTACCCCGCGGCTCGCCGTCGGGACGCAGAATGACCGCTGCGTTCTCGTCGAAGCGGATGTAGGACCCGTCCGGACGGCGCCGTTCCTTGGTGGCTCGAACGACGACGGCCTTGACGACGTCGCCCTTCTTCACGTTGCCGCCGGGGATCGCGTCCTTGACGGTGGCCACGACGACGTCGCCGATGCCGGCGTAGCGTCGACCCGAGCCGCCGAGCACCCGGATGCACAGGATCTGCTTGGCACCGGTGTTGTCGGCGACCTTGAGTCGCGACTCCTGCTGGATCACTTCAGTCTCCTACTTGGCCTTGTCGAGGATCTCGACGACGCGCCAGCGCTTGGTGGCCGACCGGGGTCGGGTCTCCATGATCAGGACGCGGTCGCCGACGCCGCAGCTGTTCTGCTCGTCGTGCGCCTTGAGCTTGCTGGTCCGTCGCAGCACCTTGCCGTACAGCGCGTGCTTGACGCGGTCCTCCACGGAGACGACCACGGTCTTCTCCATCTTGTCGCTGACCACCAGCCCCTCGCGGAGCTTGCGGTAGTTCCTGGACGTCTTCGACGAATCGCTCGCTGCCACTGCCTGCTCTGCCGTCTCGGTGGGGGTCATCTCGCTGGGCGTCTTCTCGCTGGTCTCGCTGGGGGCGGTCTCGCTCATCAGGCATCACCCATGGTCTCGTCGCTGCCCGGGGTCGGGCGGATGCCGAGCTCGCGCTCACGCACCACGGTGTAGATCCGCGCGATGTCGCGCTTGACCGTGCGGAGCCGGCCATGGCTCTCCAGCTGCCCGGTGGCCGACTGGAAGCGGAGGTTGAACAGCTCCTCCTTGGCCTCACGCAGTTTCTGCTCGAGGTCGACGTTGGTCATCTCGCCGAGCTCGTGTGCTGTGGTGCTCATCAGAACTCACCTGCCTCGCGACTGACGAAGCGGCACTTCATCGGCAGCTTGTGTATGGCGCGCTGCATCGCCTCGCGCGCGATGTCCTCGGGGACGCCGGACAGCTCGAACATCATCCGTCCGGCCTTCACGTTGGCGATCCACCACTCCGGAGAGCCCTTCCCCGAGCCCATCCGCGTCTCGGCCGGCTTCTTGGTCAGCGGCCGGTCGGGGTAGATGTTGATCCACACCTTCCCGCCGCGCTTGATGTGCCGGGTCATCGCGATACGTGCGGACTCGATCTGCCGGTTCGTCACGTAGTGGCCCTCGACGGCCTGGATGCCGAAGTCGCCGAAGGCCAGCCGGGTGCCGCCCTTGGCTGCGCCGGTGCGCTTGGGGTGGTGCTGCTTGCGGTGCTTGACCCTACGGGGCATCAACATGACTCAGCCCTCCTCACCGGTCGCCGGCTCCGTGGTGGCCGGGGCGCTGGTTGCGGTCGCGGGCGCGACGGGAGCGTCCCCGGGGGCCGTGTCGCGACGGCCCGACCGCGTCGGTCGCTCGCCGCGGCTGCCTCGGCCCGGGCGGTCGCCTCCGCGGCCGCGGGGCCCACGACCGGGGGCGCCGGCCCGTGCGGCGGCCTGCGCCTCGCGCTCCGCGCGGGTGCCGGCCACCTCTCCCTTGTAGACCCAGACCTTCACGCCGATCCGGCCGAAGGTGGTCTTGGCCTCGTAGAAGCCGTAGTCGATGTCGGCGCGCAAGGTGTGCAGTGGCACCCGGCCCTCGCGGTAGAACTCCGTGCGCGACATCTCGGCACCGTTGAGCCTGCCGCCGACCTGGATCCGCACTCCCTTGGCTCCCGAGCGCATCGAGGTCTGCAGCGCCTTGCGCATGGCGCGACGGAACTGCACCCGGCCGGCGAGCTGCTCGGCCACTCCCTGGGCGACGAGCTGTGCGTCGACCTCGGGGTTCTTGACCTCGAGGATGTTGAGCTGCACCTGCTTGCCGGTCAGCTTCTCGAGCTCACCGCGGATCCGGTCCGCCTCGGCGCCGCGCCGGCCGATCACGATTCCCGGTCGCGCGGTGTGGATGTCCACGCGGACCCGGTCGCGGGTGCGCTCGATCTCGACCTTGGAGATGCCGGCCCGCTCCATCCCCTTGGAGAGCAGACGCCGGATTGCGACGTCCTCTCCCACATAGGACTTGTAGAGCTTGTCGGCGTACCAGCGGCTCTTGTGGTCGGTGGAGATGCCCAGGCGGAACCCGTTCGGGTTGATCTTCTGGCCCATCAGGCGTTCCGTCCCTTCTTCTTCTTCGACGCAGCCGGAGGCGTGGCCTCGGCCGGCTGTACGACGAGCGTGATGTGGCTGGTGCGCTTGTTGATCCGCGACGCGCGACCTTGCGCCCGCGGGCGCCAGCGCTTCATCGTCGGGCCCTCGTCGACCATCGCCTTGCTCACCCGCAGCTCGCCGTCGAGGTCCTCGGCCGCTGCGTTCGCGACGGCGCTCTCGAGCACCTTGTACACCGTCTCGGCGGCTGCCTGCGGTGCGAACTTCAGCAACGCCAGCGCTTCGTCGGCCTCCATGCCCCGGATCATGTCGACGACCCGGCGCGCCTTCATCGGCGAGATCCGCGCGAAGCGTGCGCAGGCGAAGGCACCGGGCTCGTCGCCCAGCAGGCTGTCGCGTCGGGCGCTCACGCGCCGCCGCTCCATAACGCTCATAACTCAGTCTTCTCCGTTCGACGCCGCCTCAGCGGCGGCGGCTCTTCCGGTCGTCCCTGACATGCCCGCGGTAGGTGCGGGTGGGTGCGAACTCCCCGAGCTTGTGGCCGACCATCGAGTCGGTCACGAACACCGGGACGTGCTTGTGTCCGTCGTGCACAGCGATCGTGTGGCCGATCATGGCGGGCACGATCATCGAGCGACGCGACCACGTCTTGATGACGTTGTGCGTTCCCTTCTCGTTCTGTCCGTCCACCTTCTTCATCAGGTGGTCGTCGACGAAGGGACCCTTCTTCAGGCTGCGAGGCATCGTTCAGCTCCCTTCTCAGCGACGCTTGCCGGACTTGCGGCGACGGACGATCAGCGCGTCCGATGCCTTGCGCTTGCGGGTGCGGCCCTCGGGCTTGCCCCACGGCGTGACCGGGTGGCGACCACCGGAGGTCTTGCCCTCGCCACCACCGTGCGGGTGGTCGACCGGGTTCATCACCACACCGCGCACGGTGGGACGCTTGCCCTTCCAGCGCATCCGCCCGGCCTTGCCCCAGCTGATGTTGGACTGCTCTGCGTTGCCGACCTCGCCGACGGTGGCCCGGCAGCGTACGTCGACGTACCGCATCTCACCGGACGGCATCCGCAGCTGCGCACGGCTGCCCTCCTTGGCGACGAGCTGGGCGGAGTTTCCTGCCGAGCGGGCGATCTTCGCGCCGCCCCCCGGCCGCAGCTCGATGCAGTGGATCGTGGTGCCCACCGGGATGTTGCGCAGCGGCAGGTTGTTGCCCGGCTTGATGTCGGCACGCGCTCCCGCCTCGACACTCAGACCCTGGCGCAGACCCTGCGGAGCGATGATGTACCGCTTCTCGCCGTCGGCGTAGTGCAGCAGGGCGATGCGCGCGGTGCGGTTGGGGTCGTACTCGATGTGCGCCACCTTGGCGGGCACGCCGTCCTTGTCGTAGCGGCGGAAGTCGACGACGCGGTAGGCGCGCTTGTGGCCGCCACCCTGGTGCCGGGTGGTGATCCGGCCCTGGTTGTTCCGGCCGCCCTTCTTCGGCAGCGGGCGCAGCAGCGACTTCTCCGGCGTCGACCTCGTCACCTCGACGAAGTCGGCGACCGAGGAGCCGCGGCGGCCCGCCGTCGTCGGCTTGTATTTGCGGATACCCATGAGTTCTCAGTCCCTTTAGCGCCCGGTCAGGAGACCGGACCTCCGAAGATGTCGATGCGCTCGCCCTCGGCGAGGCTGACCACCGCGCGCTTTGTGTCCGCGCGCTTGCCGAGCCCGGTGCGGGTGCGACGGGTCTTGCCCTGACGGTTGAGGGTGTTCACGGACGTGACCTTGACGTCGAACACCTTCTCGACCGCGATCTTGATCTCGGTCTTGTTGGCGTCCGGGCGGACCAGGAAGGTGTACTTGTTGGCGTCGAGGAGCCCGTAGCTCTTCTCGCTCACCACCGGCGCGATGAGCACGTCCCGGTGGTCCTTGTGGAAGGTGCTCATGAGTCGTCCTCCGAGGTCTGCGGCTTGTCGGCGGGCTTGGCCTTCGTCCCGGCCTGGACGAACCCGGCGGCCTCCGCGTCCTCGGCGGTCTTGAACCAGACCTCCGCGACCGTGTTGTCGTACCAACGGCCGCCAGGAGCGTGGTACTTCATCGAGCCCGTGTTGCCCTTGATCTCGAAGGCCTCGGGCGCGGACCCGTCGGGCAGCGCCTTGGCCGAGTTCGCCCACTCGGTTGACTCGGTTGACTCGGTCGACTCGGCCGGCTGCTCGGCTGCATCTGCCGGCTCCTCCGCCGGGGCGGTCACGCCCGTGGTCGGCGTACCCCAGGAGGCGCCGCCGACGAAGGTGTCGAAGGCCCCCTTGGTGAAGACCACGTCGTCGCTGAGGAGCACGTCGTAGGTGTTCAGCTGGTCGACCGCGACGATGTGCACGGTGTCGACGTTGCGCAGCGACAGCCAGCCCAGGTCGTCGCCCCGCTCGAGGACGACCAACGGCCGCGGGCGTCCGTCCAGACCCGGCAGGCCCGCCAGCGTCGCCATCGCGGACTTCGTCGACGGCTTGTCACCGTCACCGGAGAGCAGCGCCTCGATCACGTGCACACGTCCGGCGCGGGCCCGGTCGGAGAGGGCTCCGCGCAGTGCGGCGGCCTTCATCTTCTTGGGAGTGCGCTGGTCGTAGCTGCGCGGTGTGGGCCCGTGCACGGTGCCGCCGCCGGCGAACTGGGGGGCGCGGACCGAACCCTGGCGGGCCCGGCCGGTGCCCTTCTGCTTGTACGGCTTGCGGCCGCCGCCGCGGACCTCGCCGCGGGTCAGCGTGTCGTGCGTGCCCTGGCGGGCCGCCGCCTGCTGCGCGACGACCACCTGGTGGATCAGCGGGATGTTGACCTGAACGTCGAAGATCTCCGCGGGCAGGTCGACCTCGAGTGCCTTGGTCACTTGCTCGCCTCCTCGGTTGCGACGGCCTTCGCGGCCGACCGGATCATCACGACCGTGCCCTTGGGACCGGGCACGGCGCCCTTGAGCAGGATCACGCCCTTCTCGGCGTCGACCGCGTGCACCGACACGTTCTGGGTGGTCACGGTGTCGCCGCCCATCTGCCCGGCCATCCGCACGCCCTTGAACACCCGGCCGGGGGTGGCGCACGCGCCGATGGAGCCGGGCTTGCGGTGGTTGCGGTGGGCGCCGTGGGAGGCGCCCACACCCGAGAAGCCGTGCCGCTTCATCGTGCCGGCAAAGCCCTTGCCCTTGCTGGTGGCGGTGACGTCGACCTGGTCACCCGCCGCGAACAGCTCGGGGCTGAGCTCCTGGCCGACGGAGTACGACGCCGCGTCCGCCGTGCGGATCTCGACGAGCCGGCGGCGCGGGGTGACACCCGCCTTCGCGAAGTGGCCCGCCGCCGGCTTGCCGACCTTGCGACCGTCGATCTCGCCGTACCCGATCTGCACGGCGTTGTAGCCGTCGGTCTCCGGACGGCGTACCTGCGTGACCACGTTGGTGGCCGCCGCGATCACCGTCACCGGCACGATGCGGTTGTTCTCGTCCCAGACCTGGGTCATGCCGAGCTTGGTGCCCAGCAGCCCGCGGACGTTGCGTTCCAGTGTGCTCATTGTTTCGTCAGCCTCGCTACCAGCTCAGAGCTTGATCTCGATGTCGACGCCGGCGGGGAGGTCGAGTCGCATCAGCGAGTCGACGGTCTTCGGCGTGGGGTCGATGATGTCGATGAGGCGCTTGTGAGTGCGCATCTCGAAGTGCTCGCGACTGTCCTTGTACTTGTGCGGCGAACGGATGACGCAGTACACGTTCTTCTCGGTAGGCAGAGGCACAGGTCCGGCAACCTTCGCGCCCGTGCGGGTGACCGTGTCCACGATCCGGCGCGCCGAGGTGTCGATGACCTCGTGGTCGTAGGCCTTGAGCCTGATGCGGATCTTCTGTCCCGCCATAGCTGGTCTGAGTCCTTTGCTGGTCGTACCGCCACGACTGTCCGGCGCGACTCGGCGAGCCGCACCGTTGCCCGGCTCTCCAACCGGCCCCCGAGGTCGGGCGTGTCGCGCATGGTGGGCGCAACACGAGACCCGCGGGTTTCCTGTTGGAGTGGCCACCCGGCCTGTGGCCGGGCTAACACAGGGTCTCCTGGTGCGGTGCACGCACCTCCACCGAACACGCTCTGGGAGAACCCTGTTCAGTAGTCAACCGCGTGCAACCCCGGCGACCCCGCCGAAGCAACCGCACTATCTTGACAGACGCCCCACGGGCAGATCAAATCGGGTCGCGCCGACCCTGCCGACCGGGCGTACCCTCGCCTTATGAGGCCGTGGATCGACGGCACGGTGAGCCTGCTGCTGCTCGTCGTGGAGTGCGTGATCCTGTCCTGGCTTTTCCGGGGCCCGCTCTGGGAGTGGATGAGTCGGCAGGCACGCCGGCTGCCGGTCCCGAGGCAGGAGTCCGAGCCCCGACCTGTGGGCGAGCCGATCGAGACGATCGCGTCCGACCTGCGCAGGTTGCGCTACGCCGTCGAGCACGCTCCCCCCGGCCAGTCGATGCCACGCACGGTCGGCAGTGTGGCGGCCTACGACCGGATGCTGTCCGACGCGTGCCGGGCGCTCGGCATCCCCGACACCCTCGCGCAGCTCCCGCCCGGCACCGACCGCGACGCCGAGCGGCTGCGGGTGGAATACCTCCTCGAGGACGCCGGCGTCGTCCTGCGGGTGCCCGGCGCCGCATGATCGCTGCCGGCGAGGGCGTGGCGACGGATGCGCCCCCGCAGACGGGGGACCAGCTCATCGCGGGGTGACGTAGCCGTGCTCGGGAGCCGTCGCCCGGCTCAGTCTCAGGCCGCACGCGGCGCCTTCGGGCGCGGAGGCCGCCCATGGGGTTCGGGCGGTGAAACTCGCGCCCAGATCCCGGCGTGAAACGTTGACGCGAAACAGAGATGGCGAAAGGCGGTTTGCCGGTATCGACTTGGCCGAACCCTCCGCGAGAACCAACGCGTGCAATCGACCGCCGTCAGCGGTGATGACCACCTGCGCGACTCTCTCCCAGCCGACAGTGATGTTCCCGCATGGTCGAAGCAACTTGTCAGGCATGGGACGGTAGGTCCGCGCGGTGACTACCACCGCATCCTCTCCTGTGCGAACCACGACCTTCTTCAAGTCGATGACGCGATGCCGGTCGCGCCCTCGAGCACTACTGACCACCAGTACTGAAGATGAGCCGTCCGCCGCTGACGGCTGGCCTCGAGAAGTCGTGGCGGGCCGGTGATGATTTGGACCGTTCGATGACATAGTCGGCGTCGCGCCCGTCGTAGAACTGCTGACTGATGGTCTTGATGATGCTTTGGAACTGGCCGTTGGACTCGTTCTGCACCACGAAGTCGGCCTGGTTGTTCGAAGTCTGGTAGAAAACAGAGTCGTGGATGTGGTCACCTCGGGTGACGTCGAGGTTCTGGATCCGCTGAGCGTTCTGCTGCCCAATCGGCGACCCATCAGAATCCACCCCGGTGTACTCCCAGAACGCGTACGCCGAACCAGATGGGGGCGAGATCGTCCCTGCCTGAATGAGACCGTAGCTGCCGTTGTTGCGTGGGCGAAAGCCTCCGATGCCTACCCAAGAGGAGACGTGCGCGTCGTCGCAGTAGGTGAAGTTCCGTGGGGGTTGGTCGTACTCTCCCGATGCGGCGACGTAGCGATTCGACGAACTCGCCTGCCCGACGTAGCCAGCCCAGATGACATCTGTGATCGTGTCAGGGTTCGAAGTAGTCCCGTCGCTCGAGTGGACGAATTTCGAAGACGAAGACGGGGGAAGGGCGCAGAGCCCCGGCAACGGTGTCGAGCGATAAGTCTTCATGTCCGACCGTCAGGCATCCGCCATGGCTGGGTCGTCCGACGCGGCGGAAACCCGTAGCGGGCCAGTGTCGCCGCGTCAGCGGTCTCTGGGCGGAACCCGCCCAGCGGTACGGGCATGTGAGTCACCGAGCCGTCGATCATGAACTCGTAGTCGCTGCCTCCGTCCGGGTAATGGACGACGTCGTAAAGCGGTTCAGCCACACAGTTATCAGACGAAGCCTCGGTGCCTGCCGTGGCCGTGGGACCGAACCAGAGGGCCACACACGAAGCCGAGTTGTCATCACGACGGAGGCTATCTTTGATGTACTGATATGCCGCATGATGCCCGCTCCCGTGCGCGACGGTTGCCTGGAATCTACTCCTCGGCGGGCCAGCCGGCAATGCATCGCGTTGACTCACGAAAGACCTCCGCTCGCGGCTCGGATCTCGCCGTGGAATCGGCTCAGCTCGCCGGGCGGCGCCGGTAGGCCAGCTCGGTGATCGGCCGGCCGGCGGCGAGGCCGCGGCGCTCGAAGCGGGTGATCGGGCGCTCCTCCCACCGAGGGGCGAAGCCGCCGTACTCGTTGGCCAGCAACGGCTCGGCGTCGAGCGCCTCGCGCATCCGGGCCGCGTAGTCGGGCCAGTCGGTGGCCAGCCGCCACAGCCCTCCGGGAGCGAGCCGCGAGGCCGCCAGCGCAGCGAAGTCGGGGCTGACCAGCCGGCGGCGATGGTGGCGCCGCTTGGGCCACGGGTCGGGGAAGAACGTCCACAGTTCGCGCACGGACCCGGGGCCGAGCAGATGGCCCATCGACCAGACCGCGTCGACGCTGCACGCGCGCACGTTGGTCGCACCGGCCTCCTCCATCCGCAGGAACGTCTGCGCGACCCCTGGCCGCCACACCTCGAAGGCCAGCACGTCGTACGCCGGCCGGGAGGCCGCCAGCGCGGCGGTGGCCTCCCCGACACCCGAGCCGATCTCCACGATCAGCGGGGCCTCCCGTCCGAACCAGTGCGCGAGGTCGAAGTCCGGCGCGTCGACCGCCTCGTCGGGGATCCACCACTGGTCCGCACGTCGCTCCCAGGCGGCCCGTTGCCGATCGGTGAGGCGACTGCCTCGCCGGGTGTAGGAGAGCACCTCGCGGCGCCTCCGGCCGTCGGAGGTGACCCCGGTGTGCGGCCGCGCGGGCTCGGCGTGCGACATTGCGTGCTCCTCAGCCGACGAGGCCCCGCCCCCAGATCGGGGACGGGGCCTCGGTTTCGACAGGCTCAACCACCGTGCGTCTGCTCAGCCAGCGAGAGTCTGCTTCAACCAGCGACGCGTGTCACTTGTTGATCTTGGTGACCCGGCCGGCGCCGACGGTGCGACCGCCCTCGCGGATCGCGAAGCGCAGACCCTCCTCCATGGCGATCGGCTGGATCAGCTCGACGTTCATGTCGGTGGTGTCGCCGGGCATGACCATCTCGGTGCCCTCGGGCAGGTTCACGACACCGGTCACGTCCGTGGTCCGGAAGTAGAACTGCGGACGGTAGTTGTTGAAGAACGGCGTGTGCCGGCCACCCTCCTCCTTGGACAGGATGTAGACGTTGCCCTCGAAGTTGGTGTGCGGGGTGGTGGTGCCCGGCTTGATCACGACCATGCCGCGCTCCACCTCCTCGCGCTTGGTGCCGCGAAGCAGCAGCCCGACGTTCTCGCCGGCCTGGCCCTCGTCGAGCAGCTTGCGGAACATCTCGACGCCGGTGACCGTGGTCTTCTGCGAGGCGTCGTGGATGCCGACGATCTCGACTTCCTCGTTCACCTTGATCACGCCACGCTCGATACGGCCGGTGACGACGGTGCCACGACCGGTGATCGTGAAGACGTCCTCGACGGGCATCAGGAACGGCTTGTCGATGTCGCGCTCCGGCTGAGGGAAGTAGTCGTCGACTGCCTGCATCAGCTCGGCGATCGACTCGCTCCACTTCTCGTCGCCCTGCAGGGCCGGGTAGGCGGCCACGCGCACGACGGGGATGTCGTCGCCGGGGAACTCGTACTCGGAGAGGAGCTCGCGGACCTCCATCTCGACGAGCTCGATCAGCTCCTCGTCGTCGACCATGTCGCACTTGTTGAGCGCAACCACGATCGCCGGCACGCCGACCTGACGGGCGAGCAGCACGTGCTCACGCGTCTGCGGCATCGGGCCGTCGGTCGCCGCGACCACCAGGATCGCGCCGTCCATCTGCGCCGCACCGGTGATCATGTTCTTGATGTAGTCGGCGTGACCGGGGCAGTCCACGTGTGCGTAGTGGCGCTTGTCGGTCTGGTACTCGACGTGCGAGATCGCGATCGTGATGCCGCGCTGACGCTCCTCGGGCGCGTTGTCGATCTTGTCGAACGCGTAGTCCTCGTTCAGGTCCGGGAACTTGTTGTGCAGCACCTTGGTGATCGCTGCGGTCAACGTCGTCTTGCCATGGTCGATGTGACCGATGGTGCCGATGTTGATGTGCGGCTTAGTCCGCTCGAACTTCGCCTTAGCCACGGGGGCTCCTCCTCATTAGTACTTGACTCGTTACGTTAAAGCGCCGCGTGCAACCTATTCGCCGCGGACCTTCTTGATGATCTCGTCGGCGACGTTCTGCGGAACCTCGGCGTACGAGTCGAACTCCATCGAGTACGACGCCTGGCCGGAGGTCTTCGACCTCAGGTCGCCAACGTACCCGAACATCTCTGAGAGCGGTACCAGCGCCTCGACCACCCGGTCGCCGGCCCGGTCGAACATGGTCTGCACCTGGCCGCGCCGGGAGTTGATGTCGCCGATGACGTCGCCGAGGAAGCTCTCGGGCGTGGTCACCTCCACGGCGAACATCGGTTCGAGCAGCACCGGCCTGGCCATCCGGGCGGCCTCCTTGAAGGCGGCGCTCCCGGCCAGCTTGAACGCCAGCTCCGAGGAGTCGACGTCGTGGTAGCCGCCGTCCTCGAGTGTCACCTTGACGTCGACCATCGGGTAGCCGGCGAGCACGCCGAACTCCATCGCCTCCTGAGCGCCCTGGTCCACCGAGGGGATGTACTCCTTGGGGACCCGGCCGCCGGTGACAGCGTTCACGAACTCGTAGCCGGCGCCGGCGCCGGTCTCCGGGTCCAAGCTCGGCTCGATGGTGATCTGCACCTTCGCGAACTGCCCGGACCCGCCGGTCTGCTTCTTGTGGGTGTAGGTGTGCTTCTCCACCCTCTTGCGGATGGTCTCGCGGTAGGCCACCTGCGGCTTGCCGACAGTGGCCTCGACGCGGAACTCGCGCCGCATCCGGTCCACCAGGATGTCCAGGTGCAGCTCGCCCATGCCGGCGATGATCGTCTGGCCGGTCTCCTCGTCGGTCTTGACGGTGAACGTCGGGTCCTCGTCGGAGAGCCGCTGGATAGCCATCGACAGCTTCTCCTGGTCGCCCTTGGTCTTCGGCTCGATCGCCACCTCGATCACGGGGGCGGGGAACGTCATCGACTCCAGCACGACCGGGTCGCTCTGCACGCACAGCGTCTCGCCGGTGGTGGTGTCCTTCAGGCCCATCACCGCGACGATCTGACCGGCACCCACCGACGCGATCTCCTCGCGCTTGTTGGAGTGCATCTGGTAGATCTTCCCGATCCGCTCCTTCTTGCCCTTCACCGAGTTGAGCACGGTCTGGCCGGCCTCGAGCTTGCCGGAGTAGACCCGGACGTAGGT
The DNA here is from genome assembly GCA_035690495.1 of Nocardioidaceae bacterium. Taxonomy (GTDB): domain Bacteria; phylum Actinomycetota; class Actinomycetes; order Propionibacteriales; family Nocardioidaceae; genus DASSKK01. The sequence continues at coordinate 23,130 of DASSKK010000008.1, read as the reverse complement.
GAGCTTGCCGAGGTGCGGGTCGGCCGCGATCTTGTAGGCCAGCCCGGCGAACGGCTCGTCGTCGCTCGGGTGCCGCTCGATGACGGTCTCCTCGTCGTTGGGCTTGTGGCCCTGGATCGAGGCCACGTCCAGCGGCGAGGGGAGGTACTTCACGACGGCGTCGAGAAGGGGCTGGACGCCCTTGTTCTTGAACGCCGTGCCGCACAGCACCGGCGTGAGCTTGTCGGCGATCGTCGTGCGGCGGATCGCCGCCTCGAGCTGCTCCACGGAGATGTCGCCGCCCTCGAGGTAGAGCTCCATGATCTCGTCGTCGTTCTCTGCGACGGTCTCGAGGAGCTTCTCGCGCCACTCAGCAGCCTGGTCCGCGAGCGCGGCGGGGATCTCCTCGACCTCGTAGTCCTCGCCGATCGTGGTCTCGCCGCGCCAGGTGAGCGCGCGCATACCGACCAGGTCGACGACGCCGATGAAGTCTCCCTCAGCGCCGATCGGGATCTGCAGCACCAGCGGGGTGGCGTTCAGCCGCTCGACGATCATGTCCACGCAGCGGAAGAAGTCCGCGCCGGTCCGGTCCAGCTTGTTCACAAAGCACATCCGCGGCACGGAGTACTTGTTGGCCTGCCTCCACACGGTCATGCTCTGCGGCTCGACACCGGCCACCCCGTCGAAGACGGCGACAGCGCCGTCGAGCACCCGCAGCGAGCGCTCCACCTCGACGGTGAAGTCGACGTGGCCGGGGGTGTCGATGATGTTGATCTGGCGGTCCTTCCACCAGCAGGTGGTCGCGGCCGAGGTGATCGTGATCCCCCGCTCCTGCTCCTGCTCCATCCAGTCCATCACGGCGGCGCCCTCGTGGACCTCGCCGATCTTGTAGGTGATGCCGGTGTAGAACAAGATCCGCTCGGTCGTCGTCGTCTTGCCGGCGTCGATGTGCGCCATGATGCCGATGTTGCGGACCTTGTTCAGGTCTGTGGTGATGTCGACGGCCACTTCAGTAATCCTCGGGCTGGTTGCGCGGGTGTGCGTTCGGGTTCTGGTGCCGGTACGGGCCGGGCGGCAGCGGTGCCGGGCGCCGTACCGTCTTGGTCACCAGCGGTAGTGGGCGAAGGCCTTGTTGGACTCGGCCATCTTGTGGGTGTCCTCGCGGCGCTTCACGGCGGCTCCGAGGCCGTTGGAGGCGTCGAGGATCTCGTTCATCAGGCGCTCGGCCATGGTCTTCTCGCGGCGCTGCTGGGCGTAGCCGACCAGCCAGCGCAGCGCGAGCGTCATCGACCGCGGGCCGCGAACGTCGACCGGCACCTGGTAGGTGGCGCCTCCGACACGACGGCTGCGCACCTCGAGGGTGGGTTTGACGTTGTCGAGCGCACGCTTGAGCGTCACGACCGGGTCGGTGCTCGTCTTGTCGCGGCAGCCCTCGAGGGCGCCGTACACGATGCGCTGAGCGGTCTGCTTCTTGCCGTCGCGCAGCACCTTGCTCACCAGCTGCGTGACGACCTGGCTCCCGTAGACGGGGTCGACGTCGACCGGCCGCTTCGGCGCGGGGCCCTTGCGAGGCATCAGCTCTTCTCCTTCTTCGCGCCGTACCGGCTGCGAGCCTGCTTGCGGTTCTTCACACCCTGGGTGTCGAGCGAACCGCGGATGATCTTGTAGCGGACACCGGGCAGGTCCTTCACACGGCCTCCGCGCACGAGCACGATCGAGTGCTCCTGCAGGTTGTGTCCCACTCCGGGGATGTACGCCGTGACCTCGACTCCGCTGGACAGCCGGACCCGGGCGACCTTGCGCAGCGCGGAGTTCGGCTTCTTCGGAGTGGTCGTGTAGACACGCGTGCACACGCCGCGTCGCTGGGGAGATCCCTTCAGCGCGGGCGTCTTGTTCTTCGACACCTTGTCCTGGCGGCCCTTGCGGACCAACTGCTGGATGGTGGGCACCGCGTGGTTCCCTTTCGGTTGGAGTACTGACCCGGCAGCGTGCCTGGAGCCGATCGGAATCGCGCTCCGCGGCCCGCAACGCTCCCCGGGGTCGGGCGTGTCGCCCAGCCCACGGTGCCCGCCGGTCCGGCGGGCGGTGGAACCTTCGAGGACGCTGCGAACGCAGCCCACACGACTCGCTCACCACGACAGGTGGTGGTGAGGCACACGTGACGACCTGGGCGTGCCCAGGCACGAAGATTTAGATTACCGGGTCACCCGGGCAGGGTCAAAACGCCTCAGGGCGATCCAGCAGCTCCGCCAGGTGCAGCGCGCGCACCGAGGCGAGGTCGTCGATCTGGGTCCGGCAGGAGAATCCGTCCGCGAGGACGACCGTGTCCGGCCCCGCGGCCCGCACGGCGGGCAGCAGCTGGTGCTCGGCGACGGCGACCGACACCTCGTAGTGACCGCGCTCGACCCCGAAGTTGCCGGCCAGCCCGCAGCACCCGCCCAGCCGAGTGATCTCGGCACCCGTGCGTGCCAGCAGAGCTGCGTCGGCGTCCCAGCCCAGGATGCTTGCGTGGTGGCAGTGCGGCTGCACGACGATCCGCGACCCGGACAGGTCGGGCGGACGCCAGCCGGCAGCCTGCGTGAGCACCTCCGCGAGCGTGCGCATCCCCGCGGCCACCTGCTCGGCACGGGGGTCGTCGACGAGCTCGCCGAGGTCAGAGCGCAACGTGGCCAGGCAGGAGGGTTCGAGGCCGACCACGGTGGCGCCCCCGGCGATGTAGGGGTGCAGCCGGTCGACGGCGCGGACGGCGATCCGGCGCGCCGCGTCGAGCTGGCCGGTGCTCACCCAGGTGAGCCCGCAGCACACCCGTTCGTCGAGCACGGCTGCCCGCAGGCCGGCCGCCTCCAGGACCCGCACCGCGGCCCGGCCGGCGGACGGCCCGAAGTGCTCGGTGAAGGAGTCCGCCCAGACCAGCACGTCCGGTGTGCCGACGCGGCCCGCGGCGGACTCGGCGGTGCGCGCGGCGTACGCCGTTCCCGAGCGTCGCGCCCAGCGACGCAGGCTCCTGTTCGCGAACGGCGGCAGGCTCCGTCTCTGGTCGACCCCCGCCATCGTCTTCAGCACGCGGGCCAGCGGTTCGACGTTCATCGCCGCGTTGGCGAGTCGCGCGACGGGCTGCGTCAACCGGGCCCAGCGGGGCAGCTGCCCGAGCGCGTAGTGACTGCGCGGACGGATCCGGCGTCGGAATCTCTGGTGCAACGCGATCGCCTTGTAGCTGGCCATGTCGATGCCGGTCGGGCAGTCGCGCGCGCACCCCTTGCAGGAAAGGCACAGGTCGAGCGCATCGTGGACCTCGGGGGACTTCCAGCCGTCGGCGACCACGGACCCGTTGAGCATCTCCTGCAGCACCCTGGCCCGTCCTCGGGTGGAGTCCTTCTCCTCGCGGGTGGCGAGGTACGACGGGCACATCACGGCGCCCCGTGCCGTGCCGTCCGCTCGGCACTTGCCGATACCGGTGCAGCGGTGCACCGCGTGCAGCAGGGAGCCATCGTCGTCGCTCAGCCGCAGCCCCAGTCCGGCCGGCTCGCGCAACCGGGCGGCGAGTCTCAGGTCGGCGTCGGCGGGCCGCGGGTCGACCAGCACCCCGGGGTTGAGCAGGTTGACCGCGTCGAAGACGTGCTTGACCTGCGCGAACATCGCCAGAGCCGCCGGTGAGTACATCGCCGGGAGCAGTTCGGAGCGGGCCCGGCCGTCCCCGTGCTCCCCGGACAGCGTGCCGCCATGAGAGGCGACCAGTGTCGCAGCGTCACCGAGAAAGGAACGGAACGCCCGTCGCCCGTCGGGCTCGCGCATCCGGAAGTCGATCCGGATGTGCATGCACCCCTCGCCCAGGTGCCCGTAGGGAACGCCGTCCAGACCGTACTGGTCCATGAGGGCGTCGAAGTCGCGCAGGTAGGCGCCCAGGTTGGCCGGCGGCACCGCCGCGTCCTCCCACCCCGAGTGGCTGGGACGCTTCAGCGCTTGGCCGGTCAGTCCGGCGCCGTCCTCACGGATCCCCCAGATCGCGAGGATCTCGGACTCGTCCACGACCACCCTGCTGCCCTGTGCCGGCACGGTGGCCGCGACCTTCTCCGCCTTGGACTCCGCCTCCCCCGGGCCGCCTCCGGTGACCTCAGCGAGCACCCAGCACGACCCGTCCGGCAGCTCCGGGACACCGCTGGCTCCGCGGCGAGCGACGTACGCGTCCACCACCCGGCCGTCCATCCCCTCGCAGGCGACCAGCGGATGCTCGAGCAGCGCACCGACCGCGTCCGCAGCCTCGGCCATCGAGGGGAAGCCGAGCACCGCCAGCGCCCGGTGGCGGGCTTTCTCGACGAGGTCGACGGTGGCCTCGAGCAGCACGGCCAGCGTCCCCTCGCTGCCGACGAGCAGCCGGTCGACGCGGGTGCCGTTCTCGGGGAGCAGGTGCTCGAGGGCGTAGCCGGAGACCTGCCGACCGAACTTGGCGAACTCGGTCCGCACCGTGGACAGGTCCGCGGCCACCACGTCGGCCGCCCGGCTCAGCACCGAGGACCCTGCGGGGTCGGCCCCTCGGGCGGGCACGCCGTCAAGCCAGGACAGCCGAGTGCCGTCGATGGTCACCGCGTCCAGCCCGCGCAGGTTGTCCACGCTGCGCCCGTAGCCGAGCGCACGGGCGCCGCACGCGTTGTTGCCGAGCATCCCGCCGATCGTGCAGCGGCTGTGCGAGGCGGGGTCGGGGCCGTAGCGCAGCCCGTGCGGCAGTGCTTGCTGCTGCAGGCTGGCGTGCACGAGCCCGGGTTGGACCCGCGCGGTCCGTGCCTCGCGGTCGATCTCCAGAACGCGGTTCAGGTGCCTGGAGGTGTCGACCACGATTCCCTCGCCGACCGCGTTGCCGGCCATCGACGTACCCGCCCCGCGCATCGTCAACGGCGTCGAGGTCTCACGCGCGACGGCGACCGTGGCGACGAGCTCGTCCGTGTCGCGGGGTCGTACCACCACGCGGGGAACCACCCGATAGAGCGAGGCGTCCGTGGAGTACATCGCGCGGGCGAGCGACGAGTCGTCGACGTCGGTGACCCCGTGCCTGTGCAGCTCGGCTGTCAAGTCCCGCATCTCACCACAGTTCCAAGGACCGCTGAACGATCCCGGCGAGGTCGTCCTCGGTGACGTCCTTGGGTGCGGTGGCCAGCAGGCGCTGCTGCTTCATCGCGCCTTCGACGAGGTCGGGTACGTCGTCCTTGCCGTAGCCGACCGCGGCCAGGCCGTTCGGGATGCCGATGTCGCGCATCAGCGCGATGAGCACGTCGGGAAGCGCGTCGCGTCGTCCGGTCGGCATCGGCCCGTGGGGGTCGAGCAGCTCGGCGGCCCGGACGTGCCGTTCCGGGGCGGCGTCATAGGTGAACCGGAACGCCTCGGGCGCAGTGAGGGCGACGGCCATGCCGTGCGGCACCATCGGCTCCTCGGGGGGGTACCCGTCGGGGTGGAAGTCGACGACGCGCCCGGCGACCGGGTAGGCGTTCGCGTGCGGGATGTGCACGCCGGCGTTGCCGAACCCGAGCCCGGCGAACGTGGCGGCCATCGCCATCTGCTCGCGGGCGCCCTCGTCGTCACCGTGGTGGACGGCGGTCCGGAACGCCAACGCCAGCAGGCTCATCGCCTTCTCCGACCACATGTCGGCCACCGGGTTCGCCCCGCAGTAGGGCACCCGCTGTTCCGGTTGCTTGGCGGCGAACGAGGTGTACGGGCGAGCGGTCCAGCTCTCCAGCGCGTGGCACAAGATGTCCATCCCGCAGGCTGCGGTGACGCCCGGCGGCTGGGTCATCGTCAACGACGGGTCGACCACGGCCAGCGTGGGGCGCAGCCGGGGATGACTGATCCCGCTCTTCACCTTCTGCTCCAGCACGTCGAGCACGCACACCGTCGTGCTCTCGCTGCCCGTGCCGGTCGTGGTCGGGCAGGCGACCAACGGCTTGAGCGGACGGGCCGGGTCGGCACCCTTGCCGACCGGCGCGTTCACGTAGTCCAGCAGCTCGCCGTCGTTGCTGGTGAGCAGGTTCACGGCCTTGGCGGTGTCGATGCTGGACCCGCCGCCGACCGCGACGAAGGCGTCCCACGGACCGGTGTCACGCGCGAACTCGATCGCCTCGACCATGCTCGCGTCGGTGGGCTCGACGTGGACGCCGTCGTAGATCCGCGCCTCGATGTCGAAGCCCTTCATCTGTGCGGCGATCCGCTCTGGATGCCCGGTCGCAGCGACCCCTGCGTCGGTGACGACGAGCACCCGGCGCACGCCGTACGTCGAGAGGTCGTAGCCGATCTCGTCGGCGGCCCCGCGCCCGAACTTCAGCGACGGCGCGCCGTAGGTGAACACGGTCTCCTGCTGGCCCATGACGACGAGGCTAGCCCACCCTCTGCCGCTCCAGTCCGAGGGCGTGAGTGACGACCTCGAGGACCGGAAGCGCCCCCGACTCGATCTCGCGCACCGGGACCCATGCCACGGCGTCGGTGGTGCCGTCCCGCTCCACGACCCGCAGATCCGCGTCCGGGGGCACCCGGGCTTCGAAGATCAGGTGTACGCCGTGGAAGTCTTCGGCACGCCCGTTGGGCGCCGTGCCGATGAAGTGCACGTCGTGCACGTCGAGCAGCGCACCGATCTCGGCGGTGACCCCGCACTCCTCCTGGATCTCGCGAGCCAGCCCCGCGGCCGGGCTCTCGCCGTGAGCGACGCCGCCGCCGGGCAGCGTCCACGATCCGGCACCAACCCCGAGTGGCGAGATCCGGGTCAGCAGCACCTCTCCGCTGGTCGAGCCTGTCGAGACCCGCCGGACCAATGCATAGGCACCGAGCCGTTGCCGTCGCGCGGGCAGGTGTGCCGCCACGGCGTCGCGGACCAGGGGGACGGTGGGGACGGCTCCGGACAGCACGTCGTCGAGCCGGTGCCACCGGGCGTCGACCGTGGTGCCGTCCACCTCGACGACCCGCGGCTCGGGCGCGTCGACGGGAACCCAGCCGTCGTAGACAAGGCGCACCGAGTGGACCTCGTCCGGCCGGTCCTCGTCCACCGGTGGCCGGCGGACCGAGTCCACCCAGGCCCGGTCCCCGAGGGTGACCGGCAGCCCCGTCTCCTCCTCCACCTCGCGGATCACCGCATCGCGGGGATGCTCTCCGAACTCGACGCCGCCGCCGGGCAGCGTCCACAGCTCGGTCCCGGACAGGTACTCCGCAAGGCGGGAGAGCAGGATCTGCTCGTGCCGGACCACCACGGCGTACGCCGCCAGCCGCTGCTTGCGCTGCCCCTCAACCACGCCGCGCAGTCTAAGCGCCCCCGTTGAGTTGGGCCTTGTTAGGCACCGAGTTCTGCCTCGTTTCGGAACGGGGCCCAACTCAACAGGGAACGAGGCACATCTCAACTAGTTCTGGTAGGAGCCGAAGTCGAAGTCGTCGAGTGCCACGGCCTGGCCACCGGCGTTGCCGAAGCCGTAGTCGTAGTCGCCGTACCCGGTGACCGAGTAGGCGTTCGCGCGCGCCTCCTCGGTGGGCTCGACCCGGATGTTGCGGTACCTCTCCAGGCCCGTTCCGGCCGGGATCAGCTTCCCGATGATCACGTTCTCCTTCAGCCCACGCAGAGCGTCGGACTTGCCGTTGATCGCCGCGTCGGTGAGCACCCGCGTGGTCTCCTGGAAGGAGGCCGCCGACAGCCACGACTCGGTCGCCAGGCTGGCCTTGGTGATGCCCATCAGCTGCGGACGGCCGGCCGCGGGCTTGCCGCCCTCGGAGACGACCCGGCGGTTCTCCTCCTCGAACTTCACCCGGTCGACCAGGTCGGAGGGGAGCAGCGTGGTGTCGCCCTGCTCGAGCACCAGGACCCGGCGCAGCATCTGCCGGACGATGATCTCGATGTGCTTGTCGTGGATCGACACGCCCTGGCTGCGGTAGACCGCCTGCACCTCGTCGACGAGGTGCTCCTGGGCCTTGCGGACGCCGAGCACGCGCAGCACGTCCTGCGGGTCCTCGGTGCCCTGGGTCAGCTTCTGCCCGACCTCGACGTGGTCGCCGTCGGCCACCATCAGGCGCGACCGCTTGCTGACGGGGTAGTCCTGCGCCTCGGAGCCGTCATCGGGGGTGACGACGACCTTCTTGGCCTTCTCGGTCTCCTCGATCTCCACGCGGCCGGCGGCCTCGGTGATCGGAGCACGGCCCTTCGGGGTGCGCGCCTCGAACAGCTCCACCACACGAGGCAGACCCTGGGTGATGTCGTCCGCGGAGGCCACGCCACCGGTGTGGAAGGTCCGCATCGTCAGCTGCGTCCCGGGCTCACCGATCGACTGGGCCGCGATGATGCCCACGGCCTCGCCGATGTCGACGAGCTTTCCGGTCGCCAGGGAGCGTCCGTAGCACTTGGCGCACGTGCCGGTCTTGGCGTCGCAGGTGAGCACGGAGCGCACCTTGACCTCCTCGATCCCGGCCGCGACGAGCTCGTCGATCTTCACGTCGCCCAGGTCGTCGCCGGCGGCGACCAGCACCTCGCCGGTCTCCGGGTGGGTGATGTCGACCGAGGCGGTGCGGGCGTACGCCGCGGTCTCGGCGTTCTCGTCCTTGACCACCGTGTCGTTCAGCCGCTGGCCGATCCGCTTGGGCATGCCGCGGTCGGTGCCGCAGTCGTCCTCGCGGATGATCACGTCCTGGGAGACGTCGACCAGACGCCGCGTCAGGTAACCGGAGTCGGCCGTGCGCAGCGCCGTGTCCGCCAGACCCTTGCGGGCCCCGTGCGTGGCGATGAAGTACTCCAGCACGGTCAGGCCCTCACGGAAGTTCGACTTGATCGGCCGCGGGATGATGTCGCCCTTCGGATTGGCCACCAGGCCGCGCATGGCGGCGATCTGGCGGACCTGCATCATGTTCCCGCGAGCACCGGAGTGCACCATCATGAAGATCGGGTTGCTCTTGTCGAACGTGGTCTCCAGCTCGTCGGCCACCTTGTTCGACGCCTGCGTCCAGATCTCGATGAGCTCCTGCCGGCGCTCGTCGTCGGTGATCAGACCACGTTCGAACTGTGTCTGCACCTTCTTGGCCTGCTCCTCGAACGTCGCGAGGATCTCGGCCTTGCGCGGCGGTGTCACGACGTCCTCGATGGAGACGGTGACTCCGGATCGGGTGGCCCAGTAGAACCCGGTGTCCTTCAGGGCGTCCAGCGCGGCGGCGACCTCGACCTTGGTGTAGCGCTCGGCCAGGTCGTTGACGATCACCCCGAGCTGCTTCTTGCCGACCTCGTAGTTCACGAAGGCGTAGTCGGCCGGCAGGGTCTCGTTGAACAGCGCGCGACCCAGCGTGGTCTCCAGCAGCAACGGCTCACCGGGCTCCCAGCCCTCGGGAATCGGCGCTCCGGTCGGGGGCACGACATCCTTGAGGCGGATCCTCACCGTGCTCTGCAAGGTGATCTCGCCGCGATCGAAGGCCATGATCGCCTCAGCGGTGGAGGCGAACACCCGGCCGGCGCCGGGCAGCTCGCCAGCGTTGTCCACCTGCTGGGTCAAGAAGTACAGCCCGATGATCATGTCCTGGGTCGGCATCGTCACCGGCCGGCCGTCGGAGGGCTTGAGGATGTTGTTCGTCGACAACATCAGGATCCGAGCCTCGGCCTGGGCCTCGGCCGACAGCGGCAGGTGCACCGCCATCTGGTCACCGTCGAAGTCGGCGTTGAAGGCCGAGCAGACCAACGGGTGGATCTGGATCGCCTTGCCCTCGATCAACTGCGGCTCGAACGCCTGGATGCCCAGACGGTGGAGCGTCGGTGCTCGGTTCAACAGCACGGGGTGCTCGGTGATGACCTCCTCGAGCACGTCCCACACCGTCGCGTAACGGGAGAGGCCGCTCGTGGCGCGCTCCACCATGCGCTTGGCGCTCTTGATGTTCTGCGCGTGGTTCAGGTCGACCAGACGCTTCATCACGAACGGCTTGAACAGCTCGACCGCCATCTCCTTAGGCAGGCCGCACTGATGCAGCTTGAGCTGCGGGCCAACCACGATGACCGACCGGCCGGAGTAGTCCACCCGTTTGCCGAGCAGGTTCTGGCGGAACCGGCCCTGCTTGCCCTTGAGCATGTCGGACAGCGACTTCAAGGGCCGGTTCCCGGGCCCGGTCACCGGACGACCACGACGGCCGTTGTCGAACAGCGAGTCGACCGCCTCCTGGAGCATCCGCTTCTCGTTGTTGACGATGATCTCGGGCGCACCGAGGTCCAGCAGCCGCTTGAGCCGGTTGTTGCGGTTGATCACGCGGCGGTAGAGGTCGTTGAGGTCGGAGGTGGCGAACCGGCCACCGTCCAGCTGCACCATCGGGCGCAGGTCCGGCGGGATCACCGGCACCGCGTCGAGGACCATGCCCTGCGGGCTGTTGTTGGTCTTGCGGAACGCGTCGACGACCTTGAGGCGCTTGAGGGCACGCACCTTGCGCTGCCCCTTGCCGGTGGCGATCGTCTCGCGCAGGTTCTCCACCTCGGCGTCGAGGTCGAAGGTCTCCAGCCGCTTCTGGATGGCGGTGGCGCCCATGTGTCCCTCGAAGTACTTGCCGAACCAGGTCTTCATCTCCCGGTAGAGCAGCTCGTCGCCCTCGAGGTCCTGCACCTGCAGGTTCTTGAAGCGGTCCCAGACCTCCTCGAGCCGGTCCAGCTCCCGCTGGGCACGGTCGCGGATCTGGCGCATCTCGCGCTCCGCGCCGTCCTTGACCTTGCGGCGCGCGTCCGCCTTGGCGCCCTCGTCCTCGAGCTGCTTGAGGTCGGCCTCGAGCTTCTTGGCACGCTCGTCCAGCGAGACGTCGCGCTTCTTCTCCAGGCGCTTGCGCTCCATGTCCACCTTGCCCTCGAGCGAGGACAGGTCCTTGTGCCGCGCGCCCTCGTCGACGTGGGTGATCATGTAGGCGGCGAAGTAGATGACCTTCTCCAGGTCCTTCGGCGCCAGGTCGAGCAGATACCCGAGCCGGCTGGGCACGCCCTTGAAGTACCAGATGTGGGTGACGGGCGCGGCGAGCTCGATGTGGCCCATCCGCTCACGCCGCACCTTGGACCGGGTCACCTCGACGCCGCAGCGCTCGCAGATGATGCCCTTGAACCGGACCCGCTTGTACTTTCCGCAGTAGCACTCCCAGTCCCGGGTGGGTCCGAAGATCTTCTCGCAGAACAGCCCGTCACGCTCGGGCTTGAGCGTGCGATAGTTGATGGTCTCCGGCTTCTTCACCTCGCCGTAGCTCCACGCACGGATGTCGTCGGCGTTGGCGAGGCCGATCTGAAGCTGGTCGAAGAAATTTACGTCAAGCACTCTGGCTTCTTTCCCTGGTGTCTTCGTGGTTCTCGAGTCGTTGGCCTGGGCCCGGTGGTTTCGAGACGCCTCCGCTAGCGCTCCGGCTCCTCAACCACCGTCTCCCTCTAGACTTCTTCGACGCTGGAGGGCTCGCGCCGCGACAGGTCGATGCCGAGCTCCTCGGCGGCACGGAAGACGTCCTCCTCCGCGTCCCGCATCTCGATCGCCGTCCCGTCGGAGGAGAGCACCTCCACGTTCAGGCACAGCGACTGCATCTCCTTGACGAGCACCTTGAACGACTCGGGGATGCCCGAGTCGGGGATGTTCTCGCCCTTCACGATCGCTTCGTACACCTTGACGCGTCCGGGCACGTCGTCGGACTTGATCGTCAGCAGCTCCTGGAGGGCGTACGCCGCGCCGTAGGCCTCCATCGCCCACACCTCCATCTCGCCGAACCGCTGGCCGCCGAACTGCGCCTTACCGCCCAGCGGCTGCTGGGTGATCATGGAGTACGGACCGGTCGAGCGTGCGTGGATCTTGTCGTCGACCAGGTGGTGCAGCTTCAGGATGTACATGTAGCCGACCGAGACCGGGTCCGGGAACGGCTCGCCCGAGCGGCCGTCGAACAGCAGCGCCTTGCCATTCTCCTTCACCACCCGCACGCCGTCGCGGTTGGGCAGGGTGGAGCCCAGCAGTCCGGTGATCTCGTCCTCGCGGGCGCCGTCGAACACCGGGGTCGCCACGTTGGAGTCGGCCTCCGCAGCCTCGGCATGGATCCCGATCAGCCGCTGCTTCCAGTCCGCGCCTGAGTCGTTGCCGTCGCTCTGCGACACGTCCCAGCCGGTCTTGGCCAGCCAGCCCAGGTGGATCTCGAGGATCTGACCGATGTTCATCCGGCCGGGCACACCCAGCGGGTTGAGCACCACGTCGACCGGCGTGCCGTCCTCCATGAACGGCATGTCCTCGACCGGCAGGATCTTGGAGATCACGCCCTTGTTGCCGTGACGTCCGGCCAGTTTGTCGCCGACGGAGATCTTGCGCTTCTGGGCGACGTACACCCGCACCAGCTGGTTGACGCCCGGCGGGAGCTCGTCACCCTCCTCGCGGTCGAAGACCCGCACGCCGATGACGGTGCCGGACTCCCCGTGCGGCACCTTCATCGAGGTGTCGCGCACCTCACGGGCCTTCTCCCCGAAGATCGCACGCAGCAGCCGCTCCTCGGGGGTCAGCTCGGTCTCGCCCTTGGGCGTCACCTTGCCGACCAGGATGTCGCCGGTGTTCACCTCCGCACCGATCCGGATGATGCCGCGCTCGTCGAGGTCGGCGAGCATCTCCTCGCCGACGTTGGGGATGTCGCGGGTGATCTCCTCCGGCCCGAGCTTGGTGTCGCGGGCGTCGACCTCGTGCTCCTCGATGTGGATCGAGGTGAGCACGTCCTCTTGGACCAGGCGCTGGGAGAGGATGATCGCGTCCTCGTAGTTGTGGCCCTGCCACGGCATGAACGCGACGAGCAGGTTGGTGCCGAGCGCCATCTCGCCCTCGTCGGTGCACGGCCCGTCCGCGATCGGCGAGCCGACCTCGAGCCGCTGGCCCTCGTCGACCAGGGGACGCTGGTTGATGCAGGTGCCCTGGTTGGACCGGCTGAACTTCTGCATCCGGTACGTCGCGTAGGTGCCGTCGTCGTGCATCACCTCGACGGCGTCGGCGGACACCTCCGTCACGACGCCGGCCTGCTTGGCGGTGACCACGTCGCCGGCGTCGACGGCCGCACGGAACTCCATGCCGGTGCCTACCAGCGGAGCGTCGCTCTTGATGAGCGGCACCGCCTGGCGCTGCATGTTCGCGCCCATCAACGCCCGGTTGGCGTCGTCGTGCTCCAGGAACGGGATCAGCGCGGTCGCCACCGAGACCATCTGGCGCGGCGAGACGTCCATGTAGTCGACCTCGTCGCGGGGGATGTCCACGGTCTCGCCGCCCCGGGTGCGGACCAGCACCCGGTCCTCGGCGAAGGAGCCGTCGGCATTCAGCGTGGCGTTGGCCTGAGCGATGACGAAGCGGTCCTCCTCGTCGGCGGTGACGTAGGTGATCTCGTCGGTCACCTTGCCGTTCTTCACCTTGCGGTACGGCGTCTCCACGAAGCCGAACGGGTTGATCCGTCCGAAGGTGGCCAGCGAGCCGATCAGACCGATGTTCGGACCCTCGGGAGTCTCGATCGGGCACATCCGGCCGTAGTGCGAGGGGTGCACATCGCGGACCTCGAAGCCCGCCCGGTCACGCGACAGGCCGCCGGGACCGAGCGCGTTGAGCCGGCGCTTGTGTGTCAGACCCGCGACCGGGTTGGTCTGGTCCATGAACTGCGACAGCTGCGAGGTGCCGAAGAACTCCTTCAGCGCCGCGACGACCGGGCGGATGTTGATCAGTGACTGCGGCGTGATCGCCTCGACGTCCTGGGTGGTCATCCGCTCGCGGACCACCCGCTCCATGCGGGCCAGGCCGGTGCGGAGCTGGTTCTGGATCAGCTCACCGACGGTGCGCATCCGGCGGTTGCCGAAGTGGTCGATGTCGTCGGCGTTGACCTCGACCATCCCGCCGGCGACTTCCAGCTCGCTGCCGTCGCCTGCCTTGTGCAGGTGCACGATGTAGCGGATCGCCGAGACGATGTCGTCGATGGTCAGCGTCTGCTGGTCGAACGCCTCGTGCAGACCCAGCTTCTTGTTGATCTTGTAGCGGCCGACCTTGGCCAGGTCGTAGCGCTTGGGGTTGAAGTAGTAGTTGTCGAGCAGCGTCTGTGCTGCCTCGCGCGTCGGCGGCTCGCCCGGACGCAGCTTGCGGTAGATGTCGAGCAGGGCGTCGTCCTGGCCGGAGGTGTGGTCCTTCTCCAGCGTCATCATCATCGACTCGTAGTCGCCGAACTCGTCGCGGATCTGCTCCTCGGTCCAGCCCAGGGCCTTGAGCAGCACGGTGACGTTCTGCTTGCGCTTGCGGTCCAGCCGAACTCCGACCATGTCGCGCTTGTCGACCTCGAACTCGAGCCACGCCCCGCGCGAGGGAATGATCTTGGCGGTGAAGATGTCCTTGTCGGAGGTCTTGTCCGCCGAGCGCTCGAAGTAGACGCCGGGCGAGCGGACGAGCTGGGACACCACGACACGCTCGGTGCCGTTGATCACGAAGGTGCCCTTGTCGGTCATCAACGGGAAGTCGCCCATGAAGACCGTCTGGCCCTTGATCTCACCGGTCTCGTTGTTGGTGAACTCCGCCGAGACGTAGAGCGGCGCGGAGTAGGTGAAGTCCTTCTCCTTGCACTCGTCGACGGTGTTCTTCGGGTCGTAGAACACCGGGTTGTCGAAGGACAGCGACATGGTCCCCGAGAAGTCCTCGATGGGGGAGATCTCCTCGAAGATCTCCTGCAGTCCGGACTTGAGGGACACGTCCTCGCCGCCGTCGGCACGGCGCTGCTGCTCGTCCTGCCAGGCCTCGTGGCCGATCAGCCAGTCGAAGCTGCTGGTCTGCAGGTCGAGGAGCTGGGGCACTTCGAGGGGCTCATGGATCTTGGCGAAGGAGATCCGGCGCGGTGCGAGACTGCTGCGGTTCTGCGGGGTGTGGTTCTGCTGGGTCTTGGAGGTGCTGCGCGAGGCGGCCAAGAGGGGTCCTTCCGAGGGCTCGCGGACTCATCGAGCGATGGCACCGGCCAACCACAAACCAACCATCCGGGCAGGCAGGAGAGCATTTGAGGGCAGGCGCAAGGATCGATACTAACCCATGACCGAGCCTGGGCACAAACCCGAGGGAGCGCGTCGCGCGACGGCCCGACAGCCCGGGAGGCACCAGAAGCATGACCCCATCGCGGCTGCGAGTCAAGCACCGTCAATAGGACGTGATGCCGTCGACCAGCCATCGGCCGCCCGTGTGCTTCATCTTCAGCTCCACCCGGTTCAGGGCGGTCTGCGGCTTCCCGCCGTTGGCGGTGCTCGTGGTGACCTGGTTGACGAACAGCAGGACCGCGACCCGGTCGGGGTCGGCGTGGATGACGCCGGAGGCCTTCACATCGGCGACGACGTGGGCCTTGAGCTCGGGTGCATGCGGACGGACCAGCTTGTCGAAGGTGTGGGTGTACTTCCTCGCGTACGAGCCGGTCATGTAGTTCTGCGCGGCCTTCTCGTCGGTGCCGAGGCTCTTGTAGTCGTAGGACAGGATCGTCGTGGCCGCCCGCTCGGCCACCGCGGGGGCGGTAGATGTCGCCTCGTCGACCTTGTCGGCGTGCCGGACGTCCTTCCAGCGCGGGATGCCGTAGACCGCGGCGAAGACGACCAGCACCACCGCGAGGGCACCCAGGCCCACGGTCCAGCCCAGCGGCACGGGGCGCCGTGCCGGAGTCTCGGCGCCGCTCTCGGCCCCGGCGGGCACGGGCACGGTCCAGCCCTCGCCGGCCTCCTCGGTCCCGGCAGGCTCGATCGCCTCGTCGGTCCCTGCCTCGACGGGGGCGGCGGTGGACTCGAGCTGGGCGTCGTACTCGCGTCTGCGCTCCGGGTCGAGCAGGACCTCGGCGGCCTCGTTGAACAACCGGAACTGGGCGGCGGACCCGCCGGAGCCCGGCTCGAAGCGTTCGGCGGCGTCGCGCCAGGCACGCTTGATCTGGTCGGCGCTGGCGTCTTCCGGCACGCCGAGGATGTCGTAGAGAGTCGGGTTGGGGTTCATCGTCAGGCCTCAGGCGACCGGGGTGTAGTCGTCGATGAGCCACTTGCCCCCGAGCTTCACCAGCGACACCTTCCAGCGGAAGTGCCGGGCCCGCGGACCGAACGTGCTCTTGGTGCTGGCGTCGGCGACGACCAGCACCTGTGCCGAGTCGGGGTCGAGGCTGGCGACTGCGGAGGTGAGTACGTCGCCCTTGGAGCTGATCTTGAACTGCTGGACCTGGCTGACGATGTCCTTCATCGCCGCGTCGAACTGGCTCTTGAACTTCGGGGAGAGCATCGCTGCCACGTGCTTCTTGTACTCGTCGATGGAGCTGGCCTTGTAGTTGTTGACCTGGGCGGTGAACCGCTCGGCTGTCCGGACCACCTCCGAGCGTGCTTGCTGCTCGGCCTGCGCCTTGGCGTCGCGGGGCCGCAGCACGACCAGCTCCAGCACCACCACCACCAACGCCAGCACGACCACGAGCGCGAGGAACGCGGTGATCGCCCAGCTCAGCCGAGGGCTCATCCGTGCGCGCTTGGGGGGCTCGGTCAGCCGAGCGGTCTCGTCGTCGTGCTCGGTCCCGGAGGGGGTTGCTGGCGAGGTCACTGAAGGCGACTCCTGAGCCGTGGTCGGGGTCACTGCCGGCCCCCTGCGAGTGGCTGGAGCAGCAGCCACTTCCAGGACTGCTCGCCCATCGCGGCGGCGGCCCCACCGGTGTAGGTCACGTCACCGCTCGGGTTGTGATCGGTGTAGTGCACCTTTCCGGTACGGGAATCGTACGTGCCGACGACGGGGGCACGGTAGGCAGCGCCCGGGCGACTGCGTGGAGCCCACTGTGCGCCGCGTGCGCTGGTCTGCGCCTGCGGCTCGGTGCACCGGGCGTCGGTGTTCATCGGCCGGTTGCCGCGGTTGAAGGGACTGCGCTTGTCGGTGCCCTGGTAGCCGTTGTGGCAGACGGGTGGGTTCTGCGCCATGATCAGCCCGAAGTGGGCGTCGTACAGCCCGGTCTTCGGGTCCTTGGAGACCACCGTGTACCCGCCCGAGACCACGTAGGGGTAGACCACCAGGATCATCTCGGTGCCGTTGACGTGCTTGGCGGTGATCTCGCCGGTGGTGACCAGGTTGTTGATCAGGTCGCCGAGGTCGACGCCGTTCTTCTTCAGGAACGAGTCGAGCTGGTTGGCGGTGGCGCTGCCGTTCTCGATCACGGTGCGCAGGTCCTGGTCGCTGGCAGCGAGGGTGTCGGAGAAGAGCGCCAGGTCCTTCGAGAAGCTCTTGATGTCGGACGCCTTGGCCTGTTGGGTCTTCAGCACCGTGTTGCCGTCCTGCAGCAGAGCGGTGGTGATGTCGAAGTTGGCGTTGGCGGCCCTGATGAACGCGTCGGAGGTGTCGATGATGCGACCGAGGCTCTTCCCGGTTCCCTTGAACGCCTTGCCGAACTCGTGGGTGACGGTCTGCAGGCTCTTCTTGTTCACCGAGTTCACGGTGGTGTCGATGTCGGTGAGCAAGCGGGTCGTCGAGATCGGCGTCTCGGTCATGTCCATCGGGATCTGGGAGCCCTCGGACAGGTACGGCCCGTGGCCGGTCTGCGGCTGCAGGTCGACGTACTGCTCGCCCACCGCCGAGCGGTCGGCGACGACAGCCTTGGAGTCGGTGGGGATCGGCTTGGTGTCGTTCTGGATGTTCAGCACGACGTCGACGCCCTTGTGGGTGAGCCGCATCGCGCTGACCTGCCCGACCGCGACTCCCCGGTAGGAGACCTCGGCGCCGGTGAAGATGCCTCCGGACTCCGGGAAGTGGGCCACGACGTGGTACGACGTGTCGGTCAGCAACCGGTCGAGCTTCGCGTAGCGGGCCCCGACGTAGGCGACTCCGACCACGGTGATCAGCACGAACACCAGGATCTGCAGCTTGGTCTTCCGGGTGATCATCGCTGGATCATCCCCCACACCAGGAGGGCACCGAGGTCGGTGTCGTAGCGGACGGACGGTCCCGAGGACGTACGGTGCGCCCCCTCCCCTGCGGCGGGACGGCACAGTATCCCGAGGGTGCAGCCGCCGGCGGTGCCGTCGCCTGTCGCAAGCGGCAGGGTCGGTAACGTCGGCAGGCTCGGCGAAGGCAACGGCGGCAGGCTCGGAGATGGGCCGCCGCCGCCGCCTCCGCAGAGCTTGCCGAGCGGGCCGGGCACGTTCTTGCAGATGCTCTTGACCAGGTTCTGCGGCAGGTTCTTGCAGGCCGGGTTCGACAGCGTCGGGTTGGCCAGGCACTTCTCGACCTGCTCGAGCGCATCGCCGCACAGCTTGCCGACGCCGGGGAGCTGCTTGCAGACCTCGCTGGGCTGCGGGAGCGACCCTCCGCCCTTGCCGGTGAGGTCGAGGTCGAGCTTGATCGACAGGTCGGTGTAGTCGCCCATGTGCAGGTTGCGCGCCTGGGCCGGGTTGGTGCCGACGACCGCGTCCACGAACGGGTAGGTCAAGAAGACCTGCAGGGACTTGGGCAGCGCGTCACCGGCCTTGGCCAGCTCCGTCAGCGTCGGGGCCAGCGACCGCAGGCTGTCGATGGTGGCCTCCTTGGAGGCCTTGATCACCCTCGTGCCGACCGAGCTGAGCTTGGCGAGCGCCTTGAGCATCTTGACCAGGTCGTCGCGCTGCCGGTTGATCGACGCGATCGCGCCCGGCAGCCGGTCCAGAGCCTTCTCGATCGTCGGAGTCTGCTTGTTCAGCGAGATCGACAGCTTGTTCAGGCTCCTGATCGCGGTGACGATCGTGCCCTTGTGGCCGTCGATCTGCTGCATGAAGGTCTTCAGCTGCTCGAGCAGGGAGCGTACGTCGGTCTCCCGCCCGGAGAGCGCCTTGTTCAGCTCGGTGGAGATCGTCTTCAGCTGCGCGACGCCGCCGCCGTTGAGCAGCAGCGACAATGCTCCGAGCACCTCTTCGACCTCCGGGTTGCGGCCGGTGCGCTGCAGCGGTATCACGTCGCCGTTACCGAGACGTCCGTGGCCGGCTCCGTCGGGGGGCGGGCTGAGCGAGACGAACTTCTCTCCCAGCAGGCTGGTCTGCTTGATGTCGGCTACCGCGTTGTCGGGCAGCTTCACGTTGCCGCGCAGCGACACCTTCACCTGGGCCGTGTAGCCGTCCAGGCTGATCGCGTCCACCCTGCCCACCGTGACGTCGTCGACCTTGACTGCGGACTGCGGCACCAGGTCGAGCACGTCACGGAAGTCGACGGTCACCGTGTACGGGTGGTCGCCGAGATCGACGCCACCGGGCAGCGGGATGCTGTAGACCGAGAAGTCGCAGCCGGTCAGCGACACCGCGCCGACCAGGACGAGCACGACGGCACGCGCGAGCCGGGTGCCCAGCCGTCTACGCAGCCGGGCAGGACCGCGGAGTCGTGCGCTCAGGATCCTCACTTGCGCACCTCCACGATCCCGGCCAAGGAGCGGTCGATGTGCTCCACCTGGACCACCTTGCGAGAGCTCTCGGCCGGCCCGGTGCCGGCGTGCGGGGCGGGACGTGGCAGTGCCTTCTTGATCAGGCTGCACGCCTTCTTGGGTGCCTTCGCCTGGTGCACGAGCGCGCACAGCAGGCTGGCCGGGTTGGCGGTCAGCGCACTGATGTTCTCGCCGAGGTTGGTGCGCGTGTCCAGGGTGCCGGCGGCCGGGTTGTAGGTGTGGAAGAGGTTCGTCAGCGCGTCGGGGGCGTCGGTGAGCACCTCGTCGAGAGCGGCGCGCTGCTTGACCAGGATCTTGGAGATCTGGTCCAGGCCCTTGATGTTCTTCGACAGCACGTGCTTGTTCTGCTTGACGAAGGACCGCACCTGCTGCATGGCGATCCCGAGGTTGTGCAGCGCCGCGGCGAGATCGTGCCGCTCGTCCTTCAGCAGGTCGGCGGAGGCGGTCAGCGAGTCGTTGAAGTGACGGACGGTCTTGTCGTTCTTCGCCAAGGCGTTCACGAAGCGCTCGATCTGCCTGGCGGTGCCGAACAGCTGGTCCTTGTTGTCGTCGAGCGTGGAGGTCAACCTGGCCAGGTTCTTGATCGTCGTGTGGAACTGTGCGCCCTGACCGGCGAAGTTCTTGGCCGTGGAGTTCAGCAGATGGGTGAGCGCACCGTGCTTGTTGGCGCCGTTGGGCCCCAGAGCGACCATCAGTTGGTCGACGCTCTTGTAGATCTCGTCCAGCTCGAGGGGGGTGGCCGTCCGCTTGGGCCGGAGTACCTTGCCGTCCGCCATCACCGGGCCGCTGTGGTAGACGGGGGTGAGCTGGACGTAGCGGTCGCCCACGATCGCCGGGGAGATGATGACGGCCTTGGCGTCCGCGGGCACCTTGTACTTGGCGTCGTAGGACATCCGGACCCGGACGTCGGTGCCCGACGGCGTCACGGAGTCCACCGTGCCGACCGGCACTCCGAGGATGCGCACGTCCGAGCCCTCGTAGAGCGAGACGGTGCGGGGGAAGTACGCCGTCAGGTGCTTCTCGCGGTGGCCGGGCAGGAACACGAGCACCAGCGCGACCACGACGGCCAGCACGGCCACCGCCGACAGGATTCGGGTGAATCCGGCCATCTTCGCGTCCATCTCACTCATCGCCGTCCTCACTGGGTCCCGAGCAGTGACGAGCCGACCGAGGGGATCGGCGGGAGGTTCTGGATGTAGGTGTCGAACCAGGGACCGTTGCCGAGGGTGTTCGCGAACACCCGGTAGAACGGAGCCATCAGCCGCAGGCTGTTGTCGAGGTTGTCCTGGTTCTTCTGGAGCACTGCGACCACGTGGGACAGGTGTCGGAGCGCCGGCTTCAGGTCGGCGCGCGTGTCCTCGACCAGGCCGGTCAACTGCGTCGAGAGCCTGCTGGTGGCCACGAGGAGGTCGTGCACGGACTGACGTCGTGCCGCCAACGCGCGGAAGAGCTTGTCGCCGTCGCGCATCAGCGTGACCAGGTCCCCGCGGCGATCGCCCAGCACTTTCGAGACCTTGTGCATGTGGGTGAGCAGGGTCTGCAGCTGCTGGTCGCGGGCGGCGATGTTCGACGAGAGCCGGGAGACACCCTTCAGCGCGGAGCGGAACTCGGCCGGGGTGTTCTCAGTCAGCGTCGCGAGCGTGTTCAGCGCGGAGGCGAGCTGGTGGGTGTCGATGTCCTCGGACCGTTGCGCCAGGCCGCTGAAGGCCTGCACGACGTCGAACGGGGAAGTGGTCCGCGACGCGGGGATCTGACTGCCCTCGGCCAGCTGCCCGTGCCCGTGAGGCTGGAGCGCGAGATACATGGCGCCGAGCAGCGTCTTGATCTTGATGGCCGCGCCCGTGCCTCTGCCGAACTTCACTCCCTTGTCGACCCGGAACTCGACCCGGACGTGGCCATCTTGCAGGTCGACCGACGCCACCTTCCCGACGCGGACGCCGGCGATCCGGACCTCGTCGTCGGCCTTCAGGCCGCCGGCCTCGTGGAAGGCGGCGTAGTAGGTGTCGCCGCCACCGATCAGCGGCAGCTTGTCGGCGTTGAACGCGGCCAGCATCATCACGATGATCACCGCGATGCTGATCGCCCCGATGACGACCGGGTTCCTCTCCCGGAACGGGATGCTCATCCCAGATGGCACCTCGCTCCGCCGGTGTTGTAGTTGATCGGCAGCGAGACCCCGGCAGGCAACCTGACCCGGCCCTGGAAGTTGCACAGGTAGAAGTTGAACCAGGAGCCGTAGGTGGCCGTCCGGCCGACCTTGTTCAGCTTGATCGGCAGCACCTGGAGGGCGCGGTCGATCTCCGCCTTGTTGCGGTCGAGGGTCCCGGCCACCTTGCGCAGCTGGTGCACGTCCTCGCTCAGCCCCGGCCTGATCCCGGTGACCAGGTCGGAGGTCTGCACCGCCAGGTTGGACACCGAGTCGAGGGAGCCCAGGATCGCGTGTCTGTCGTGCGAGAGCCCCGACACGAACTCGCGGAGCCGGATCAGCAGTTCGGACAGCTCGGAGTCGCGGTTGCCGATGGTGACCATCACGTGGTTGAGGTTGGTGATCAGGGCACCGATCACCTTGTCTCGGTGCGCCAGAGTCGTGGTCACCGAGGCGGTGTGGGCGAGCAGGCCCTGCAGCGTCCCGCCCTCGCCTTGGAACACGGTGATGATCTCGTAGGCGAGCTTGTTCACGTCTGCGGGAGACATCGCCTGGAACAACGGCTTGAAGCCGTTGAACAGCACGGTCAGGTCCAGGGCCGGCTTGGTGCGCGAGATCGGGATGGTGGAGCCGGGATCGAGAACCTTCGGTCCGCCGACACCTTGGGTCAGCGCGATGTAGCGCTGACCGACCAGGTTGCGGTAGCGGATCGCGGCGTACGTGCTCTGTGTGACCGGGTCGGTCTTGTCGACCTCGAAGGTGACCAGGGCCTTGTCCTTGTCGTAGATCGCGATGTCCTGGACGCTGCCGACCTTCACGCCGGCGATACGCACGTCGTCGCCCTTGACGACGCTGGTGGCGTCGCTGAAGACCGCCTTGTAGGTGTTGGTGTCCCCGAACGACAGGTTGCCGATCGCCACCACCAGGAGTCCGGTGGCCAGCGTGGTGACGACCACGAAGACCACCAGCTTGACCAGGTCGGCGGACGTCTTCTTGTCCAACAGCTTCATCCCACGCTCACCTCGCTTCCTCGTGCCAAGGGAGCGAACAGCAGCGACGCCACGTCGGGGACCCGCGCAGGGGACACACCCATCACCGGGCCGACCAGGCGGTCCACGACGGAGCGCTCGGCCGCGGTGCCGGCGTAGCCGGAGGTCTCGTCGAACGATGTGGCCGGCCGGGGGCGGAACTTGCCGTGGCTGCCCTGCACACCGTCGTGGACGGCGTGCACCGGCGGCTGCGGGCCAGGGTTGGCCTGGGAGTACGGCGGGTTGGGCAGCATCGAGCAGTGCGGGCCGTTGTGCGCGTCGTAGACGGGAGAGTCGGCCGGGGTGTAGCCGGTCGGCATGTTCGGCAGCGTCTCGAGAGTGATGTGCAGCGTGAAGCCGCGGTAGGTCTGCTCCATGTGCGGGATCCAGTTCACCATCCCCTCGAGCAGGCAGGGGTACTCCGGGGAGTACTCGGCATACAACGGCAGCTGAGCCTGGCCCTGCCGGGACAGGCGGATGATGTTGCTCCCGTTGGCCTGCAAGAAGTCACGACTGGTCGACGACAGGCTCGCCACGTCGTCGAACAACGCCTTGACCTTCTGCTCCTTGCTCACGAACGTCTGACCGGTCTTC